>JBMYJR010000006.1:0-92506 GCA_049594615.1 Flavobacteriales bacterium
AAGCTTGTACGCTAACCAAGCAGGTAATGTAGGAACCCTGAGTAATGGTTTGATTACCAACTGTGTCTTCGATAACTGTATCCTAAGGAGTTTATCGTACAGCTCCACTTCGTATGATTATGACGGCAACTTGGTGTTGCGCAACAATCTCTTCTTGAACCGAACGACGGACAACTTCGCAGGTCTGAGCGAAATCGTGTTGGAGAATAATATCTTCTATAAAAGCGAGCCCACAGGCTTGAGCTTGTCAACCTTCAACAACAACCTCACTTACCTCTGTAACAACAACACCATTCCCTACGGCAACAACTTGGGCAGCGGCAACATTGAGGCCGCCGACCCCGAATTCATCAACTACCCTGCCTTGGGCGGTGCTCACAGCTATACCTACGACTACGGCTTGGAAGCCACCTCACCTGCAGCAGGCACCGGCACCAACGGCACAGACATTGGCCTCACCGGCGGCAATGCCCCTGTGAACCAACTGCCGATTTACGCCAAGATTCCTGGTGTGACCTTGTTGGACATTCCTGTGTCGTCTGTACCTGTTGGCGGCACCCTGCAAATTCAAATCGAGGCCGAGAGCCGCGACTAACCCCTATTTGACCTGCTGCACACCTCGAATCGCATGCGTCGAACGACCTCTTTGATACGTGTATTGGTATTGGCCTTGGCATTGGCCCCAGTATTTGCTGTGGCCCAAACCTTGGTGCAAGCCGAATACTTCCTGGACGCTGACCCCGGACCCGGCAACGGTACGGCCATCAGCATCACCCCGGGAAGCCCGGTATCGTTGGATGAGTTTATTGGCGCGAGCGGTTTGGAAGCTGGCTACCACACCTTCAGCATCCGCTTCAAGGACAGCAACGGCGCATGGGGAATCACCGGAGCGACACCTTTCTATGTCAATCCGAACGAAGTCGTGACTCCCCCGCTTCCACTCACCCTCCCACTCACCCAGGCCGAGTACTTCATCGATGCCGATCCGGGGGTTGGGCAGGGAACGCCGTTCTATGTCCCTGCGGGATTCACCACCGCCACCGCCTTTTCGGTCCCCACCGATGGCTTGGACCTTGGTGAACACCTGCTCGGTGTGCGCCTTCAAGACAACGGCGGTACATGGGGCATTGCTTCCTTTGGCGCTTTTGAGGTGCTCAACGATGCGGGCACAGCGCCTTTTGCAGCATTTACGTTTGACCCAGATCCACAAGCTGGCGCACCCATCTCGCTGACCAGCACCACAGTAGGTGCCCAACCCGGAGCCTCCTACTTCTGGGACACCAACCTCGACGGGGTGGTGGACCTCACCGGTGCTTCCCCCTCGGTCACCTTTGCCGATCCAGGGTGTTACCCTGTACAACTCTGGGTAGAAAACCCGTTGCCCACTCTGGCCAGCTCAGCCACCTTGGGCTACACGTTCAGCGGCGCAAGCTTAGCGCCCACTGCGGGCACTGGCCCCACACTGAGCCCTACCGACACTGCCTTGCCCACACCGGGCCACTTGGGCGTTCCGGAATCGGGATTTGAGTTGGGAGATGGGCGCTTGCAAGCGGGCGGTTTGGGGCAAAACTTCGACGCCTTTTCGGTAAGCCTGTGGTTCAAGGGAAGCCAACTGGACCATGCCTTTCGCCTGCTAGACAATGCTGGCAACGTGCAAGCCGCTGTGGGAGACAACGTGATTTCGGTCAACGGATACCAGGTCTCTCCGATTTTTTGTGGCGAATGCAACAATGTGGAGGACGGCAATTGGCACCACTTGGTGGTGACCGCCAACATGGGCGGTGAACTGCGCGTATACGTCGATGCCGTCTTGGCCGACTCAAACATCTTGCCTTCAGAGGATCCATTGGCCATGGACAGCTTGGTCATCGGAGGACTTGACGATCTCAACCCTACGCAAGGACAGGTGGATGAATTCCTGCTGTTTGGCAGCGTTCTGAGTGCAACCCAGGTCTCCCAACTCTACGAAGAAGTGTACGCCAGCAGTGCCATCCAGACCATTTGCGTGGGACCAGACGACGCGCTGGTTGTGGCCGCCGACGGACCGCTGTCGTTCTGCGACGGAGAGCAGGTGACCTTGACCGCTCCCGCAGGCTCGGACTATACGTGGAGCACGGGAGAAACGTCTGCTTCCATCACCGTTTCCACCCCCGGTTGGTACAGCTGCGTCTACTCCACTGCAGGCGGGCAAACCGTAAGCACAACGCCGCTGGAAGTAGTGGTATGGCCTTCACCAGAAATTGCGGTGCTCACCGCAAACGCCACCAACGGCAATGCCAACGGTTCGGCACAGGTGCAAATTGCCAATGTGCAGGCCAGCGATTGGGACATCCTCTGGTCCACCTCAAGCACCGCTAACACCGTGGCAGGTTTGGTGGCCGGCATCTATACGGTCACGGTCACCGATGGCACCTGCAGCGCTTCTGCGGACGCCAACATTGCAAACGAAAGCAACACTGGCGGTTTCTTAGCCGCAGAATACTTCTTTGACGAGAATGATCCCGGCCCTGGAAACGGGTTTGATTTTCCTGTGCCCGAAACGGGAGGCATCTCCTCATTTGCTTCCATCCCCACCGCAGGGTTGGATCCTGGGCAACACCTGCTCTCAGTGCGTATTCAGGAGGCTACCGGTGAATGGTCGATCACTCGTACCCAACCGTTCTACGTGAACGACACTCCCACCCCACCACCACCCGCGGACCCCAACGAAATTGTTGCGCTGGAGTACTTCTTTGACGAGAACGATCCCGGCCCTGGAAACGCTACGGCCATTCCGATCACCACCCCAGGCGCCGCCGTTGCAGAAATGGCCAACGTGGATGTTACCGGCTTGAGCCCTGGTGCGCACACATTCTCTTTACGTGCGCGCCATGCCGATGGCAGCTGGGGCATCACCGGTACTGCGCTGTTCTCGGTTGAATTTGTCTTCCCAGACAACCTGCCAGATGTGGACATCCCCATCGTGAAGGCCGAATACTTCTGGGATGCCGACCCCGGCATTGGCAACGGTACTGCGCTCCCTTGGACGCCGGGCACCAACCCAAGCGTAGACGCTTCGGTATCCACCTCAGGGCTTGCAGAAGGCTTCCACCTGCTTTCGGTGCGTGTCAAGGACGTGGCCGGCTTCTGGTCCATCACCCGCACCAAAGAAATTGAAATCACCACGCCGACCTGCCAGGTTCCGGTGCCGAGCTTCACTGCAAGCACCGGCGACGCAGGTACGTCCATCACCTTGACCTCCACTTCATCCAACGTGGACCCTACCGCAACGTACGCGTGGGATTTTGACAACGACGGCACAACCGATGCCAGCGGAGCAAGCGTTGCAAACACCTTTGCTTCTGCCGGGAGCTACCCGGTGACCTTGTCTGTAGTCAACCCCGAAGGTTGCACCGAACAGGTGGTGCAATACGTAGAAGTAGGCCCCTACCTCTCCACCAACATTACCGCCGACGGCCCGCTTGCGTTCTGCTCGGACGAACAAGTGGTGCTCACCGCACCTGCAGGTTCCAATTACCTGTGGAACACCCTGGAAACCACCCCAAGCATTACCGTGCAAACAGGTGGCAGCTATGCTGTAACCTACACCGACGCCAACGGCAACCCTGCCGCATCTACCCCTTTGAACATTACGGTGTACACCTCCCCTGCCATCACCTTAGATGTGATCGACGCCACAGGAGGCAACGCCAACGGAAGCGTGTATGCCCAAGTACCGGGTTACGGTTGGGAATACCTCTGGTCCACCACCGACACTACACTCATCCTGGCTGAACAAAGCGCTGGCAGTTACTCAGTGACCGTGAGTGATGCGTTCTGTTCTGCGACGGCTGTGGCTGTGATTGGCGATCAACCCTCACCGGCTTCTGGCATTTTCCGCACCGAATACTTCTTCAACGAAGATCCAGGTCCGGGCAACGGCCTGCCCTTGGACGTGCCAGAGGGGTCGCCCATTGCTGGTTACGCCAATGTTCCCACCACCGGACTCGACGCGGGCTACCACATTCTCAGCGTTCGCTCCCAAGACGCTGACGGCCAATGGGGCATCACCCGGAGCATTCCCGTTTATGTGAACGACGGGAACGACGACCCCTCAGCTCCCCCTGCTGCCAATTTGGTCCAAGCTGAGTATTTCATCGATGCGGACCCAGGTCCTGGCAATGGCGTGCCCGTTGCGGTGCCGGCTGGAGACACGAGCCTGAGCCTCTCGGCAACCGTTGATGTGAGTGACTTGGAAACCGGCACGCACTCGCTGTCGGTGCGTATCCGCGACGAATTTGGCGCATGGGGCATCACCCGTACGGCCAACTTCTTTATCTCCAATGAAGGGCCAGACCCACTGCCAGATTACATCGCACCCATCGTGGCTGCGGAGTACTTCATCGGCGACACCGATCCCGGGCCGGGCAACGGACAACCACTCTCGGTGCCCACCAGCACAGACCTCTCGACCGTTTCTACCGTAGACGTTTCGGGATTGGACCCCGGCACTTACCGCCTTTCGGTGCGCACCCTGGATGTGACAGGCCACTGGTCCATCACACGTGCAACACTCTTTGACGTAGCACCCGAAGCATGCCCTGTACCGCAGGTGGACTTCTTGGCCACCCTCAGCGCTCCCGGGTCGGCGAGCAGTTTTGTGAGCACCAGTGCCAACGTACTGCCCACCGCCACATACGCTTGGGACTTCAACGCAGACGGCATCACCGATGCCACGGGCACCTCGGCCAACTACACCTTCACCGAATCCGGATCATACGCGGTGACCTTGACCGTGTCCAACGGCGATGCGCTTTGCACCTCAGGCGCTACCCAAGTGGTGAATGTGGGGGCTCCTGAATTGACCATCACAGCCTCAGGTCCGCTCACCTTCTGTGCGGATGCCGGATTGACGCTGACTGCGCCTTCTGCTGTGGGCTACTTGTGGAATACAGGCGAGGAGACGGCGTCCATTTCTCCCACCGCCTCAGGAGAATACCAATGCGCCCTCACGTTGGCCAGCGGCAACACCGTGTCCACCGAAGTGGTCAGCGTGGTTGTGCACCCTGTTCCTGCCATTGACCTGACGGTTTACGACGCCACCAATGGCGAAGCCACGGGCAGCGTTTTGGCGATTGCCACAGGCGGCAGTACCACGGCGTACACCTATGATTGGAGCACTGGAGAAACCACACCGGCCATTGCTGCATTGCCAGCGGGCATCTATTCGGTGACCGTCAGTGATGGCATTTGCTCCACCGATGCCTTGGCTACAGTGCAAGACCTGACGGTTTCTGCACCACCCACCTTGGTGGTGGAAGCCGAGTACTTCTTTGACAGCCCCGACCCAGGACCAGGCAACGGTTTGCCTTTGGCCTTGCCAGTGAACTCACCCACCGGTGCGTTGGCCAACGTTCCTACCTCAGGACTCGACGCTGGCTACCACATCTTGAGTGTACGCACGCGTGATTCCAACGGCGCTTGGGGCATCACCCGTTCGTTGCCGGTGTACCTCAGCCCTACCGAAGAAACACCGACGCCAGATCCCCTAGCACCCATCGTAGCTGCAGAGTACTTCTTTGACGACAACGATCCGGGCCCCGGCAACGGCTTCCCATTGACCATTGACACCCCGGGCACCCAAGTGGTGCAAACCGCAAACATTGACGTGTCACCAGCAGGTCCGGGAGAGCACTTGCTCTCGGTGCGTGTGCTGGACAACACTGGCCACTGGAGCATTACTCAAACCGAAACATTCAACGCGTGCAACCCGCCAAGCGCACCAGCACTCATCAGCCCAACGCTGATCTCGTTGTGCGAAGGAGACGCGGCCTCACTAGAAGTGTTTGACGGCGGACTCACCTACCTGTGGACCGGGCCCGACGGCAGCACCTTTACCGGGCCGTCATGGTCACTCACCGGACTGACCGCCGCACAATCGGGCATCTACCAAGTGGTGGCCGAAGGCGATCCCGGCTGCACCAGCGCACCTGCAAGCATCCAGGTGGTGATCAACACGCTGCCGACCCAAACCACACCGATCAGTGGACCGTCTGAGCTGTGTGCCGACACCGAAGTGGGCGTCTTCTTCCTCGAACCGGTACCCAACGCAACAGGCTACAACTGGACCCTGCCTGCCGGCGCAGTCATCCTTGCGGGCAACAACAGCAACAACATCTCGGTATCGTTTGCAGGTGTGAGTGAGGACTTTTTCCAACTGTTTGTGGAGTCGGTGAACGACTGTGGCAGTGTCCTGTCTAACGCCTTTGTGGTGAATTTCAACTGTTCGATTGAAGACGCCGATTCCGACGGCATTCCGGACGCCGTCGACAACTGCGTGGACACCCCCAACCCAGACCAAGACGACGGCGACGGAGATGGCGTGGGCGATGCGTGTGACACCTGTCCAACCGTAGCCAACCCCGACCAGTCCATACCTGTGTGGTACGCCGACACCGACAACGACGGCTTTGGTGACGTGAATGTGACGGTCACCAGCTGCACCCAACCGGCAGGATTCGTAGCCGATAACACCGATTGCGACGACACCCTCGACACGGTATTCCCTGGCGCACCCGGCACTGCAGAAGACATCGACAACAACTGCAACGGCACCATCGAATTCTCGGAGATTTTCTGCCCGTATGACCTGGATGGTGACGGCTTCATCAGCACCACCGACCTGCTACAACTGCTGGGCAACTTTGGCTGCTCTTCAGAATGCGGGTTCGAAGACTTGAATCAAGACGGCAGCGTGAGCACCGCCGATCTGCTTTTGCTCCTGGGCTTCTTCGGCACCTCTTGTGAGTAAACCACCCTTTGCGGTTTGACCGTCTTGTGCACCGGAATTCCGATTTTCACCCCGTGCAACCCCGGTCCTTTGAACTCATATCCATCCCTACGGCCGGCGCCACCTTTGAAGGCGTCATTGCTCCTGCCATGCTGCAGGAAGGAAGAGAGGTGATTCTGGCCTTTCACGGTTATGGGCGTCCGCCGGAGGACTTCGCACTCTTCTTGCCCTTGCTGAAACCCCACCAAGAACTGGTGTCGCTGGGGTTGTTTGGACACGGTACAAGCCAACTGCCAAGCGCTACCTACCCGTTCATGCGCCCCATTGCAGTGCCTGACTTCAAGGTGTGGATGGAGGCCCTTATGGACACCCTGAATGCGCCCCAAGTGCACCTGCTGACCTACAGCATGGGCGGACGCATTGCGCTCAAGACCGCCGAGCTATTGCCCCACCGCGTGGCCAAAATGAGACTGACTGCGCCCGATGGTTTTCGTCAACCTTGGATGTACAATCCACTCTACGGCACTGCACTAGGCCGTTGGTTTTACCAAACCACCATCGACCATCCCGGCTGGATCTTTGGCCTCACCCGACTGCTCGCCCAACTCCGCTTGTTGCACCCGAAAACCGAGAAATTCGTAGAGGTCCATTTTGGCACCCGCGAGAAACGCGTCCTGTTGCGAGACGTGTGGTCACGCTACCGCACCATCACACCAGACCTCGAACGCATCGCCCATTTGATCAACCACCAAGACTTGGACATCCAGCTCGTATTTGGGACGCGAGATTCGGTGATTCCCGTCAAGCTGGGCACCCGATTCCAAAAGCGGTTGAACCGGCCTGTTCTGCACACCATCGACAACGGGCACCAACTGCTGACCCCGCAATTGCTCCACTTGTTTGAGCGCGAGCAGTTGTGGTTCTGACCCGCAGTCGGTTGCTTACTTTTGTGTCATGGCTGTTTACCCCAATTTGGTCCAGCACCACCAACGAGGTCATAAGGCCCTCGCCGTGCTGCTCGATCCGGACAAACTGGATGACACCGCCTTGGAACGCATCGTGCGTTTTGTGGAGGAGTGTCCAGTAGACTACCTGCTGGTGGGCGACAGTCTGATGACCACCGAACGGCTCGACGCCGTGGTGCGCTACGCCAAGGCGCACAGTTCCAAACCGGTGGTGCTCTTCCCCGGAAGTGTGGCCCAGGTGCACGGCGAGGCCGATGCGCTGCTGCTGCTTTCGGTCATCAGCGGCCGCAACCCTGAATTGCTCATTGGCCAGCACGTGGTGGCCGCCCCGCGCATCAAAGCGCTGGGTCTGGAAACCATTTCTACTGGCTACATGCTGGTGGACTCCGGACGCACCACCACTGCGCTGTACATGAGCCAGACCCTTCCCATTCCTGCGCACAAGCCGGAAATCGCGGCAGCCACCGCGCTGGCTGGTGAGATGCTGGGCATGCAGGCCATGTATTTGGACGGCGGATCGGGCGCACTTGAACCTGTTCCTGAGGCCATGATCCGCGCTGTCCGAAAGGCGGTGAATGTTCCGGTGATTGTGGGTGGAGGCATCCGCAGTGAAGCGGCCGCCCAAGCCGCTTGGGATGCAGGCGCCGATGTGGTGGTGGTCGGTACCGCCTTTGAAGAAGACCCTTCGCTCCTGTTCGACATTGCAGCGGCCTCCAGAAACCACTGACCCCCGTACGCCAAAGCGCCGGGGGCCAGAGTTCCAATGTGCGTTTTCGGTCTAGAACCCGATGGTCAAGCCCACGGTGTAATTGCGTCCGGCTTGCGGGTAGTAGAAGTTCTCTACGATGCGGTCTCCAAAGATGTAGTCGTAGGTGTAGCCGTTGTTGCTGTACTCCAGATCCAACATGTTGTGGACCCAAGCGTTCAACTCCAGCTGCTTGAATACGCGGTTCTTCAGTCGGTAAGTCGCACGCAGGTCGTTGACCAAGAAGGCGTCGATGGTGCGGTTAGGGTCCTCGGTGTTGTTGAGGTACTGTTCGCCCACGTACTTGGTTTGCCACGCCACTTCCACCTCGTGGTTGGTGTTGCTCAGGGCCAAGAAGGTCAGCACCGATGCCGCCGTCACGTTGGGTGAGAAGGCAATCTGGGTGTTGTTGTGCTGGATCTCTACATTCTCAAACCCATTGGTGTAATCGGCTATGAACTCGGTGTGCTCGGTGATGTAATTCTGTGAGAAGGTGGCAGTGGCCCACCAGTTGAGGCGCTTGAGCACGTTCCAGCTCAACTCCAGCTCGATGCCTTGACGGAAGCTCTCGTCCACGTTCTCGCGGATGGCACCGCCCACGTCGTTCAACGCGCCGGTAAGCACCAATTGGTCTTTGTACTTCATGTAGTACAGGTTGGCGCCGAAGTAGTACTTGTCTGCGTTGCGCTGGTAACCGATCTCGATGTCCTGCAGGTTCTCAGGCTTGGGCATTTGGCCCGATGGAGCGTCGATGTAGTCGCCGCGCACCGGCTCACGGTTGGCCACGGCGTAGCTACCATACACCTTGTCTTGGCGGCTCATGTACCAAGTCAAACCGGCCTTGGGGTTGAAGAAGCTGAGGTTGTCTTCAATGTCGTAGGCGCGCAGATCGTTGTCGGTACCCGAGGTAACGTAGTCCACGGTGCGTTGCTGCAGGTCTACGTAAGCACTCAACACATCGGTGATGCGGTAGATGGACTTCAGGTAGATGTTGAAGTCGGTTTTGAGGCCATTGCCCAGGTAGTAAATGTCGTCTTTCGAGGTGCCGTTGGGGTGCTCCATCCAGGTGAGCTCGCCAAAGTGGTCGCCGTCGTAACGGTTCCAACCACCGCCAAGCACGGTGTTCAAACGGTTGCGGTTGTAAGTCAGCCCCCAAACTGCACCGTAGAAGTCGTTCTCCAGCCAGCGGCGACGGATCACGTCGGTTTCTGAGATCTGTGCAGACACTTCCAACAACGTGTTGCCCTCGCCGTCCAAAATTGGATTGTCATCTTCATCAGTTACCACCGATTGGCTGATTTCCACCTGGCCATTGCCTTCGTAATAGCCGATGTACTCGTAGTTGATGGGGTTGCCTTCGCCGTCGGTGCCATCGCTCCAGATGGTCTGCGCGTCAAACACGATGGGCGAAAGGCCGTAATCCGAGAAGTCATCTCCCGAGCGGAACTGCTCAAAGAAGCCGCGACCATAGGTGTAGTGGCCCGACACATCCAAACGCAAGTAGCTGCCCAAACGCTGGGTGAAGTGCAGCTGGTAGTGGTCTTGGTTGTAGTTGTCCACCTCGTTCTCGTACTCGTAGTAGTTGTAGGTGCGACCACTGTTGAGCAGGTTCTCTGTTTGCGAGGCGCTTAAACCGTTGTTGGCGGCGTGGGCCAGCATGCCTTCAAGGTCATTTTCGATGCGCGACTGCGGGGTCCCCCACCAACTTTGGTACGTGCGCTCACGCCCACCAAAAACCACACCTGCGATCTTGGTATTGCCGTTGTCCCAAGTACCTGCCATGTAGTAGCTCTTCAGATCAGAAGTGGCGCGATCGATGAAGCCGTCGCTGGTGATTTGCGAAAGACGGGCTTCCAAACTGAAGTTGTTGAACAGCCCCGTTGAAGCCTGCACCGTGTGCTTGAAGGTGTTGAACGAGCCAATCGCGTTGCTGATGGTCGCCGACGGTGTGCGGGACTTGCCTAAGGTGTTCACTTTAACCGTACCACCAAAGGCACCTGCGCCGTTGGTCGAGGTACCCACACCGCGTTGGATCTGGATAGCGTCTGCGCTGGAAGCCAGGTCTGGAGTATTCACCCAGAACACCCCCTGCGACTCCGAGTCGTTCAACGGGATGCCGTTGATGGTCACATTCACGCGGGTGGCGTCCGAACCACGGATACGCAGTCCTGTGTAGCCCACGCCGTTACCGGCATCGCTGGTGGTCACCAACGACGGGGTGAAACGCAAGAGCTGCGGTAAGTCTTGCCCGTTGTTGAGGCGTTGGATGTCTTTAGGAGTGACGTTCCAGAACGCAATGGGCGTGCGTTCGGTGGCCATGGTGGTCACCACAGCTGCAGCCGGAATGGCCTGCACGGATTCCAATCCAACGGTACGCGAGTCCAGCGGGTCGACCTGCTGGAGTTGCAAATCGTCCACCACTGCCGATCCTGTCAAGGCAAAGTCTACCGTTACATTTTGACCCGTAACGGTCACCTCCTGACGCATCTCTGCGTAGCCCAAAGAGCTCGCCACCAGGGTGTAGATGCCTGAAGGCAGCCCTTCAAACACATACTTGCCCTCGGCGCCAGCTTGTAGGCCGGCCTTGGTTTCCTCAATCAGGATGTTGGCAAAAGGAATGGGTTCTCCGGTGGCCTTGTCGCTGACCGTTCCAGAAACGTTGTACTGCGCTGCAAGTGGCCAAGCCATCAGTGTGAGCAGCGCTCCAATAAATACAGATTTCATCTAAAAGAATTGATTGTTAATTACCAAGTGCACCCAGGGTTGGCACACTTTTCATTAACCACTTCGCTCCCTTCCCAGGATGATCTGGGCAGGTTCAAAGGGTGTCATCTCAGCCGTTGGCAAACGTTTTCGCCGCAGGCACCCCTGGATTTCGAGTCAAAATTAAACTTTCCCCATGGGGCAGGCCTATTTTTGTTTGAACTAGAGATGCAGAGCCCCCAACTTTTCCACATGCTTCGCGCTGCCATTGCAGGTGCAGAAGCCATTCGCCAAACACGCAAAGACGGCTTTAACGTCAAACACAAAGACGACAACAGCCCGGTCACCGATGCCGACTACGCCGCCGACCGCGCCATTCGTGAAGCCCTCGCCCCCACAGGACTGCCTATCCTCAGTGAAGAGGTTGAAGTTTCTAAATCGCAACGCCAGTCGTGGCAGGCCTTCTGGTGTGTGGATCCCTTGGACGGCACCCGCGAGTTTGCCGCCGGACGCGACGAATTTGCCGTGTGCATCGCGCGCATCGACGGGCTAACCCCTACCGAAGGGGCCATTGCGTTGCCCGCCACGCGCATGTTGTACTTCACCCGCAACGGCAAATCTTGGCGGGTCAAATGGTCGCGCCAAGCCGAGTTGGAAGACCTCATCATCGAGGCCGACTTGATGCCTGGACCTGACTTCACACAACCTTGGGTGGCCACGGTTTCACGCGCATACATGGACGCCAACACGGCCGCATACCTGGACCAACTGCGTGATGAACAGCCCAACCTGAAGGTGCTTCCGAGTGGTTCGGCGTTGAAGTTTTGCAAACTGATGGAGGGCAAAGCGCACATCTACCCGCGTTTTGCGCCTTGCATGGAATGGGACACCGCCGCAGGCCACGCATTGATGCACGGCATCGGTATGGAGATTTTTGCCTCAGGTGGCCACCCGCTGACCTACAACAAAGACAGCCTCTTCAACCCCGACTTCATTGTACGTCAACGATAACCTTCTTCTTGGTGATACATGGCCACGTACGAATCGTAGCGGTGCGCGGCAATGTACCCTTGGTCGAGTGCATCCTGCACAGCGCAACCCGGTTCATTCAGGTGGCGGCAGTTGTGGAACTTACACTCGGGCAGCAGCTCAAACATCTCAGGAAAGTAATGGTGCAGCTCGTCCTGCTCGATGTTGATGATCCCAAAGCCTTTGATGCCCGGGGTATCGATGATGAAACCGCCGTTTTCCAGCGGGTGCATTTCGGCAAAAGTGGTGGTGTGCTTGCCTTTCTCGTGGGTCTCGCTGACCTCAGCGGTACGGATGTTTAGGCCAGGCTCCATGGCGTTGATCAAGGTGCTTTTACCCACCCCGCTGTGCCCACCAAACATGGCCGTGTTGCCCGCTATGCGCGCGTGCACGTGTTCCACCCCCTCCCCCGAGGCCGCGCAGGTGTCCAGGCATTCATAGCCGATGTCTGAGTACACCGCAGTCAGGTATTCGTGGAAGGCGGTTTCGTCTTCGCCGTAGAGGTCTGTTTTGTTGAAGACCAGGACGGTTTTGACGCCGTACGCTTCGGCAGTCACCAAAAAACGATCGATAAACCCGGTGCTGGTGGCCGGTTTGGTGAGGGTCACCACCAAAAAGGCGACATCAATGTTGCTGGCCACCACATGCGCTTCGTGGCTGAGGTTCACGCTTTTGCGAATGATGGCATTGGTGCGCTCGTGGATGTTGGAAATGATTCCGCGCTGGTGGTCATCGCCTTCCTCGGGCTCAAAGTCTACCCGATCCCCGACCGCAATCGGGTTAGTGGTGCGCAAGCCCTTGAGGCGCATTTTGCCCCGAATGCGGCATTCCCAAGCCTGGCCGGAATCTTCCAACACTTGGTACCACTTGCCTGTAGACTTGATGACGCGTCCGGTTCGCATGCGGCGAAATTAGCGATTGCACCGGGCACTGCACCGCAAACGGCGAGTGTTGCTTTGGTGTTGCTACCTTTGACCACCACCATGAGCATCACAGCCACCAACATCGTCAAGACCTATGGCACCCAGCACGCGCTGAACGACGTGTCGTTTACCATCCCCACCGGAGAGGTGGTGGGATTTCTGGGCCCCAATGGCGCCGGCAAGTCCACCATGATGAAGATCATCACCTGCTACATGCAGGCCACCAAAGGCAAGGTGGAAGTCTGCGGGCTCGACGTCAACGACAAAGCCCTGGATGTGAAGCGCTTGGTCGGGTACCTGCCTGAGCACAATCCGCTTTACCCAGACATGTACGTACGTGAATACCTGCGTTTTGTAGGAGGGATGTACGGCATTTCAGGAGTTAAAGACCGCGCCGATGCCATGATTGAACGCGTGGGCCTCACCCGAGAGTCCCACAAGCGCATAGGCCAACTTTCGAAAGGGTACCGCCAACGGGTGGGATTGGCCGCCGCTATGATCCACGATCCGCAAGTCCTGATTTTGGACGAGCCGACCTCGGGCTTGGACCCCAACCAACTGGTGGACATCCGAGCGCTCATCCGCTCACTCGGCGCCGAAAAAACCGTAATGCTCTCCACCCACATCATGCAAGAGGTAGAGGCCATATGCAACCGTGTGCTCATCATCGACCAAGGCAACATTGTGGCCGACAACGACGTGCAATCCCTGCGCGGCGCCGCCAACCAAAGCGGCTATTTGCTGGATTTGGAAGTGGACGGTGATTTGCCGCCCGACGTGCTCTACGCCATCGACGGCGTGGTCAACGTAGAAGACCGCGGCACCCTCCGCTGGCGCCTGACCGTTGGGGTCAGTGCAGACATCCGCCGCGAAGTGTCACAACAAGTCGTAGAAGCCGGGGCCGCAGTTTTGGGCCTCACCCGCGTGGAGCAATCGCTCGAAGACGTCTTCAAACAACTCACCGGAAACCAGCCGGACTAGCGCTGCAAATGCACGTATCCTGAAACGGTGGTGGTCTGCGTTTCGGTGCACTTGAGTTGGTGGGAACCTATGTAGTAGTACACCCCATCCTTGGCCTCAGCTGCATCCCAGAAGGGCGCCTCCGTGCTGGACTCAAATACCAGGTTGCCCCAGCGGTTAAACACCTGCAACTCCAACAACTCAAACACGTCCGCATAATCGGCCAGCGTGGGCACGAGGCGCGTGCCGTTGTCCAGTTCAATGAAAGGCTGGAAGTAGCGGTTGAACTCGTCTTGGTTGGGCGTGAAGATATTGGGCCACACCACCTCGCCTTCTACTCCGCCCTGCGGATCCACAAACACCTGCTGGGTGGCGGTGACTTGCTCGTTACAGAATTCGTCTATGAGGGTAACGGTCACTGTGTAGTTGCCGCCTGCCGCGTAGAGGTATTCAAAGGTGCCGGTATTGTCACTGCCGTTGCCGTCGCCGTAGTTCCAGATCAGCTCGTCGTATTCAGTGCCGCCGGTGTAGTCGAAGGTGACCAACGCCTCCTCTTGACACAAAGGCGCGAACCACGTGAAGGCCGGAGTGAGCAACAGCGGATCTTGTACTTCCACTTCCAAATATGTGGTGTCTGAAACGTTGCACGACCCCGGATCGGTGGAGACGTACATCACTTCGAAGATGCCGGGTTCGGTGTAGGTATAGGTGGGGGCGTCATCGGTGGAGGAGTCTCCAGTGCCGAATTCCCAGTAGCTCTCGATGCCCGTGCTCCCGGCGTTGTTGAACGTAACGGTAAACGGCGTGCAGCCTTGCGGAGAAGGACTGGCACTGGCCACCGCCGTCAAGCTCTGAATCTCAAAATCAAACTTGAAGACCGCCAGGTTGCAGTTGGTGGAGGCATTGGTTTCGTTGAACGCCCCGTCGGTGGAGGGGAAGAGCGACGAACCGCCACACCCTGCGCACACGGCTTGATAGACCGTACCATCGGGTGAAAAACGGCTGGTACCGCCGTCCACGTGCTCGTTCAATCCGTTGCCGCCGATGAACGAGCCATACAGCTGGCTGCCCACGTCCACATCAAACGCCGCCAGGTAAAAATCCGATCCGTCGGTGGTGGACTGGAAGGCGTCGCCGGTGACCGGCATGTCGTTGGTGTCGCCAAACGAGAAGTTGAGCGCACCGCCCCACCCAGCCACAAAAATGCGGTTGCAATCGTCCACCAAAAAGGCCGTCTGGCAAATGTTGATGGGCGAAAAGATGCCCTCCGAGCCGTAGGTAGTGCTCAGCAACATTTCCGAGAGCTCAGGGTTGAGCTTCACGAAGTACTGCCCCGCGCCCTGGTCCACGTAGGTTTCGTTGACCAGTGGCCATTCGCCTTCGGATTGCCCGGTGATCCAAATGTTGCCGTCGGTGTCTTGCTCGATGAAGAAGGTGCGGTCGTAATCGCTGGTGCCCATGAAGGTGCAGTTGACCAACGTGCCGGATTCAAAGTGCGCTACGTATCCGTCCAAGTCCCCTTGAAAATCGTTGTAGACGGCGTTTTCCCCGGCTGGCAAATCCACCGACTGGGTGCTGCCCACCACATACACCGATCCGTCGCCCATCACCTCAAGGGCGTAGGCCGTATCGTCCAAGAGCCCACCAAAGTAAGTGCTCCATTCCAGGTTCGAGAAGTCGTCGTTGAGCATGAACAGCGCTGCGTCTTGACCTCCGAGCGCCACATCGCTGTATGGCATTCCGGCGGTTGGCAAATCCGATGAAGTTGTGGTGCCTGCACAAATCACGCGGTCGGATGCATCCACAATCACCTCGGCACGGAACAGGTCGCCGTAGTTGAAATCAAAGTCCTCGTTGATGCCGTCGGTGCCTTCGCCACCCATGTAGGTACTGGCATCCAATGCACTGCCATTCGCACTGAACCGGCTCACGTAAAAGTCAGCCCCATTGACAAAGTCTACCGTACCCAGCGGGGCTGTGAACGGTCCGCCGTTGTGCGTGCTATCGAACGCCCCCTCGGTCGTTGGGAAATCTTGGCTACCTGTAGTACCAAACACCACCAAGCGGTTTTGACTGTCGACCACCATGGAGCTCGGAACATCGTTTCCAGCACCTCCGAGGTAAGAAGCGTATTCAATGTCCATGCCGTCAGGCATGAATTTCATGACTGCGATGTCCCACGAGCCGCCCCCGTATTCGGTTTGCGCAGCCTCGGGGGATACCGGATAGCCCGCGCCGGCCACAATGCCGCCGCCGTAGGCATGCCCCAGGTTATCGTAAGTGGCGGTGAAGCCCCAGTTGTCCGAGGTAGAACCGCTGTAGCTGGAAAACACCAACACAGGATCGATCACCAACACATGCGCAGGATCGTAGGCGCCCAACTGGAATCCAAAAACGTCGCCCTCTTGCACGTATTTCACCTTGACACGGTGCTTCTTGCCCTTGGCATCCAAGGTCCACGCCACCGGCTTCATTTCCTGCATCTCCCCGGATGGGGTGGGGATTTCCAAGTGGCCGTTCACCAGCCGGGCTTCGGCGTGCTTGTATAGCCATTGGATTTGTGCAGGGTCGCTGCCGGGATGCACGTAGAAGTTGGTTTTGAGGTTGCCGTACTCCTGGGTCAACTCCAATTGGATCCCTGGGTACAGGTCCTGCATGCGTACCGATTGGAACACAGGCACACCGCTACGGTGGGTCAAGGGATTGTTGCCCAAGAAGAAGTTACGCGTCCAGTCTTCGGGCTGTTGGTCCACCACATGAAGCTGTTCGGATTGGGCCCCAATGAAGGCTTGCTTGTACACGTGGTGCACCACTTGCTCGGCGTCCTTGCCGTGCGCAGGGCGACTGTACAAGCTGAAGGTGAGGCCGTCATTTTCGGCAAACAGGTAGCCCCCGGCGAAGGGGGTAAAGGCCAATACGTGCTCGGGAAATTGGCCGAGGTTGGGGCTATATCCGACCCCTTGGGCCTGGTCAGCGCGACCGGATTGGCCGTGTTGCGCAACCAGCGGGAATGCCAGCAAAACAGCACAGAGCGTTTGGAGGAGAAATTTCACAGGATGGTTCTTGGTGCCTTACAAGGTAGCAAAGCCACCCAGCACATCTACAGCAGGCGCTTGAAAAACTGCCGCAAAGCTGGGACCCCATCCGGGGTGTCAATCCAATTCCGTCGCCCAAAACAACCCCAAAATCTCGGTGTCCTGACCGTCCAACGTAAAGCGTGCGTCTGCAGTCCCGGCCACCGCGTGGGTAACGGTTAAGGAGGCGCCTTTGGGGCCGTGTATGTGCCGGTATTTATGGGCTAAGGAAATCTTTTTTAGGTGTTTTTTTGGCAGCCTACACAGGCCAATGAAAGGTCCTGCAAGGCCACAGCAAATCGTTGCATGGCGTCGATTTGAGGCAAGGGTGTTTGCACACACCCACCCCAAGAACTACCGTTGAGTAGTGGCCACTGCAGCTGAGTGGCTGACAAAAAAGAACGGCCGCCCCCAGTGGGAACGGCCGTTCATTATGTGGACGGAATCCAGTGCTTACATCATGCCGCCCATGCCACCTGGCATACCAGCAGGCATGGCGGGAGCACCTTCCTCTTCCGGGATGTCGGAAATGACACACTCAGTGGTGAGCAGCATTCCCGCAATGGAAGCGGCGTTCTCCAGCGCTACGCGAGACACTTTTGTGGGGTCGATCACACCTGCAACGAGCAGGTCTTCGAACACCTCGGTGCGAGCGTTGTAGCCGAAGTTGCCTTCGCCTTCTTTGATTTTCTGTACAATGATTGCGCCTTCGCCGCCGGCGTTGGCTACAATCTGACGGAGCGGCTCTTCGATGGCACGCTTCACGATGCTGACACCGGTGGCCTCATCGTGGTTGTCGGTGTCCACCTGGTCGAGTACAGACGCAGCGCGGATGTATGCCACACCCCCACCTGGGATGATGCCTTCTTCCACCGCCGCACGGGTAGCGTGCAGCGCGTCATCGACGCGGTCTTTCTTCTCCTTCATCTCTACTTCGGTGGCAGCACCTACGTAGATCACGGCTACACCGCCAGCCAACTTGGCCAGACGCTCTTGGAGCTTCTCGCGGTCGTAGTCCGAGGTGGTGTTTTCGATTTGCGCGCGGATTTGCTCTACACGTGCCTTGATGTCGACCGCCTCACCTGAACCGTTTACCACGGTGGTGTTGTCTTTGTCGATCACCACTTTCTCGGCAGAACCGAGGTCTTGGAGGGTGGCACCTTCGAGCTTCATGCCGGTCTCTTCTGAGATCACACGGCCACCGGTGAGGATGGCGATGTCTTGCAGCATCGCCTTACGGCGGTCACCAAAACCAGGAGCTTTTACAGCAGCCACTTTCAGCGAGCCGCGGATTTTGTTTACCACCAGGGTAGCCAGTGCTTCGCCATCGACATCTTCAGCGATGATGAGCAGGGGCTTGCCGGTTTGCGCAGTTTGCTCGAGTACTGGAAGCAGGTCCTTCATGTTCGAGATCTTCTTGTCGTAGATCAGGATGAAAGGTGCTTCGAGTTCGGCCTCCATTTTCTCGGTATTGGTCACAAAGTAAGGAGACAGGTAACCGCGGTCGAACTGCATCCCTTCTACGGTCTTGAGCTCGTCCTCGGTGCCTTTGGCTTCCTCAACGGTGATGACACCTTCCTTGCCGGCCTTTTTCATGGCCTCGGCAATCAGCTGCCCGATTTTTACGTCGTTGTTGGCTGAGATGGTACCTACCTGCTCAATCTTGCTGTAGTCGTCGCCGACTTCAGACGAATGGTTGCTAAGGCTGGCTACAACGGCCTTTACAGCCTTATCGATGCCGCGCTTGAGGTCCATAGGGTTAGCACCCGAAGCAACGTTCTTGAGGCCTTCAGCTACGATGGCTTGTGCGAGTACGGTGGCGGTAGTGGTGCCGTCACCGGCGATGTCGGCGGTCTTGGAAGCCACCTCTTTCACCATTTGGGCGCCCATGTTGGCCACGGGGTCTTTCAGCTCGATTTCTTTCGCAACCGAAACGCCGTCTTTGGTGATGCCTGGGGCACCGAATTTTTTATCGATCACCACATTGCGGCCCTTGGGACCGAGGGTGACTTTTACTGCGTTGGCGAGCGCATCTACGCCTTCTTTGAGCTGGGCGCGTGCGTCAATATCAAAGGTGATATCCTTAGCCATGACTTGTCAATTTGGATGTTGAGGTCTGAATGATTGGAATGTGAATTACACGATAGCGAAGATGTCGCTCTCGCGCATGATCAGGTAGTCGTTGCCTTCTACGTTGATCTCGGTGCCGGCGTACTTGCCGTAAAGGACGGTGTCACCTGCCTTCACGGTGAGAGGTTCGTCTTTCTTGCCGTCACCTACGGCAACTACAGTTCCGCGCTGAGGCTTTTCCTTGGCGGTGTCTGGAATGATGATGCCACTTGCGGTGGTCTCTTCTGCCGCTGCGGGTTCTACCAGCACGCGGTCGGCGAGGGGCTTGACGTTTACAGCCATGATGGGTTGAATTTTCTGGTTATTGATCAAATTGTTGATCGCATCTCGCCACTGTCAGATTTTGTGCCAATCGGAAATGGCCTGACAGAGTCGGACAATACTGCCGTTCGGGCAAAAAAAATGTCAGCATGTGGTGACATACTGACATTTGAGATGCGTTGTGAGGAGCGACTTATTCGTCGTCGTCGCCGTCGAGGTTGAGGTCATCGCCGCCCGGGAGCTCGATGTCGTCGTCCATGCGGTCAATGGTTGGATTGCCGGTATCGTAGAAACGGGCAGATACTACGCACAGCACAAACAGTGCAATGCCCAAGTACCACGTTGCTTTCTCCAAAAAGTCAGTGGTGCGCTGTACACCGCTACCGGCGCCTGCCGACTGGAAACCAGCAGCCAAGCCGCCGCCTTTGGGGTTCTGAACCAGGATTACGAGTGCCAAAAGCACACAAATCACCACAATCAATACAATCAAAAAGGGACCCATGTCCTTGAAATTCAGTTAGTTACTTCTTCTTCTCCAGCTTTTTGAGCTGGTTGGCAAAATAAACACTTTTTTCTGGGTATTTCAAGGCCAGCATTTCATACGCTTTGCGGGCCTTTCCGAGCTTGCCTTGTTTGGCGTAGATGCGCGCCATGGTCTCGGTCACCAGCGACTCGTCTTCCACGATGGATTCGCGGGCAATGTCGCCAGGATCAAACTCGGCCACACGCCCTGGGGTGATCTGCGGGTCCTTGGCAATGAAGGCGTCGATCAAGTCTTGCTGCTTGCGACGGGTGCCATGTTCGTTTGGAGCTTCGGGCGCAGCATCGGCAGCCTCTGGCGCCGCGGCCTCTGCGGTAGTTCCCGTGCCCACTTCCACCCCAAGTTCAGAACTGCGCTTGAGCAGCCACTGGGCAAACGGACTCAGGTCTTCTGCAGGTGCTTCAGCAACAGGTGCTTGTTCAGGATCGGCAGCGGGCACTTCTTCCGCCGCGAGCGTCTCGCCCACCTCTTGCTCAATCACCCGACTTACACCGGCCGCAAGGATATCGGTCTCCAACGCATCCAACGAACGCTTCTCCAGCACCGCTTCGGCCATCTCCTCCTGGCCTGCCTCCGCTTCGGGCACGGCATCAACCACTGGCTCGGGCTCGGGCGCATCCTCAAGGTCAGGCTCAGCGGCGCCAGCCTTCCCAACCTCATCCTCAACCCCACCTGCAAACGGCCCTTGCACTAAATCGTCTTCCCTGTCAGGCACCTCCACCTTTCCTTCAGCCAATTCTTTGGCCACCACCAAATCAAACAGCACCGTGCGAGAGCCGGCGTGCACAGCTGCCATATGCAGCTGGTCGTCGTACCCCAAATCGCCGGTGTTGTGCATGGCCTTGGCCAGCAGGATGTGCCCCGCGCCAAACCACGGGTAGGCCTCAGCCAGGGCGCGCAACGCGGTCACCTGCTCGAAGCCGAGTTGGTCGGGGGATTGGAGTGCGGTATGGAAGTCAGATGCGGTCACCAGTTGCCCAGGCTTGCGTTGAAGACCGACTGGGTGAGCTTGTCCAGCAATTCATCCCAAAGGGTGGTCTCCACGGTCGCAAAGTCCAAATTGGCATCGAAATCCACAAATTCACTGAAGGTGCGGTTGTCGAAGCTCTTCTCGGGTTCCTTGTCATTGACGTAGGAAATCCGGAGCGTTACCGTGAGGCGGTTGAGGGCGGCCGTCTCGTCGCTTTGATTGCTGACGGGACGCACTTCGTATGCGGTGATGAATCCCGAGTAGGTCAGGTCGGCGTTGTCGGCCACCACGTCCAAAGCGGAACGTTGGAGCACCAAGTCCTTCATGCCCTCAGTCAAGCGTTGGGCAAACGTCTCCGAAGCCAGTGGGGTTTGCGTGCGCAGGTAATCCACCGCAAAGGTCTCGGCGCCCGAATCATCGATACCGGTGAACGAATAAATGCCACAGCCCGAAAGGACCACCAACATGACCAAAGATGCAAAACGAGTTGCCATCGGGATTCTAACGCTGCGCATCATTGCAAATTGTACTCTTTGATCTTGCGGTACAAGGTGCGCTCCGAAATGCCGAGTTCACGCGCCGCATACTTGCGCTTGCCGTTATGCTTGGCCAGTGCCTTGCGGATCAGTTCTTTTTCGCTCTCTACCAAACTCAGGGTTTCCTCCACCTCGATTTCGTGCGGTTCGGACTGCACGGTGTGGTGAGGGGTCGGGGTGCTGGTCGAGGGACCAATGTGCACCAGTCCTGAGGCTTCGGCTTCTTCCCATTCGTGCACGGCCTGCTCATCGTGGAAGACCTTGCGCATGAGTTCCTGGTTGCCCGCAGTGGGCTCCAAGTGTCCAGTTTGGATGAGCTCCAACACCAGTCGTTTCACGTCGCCCAAATCGTTCTTGAGGTCAAACAGAATCTTGTAGAGGATCTCGCGCTCGCTGAAATCCTGCTTGTTGTCTTGGTTAATGACCATGGGGGTGGTGTCCCGGTTGAGCTCGTTTTGCGGCAGGTACTTCAGCAGGGTGTCGCGATCGATGGTGCGCTCCTGCTCAATCACCGAAATCTGCTCGGAGATGTTGCGCAATTGACGGATGTTACCGGGATACGGGTAACGCTCCAGGGCGTCCACCGCATCGGGGGTGAGGGTCACCACAGGCATGCGGTACTGCTCAGAAATGTCTGCGGTGAACTTTCGGAACAGCAAGTGTACATCTTCCGAACGGTCGCGCAGCGGCGGGATGGAAATGGGCACCTGGTTCAAACGGTAGTACAGGTCCTCGCGAAAACGGCCTTCGCGGATGGCTTGCTCCATCTTCACGTTGGTGGCGGCCACCACACGCACATCGGTCTTGATCACCTTGGAGGATCCCACGCGGATGAACTCGCCTGTTTCCAACACGCGCAGCAAGCGTACCTGGGTTTGCAGCGGAAGTTCGGCCACCTCGTCCAAGAAGATGGTGCCGCCGTCGGCCACTTGGAAGTAGCCTTTGCGGGCATCCGAAGCGCCAGTGAATGCGCCCTTCTCGTGGCCAAAAAGCTCACTGTCAATGGTGCCCTCGGGGATGGCACCGCAGTTCACAGCGATGTAGGGACCGTGCTTGCGGGCCGAGAGGTGGTGAATGATTTTGGGCATCACTTCCTTGCCCGTTCCACTCTCGCCGGTGATGAGCACCGAGATGTCGGTAGGCGCCACCTGTACCGCTACGCTAAGTGCACGGTTGAGGGCGGCTGAATTGCCAATGATGCCGAAGCGTTGCTTGACGCTTTGGAGTTCCATGCGCAGGTGTTAGGCGTTTGCCGGCACCACTTCACCCAACAAGGTCACGGCGGTGTTGCCGGTAATGTTTACGTCGACGTATTGTCCAGGAGCATAGTCGCCCTTAGGGAAGACGACTACGGTATTCTGAGTGTTACGTCCTTTAAGCTCATCGTCGGATTTTTTACTGACCCCTTCGATCAACACGCGCTGGGTGCCGTGGGCCAAAGCCGCAGTGCGCTCGGCGCTGCATTCCTTTTGGAGCTCGATGATTTCGGTGAGGCGACGGCCTTTGACCTCTTCGGGCACGTCGTCCTCAAACTTGCGCTCGGCCAAGGTACGTGGGCGCTCACTGTACTTGAACATGTAAGCCATGTCATAGCGCACCTCTGCCATGAGCGAGAGGGTGTCCTGGTGCTGCTCCTCGGTCTCGCCGCAGAAGCCAGCAATGATGTCAGTGGAGATGGCGCAATCGGGAATGATGCGGCGGATGGCCGCAATGCGTTCCAGGTACCATTCGCGGGTGTAGCCGCGGTTCATGCGCTTGAGCACATCGTTGTTGCCGGATTGGACGGGCAGGTGAATGTACTTGCAGATGTTCTCGTACTTGGCCATCACGTGCAAGACGTCGTCGGTCATGTCTTTGGGGTGCGAGGTGGAGAAGCGGATGCGCAAATCGGGGTGAACCTCGGCCACCATGGCCATGAGTTGGGCGAAGTTGACCGTGGGCTTTTCAGGATCCTTCACCTCCCCTTTGCTGGTGATGTTCCACTTGTACGAATCCACGTTTTGCCCCAGCAAGGTCACCTCGCGGTAGCCGTGATCGAAGAGCTCCTGCGCCTCGGCCACGATGCTTTGTGGATCGCGACTACGCTCTCGGCCACGAGTGAAGGGCACCACGCAGAACGAGCACATGTTGTCGCACCCGCGCATGATGGAAATAAAGGCAGTCACCCCGTTGGTGTTGAGGCGCAGTGGGCTAATCTCTGCGTAGGTCTCCTCGCGGCTGAGCAGGACGTTGACTGCTTT
Source organism: Flavobacteriales bacterium (assembly GCA_049594615.1). Lineage (GTDB taxonomy): Bacteria > Bacteroidota > Bacteroidia > Flavobacteriales_D > Sanyastnellaceae > CAXPZW01. The sequence goes on from JBMYJR010000006.1 coordinate 23,847, forward strand.
TTGACCGGTGTCTACCTGATCAATCAGGTTGGGCAGATCACGGTATGCATCGGGGCCCACCACCAGGTCCACCAGTTTTTCTTGTTCGAGGAGCTTTTCACGCAGGCGCTCGGCCATGCAGCCCAACACGCCCACCACCAAGTGCGGACGGGATTTCTTGAGCGCCTTGAAAAACTGCAGGCGCCCACGGACACGCTGCTCGGCGTTGTCGCGGATGGCGCAGGTGTTGATCAACACCACGTCTGCGGCTTCGGCATCGCGGGTGGTGGAGAAACCCACCTCTCCCAGGATGGAGGCCACAATTTCGGAATCCGAAAAATTCATCTGGCAACCGTAGCTCTCCAACAGGAGTTTGCGCCCGCCCTTTTCAGGGGCGTTGAGCATGGTGGCCTCGCCTTGGCGGCTTTCGTCAATGACTTTGTTTCCTTCGAACATAGGCTTGCTTAAGGGGGGGCAAAGGTAGCGAAATATGACAACTTGTCAGTATTCGAACAGGGGGCTTTCACACATGTTCAGAAAGCAGTGGGGAGCAAAAAAGATTTGGTCGGGAGAAACTTTCGTGGCTTTCTTTGCCCCCAGAAGCCAAACTGGTCATATATAGGTATGGCTTCCTAACCGCAACCCAACCCATGGCAAAAAACCTGGTTATTGTCGAGTCGCCTGCAAAGGCCAAAACCATCGAGGGCTACCTCGGAAAGGATTTCACTGTACGCAGTAGTTACGGCCACGTACGCGACTTGCCCAAAAGCGATCTGGCGATCGACATCGAAAACGACTTCGAACCTGTTTACGAAGTGTCCGCCGACAAAAAGAAACTCATTGCGGAACTCAAAAAACTTGCAAAGGCGGCAGAGATCGTCTGGCTCGCAACCGATGAGGATCGCGAAGGAGAGGCCATTTCTTGGCACCTGCAGGAAGCCTTGGATTTGAAGGACGAGAAAATCAAGCGCATTGTGTTCTCAGAGATCACCAAGCCGGCCATCCTCCGCGCCATCGAGAACCCGCGCACGGTCAACACCAACTTGGTGAACGCCCAACAGGCCCGCCGTGTGCTGGACCGCCTGGTGGGTTTTGAACTTTCACCTGTGCTCTGGCGCAAGGTCAAGCCTTCGCTCAGTGCAGGACGCGTGCAGTCGGTTGCGGTGCGCATCTTGGTGGAGCGCGAGCGCGACATCCAAGGATTTGAGTCTACATCCTCCTACCGCGTAGTGGCCCTGTTTGACGTAGACGGCGCAGAGCTCAAGGCCGAGCTGCCCAAACGCTTTGCCACCGAACAGGAAGCCCGCAACTTTTTGCAAGACACCCTCGGCAGCACCTTCTCGATTGCCGATCTGAAAACCACTCCGGGCAAAAAGAGCCCTGCCGCTCCCTTCACCACCTCGACCCTCCAACAAGAGGCCAGCCGCAAGCTGAGTTTCTCGGTGGCCCAAACAATGTCGGTGGCGCAACGCCTGTACGAATCGGGAAAGATCACCTACATGCGTACCGATTCGGTGAACCTATCGGACTTGGCATTGGACGCCGCCGGGGAGGCCATACGCAACCAATACGGCGAGGACTACCACAAGCAGCGCAAGTACAGCTCCAAGAGCAAAGGCGCACAAGAGGCACACGAGGCCATCCGTCCCACCGACCTTTCGGTGACCAGTGTAGACGGCGAGCGCAACGAAAAACGCTTGTACGACCTGATCTACAAGCGCACCATCGCCAGTCAAATGGCCGATGCACAGCTGGAGAAAACCACCGTAACCGTGGACATTTCCAACCGCGACGAATCGCTCACTGCACGCGGCGAGGTGATCACCTTTGAAGGCTTTTTGAAAGTCTACCTCGAAGGCACCGACGACGAGCAAGAGGAAACCAAAGGCATGCTCCCCCCCCTCAACGTGGGACAAACCTTGAAACTGGGCGAACTCTCGGCCACCCAGCGCTTCAGCCACCACCCGCCCCGCTACACCGAGGCGAGCCTGGTGAAGAAGCTCGAGGAACTCGGCATCGGCCGTCCGTCGACCTACGCACCAACCATCTCCACCATTCAAAAGCGTGGCTATGTGGTCAAAGAAAGCCGTGACGGACACAAGCGCGAATACACCCAATTCAAGAGCGACGGCACCCAAGTGACCGAAGCGGTACTCACCGAAATAACCGGCGCCGAAAAGGCCAAGCTCTTCCCCACCGACATCGGCATGGTGGTGAACGATTTTTTGGTGGAGTACTTCTCGGGCATCATGGAATACAACTTCACCGCTGACGTGGAGCAGGAATTCGATGAGATCGCCTCGGGCACCAAGAGTTGGAAAGAAATGCTGCGCAAATTCTACTCACCCTTCCACCACACCGTGGAAGAGGCGCTGGAGAAATCACAGCGCGCTACTGGCGAGCGCCAACTGGGCGAACACCCCGAAAGCGGCAAGCCCATCATTGCGCGCATCGGTCGCTTTGGCCCCATGATTCAAATTGGCGCGCCGGACGACGAGGAGAAGCAATTTGCCTCATTGCGCGACGGCCAATCCATCACTACCATCTCTCTCGAGGAAGCCCTTGATCTGTTCAAGCTGCCCCGCCAGTTAGGCGAGTATGAAGGTGAAAAGGTGAGCGCTGCCATCGGCCGCTACGGCCCCTACGTGCGTTGGAACAAAACCTTTGTTTCCCTGGACGAGGAGGCCGGCGACGATCCCTACACAGTTGAGATCGACCGCGCTGTGGAACTCATCAAAGCGAAGATCGAAGCCGACAAAAAGGCCATCATCAAGACCTTTGCCGAGGACGACACCATCCGTGTGCTGAACGGCCGCTACGGCCCCTACATCAAGGCCGGCCGCGACAACGTGAAGATCCCCAAGGACACCGAGCCTGAATCGCTCACTTTTGAGCAAATAACCGAACTGGTGGAAGCACACCGTGCCAAGCCCAAACGCGGTCGCAAGCGCTGATGGATCTTTCGGTGTACTTCCAGCCGGTGTCCAACCGCATCGCCGGCGATGCCTTCGAACCCAACATGTTGGGCTCAACCATTGCCATTTACCGTGAAGGGCGTGAATTCCCCGAACTGGAAGGTGTTGCTGTGGCCCTGATTGGCGTCAATGAAAGTCGCGGGCACGAGGCCAACAACGGCTGCGAACATGCCCCCGACGCCATCCGCCGCTACTTCTACCGCCTGTACCGCTTCGACCGCGAGGTGAAGGTGGTGGACCTTGGCAACATCCAAGCAGGCGCGTCTTTGAACGACACCTTTTACGCGGTCAGCGACGGCTGCCAACAACTGATCAAGCAGGGCATTGTTCCGGTGGTGATCGGCGGTAGCCAGGACCTGACCTATGCCATGTACCAAGGCTACGAGAAACTGGAGGACACCATCAACGTGGCCACCATTGACCCGCGCCTGGACTTGAGCACCGACGCCGAAGCCCCTTCCTCGGCCACCAACTACCTCAACCGCCTCATCCTCCATCAACCGAACTACCTGTTCAATTACAGCAACCTGGCGGGTCAACGCTACCTCACCGATCCCGACATGCTGGAGATGATGGACCGCATGTACTTTGACACCACCCGGCTGGGGCAACTGGCCGAGAACATCCAAACGGGTGAACCGGCACTGCGCAACGCAGACCTGGTGAGCATCGACATTTCTGCGGTGCGTCAAACCGATGCACCGGGCACTGCCGGACGCGGACCCAACGGCCTGCGCGCCGAACACCTCTGCCAATTGGCTTGGTATGCCGGCATGGGCGACAAGCTCACCTCCCTCGGACTCTTTGAAGTCAATCCAGAACTGGACGAAAACGGGCAAACCGTGCACTTGGCAGCCCAAACCGTGTGGTGCTTTCTGGACGGCTTCTCGCAACGCAAAGAGGACTACCCTAAGTCCTCACTCGAAACGTGCACCAAGTACACCGTGCACCTCGAAAGCTCAGGCCACGACTTGTTGTTCTACAAAAGCGAGAAAACCGACCGCTGGTGGATGGACGTCCCCTATCCTGCTGGGATCACCAACCGCTACCAGCGTCACCACATTGTGCCCTGCACCTACGAAGAATATCTGCAGGCCGCGCGCGACGAAGTACCTGATCGCTATTGGCGCACTTTTCAGAAGCTCGTTTGAGTCCTCAACAGTGTACCGTTAACATCCCTGTCGCAACCGTTCTAGGATTCGTCGAAACCCGCTAATTATCGGGCTTTCCGAAATTTGGCGCTCTCAGAATTTTCGTTATTTTAGCAGCTTTCCAGAAGTCGACTTAGTACCCAAACGCCTGCAACTCAAGGAAAAGACGGATGAAGAAAATCGTGATTTTGGCCCTCGGAGTGCTTGCCCTGAATGGCCTGAAGGCCCAGCAAGACCCTCAGTACACCCAATGGATGTACGATAAGCTGTCGTTCAACCCTGCATACGCCGGGTTCGCGTGTGATGAATGCTTTGGTGCAGGCGGCCACGCCCTCACCTTACTCTACCGCGATCAATGGGACGGCCTTAACCGCGACCCCAAGACCGCCCTCTTGAATTACAACGGCAACTTTGGCAACGCCTTTGGCTCCGGTAACTTGGGCGCGGGAGTCACCTTCTACTCAGACAATCTTGGCCAGGAGCGCAACAGCTTGATACGCATCAATGCGGCGTACCACATTCCCCTCAGTGGTGGCAACATCCTGAGCGCGGGTATCGGATTGGGCCAATTCAGCAAAACCCTCGGCAACGACTGGATAGCCATCGACAACCCTGCGAGCGACCCGTTGATCCCCGACGAAGAGTCAACTGCATCTGCGTTTGACGCCAATTTGGGCGTGTATTTCACTCGTCCGGGCGAATATTACGTTGGTTTGTCAGCGACCCACTTGAGTCAAGCGGAGTTGGAGAACCTCTCCATTACTGTTAACCGACACTACTACTTCATGGGGGGCTACAACTACGACGTTACTCCGGGCTACTTGACGCTCAGAGGAAATGTGCTCGCCAAAACCGATCTGACCGAATACATTGCGGACATCAACGTGAACGCATTGTTCAACGACATGATTTGGGCTGGTCTCACCTACCGTACCCAAGACGCCATAGCGCCAATGGCGGGCTTCAAGTACAGCTGGGATGCTGAGAGCGAAACCCAAATCACACACTACTGCTTCCGTCTGGGGTATTCTTACGATGCCACGACGTCAGCACTTAGAAATTACAGCGCTGGTTCTCACGAGGTTTTCGCCACCCTCTGTTTGAACCTAGAGCCGATCATCCTCCGAACGAAGTTTAGCAATCCGCGATTCCTTTAATACTAAAGCGAAACAAATGCGGTTATATGAACGTACGTTCTCGAACCTGCTCACTCTTTTTTCGAGGATACCTGCTCACCTGCTGGAAATAGGGAAATCATGAAAAAAACGTTTTATCCGTTTCTGCTGCTGCTCTGCTTGGCTAGCTGCTATCCGGGCCCTCGTGGCGAACTCGTAGGAGTTCAACCGCGGGAGGATTGGGTGCAGTACAATCCGTATGGGATGAATTACATCCACTACGGCTCATACACCATGGGACCAAGCGATCAGGATGTACCATGGGCCAACAACGCGCGGTCAAAGACCGTGACGGTGCCCGCATTCTACATCGATCAGCACGAAATCTCCAACAACGAATACCGACAGTTCGTGTACTATGTCCGTGATTCGCTCTTCCGCGATGAACTGGCACAAGACGACAATGAACTGTACTTCTTTGCCGAAGACGAATACGGGCGTGAGCTCGATCGTTTCATCGACAAAGGCTATGTCCTGAACTGGGACGAACCCATTGACTGGGAGAACGAGGACGTGTTCGATCTGCTCTACGACAAGTTCTATCTCCAGGGTGCCGAACAGTTCTACAACACCAAACAGTTGGACAGCCGAAAGATGAATTTCCGCTACTGGTGGATTGATCTGCAAGGCGCTGCCCGCAAGGCTGGTAAGGACTTGGAATTTGGTGAAGTGAACGCCCTCAACCAGTTGCACTCGGTACGCGGCCATTCGGACCGTGCCCAGTTCATCATTGAGGAGACGATCAACGTATACCCTGACACCCTGTGCTGGATCCACGACTTCACTTACAGCAACAACACCCCGCTGACCAAGCAATACTTCTGGCACCCCGCCTACGATGACTACCCTGTGGTGGGTATCAGCTGGGGACAAGCCAAAGCATTCGTGGCCTGGCGTACCCAGATCCTGAACGAGTGGAAAACCCGTTCTGGACAGACCTTCGTGCAAGACTTCCGTCTGCCCTCGGAGGCCGAGTGGGAATTCGCGTCGCGCGGCGGTTTGGAACTGGCTCCCTACCCATGGGGTGGCCCATACATTCGAAACATCCAAGGTTGTCCGCTGGCGAACTTCAAGCCCATGCGCGGTGACTACGTGGAAGATGGCGGTTGTCACACCGTGCCCATCGATTCATACTCTCCCAACGACTACGGCCTCTACAACATGGCCGGTAACGTGTCAGAGTGGACCAACACGGCTTACGACGAGTCGGTGTACGAGTTCTCGCACGACATGAGTCCAGAGTACGAATACAACGCCAAACTCGATGATCCACCGGCCATGAAGCGCAAGGTGATTCGCGGCGGCTCGTGGAAAGACATTGGTTACTTCTGCCAGACCGGTACCCGTACCTATGAGTACTCGGACACTGCGAAGGCCTACATCGGCTTCCGATGCGTGATGTCTTACCTCGGACGCGGTAAGAGCATTGATCCCAAAGACTTCAACTAGGCCGCTTTGAAACCCGGCTTGGTACCCCTTCTCTCAATCACATCTGTAAACCAAAAGCAAGAAAACAATCATGAAACCAGGAAGTAAAGCGTGGAAGAACTTCATGGCCAAACTCTACGGCATTGGTGCCGCAGTAGTTATCGTTGGTGCACTGTTTAAAATCCAACACTGGCCCATGGCAAGTCTGCTGCTCATTGTAGGTCTGACTACAGAAGCAATCATCTTCTTCTTCTCAGCCTTTGAGCCGCCACACGAAGAGCCAGACTGGACCCTGGTTTACCCAGAGCTCGCACATGGCCACTCTGACGGTCACGGCGAAATCGGCGCAGCTGGCAGCAATAAGTCACTGACCGAGCAATTGGACGACATGTTGGGCGACGCGAAGATCGAGCCAGAATTGATCCAAAGCCTCGGTGACGGCATGCGCTCACTTAGCGCACAGACCAGCAACCTCAATGACATCACTGAAGTCGGTACTGCTTCGAAAGAATACACAGAGAGCCTTCGCGGTGCATCCGACAAGGTAGGTTCCCTGACGGACACTTATGCCCAGGCCTCTGAGTCTCTCCTCGGCATCACCCAAAATGCGGAAGCTGGCAACACTGCCGGTGAGCACCTCCAAAAGATGTCCGAGAACTTGGCCAACCTCAACAACATGTACGAGCTGCAACTCGGCGAACTCGAGAAGTCGCGTCAGTTGTACTCTGGCATGTCTGAGCTGGTTCAAAACCTCAGCGATTCGATCGAAGACACCCGTCTCTACAAAGACAACATCTCGGAGCTGGCCCAAAACCTGCAGTCACTGAACACCGTGTACAGCAACATGCTGAACGCGATGGGCGCAGGACCAAAAGCCTAATCCGCCTCGGAGCTATTCACCCCACAAAAAGCATGACCCATGGCAGGTGGTAAGGAAACCCCGAGACAAAAAATGATCGGCATGATGTACCTCGTGCTGACCGCACTGCTGGCCTTGAACGTATCGAAGGAGATCCTCGACGCGTTCACTCAGGTAGATACCGGTGTGCGTCAGACCTCTGAGGTTGCGGAAGCCAAAGCGATGGCTGGACTCAGCGTGCTCTCAAGCTCTTCAAATCCGGAGAAGGCGAAGCCGTTCTTGAACAAAGCCAACGAAGTAGGTGATAAAGCCGATGAGCTGATCGCCTATATCAACGAACTCAAAGCCCGTACAATTGCAGTTTCTGAAGGCGACTTGCCTCCAGGTGACAACAAGTACGGCGAGTACATGATCGACGGCATCACCGTTGGCATGAACGACAAGAAGCCGGATTCAGACGACTACTACGTGACCAAAAAGGACGAGAACCAAAACAACACTTCGTTGCTGTTTGGATCAGATCCTCAAAAGCCCCACGACAAGCCGTGGTCTGCCACCGAGCTGAAAGGCAAGCTGGAAACCTACCGCGATTACCTGAAAGGTGTAACCGTGAAAGAAGTGACCGGCAACACGTGGAAGATGCCCGATGGGCTCAAGGCGAGCTTTGACGAAATCTTCTCTTACGAGCCTACGATGGAAGGCCCTAAAGGCGACGAGAAGGAGGTACTCTGGGAGTACAAGAACTTCTACCATATGCCACTGGCTGCACTTATGCCCATCATGAGTAAGTTCCAGTTGGACGTGGAGAACGCCAAAGCGGACGTCATCACTGCCCTCTCTACCGGTGTTGAAGGCAGCTCGTACAAGTTCACCAACCTCGCGGCCATGGTGATTCCAAAGAGCAACTACATCCTGCGTGGCGATTCGTTCGCAGCAGAGATCCTGCTCGCGGCTTACGACGGCACCAACCCTCCGCGCACGTACGTACAAACCACCGATTGGAACGGTGCGGATTCATCCCTGCTGGACGTTGCTGGTTTAGAAGCGTTGCCCATCAACGAGCGCGGCCTCGGTGAGCTCAAATTGGGCACCCGCGGTATGGGCTTGGGCGATCACTCCTACAAAGGCTTGATCGAGTACGACGGCCCTCAAGGCACTGAAAAGATTCCGGTGTACATTCCTCCATTCACTGTAGCTGAGCCTGCGCTGGTAGTGTCTCCTACTGCGATGAACGTGTTCTACCGTGGTCTGCCTAACCCCGTTGAGATTTCAGTACCGGGTGTTCCCCAAGACAAGGTGCAAGCCACCTGCGCGGGTCACACAATGTCCAAGGGCTCTAACGGCGAATGGATCGTCAAACCAGGCAAAGGCAAGGACGCCAAGATTTCAGTTTCGGCTGAGATCGACGGCAAGAAGGTGAACATGGGTACCAAGGAGTTCCGTATCAAGAACATCCCGGATCCTGTTCCACAGTTCAACGGCAAGTCGCCGAAGGACAACAACATCAAACTGTCTGACGCGCAAAACGCGGCTGGTCTGCGTGCAGCGATGGACGATTTCCTCTTCGACGTGAAAGTGTCGGTGGTGGAATTCACAATGGTGTTCACCCGCGACGGCCAAGTGATCGAGAAGAAGTCAACCTCCAACCGTGTCACCAGCGAAATGCAGGCGAACCTGAAAAAACTGAAGCGCGGCCAAAAGGTGTACATCAACAACATCATGGTCAAGATGCCTGACGGATCAAAACGTAAGGTGGCCAACATTACGCTCAAGTGCGTATAATCCAAAAACACGAAGTCATGAAGTCATTCGTTGCCCTGCTCGCTGCTTTTGCACTGCTGCTCTCTTGTACAGAATCTAGCGCTCAGGTACAAACCGTTCTCGACGGTGCGTACGTGAAGGAACACAACTTCACCAAGGCGGTGATCCCGTATCCCCACCTGCGTGAGGCCGATGTGCTCTGGGCAAAGCGCGTGTGGCAAGTCATCGATCTCCGGGAGAAGATGAACCACCCGTTCTACTACCCCACCGAGGAGATCGAAGACCGCAAGAGCCTGTTTGACGTGATCCGTTACGCCCTTCTCACTGAAGGATCGCTGACCGCTTACAGCCTCGGCCCTACTGATGATGACGACGAATTCCGTTTCCCCATGACCACCACCGAGTTGGATTCACTCTTGAACCCAGTTGTGGTGAGCTACGTGGAAGACCTGGACACTGGAGAACGCCTCCCGGTGGAGAACGTGACCCCGATTCAATCGGCGGACATCACCCAGTACCAGATCAAGGAAGACTGGATCTTTGACAAACAACGCTCTGAGCGCTACGTGCGCATCATCGGTATTGCACCCATGAAAGAAGCGTTCAACGATGAAGGTGAGAAGATCGGTTACAAGACCCTCTTCTGGCTTTATTTCCCCGAGTGCCGCTACGTATTCGCGAACTGGGAAGTGTTCAACTTCCACAGCGACTCGCAGCGCCGCACCTACGAGGACCTGTTCCAGAAGCGCAACTTCACCAGCTACATCATCAAAGAGGCCAACGTGTACGACCGCTCCATTGCCGGTTACGCACGAGGAGTACAGGCCCTGCTGGAAAGCGAACGTATCAAGCAGGAACTGTTTGAATTCGAACACGACTTGTGGCACTACTAAGCCACGGACCAGAGAATAAAAGGGCTGCCCGCATTGGGCGGCCCTTTTTGTTTGTGACCGGTATCTTTGCCGCTCGATGATTTCGGTGAACCAATTGACAGTGGCCTTTGGCCAACGCGAACTCTTCAAAGAGGTGAGCTTCTTTGTGGGAGAGAAAGACTGCATTGGCCTGGTGGGCCGTAACGGTGCAGGCAAGTCCACCATGCTTAAAGTGTTTGCCGGCATCCAGCCCGCTACTGCTGGCGGCATCTCCACACCCAAAGGCACGCGCATCGGCTACCTGCCCCAAGAAATGGAGCACGCGCTGGACCGCACTGTGATGGAAGAGGCCGCCTCTGCCAAAGAAGAACTCCGCGAACTGGAGGCCGAGGTCGAGAAGATTGCCGCCGAGTTGGGTGAACGCACCGACTTCGAAACCGAGAGCTACCTCAACCGCATTCAAGAACTCAACGACATCAACGACCGCTTGTCGCTGCTAGGAGGCGCCAACGAAGCCTCGGAAATCGAGCGTATCCTCAAAGGTTTGGGCTTCACCGATGAAGACCTGCACAAAACCCTGGACCAGTTCTCGGGCGGATGGCAAATGCGTGTTGAGCTGGCCAAGCTACTGCTGCAGCGTCCCGACATGATGCTGCTCGATGAGCCTACCAACCACCTGGACATCGATTCCATCGAATGGTTGGAACAGTGGCTGAGCAACTACACCGGCGCCATCCTGCTGATTTCTCACGACCGTCAATTCTTGGACACCGTCACCAACCGCACCATTGAGATTTCGGCTGGGCGCATTTACGACTTCAAGCACCCTTACTCCAAGTACGTCAAGCTGCGCGAGGAAGAACGCGAAAAGCAAATCCAAGCCTACAAGAACCAGCAGAAGTACATCGCAGATACCCAAGAGCTGATCAACAAGTTCCGCGCGAAAAAGAACAAGGCGGCGTTTGCCCAAACCTTGATTCGCAAGCTGGAAAAACTGGAACGCATCGAAGTAGACGGCTTTGACAACGCCGCCATGCACCTGAAGTTCCCCCCTTCCCCACGCTCGGGAAAGGTGGTGGTTTCCGCCGAAGGGGTAGAGAAGTACTACGAAGAGAAGCACGTCTTCTCCGGAGTGGACCTGATCATTCCACGCTTGGCCAAAGTGGCACTCGTGGGCAAAAACGGTGCGGGCAAGACCACTCTCACGCGTATTCTACTTGGACTCACCCCAACCTCGGGCGGCAAGTTCAACTTGGGCCACAACGTGGAGGTGGGCTACTACGCCCAAAACCAAGCCGAAGAACTCGACGGCGAAAAAACTGTGTTTGAAACCATCGACGAGGAAGCCGTGGGCGACATGCGCAAAAACGTGCGCAACCTGCTCGGTTCCTTCCTGTTCAGTGGTGAGGACGCCGAAAAAAAGGTGAAAGTGCTCTCAGGGGGCGAAAAAGCACGTCTGGCGCTGTGCAAGCTCCTGCTCTTCCCCCACAACCTGCTGATTCTGGATGAGCCCACCAACCACTTGGACTTGCGCTCGAAGGAAGTGCTCAAGCAAGCGCTCATCAATTACGACGGGACGCTGATCCTGGTCTCCCACGACCGTGACTTCCTGTCTGGCCTGGCTGAGCACATATACGAGGTGCGCACTACCGGGCTCAAGCAATACATTGGCGACATCCGTGACTTCCTGCTGGAAAAACGCGCCGCATCCATTGCCGAGTTTGAAGCCGACCGCCAGCAAGGCGCCAAGGCCGCTCCCAAACCTGCTGCACCCAAAGCCGAAGCCTCTAACCAAAAGCTCAGTTACGAGGAGCGCAAAGCGCGCAAACGCCAACGCCGCAAACTGCAGAACAAGGTCTCCAAATGCGAACGAGAAATCGCAGATTTGGAAACCAGGCTCGCCGAGATGGATGCCGAAATCGCGGGCATGGATTACGAGGACCAAAAGAAGGCCCAAGACAAACTGCACGCCTACGGCGAAGTACAGCGCGAATTGGAAGGCCAAATGGCCGCTTGGGAAGAAGCCAGCAACGCCCTTGAAGCGCTTGGCGACGACGAATAAATCAGTCCTTTTTGCTGGAGGCGTAGATCTCCCACTTGTCCAACACCGCTTGCATGTCTGCAGGAATCGGTGAGGCAAACTCCATGAATTCCCCGGTGGCCGGGTGGGTAAAGCCCAAGCTCTTCGCATGCAGCGCTTGACGCGGCAGCAAGCGAAAGCAATTCTCGATGAACTGCTTGTACTTGGTGAACGTGGTGCCTTTCAGGATGCGATCACCGCCGTACTCTGGATCGTTGAACAACGGGTGGCCGATGTGCTTCATGTGCACACGAATTTGGTGCGTGCGGCCGGTCTCCAACTTGCACTCCACCAAGGTCACGTAGCCAAAGCGGCGCAGCACCTTGTAATGGGTCACGGCGTGCTTGCCGTAGCTTTCGTCCTCGAACACGGTCATCACTTTGCGGTTCTGCAACGAGCGGCCAATGTGACCGGTGACTGTTCCGTCCTCGTCCACATCTCCCCACACCAAGGCCACATAGCGGCGTTGCGTGGTGCGATCAAAGAACTGTTTGGCCAAGTGCATGAGCGCAGGCTCGGTTTTGGCGATGATCATGACTCCCGTGGTGTTCTTGTCCAACCGGTGCACCAATCCGGGGCGTGGCAGGTCGTGCTGGCCCAAATCAGGCAAGTGGCCAAAATGATGCATGAGGGCGTTCACCAAAGTGCCGGTGTAGTTGCCGTAACCGGGGTGCACCACCATGTTGGAAGGCTTCTCTACCACACACACCGTGTCGTCTTCGTAGTGGATCTCGATGGGAATGTCTTCGGGCAAGAGTTCGATCTCACGCACGGGGTACGGGAGCTCGATGGTGATGACTTCACCGGGCTTGACCTTGTAGTTGGCCTTGACCGATTCGCCGTCCACACGGATGTAGCCGTTGGTGGCCGCCTCCTGAAGCTTGTTGCGCGAAGTGTTGGGGATGCGGTCCACCAAAAACTTGTCGATGCGCAGCAGAGCTTGGCCGGGGTCCACCTCAATGCGGTGGTGCTCAAAGCGGTCGTCCTCTTCGGGCAGTTGGTCTGGTTCGGGATGTGCGCTCACGGCTTAGGGCTTGATGACCGTTTCCCGGGCCATGACGCGGCCGTTGAGGTCGGTGACCGTCACGATGTAAGCGCCCGGGGCGAGTAACGTGGTGTCAAAAGTGGACTTGCCACGCTCGGCTGCCAACGCTGCCACTTCCTGGCCGGTGAGGTTGTGGATACGCACGTCGTAGTTGTCGAGGTACAGGCCCGGATCAAAAGTCAATACATCCGCAACCGGGTTGGGGTACAACAGCACAGGCGCCGCCGCTTGCTCATCGATGGTGTTCCAAATCACCCCGCTCTTGCCCGAACGGAATACCGGACGGATCATGAGCGATCCCGAAATGCCCGACTGGATCCAATCGGTGCCGTCGGCCACCTGGAAGTACAACTGCTCGGGGTTTTTGTTGAGTCCGCTCTTGTCGTTGGCGATGTTCAGTGGCACGTTGCTCAGTTTGCTGAAGCCCACGTAAAGGGCGCCTTCGCTTACCGGGACGGGCTCTTCGTATTCGTAGTAGCTCATGGCGTTGTGGCCTGTAGGCACATACTGCGGGGATTGGAAGGTGAAGTTGCCGGCAATCTCGTCTCCGGGAATGCCGCCGCCGTCGGTCCAAGCGCGCAGGATGAAGTTCTCTTCAAAGGAGAAGTCGGCATAAGGCAGGAAATGGATAAACAGGCCCAAGAGTTCGTCGTCCTTTTGGATCTGGTAGCGCATGGCGAGTTTGGCGCCAATATTACCCGCGGGGTTCACCACGTAGGCACGTTCGGCTGTGCCGTCGTCGTAGGCGTAGTAGTTCGTGAAGTTCTGGACGAAGCTGGCCGTGTCGTTCTGCGGGGTTTGGTCGGTAGCATCGTGGAAATAATCCACGCGGAAGATCGCGCAGGTGTCTGCCTCCTCGGGTTGGTTGGTGGCGTACACAAAGTCGTTGCTGGTGCTTACTTGCCCGCCGATGCCTTGGACAGACATTTCAGTGCGGATGATGGAGAAACCGTTGCCCGATGTATTTGCAAATTCATTGGGAAAGGACCACTCCTGGTCGGGGCCGGTCACATTGTAGCCGGTCACAAAGTTGACCGTGGGGCCGAGGTTTTGTTGGTAGGTCAGCACCGTATCTGGGTCCATGAAGAACTCGGGATTCTCCTTGAAGTGGTCCCACGGCATAGCGGTGTAGTCACGCAGCAGCGTCACGCCCGGATACATGAAGGTCAGCTCCTGCAAGGGGTCCTCTTCAGGGTTGACATTTTGGCGCACCTCGACGTAGTCGATGTTCCACATGTCAAACGCACCCGAAAGTGTCCCTTCGCTGCGGAAGCGGAACTGGAAACCGTCGGTGAACATGGTGTTGCCAAACTCGGTATCGCCCACGTTGATGTATGCGCGCTCAAAGGCCGAGGGTGCGTCTTGTCCGTCTTGGCTCCACACCTCGATCCAGGCGCCGTCTCCACCCACGTCGGCAAAGAGTTCCACCACCAGACGGTCGTTGTTGTCCGGGGTGTTGCCCCAACCGCCACCTTGGTAAAAGAACGAGAGGTAAATGTTGTCGGCCACCGTAAAACCGGTAATATCAATCGGCAGAGAAGTCAGCGTGTCGGCCGCACCAAAGGTATTTTCTGCAGACCAGTCCCAAGGGTAGCCATCGGCCATGAGTCCATCCAAGGTCGCCACACCAATGGTGGGCGGCTGGACGCCAAATCCATTGTTGATGAAGGCGTGGTTGTCACACCAGCGCAGCCATTCGGCGGGCACATCGGGATCTGAAGTGGGTTGCGAGAAACGCGAGAAGTCGTCGAAGAACGGCAGCTCCAGGACCACATCGGTGGTGCGCTGGGTTTGCTGAGCGGAAATGGGTTGAGCGCGCTTGTGCACCAACTCCGGATTCCAAGGAAGTGGGGCTTCAGCTTCGCCTTGCGCAAACAAAATGGGCGCACAAAAGCAGGCACCAAGTCCAAGCAGTAGGCCGTTAATCAAAGAGGTTTTCATCGGGATCATAGTCGGTCGAGTCGGACGCAGCCGTGGTGGGCAGCGGTCGGTTGGTCAGCCACAGGTTCACTTCGGAACCTACACGCACCAAGGTGCCGCGTTCTGACAAAGGGCGTTGTTCGTATACCCAGCAAAGGGCGGTGTCTTCTGCAGTAAGCAGGTCGGAATCAAAAGCCGCAAAACCCACGGTGAGGCCTGCAAAGTGGAGGACTTTACGCGCACTGTCCAAGCGCATGCCGTAGACGTGAGGCACGGGGATTTTTTCATCGCGGCGTTCGCCAACGTAAACCACCACTTTTTCGTCGCGGCGGATCTCGTCTTTGGGGCCCAGTGGTTTGCCATTGTGTTCCACGCGGATGACGCAGTCATACAACAGCTCGTGGGGCTCGTATTTGATGGTGTAGTCCAGGCCTTTGTTTTCCAAGCGGATGACCGCCACGTTCTTGCGCTCACCTTCTTCTACACCCAACTTCACAAAGCTCGGACGATAGCGGTAGGCGGTCAGGTATACGGGGCGGCCGCGTTTGACCTCTTCGCCGAAGGCAGGGCTTTGCTCGCATACGTGGCCCGGAGCGGCTGATGCACTCCACAACGAATCCACCAGCATGGCCTCCAAGTCCAGCTCTTCCAATTGGGCGGTGGCTTGGGCCAAGGACATCTCAGAGACGTTGGGCACGGTGATGTAATCGCCGTGATCGGTGTAGCTGTTGAGGTACCATTTGAGTCCAAAAAAGCCCACAACGGCCAGCACAGCTGCAATCAAGAGCTGGCGGAGAAAGGTTTTGCTGAACAAAAATCGAATCATTCCAGGCGCTGGTATAAGGGCCAAAGATACACAATTGGCCCTGCGGCCTTCTGCCCGGATAAACGGCAAAAGCCCGCAAATATTGGGGCGTTGCACTGGATGTTTTTCGCGCTTCTAGCTCTCGAAAAGCGGACGCCGCACGCCCCTCCTATTCGTGTATAAACGCGTATACCCGTTTATACCCGCTTCCCTCCCGACTTCAGCAGGACAGCCAAGCCACCTTGGCACAAAACCGCTGAAATGAAAACCCTCCGCCTCTTATGCGCAGTTTTGCTGTGTACCCGTTGCCTCGCGCAATCCCCTTGTTCCCCTTTGACCTACCCAGACCTGCCCCCTTGGGACATCGCCAACCCTACTGCTCCCTGGGATTTGGACACCACATACGCCGGCGAAACAGTCTCGGTCCGCGCCTATTTGAAGTACCGCTGCAATCCGGCCGGCGATTCCCTGCGTAAACCGTTCGTGTTCGTGGAAGGCATAGACTTCAATTTGGACGCTGAACCACTCAGGTGTGGGGACTTTGGGTGGGAAGCGTTCATTGGAACCAGCCCGGACTACCCCATGCTCTATAACATGCCCACCTTGGTCAACGCCTTACGCGACGAGGGCTACGACATCATTCTCGTAGACTTTGCCGACGGCGCCGCTGACCTCCGCGCAAACGCCGAAGCGCTGCAAGCCGTGCTGGTGCGCATCCGTCAGTGGACCGCAGGTGATCAGCCCCTGGTATTGGCTGGAGCGAGCATGGGCGGACAAATCACCCGATACACCTTGGCTACCATGGAAGAAGCAGGCCTACCGCACTGCTGCCGTTTGTGGATCTCCTTGGATGCGCCTCACACCGGTGCCAACATCCCGTTGGGCCTGCAACACTGCCTCGACTTTCTGGCCGAACCGGTCCTGAACCTGGACAACGCCCAACAAAAACTAACACAAACCCTGCATCGACCAGCCGCCAGACAATTGCTGCGTGACCAACTGCCTGGCGCTGCATCGCTCTATACTTCCTTTTATGAGGAAATGGAAGCCCTGGGGTATCCCCAATCCATGCGCAAGGTGGGCGTGGCCAACGGCGCTATGGATGCTACACCGGTTGCGATTGCTCCAGGCAGCAGTCTGTTTGACTATGAAATCACCTTCCCCATCACCGAAGAGACCGTCATGCATCTGCAGGCCTTCGCAGCGCCGGGCAATGCCGGCCAAGTGTTTGACGGCACGGCTCCTATTTCCTTTGTACCCGTGTACGACGCCAATCCGTGCACGTGGCTGCCCGAATCGGTGGTGACCGATGCGCAAAGTATGCCCGCAGGCAGTCTGGCTTTGGACCACGCTCCTGGCGGGCGGCGCAATACCATCACCGAACTGGTGTTAGAAATCAACGCGGGCATCGCCTCCTCGGGCTGTGCTACGGACACGATCGCCAACTTTCAATCGGTACACAGTTTCATCCCTACAGCCTCTGCACTTGGGGTGGACGATGCCTACCTGTTTTCACCGCTTGGTCAAGCGCTGGCCAACGATCCCGGTCTTTCTCCTTTTGACGTCACGCACGGTCCAATGGGCAGCAACGAATGGCACAGCGAGGTGTCCAGTGCTACCGCACAACTGCTCATACGTGAAGTGCTGGCCGGTGAAAATCCGCTGCCTGCGCTGTTTGACCAAGGGCTGTTCACCTTCCGTGACTCTGCGAGCTACTTGGTGTACGATGTCGAGGTCACCGGCACCGCTCAACTGCACGTCCACGGGGGCGAAGCTCCGCATTGGGGCACCTCGCCTTCTGGAACCACCACTCCACTAGGAGGCCACTTCAACCTTATGACCAACCCCTGTGGCAGCCATCTGGAGGTCCATGACGGAGGCCAATTGCTCCTCGGGCACGCAGCATCTGGATCCACCGCAAACCTCCACTTGCGCGATGGGTCGCTACTGGAACTCGGACCTCAAGGCTTGCTGGAAATACGGCCCGGCAGTCAATTGGTGGTCGAATCTGGCGCCACGCTGCGCTTGGAAGGCGGCATGTGCCGGGTTTTGCCTGGCGCAGAAATCCACATACACCCCGGAGCACGCTTGGAAATCGAAGGCGGCCAGCTGCAACTGGAAGGGCCCGAAGGTGGGTTGTTTTTGGGCGGAACTTGTTTGCTTGCCACAGGCACCACATTTGCTCCCTTGTTTCAAGACCAACTGGCGCCCATCCATATCACCCACCCGGTTGAGCTCGAGGTGCTCGGTGAAACTGGTCTCCTGCTGGAAGGGGCTCATCCGCAGAACACAGCATTGACCATCCAAACAGGCGCTTCGCTCACCCTGCCTTCCGGGCTTACTCATTTTCGCATGCAGGATGCAAAAGTCACGCTGGACACTGGCGCACTGCTGGTGATAGCCTGCCACGCGCATCATCGCAATGCCACGGTCTCCTGCCCCACCCAGGATTGTGCGGGATTGACCCTCCTGAAAGACGCTTACATCCAAGATTGCCTTTGGGAAGAGCTCCCCACCAATGCGCTGCTCACCAGTGGACTCCTGCGCATGCTGGACTGCACAGTCAGCGGCGAGTCCGGACACCTTTTTGTCAAGGGGCGCACCTATGACATCGAAGACACAGACTTTTCGGGATCGCAAGGGATCAGCTCCCAAGCCCTTGAGTTTGATGCCCGTTTGCGGGTGTGCACGTTTTTGGGTACCGGTGTGATCGGCAATGCAGAAGCGGTCAGTGACCATTCCGAACAGGCTTTGTTTGTGCAAGGGTGCCACTTTGACGATTGCATCGTGGGCCTAGCCAAACACGACGGAGAATTGCATGTGCAATGCTCCACCTTCGGTGGGAACGACTCGGGAATGGTGCTTACAGGAGATGCCCAAGCGTATTTGGACCCTCTGCACGGCGGAGGCTACAATCACTTTCACCACAACACCACTGCACTGGAGATCTCGGGCGCACCGCTGCCCATCCTTGCTGACGGCTACAACCGTTGGGAACAAGAAACCCACGGACACCTCATCACAGGATGGACGCCCGGTTCGTGCGACGGCATCTGTAGCGCCTTGGTTCCTGCAACCCACAACACGTGGTCGGAAACTTGGGAATCGGCAGAAGCCGGTCCATCCGGTCCAGCACCACTCCCCGAAAAATTCAACGTTTGGCGCACAGACTCCGAATATGGATGTGCAGGAAACCCCTTCGGACTGGGATGCGAGCTGATTTTTGGCGACCAAGGACCTGTGTCAGCCACCGCATGCCTCAACTGGGTGCCCAAGCCCGGACTGAATCGCAACAGTGCGTCTGCGAACGTTCACATTGCACCCAACCCCAGCGCCGGACAAGCAGTGCTGATCAACACGGGAACTGTTGCGGTTAAAATCCTGGCAGTGCGATCCGTTTCTGGTCAGGCTTGTGCCGCTGTGCAAAGCACACTAGATGCGGGCATGCGCTTGTCACTCCCCCAGTTGAAACCAGGCGTCTATTTCGTGGAAGTGTTGTCCGGAGGATCGCTCGCCTATGTGTGTTGGGTTGTGGCGCCCTGAATCAGGACGACATGGCCTTGTGCAACACGTTGTCGTAGATGTCTTGGAAGTCGGTAATAAAGCCAAAGTGCTGGCCATCCACCACGCACTTGCCGCGGGTCACGTGACCGAGCAACATCATGTTGACCCCAGCATCACCGACGGCGTCGATGAATTCGTCTTCGTAGTCTTCCACCACCGACACAATCACGCGGCTTTGGCTCTCACCAAACAAGAAGGCATCCAGGCGAATTTCCGAGTCGGTCACCACGTCAAAGCCCATACCGCTTGGCATACCCATCTCACAAAGCGAAACAAACAAGCCTCCGTCGGCCACGTCGTGCACAGCGTTCACGTAGTTCTGACGGATCAGAGTTTTGACGCACTCCTGCAGCTTGTGCTCCTCGTCGAGGTCAAAGTGTGGCGCAGGGCTCAAGGTCACACCATGAATGGCGCTCAAGTACTCCGAAGAGTTGATGTCTTCCTTGGGGTCACCCAACAGGAAGATCAAATCACCCTTGTACTTGAAGTTGAGCGAGGTGTGCAGCGACTTGTCCTTCAACAGGCCAAGCATGCCAATGGTTGGAGTTGGGAAAACCGGTTTGGCGGTGCCGTCAGGGTCCACAGTTTGGTTGTAGAAGCTCACGTTACCACCGGTCACCGGGGTTTCAAACTTCTCGCAAGCCGCGCTCATGCCCTTGATGGCGCCCACAAACTGCCAGTATACCTCTGGGTTGTATGGGTTCCCGAAGTTCAGGCAGTTGGTAATCGCCGAAGGCTCGCCGCCAGAACACACGATGTTTCGTGCAGCCTCTGCCACCGCAATGGCAGTGCCTTTTTCAGGGTCGTTGTTCACATAACGTGCGTTGCAGTCTACGGTCAGTGCCAAGGCCTTGTTGGTGCCTTTGATGTTGACCACCGCAGCGTCGCTCGGTTTGTTGGAGGTCATGGTGGCGGTGCCTACCATGCTGTCGTATTGTTCCCATACCCAGCGCTTGGAAGCGATGTTGGGTTGGGCCATCAGCTTGCGCGCGGTCACCACGATGTCCTCGGGCTCCGGGATTTGGCTGATGTCGAATTTTTGTGCTTCGGCGTAGTATGCCGGCTCTTTGTATTCGCGCTCGTACACCGGAGCACCTCCGCCGAGTACCAACGAATCGGCAGGCACATCGCCCACCAGCTCGCCATGCATGAAGTAGCGTACTTGGCCGCCTTCGGTCACCACGCCGATTTCAACCGCGTGCAGGTCCCACTTCTCGAAGATGTCGAGTACGGTCTGTTCCTGGCCCTTGTGCACCACCACAAGCATGCGTTCTTGGCTTTCGCTCAGCAGGATTTCAAACGGCTGCATGTCGTCCTGACGCAAGGGTACCCGGTCCAAGTGGATGTCCATACCCACCTCCCCTGCGGCACTCATCTCGCAGCTAGAGCAGGTGATGCCCGCAGCGCCCATGTCTTGCATGCCCACCACACAGTCAGTTTCAGCGAGTTCCATGGTGGCCTCCAGCAGGAGCTTTTCTTGGAAGGGATCGCCTACCTGCACCGATGGCAGATCATCTGCCGAATCCTCGGTGATGTCTTTGGACGCGAATGAGGCGCCTTGGATCCCATCCTTACCCGTACTAGAACCAACAATAAACACCGGGTTGCCCGGACCTTTTGAGGTGGCCGAAATGATGCGGTCGGTGTCAATGATACCCGCAGACATGGCGTTCACCAGCGGGTTGACTTGGTAGCTGGGGTCAAAGAAGACCTCGCCACCCACCACTGGGATGCCGAATGCGTTGCCGTAATCACCGATGCCTTTGACCACACCTTCGAGCAGCCACTTGGTACGCTTGTTCTCCAAACTGCCAAAACGCAGCGAATTGAGTTGCGCTACCGGTCGGGCGCCCATGGTGAAGATGTCGCGGTTAATGCCGCCCACTCCGGTTGCCGCGCCTTGGTATGGCTCAATGGCAGAGGGGTGGTTGTGTGATTCGATCTTGAACGCGCAGCCGAGGCCGTCGCCAATGTCTACCAGACCGGCGTTCTCTTCGCCTGCCTCAACCAGCATGTGCGGGCCTTTCTTGGGCAGGGTTTTGAGCCATTTGATGGAGTTCTTGTACGAACAG
This sequence comes from Flavobacteriales bacterium, assembly GCA_049594615.1. GTDB lineage: Bacteria > Bacteroidota > Bacteroidia > Flavobacteriales_D > Sanyastnellaceae > CAXPZW01. The sequence goes on from JBMYJR010000006.1 coordinate 45,533, forward strand.
TGCTCACTCCACATCACGGAGTACACGCACATTTCGGTGAACGTCGGGGTGCGGCCGAGGATTTTTTTGATCGCGTCAAACTCTTCGGGACGCAGGCCCATTTCTTGGGCTTGTTCGAGGGTGGCATCGGGGCCTTGAACCTTGCTGCTCATGCAGGGGTAGAATTGGAGGTGAATGCGGCGCAAAGTTACCAATTCCCCTTGGTCAAACCCGCGCTTTGGGGGCGCACTGTGAAGAAGTTTCGCTAGTCGAGTTCGCGAAAGGTCACCCGGCGGGTTTCCATCTGCTGAAGCAGGAACAAATCGATGACCGTGTGAGCAGCTACAGCCGACCAAATACCCATCCATTCGGCGAGGTAACCAAGCAGCGCAATCATCACCGTCATCACCCCGCCATACACCGAAATGCGCCACGATCGAATGTTCAGGTAGCCGTGCAACGCAATGAACATGATGGCCGTGGGCCAGATGCCTAAAAGCGGCTGTACCGCACCTCGGAACAGGATCTCCTCACCCACACCAGCACTCAGTGACAAAAAGATTCGCTCTCCTTGCTGCAGGCGCAGCGCACCAAACATGTCTTGGTATCGGCTGGTGGCTTCTTGCATGAAATCGCGTTCAACCAGCCATTGGGCCAGCATACCTATACAGCCTCCTGCAACCACACCCACAGCAAGTTGCAACAGGAGTGGTCCGCCTGCGCGCAACCGCTCGTACATGCTCACGTCGGTCCACCCGGCAATGAGCCAAGCAATGGCGGGCATGCCAATAAAGGTGGCTGCAGCCAGCCCCATCACGAGTTTCTTCTGTTGTGCCGTGTCGATCATTTTTCCTGCCCAACAAATGTACTTTTGTTTGAAACGCCCGTATAACAGGCTAGGCTTAAATTGAAAGATGATGATAAACACGTGGATCACTCTGGCTTTTGTAGCATGGAGTTCAATGCTTTTGGCGCAAGGAAATTGCTCGGAAGCCGACCAGGCCTGGATGGCCGAAAACCAGTCTTTGCTGGAGAGCCTCACCAACCAATGCGGCTTTGATTGCGCCACCGTAGAAGATCCCAATGCCTGCGTTGCCGAGTGCATGGAGGCCAATACCGAACTCAGTGCCAGCTGCATCAGCTGCTTTGTAGAACAAGTGAGCTGCATCACGAGCCAATGCCTGTTCATCTGCCTTTCAGGTACCGAAACGGAATGCGCCGATTGCATCGAGGAGTTCTGTTTGGAGGATTTCTACACCTGCTCAGGCATTGACGATGCCGATGGCGACGGCTACAACTCGCTCTTGGATTGCGACGACAATGTCTTTGAAATCAACAGCGGCGCCGAGGAAATTTGGTACGACGGCATCGACCAAAATTGCGACGGACTCAGCGACTTTGATCAAGACATGGACGGGGAAGACGCGGCCGAATACGGCGGCACCGACTGCAACGATCAAGACCCCACACAACAAGGCGGCCAAGTCTGGTACTACACCGACAGCGATATGGATGGCTACGGCAAAACCACCGCCGGTTTCCCTGCCTGCAACCAGCCTCCAGGCACCAGCACCCTGGCCGGCGATTGCGACGACACCAATCCTTCTGTTTACCCCGGAGCTCCTGCTACCGCAGAAGGCTTCGACAACAACTGCGACGGCTTCATCGATGCCGATGAGGAATTCCTCTGTTTGGGTGACTTCGACCTCAACGGCGCCATCAACTCGGGTGACTTCTTGGTGATCCTGAGCGATTTGACCTGCACCGAAAATTGCACCGCCGATCTGACCGGTGATGGCTTCGTCGACATCGACGACATCCTGGCCTTTCTGGGCATCATGGGCACCCTCTGCCAAGCACCTTGATGGAACTCAACGACGCTCTGGAGGCCTACGTCCTGGCCCACACCGAACCCGAATCTGATCTGCTCCAAGCCCTCTCCCGCGAAACCGGGCAAAAGGTGTTGTATAAAAACATGCTTAGTGGACACTTGCAAGGCCGATTGCTGAGCATGCTGGCCCGCATGGTGCGCCCCAACCGCATTCTGGAGATAGGCACGTTCACCGGCTACAGCGCTTTGTGCTTGGCCGAAGGACTCGCACCCGAAGGCGAGCTCCACACCGTAGACATCAACGATGAATTGGAATGGCTGCGCCAGAAGTACTTCAAGCAAAGTACTCACGCAGGAACCATCCACCAACATTTGGGCGATGGACTGGCGCTGGCCGGCAGCCTCGAAGGTCCGTTTGACTTGGTGTTTGTAGACGCCGACAAAGGGCGCTACCCCGATTACTTTGAGGTGCTGGTGCCGCGTATGCCAAAAGGCAGCTGGTTGGTCTTTGACAATGTACTGTGGTACGGCAAGGTCACCGATACCGTCAAACACAAGGACAAAGAAACCATTGCGTTGGACACGCTGAACAAGTGTGTTGCGTCAGACCATCGGGTACGACCACTCATCCTTCCCATTCGGGATGGATTGACCGTTTGCGAAATCGTTTAGACCAGTTAGGCGAGGACCTCAGCCACCTTGTCAGCCGCTTCTTGAAGGAGCACCACAGAGTGCACTTCTAAGCCGCTATTGTCGATCAACACCTTGGCCTCCTCCGCGTTGGTACCTTGCAGGCGTACGATGATGGGCACTGGAATGTCGCCGATGTTGCGGTAGGCATCCACAATCCCTTGTGCTACACGGTCGCAGCGTACGATACCACCGAAGATGTTTACCAGAATGGCCTTCACTGCGGTGTCCTTGAGGATAATGCGGAATGCGGTTTCTACACGTGCAGCATCTGCTGTACCGCCTACATCCAAGAAGTTGGCAGGCTCACCGCCCGACAGCTTGATGATGTCCATGGTAGCCATCGCCAGACCGGCACCGTTGACCATGCAACCTACGTTGCCGTCGAGCTTCACGTAGTTGAGGCCGACCTCATCGGCTTCCACCTCCATGGCGTCCTCCTCAGACTTGTCGCGCATTTCTGCGTAGTCTGGGTGGCGGTACAAGGCATTTCCGTCGAGCGACACTTTTGAATCCACAGCGATAATGCGGTCGTCCGAAGTCTTCAGCACAGGGTTGATCTCAAAGAGCGAAGCGTCGCAGCCCACATACGCAGCGTACAGAGACTTGACAAACTTGGCCATCTCTTTGAAGGCTTTACCAGACAGCCCCAAATTGAAGGCCACCTTGCGGCACTGGAAGCCGGTGATGCCCACTGCAGGGTCCACTTCTTCTTTAAAGATCAGGTGTGGGGTTTTCTCGGCCACTTCCTCGATGTTCATCCCGCCCTCGGTCGAGTACATGATAATGTTGCGGCCTTTGGCGCGGTCGAGCAGGACAGACATGTAGATCTCTGACGGCTCAGACTCGCCGGGGTAGTAAACATCCTCAGCGATCAGGACCTTGCTGACAAGCTTCCCAGCATCGCTGGTTTGTGCGGTCACCAGGTGGCCTCCGAGGATGCCGCCTGCTTTTTCGGGAACCTCTTCCAAACTTTTGGCCAGTACTACACCGTGTGAGCCGGTTTCGGTCACGGTGCCTTTGCCGCGTCCACCTGCGTGGATTTGGGCCTTGACCACAAACCATCCGGTGCCGGTTTCTTCCTGCAGGGCTTTGGCCACTGTGGCCGCTTCTTCAGGGGTGGAAGCAACTTGGCCGCGCTGGATCGCAACGCCGTAGCTGGACAGGATCGATTTTCCTTGGAATTCGTGGAGGTTCATCGTTGGGAAATTTTGCCGCAAATGTAACCAGAAGGCCGTGAAGGCAAGAGATAAATGGAACGGATTTCTGTGCAAGTCTGCCTGCTGTGTGGCTAGCCTCGGGAATGGCTATACTTGCAGGGCATGATCCACGCAACCAACATCCGCAAATCGTACGGCAACCTTGAGGTGCTCAAAGGCATTGACGTTGAAATCGCTCAGGGCGAAGTGGTGTCCATTGTTGGGGCCAGCGGCGCGGGCAAATCCACCCTGCTGCAAATCCTGGGCACCTTAGACCGCCACGACAGCGGACATCTGCACTACAGAGAGCGAGCCATCCATCAGATGAGCAACACCCAGTTGGCTGCGTTTCGCAACAAGCACATTGGGTTCGTGTTTCAGTTCCACCACTTGTTGCCAGAATTCACGGCGTTGGAGAACGTGTGCCTGCCAGCGCAAATCGGCAAATACCCCGAGAAGGAGCTACAAAAGCGCGCCCACGAATTGTTGGATTTCTTGGGCCTGGCCGAACGGGCCACCCACCAACCCTCAGAACTCAGTGGTGGCGAACAACAACGTGTTGCTGTTGCCCGCGCGCTGATCAACCGGCCAGAAGTGGTGTTCGCCGATGAGCCAAGCGGCAACCTGGACTCCAAGACCGCGACCGAGCTCCACAACCTGTTCTTCCACCTGCGCGATACCTACAAGCAAACCTTCGTGATCGTTACCCACAACGAAGAGCTCGCCAACATGGCCGACCGTAAGCTGGAAATGCGAGACGGCCGCCTCGCATAAGTCAAGCAGCCGCCCCCTTATCTCGAAGCGACAGGTTCTGCACTTGAATGCCCAGGTGCTCTTTGCCAGCTCCAGCGCCACAAGGAGCAGACCGCTCAAGGCGGATGTGAAGGCATGACAAAGCACCGCGTCAAACATAGAAGCGGCCTCATCAGCCGGTTGGTGGTACCCTTCGAAAACCCCGCAGGGCCTTTCCTCGAGCTGTTCAGCGGGCATAAGAATGCCGTATTTTCACCCGGACGTAGCGGCCTAGAGCCGGCTCCGGGCTTTTCATTTTTTTGTTATGCATGCATAACATTTTTACCGTACATTCGTAGACAATGAAATCAGAATCGACGTTTGACTTTCACATCCGATGGGCTTGGGCGCGTATTTCGCGCCTTTACAATCAACAAGCCGCCGAATACGGCGGCACCATGTCCATTGGCTATGCGCTGTTGAACATCGATCGGGAAGGAACGCCTTCCACCAAGCTCGGGCCCAAGATGGGCATGGAATCCCGGAGTCTGACCCGCACCTTAAAAAGCATGGAACAACTCGGCTTGATTGAACGCAAGGCCGATGAAACCGACCGCCGCATGGTTCGGGTGTTCCTGACCGAAGAAGGCAAACGTGTGCGGGACATTTCGCGCCAGCGCGTACTCCACCTCAACACCCACATTTTGGACAAGTGGGGCGAGGACAAGACCGCACAGTTCATCGGTCTGCTTCAGGAATTCAACGAGCTGTTGGAGGACGAAGACATTTTTGAAAAGAACACATCTGCATAAGGGCCTCCCCAAACTGGGCCCGCTACGTAACATCCTATGAAACGACCCATCCGCAAGGTGGCCGTCCTCGGCTCCGGCGTCATGGGTTCACGGATTGCTTGTCATTTCGCCGGCATTGGCTGCGAGGTACTGCTGCTGGACATTGTCCCCCGTGAACTCACCGCCAAAGAGGAAGCCGCCGGCAAGACCCTCGAGCACCCCGCCGTGCGCAACCGCTTGGTGAATGACGCATTAAAATTCGCCCTGAAGTCCAACCCTTCTCCCATCTATCAAAAAAGCTTTGCCGACCGGATCACCACCGGCAACTTTGACGACGACCTGCACCGCATCTCCGAATGTGACTGGACCATCGAGGTGGTGATCGAAAACCTGGACATCAAGCAAAAGGTCTACGCCAATGTGGAGCAGCACCGCAAGCCGGGCTCGCTGATTTCATCCAACACCTCCTCCATCCCCATGGCCAAGCTCATCGAGGGCCGATCGGAGGACTTCCGCAAGCATTTCTGCGGCACACACTTCTTTAACCCGCCGCGCTACCTGAAGCTGCTGGAGATTATCCCCACCCCCGAGACTGATCCGGCGGTGACCGATTTTCTGATGGACTACGGCTCGCGCTTTTTGGGCAAGACCACTGTGCACTGCAAGGACACCCCGGCGTTCATCGCCAATCGCGTGGGCGTGTATGCGATTCAAAAGCTTTTTCACTCGATGAAATCCATGGGCTTGACCGTGGAGGAAGTCGATAAACTCACCGGTCCGGCCATGGGTCGACCCAAGTCGGCCACCTTCCGCACCTGTGATGTGGTGGGGATCGATACCCTGACCTACGTGGCGGGCATCGTCCACGGCAACTGCCCAGACGACGAGGAGCGCGCACTCTTTGAAGTGCCCGACTACGTGAAGCACATGGTGGAGCAAAACTGGCTGGGCTCCAAAAGCGGCCAGGGCTTCTACAAAAAGACCAAGGACGAAAACGGCAAGAAGCAGATCCTTGCCCTGGATCTCGAGACCTTGGAGTACCGTCCGCAAGTCAAAGTCAAGTACGCGACACTGGACGGCGCCAAGCAAATCGACGACTTGGTGGAACGCACCGCCTTCTTATACAAGGGCAAGGACAAGGCCGGTGAGTTCTACCGCGAAATGATGCAATCGCTGTTCAAGTACGTAAGCAACCGCGTGCCTGAGATCAGCGACGAGCTCTACAAAGTGGACGACGCACTCAAAGCCGGTTTTGGCTGGGAGATTGGCGCGTTCGAAACCTGGGATGCGGTGGGCGTGCAAAAAGCGCTGGCCGACATGAAAGAAGCTGGAAAAACCCCGGCTGCCTGGATCCAGGACATGGTAGACGCCGGCCACACTAGCTTTTACCAGTTGCGTGACGGACTGCGCTACTTCTACAATCCCGCCAAGAAAGACTACGAAGTCATTCCCGGACAAGAAGGCCGCATTGTACTGGCCAACATGCCCGATTCGACCGTGGTTTGGAAAAACGCAGGCACCACCATCAAAGACCTGGGCGACGGCATCTTGAACGTGGAGTTCCACACCAAGATGAACACCATCGGCGGCGAGGTGCTCCAAGGCATCAACAAAGCCCTGGACTTAGCCGAAGCCGATTACCGCGGAGTGGTCATCAGCAACGAAGGCCAGAACTTTTCGGCCGGTGCCAACGTGGGCTTGATTTTCATGCTCGCGGTGGAACAGGAATACGACGAGTTGGACTTTGCAGTCCGCGCCTTCCAGAATACCACCATGCGTCTGCGCTACAGCAGCGTACCTGTGGTGGCAGCACCGCACGGACTTACCTTGGGTGGTGGCTGTGAAATCTGCCTCCACGTAGACAAAGTGGTGGCGCACGCCGAGAGCTACATCGGACTGGTGGAGTTTGGCGTTGGGGTCATCCCAGGCGGCGGCGGCACCAAGGAATTTGCCCTGCGTACCTCTGAGGAGTTTGGCGACGGCGACATCCGCATCAACACCCTGCGCAACCGCTTTTTGACCGTGGGTCAAGCCAAAGTCAGCACCTCGGCACACGAGGCCTTTGACCTGGGTTACCTGCGTGAAGGGATCGACGAAGTGGTAGTATCACGCGAGCACCACCTGGCCCGTGCCAAGGAAGCGTGCCTGCAGATGGCCGATGCTGGTTACACCCAACCTGTACCGCGCAAAGACATCACCGTTCTTGGCCAAGAAGGCCTGGGCATCGTGTATGTAGGTGCGCACAGCATGAAAAGTGGCAACTACATCTCGGACCACGATCAATTGATTTCAGAAAAACTCGGCTTTGTGATGTGTGGCGGTGACCTCAGCGCCCGCACCCAAGTGTCTGAACAATACCTGCTTGACCTGGAGCGCCGCGCGTTTGTGGAACTCTGTGCCGAGCGCAAAACCATGGAGCGCATGCAAAGCCTGGTGACCACTGGCAAAATCTTGCGCAACTAACCCAACACCCTAGAGACATGGATGCATACATCGTAGCGGGCTACCGCACTGCCGTAGGCAAGGCTCCCCGCGGACTCTTCAAATTCATGCGCCCCGACGACCTCGGCGCGCGCGTCATCGAACGGGTGTTGGCCGACGTACCCAACCTCGACCACGAGCGCATCGACGATGTGATTGTGGGCAACGCCACCCCCGAAGCAGAACAAGGACTCAACATCGGCCGCATGGTCAGCCTCATGGGACTCAACACCGACAAGGTGCCTGGCATGACTGTGAACCGGTACTGTTCTTCAGGTCTGGAAACCATTGCCATTGCCTCGGCCAAAATCCACGCGGGCCTCTCGGACTGCATCATTGCAGGTGGCATCGAGACCATGAGCCCCATTCCTTTTGGCGGCTGGCGCATTGTACCCAACGCCAAGGTAGCCAAGCAACACCCGGACTGGTACTGGGGCATGGGCTTGACCGCAGAAGCAGTGGCGCAAGACTTCAACATCTCGCGAGAGGACCAAGACCGCTTTGCACTGGAAAGCCATGCCCGTGCAGCAGCGGCCATTGACGCGGGCCGTTTCAAGGACGACATCGTGCCCATTGAGGTCAAAGAGATCTTCCTGGACGCCAACGAAAAGCGCCAGGAACGCACCTACACCGTGGACACCGATGAAGGCGTGCGCCGCGGCGGCACCCTGGAAGCGCTGGGCCGACTGCGCCCGGTGTTTGACGCCAAGGGTACGGTAACAGCTGGCAACGCTTCGCAAACCTCGGATGGTGCCGCGTTTGTGCTGGTGGTTTCCGAGCGCATGCTCAAGGAACTCGGCGTGGAACCCATTGCCCGCCTGAAGAGCTATCACGTATCTGGACTTGCGCCCCGCATTATGGGGGTGGGCCCGATTTACGCGATTCCCGAAGCCATCAAAAAAGCCGGACTCACCCAAAACGACATCGATCTGGTGGAGCTCAACGAAGCCTTTGCCTCGCAATCGGTGGCCGTGCTGCGTGAAACCGGACTCAACCCTGACACCGTGAATGTCAACGGCGGCGCCATTGCACTGGGCCACCCCCTGGGGTGCACCGGTGCCAAGCTCACCGTCCAACTCTTGAATGAAATGCGCCGTCGCGGCAATAAGCACGGCATTGTAACCATGTGCGTGGGCACGGGCCAAGGGGCCGCCGGCGTATTCGAACTGTTGAACTGATCCCGCTCCAAACTAGAATCATGGACAAGACACAAGACAAAAAAGCACTGACCGGCGGCGAATGGCTGATCCGCGATGTGGACTGCGAAGACATCTTCATCCCCGAGGAGTGGAGTGAAGAACAACGCATGATCCAGCAAACCTGCCTGGATTTTGTGAACCAAGAAATCGTTCCCCACCTCGACCGCATCGACAGCATGGAGGAAGGCCTGATGCCTTCGCTGATGAACAAGGCCGGTGAACTGGGCATGCTCGGCATTTCGGTACCCGAGGACCTGGGCGGTATGGGCATGGATTTTAAAACCTCCATGCTCACCACCGAAGCACTGGGAGAAGCCCACAGCTTCAGCGTGGCTTACGGCGCGCACACGGGCATCGGCACCCTGCCTATCCTGTACTACGGCAACGACGAGCAGCGCAAAAAATACATCCCCAAGCTGGCCACCGGCGAGTGGAAAGGCTGCTACTGCTTGACCGAGCCGAGTTCAGGTTCGGACGCCAACTCGGGCAAGACCAAAGCCACCCTCAGCGAGGACGGCAAGCACTACATCATCAACGGGCAAAAGATGTGGATCACCAACGCAGGGTTTGCGGACGTGTATACGGTCTTTGCCAAGATTGATGACGATGAGAACCTCTCGGCCTTCATCCTGACCAAGGACATGGAAGGCATCACTTCCAACCCGGAAGAGAAAAAGCTCGGCATCAAAGGGTCGTCTACCCGCCAAGTGTTCTTCAACAACGTGAAGGTGCCTGTGGAGAACCTGCTGAGCACCCGCGGCAACGGCTTTAAAATCGCTGTAAACATCCTCAACATTGGCCGCATCAAGCTGGCCGGCGGTGTGATGGGAGGTTGCAAAGGCATCATCACCGACGCGGTGAACTACGCCAACGAACGCGCGCAGTTTGGCCGCCCAATTTCCAAGTACGGCGCCATCCGTCACAAGCTTGCGCAGATGGCCACCCAAACCTGGGTGGTAGAAACGGCCACCTACCGCGCCACCCAAAACATCGACGACGAGATTGCCTCGCGCATTGCCGCCGGCGCTGACAAGGGTGAAGCCACGTTGAAAGGTATCGCCTCCTACGCCCCCGAATGTGCCATGCTGAAGGTCTTCGGATCCGAAGTGTTGGACTACGTGGTGGACGAAGGCTTGCAAATCCACGGCGGCATGGGTTACTCGGCCGAAACCCGCATTGAGAAGAGCTACCGCGATGCGCGCATCAACCGCATTTTTGAGGGCACCAACGAGATCAACCGCATGTTGACCGTGGACATGATCCTCAAAAAAGCCATGAAAGGCCAACTGGACCTGATGGGCCCAGCCATGGCCGTGAGTAAGGAGTTGATGAGCATTCCCGACTTTGGGGATGGCAGCGACGATGTGTACGCACAGCTTCACAAGATTGTCGGCAACTTCAAAAAAGCCATCCTGATGACCGCCGGTGCAGCAGCCCAAAAGCTGATGATGAGCCTGGCCAAGGAGCAGGAAGTGCTGATGAACATTGCAGACATGGCCATCCAAACTTACGCCGCTGAGTCCGCACTGTTGCGCGCAGAGAAGATTGCCAAACACCACGGCGAAGCCGCAGCAGAATTGCCGCTGGCCATGGTCCGCAGCTTCATGTGGGATGCCTGCGATATCATCAACAAAGCAGGACGCGAAGCGCTTGTTTCGTTTGGCGAAGGCGACGAATTGCGCATGATGCTCATGGGCATAAAACGCTTCACCAAAATGCAGCCGTTTAACATCAAAGATGAACGCCGCAAAGTGGCTGCAGCATTGATCGCTAAAAATGCCTACACGTTCTGATTCCAAGAATAACACCAAAAAGGCCGCCCAATCTGGACGGCTTTTTTTCATTTCAAAGCCTACCTTACAGAAGTACTCATTCGCTTTACCATGAAGACTTCAACGCTGCTCGGATTTCTACTGATATCGACAATCGCAAGCGCGCAACACGACAGCCATTGGCACTTTGGCAACGGTATCTCCATGGATTTCACCTCGGGGACAGCGACCTTGGGCACCTCAGACATTGACGTGCCGTTTTCCAACCTCCCAGCCACCATTTCAACCATGGCGGGCGACTTGCTGTACTACACCGACGGTGAGGTAATCCACGGCCCCAATGGTAATTTATTACCTGACGGCAACCTGGCAGGCTCGGCTTCAGAAAGCTTGTTCATTCCCATGCCTGGCAACTTGGACCAGCATTACTTGGTGCGCTCGTTGAACTCTGGCTTGGAATGGGTGGCCTTGGACGCCACGTTGGCCGTAGATGGCAACCTCATCGATCCCACTCCTACCAATTTCTACACCACCGAATGCCGCCTGCTGGCCACGCCTAAGCTGGATTCGGATGAATTTTGGCTGTTGGCGTTGGACAACCTCTCTGGCTCGCTGAACGTGCATGTATTCTCGGTGTCGGCCACAGGCATTGAGCTGGAAGCCGATTACGGCTATTCCTTCATTTGGGTGGACTGGTTTGACGCATTGGACGACGTGGCCCTCAGTCCCGATTGCAGCCGCATTGCAGCCACGTTCAAGGGACATTACTTTGCCCTGCTTGACTTTGATCAAGAAACCGGTGTAGTCACCGACCCGTTTGCGCAAAGCATCGACACCGGCGACGGCTTTTCGGCCACCACGCAGATTGTGTTCTCGCCATCTGGAGAGTACGTCTACACCTCTGGCAACGGAAGCTTGCTACGCCAGTTTGACCTGACCGACTACAACGCCACCTCCATTGAGAATTCCATGACCACGGTCACGACCACCGGAAGCGCGGTGGGTGTAAATTGGAGCGATATGAAATGCGGCCCGGACGGCATCTTGTACGTGGCCGATTCCAGCGGGGACAAGCTGGATGCCATCCTCAACCCCGATGATCCCGCGCCGACAGCTACGCTCACCACGGATTACATGAGCCCTGGTGCGGACTTCTTGAACTTCCCTTTGATCCCAAACCTGACCTGTTCCTCGGTGGTGTTCTCGATCCAAGCTGGACCTGCCTGTTTGGGCGACCTGACCGACATGAGTCTTTCGGGTACCGTGCCGGCCGACAGCGTCAGCTGGGAGTTCGGCGACCCGAACAACAACACCGGCACCGGCGACAACGTCTCGTTCGAATACCCGGACGTGGGCACCTACACGGTAACCGCTACAGTGGAATACGGCACAGATACATACCTGCTAGAAACCACGGTAGAAGTCAACATCTACCCCACCCCTGACATCGGCCCCGACCTGGAATTCTGCGCGGGCGAATCTGCGGTTCTTCAAGCCGGTACCGACGCGGCTTCATTTGAATGGATGAACGGCTCAGACAACGATCAAATCACCGTTTCAGAATCCGGCTGGGCGTGGCTCATTGCGGCCAACGGCTCCTGCGAGGCCATAGACAGCGCTTACGTGAATGTGTTGCCCATCCCTCAGGTAGTGTGTGAGCCGGATGTGGTCCTCTGCGACGATGGCACTGCAACGCTCGCAGCCACCTCGGCCCAAGAGATCACCTGGAGTAACGGCGTAGAAGGCGACAGCTTTGACACGGCTGTTTCAGGCACCTATACGGCTACGGTAAACACCGCCTGCGGCACCGACAGTGACGACATCACCTTGACGGTGGTGAACCTGCCATTAGACTTTTTGCCAGCTACCGCTCAAGGTTGCTTTGGCGACACGTTACTGCTGGGCCCGACCGTGGACGTGGGTGAAGTCAACACTTCCTGGAACACCGGGTCTGGTGATGCGGTGATTGAAGTGAGTGAGACCGGGGACTTTGTGCTGACTTTGGAATACCTCGGCTGCGAGGTGACCGACGTAACGGCAGTGACCTTCATTGACAGCTACCCCATTGAGTCGCTGATCATGCCCAACATTTTCACTCCCAATCAAGACCAGTACAACACCAAGTTCCGCCCGTTTGACCCGAACAACCCTAGCGTGGAGATCTGCGGCATTGCAGCGATTGAGGTAAATCTGGACATGTTTAACCGCTGGGGCAACCTGCTGCTGGAAAACGGCTGCGCTTGGGACGGAACCAATCAAGAAGGCAAAGATGCCATTGAAGGCACTTACTACTTTATCGTGGAAGTGGTCAACACCTGCGGAAGCGAGCGCGAAATGCGTGAGTTCTCCGGGTACGTGGAAGTGGTCCGATAGCCTCGGTCGCCCGTCATTCGTGAAAAACGGCCCCATTTGCAAAGGGGGTTTGGATTTTTTATATTTGCGCGCCTCGAAAAAATGAGTTATTTTGAGGTAAACGTGTGATGAAGGCAGTGTGTGGCACCACTCGTGGCACCACCTCATACGCGATCAGAACATTCAAAGCGCAACTGCCGCGCCCCAACATAAATTCGAGAGAACGATATGGGAAGACCAGCAACGAAACCCAAGGCGCTCAAAGACGGGTATTACCTAGAGCTCCGCAACCCCAACGCACAAACTGGCATCAAAATCCGCCGCGATACCCGCGAGGAAATAGACGTTGCCATGGAGCACTATAAGAACTCAAAAAACGTAATCTACCTCGGTGAGCTGAAAAAAGGCAAGTGGGTAGACGCCAAAAAGACCGGATGATTTTTCATCCATACCAACAAAAAAACCGCATCACACGATGCGGTTTTTTTGTGCCTTGATGTCGGCTAAATCTATTCGCCCACCTCGGCGAGTTGGACCTTGAGTCCATCGAGGTTGTCGGCCAGGTGGATTTGACAACCCAAGCGGCTGTTGTCCTCCACAAAAAAGGCCGAGTCGAGCATATCTTCTTCGTCGGCGCTCATTTCTGGAAGGTCGTGGTTCGAGAGGATGTACATGTGGCACGAAGCGCACATGGCCATGCCGCCACAGGTGCCTTCCACAGGCAGCTCAGAGCCCTTGCAGAGCTCCATCATATTCAGGTTCATGTCGGTAGGCGCCTCCAATTCGTGGGCGGTGCCTTCGCGGTCGATGACAGTTACTTTGATCATGCGCTAGAAGCCTTGGACGCCGTTTACAGTGGTGTACTTGAGCACGACGTTTTTGTCGGGGTAAATGCGTTTAAACGCGCTTTGCACCATGATGGTGGTTTCGTGGAAACCGCAGAGAATCAACTTGAGTTTACCGGGGTAGGTATTGATGTCCCCTACTGCATAAATGCCGTCCACGTTGGTGCTGTAGTCGCGGGTGTTGACCTCGATGGCATTTTTGTCCAGATTCAAGCCCCAATCGGCCAGTGGTCCGAGTTTAGGAGTGAGTCCGAACAAAGGCACCCAGTGGTCACAGGCCACTTGCTTTTCGCCTTCGGTCTTGTGCTTGATGGTTACGCCTTCGACGTGGCCGTTTCCTTCGATGCCCACCACTTCTGCGTCGGTGAGCAGGTTGATCTTGCCGGCCTCGGCCATGTCGATCACCTTTTGAACCGAGTCAGGGTGACCACGGAAGGATTGACGACGGTGCACCAGGCTCACTTCAGAAGCCACTCCGTCGGCCAGGAAGATGGCCCAATCCAGCGCAGAGTCTCCCCCACCGCTGATGACCACCTTTTTATCCTTGTAAAAGTTTGGATCGCGGATGATGTATTCCACGCCGTGGTCTTCGTAATCGGCAAGGTTGGCCACTGGTGGCTTGCGGGGCTCAAAACAACCCAATCCACCGGCGATGGCAATGACCGGCGCTTTGTGCGCGGTGCCTTTGTTGGTGGTGAGGATGAAGTTGCCTTCCTCGTCCTTCTCGATGGTTTCGGCGCGCTCGCCCAGGGTGAACCCGGGTTTGAACGGGGCCGCTTGCTCCATGAGGTTTTCGATCAGATCACCGGCCAGAATTTCTGGGAAACCCGGGATGTCGTAGATCGGTTTCTTGGGGTAAATCTCGGTGAGCTGTCCGCCCGCCTGTGGGAGTGCGTCTACCAAGTGGCAGCGCAGTTTGAGCAATCCTGCTTCGAACACGGTGAACAGACCACAAGGGCCCGCACCGATGATGAGGATATCGGTTTCAATCATGCCGTTCCAATTCAGGGGCAAAAGTACTTGTTTTCTAAGGCGATCACCGCGACCTTTCACAGTTCCGGTGTTCATTGAGTGGAACACTTGCGTTTGCAATTTGTTTTGTCGGTCACGGCGCACGAATTGCGTACTTTTCACTCGCTTTGTGAATCGACGATATGAGAATTTCTACCCTCCTTTTGGCCCTATTTGCGGCCCCTGCCCTGCTCACAGCCCAATGCGACGGCGAGCGCTACCGTGAATTTGTGTTCGACTCGTTTGCCAAGAGCGCGGACATCCTCTACGGTTCCAACTATGACTTCAACGACAACCTGCAAGACCTCTACCTGGACGTCTACACCCCCAACGGTGACACCGAAACAGCGCGTCCACTTGTGATTTTGGCTCACGGCGGCAGCTTCATGTTTGGCGCCAAGGACGGCGAAGACGTCGTCCCCTTGGCCGAAGACCTGACCAAAATGGGCTTTGTGGTGGCCAGCATCCAGTACCGCTTGGGCATCAACCTGGTCACCCTCAATTTGGAAGGGACAGCCACAGAAGCGGTGGTGCGCGGGTTCCACGACATGAAGGCTGCCATCCGCTACTTCCGAAAAGACGTGGCCGAAAACGGCAATAGCTTTGGCATTGATCCCGATCAGATTTACCTCGGCGGAGTTTCAGCAGGCGGGTTCATCACCCTGCACTGCGGCGCTATGGACCAGGAATCCGAACTCCCCGACTACCTCGATTACACCGACCTCGGCTTGACCGGCGGCATCGAAGGTGACACTGGCAACGAAGGCTACAGTTCAGAAATCGCCGGACTCTTCAACATTGCAGGCGCCATCAAGGACACCGCTTACATGTCGGCCCAAGATCCACCCATGCTCAACTTCCACGGCACCGAAGACACCGTAGTACCCTTCGACGCAGACTTACTCTATCTGTTGAGCGCCTTCCCAGTGACCGAAGTAGACGGCTCCAACGCCGTGGCTCAAAAGGCCGACGAGCTGGGCCTGGTCAACTGCTTTGAGATTTACGAAGGACAAGGACACGTCCCTCACACCTCCAACGAGGCCTACTACGACACCACGCGCAGCATCATTTCCAACTTCCTCTCCCACTTGGTGTGCGAAAACATTGAACTGGACTGCAGCTACCGCGAGATCCTGGTAGGTGTCGATGAGCAACCACGCACATCCTTGAAGGTATGGCCCAACCCTGCTACCGATCAGGTTCGTTTGGAACTTCCCGGCACATTGCGCGGAGAATTGTTGGCCATCCGAGATCTGCACGGACGTGTGGTGCGCTCGTGGCGCGCCAGCAACCTGGTGGAATCCCTGAATGTGTCTGAATTGCCGGCCGGCGTGTACCACGTGGTGGTGGCCGACCGTCCAGAAGTTGGCACGCGACTGGTGATCCGCTAACGCTTGCGGCGACTGGCAAAGAATGCTTTGAGTAGCGCAGCGCATTCTTCTTCCATCACTCCACCTTTGACCTCGGTCTTGGGATGCACCACCGGTGGCGCCCCTTCTTCGGCGTGGTATTTTGTGAAGCCCCGTTTGTGGTCGTAAGCCCCAAACACGATGCGCCCCACCCGGGTGTTGAACGCCCCTCCTGCGCACATCAAGCACGGCTCAAGGGTGACATACAAGGTGCATTGATCCAAGTACTTACCCCCTAAGAATTCACTCGCCGCGGTATAAGCTTGCATTTCGGCATGCGCGGTAAAATCGTGCAGGCGCTCAGTGAGGTTGTAGCCCCGAGCGATGACTTGGCCTTGGCAGGTGACCACAGCCCCAACCGGGACTTCCTTGGCGTCGTATGCACGTTGGGCCTCGACCAAAGCGAGTTTCATGAAGTGTTCGTCGGTAGGGGGTGCAAGCATGGAAGCGAAATTCGAAAAAAATTGGGCCGTATACAGCATCGGCTTGTGACACGCACCATGCTCCATACCGCCTCCTCCTTCCCGGATTGACCCCCAAAGCCCCTTTTCCCCCTCCTACTTTTCGCAGCTCCAGCCTATATGCTGGCCCAGCGCCTTCAATTTGGGCCACTCGCATATACACCTGTTGTGCTTCGCGCTTGGAATACGGCTGGGCAATTGGTGGTGGAACCTGCGTTGGACTTGCCTCAAGGCCAGCATCGCATTGCGCTCAGAACTGCAGGTGTTAAGTGTGGAACAAGGGGAGAACACTTGGCAATGCGAAGCGGTGGTCCGTTGCTCAGAGTGCGTCGTACCACGCACGCAGCCACGTGTTGTTTGGTTGGATGTGTGGCGTCTCCTGCGCCAATGGCGTGAGCGCTGTGCGGTGCAGATGCTTACGGCGAATTTGCTTGAACCAACCCTTGGCCTCTAAGTAGTCCCCAAGGTATTCCTGTTCGTACTGGCCCGGGGTGGGCATGAGCCAAGCACTGCGGCCCAACGCCACCAAATCCATGATGGTAGAGTAACCCGCAGTGGCCAGGATGTTCTTGCTGCGTGCGACCCACGCCACAAACTCCACATCCGTTGGATGAGCCACCGACTCAATGTGGGAAGGCAAGCAGGTGCGGGTACCCGGCAATCCTCGTAGCAAGACAACCCGCCCTTCCGTCCGATCAAACTTCTCGAGTACGGCTTCCTCACTTTTGCGGCGTTGGCCTTCGGGACCGCTCAGCAGCACCAACCAATCCACATCACGTTCGCGTGCTGGCGCCGGGGCTTCAAATCGTGATAGGGGGCCGATGAACTGTACATGTTCCGGAGCATGTTTGGGGGCTGAAAGGCGACCCGCCAACGCATTGGGGCCTGAAAAATCGGGCACCCATACCGCTTCAAACTCATTGTAGATGGAGTTGAGTTTGCGCTTGACCCAACGGTTGACCGCGGTGGGAACCAATGGCATCAGCTGGTGGGTGATGAGCACCGAGTGCGGGTGCGCGTCCAGGCCGTAGCGGTTGTCTGAAATGACCCCGTCAAAATGGCGTCCGTTCAACAATTCATACAACCACAGGCGCTCTTCTTGGATGGTCTTGAGCATCCCGGGAACTTGAAAGGTGATGTCCAATACCACGCTTTTGCCCGAATAGGTGATGCCGTAGGCGGGGACATCCAAGTGCTCCAAATGCGGGAAAGCAGCTTCCAAGAACTTGCGACCACGCCCTGTAGAGGCCAGCACCACCTCGGCGCCCCACGCCTCCAACTGGCGAATGATGGGCACGCAGCGCGTGGCGTGTCCCATGCCCCAATCCAAGGGCGAAAGCAGAATGCGTTTTGAGGCGGCCATACGGCTGCGAAGTTCCCCAATTCCCCGCATTTTTGCGCCATGGAATGGATCGACACCCACGCCCATTTGTACTTACCCCAATTCGACGAGGACCGCGACGCGGTGCTGGACGACGCAGCAAGCAAGGGCATCCACCGCATTTACTTGCCCAACATCGACCTGGAATCGATTGGTCCTATGCACGCCCTGTGTGATGCCCGGCCCGCGCAATGCTTCCCTATGATGGGGCTGCACCCGTGCTCGGTGCAGGAAGGGTTTGAACAAATGCTGGACGAAATGCGTACCTGGTTTGACAAGCGTGCCTATGCCGCTGTGGGCGAAATCGGCATCGACCTCTATTGGGACAAGAGCACCTTGGCCATCCAGCAAGAGGCCTTCCGCATCCAAATCGGTTGGGCCAAGGAGTTGGGACTGCCTATTGTGATCCACGCCCGCGAGTCCTTTGAGGAGATATTTGAAATCGTCGACGAGCTCAACGACGAACGCCTCACCGGCATCTTCCACTGCTTTACCGGCACCCGCGAGCAAGCCCAGCACATCATTGATTACGGCGGATTCAAGCTGGGCATCGGCGGAGTACTCACCTTCAAGAAATCAGGACTCGATGCCACCCTTGCTGACGTCCCACTCGAACATCTGGTGTTGGAAACCGACGCTCCTTACTTGGCACCTACCCCCTTCCGTGGCAAACGCAACGAGACGCCTTACATGCTGCACGTGGCCGAGCGCTTGGCACAGGTACATACTGTTTCTCTTGAAGAAGTGGCCCGCCTGACTTCGGCAGGTGCCCGCGACCTGTTTGCGCTATAAACCAACACCTATCTTGCGCCCATGATCCTCGCCCGACCCCGCGTATTGCTGCTGTATACCGGCGGCACCATTGGCATGACCGAGCATCCGGAATCCGGAGCGTTGGTGCCGTTGGACTTCGACAACCTCGAGGCCCTGCTGCCCGAGCTGCGCCGCCTGGAGGTGGACCTCGAAGTCATGGAACTTCCTGCTCAGGACAGTTCCAACATCGGTCCGACCCATTGGCTGCAAATGGCCAACACCGTGAAACAAGCCTATGCCCACTTTGACGGATTTGTGCTGCTGCACGGCACCGACACCATGGCCTACACCGCATCGGCACTGAGTTTTCTGTTCGAAAACCTGGGCAAGCCCGTGGTTGTGACTGGATCGCAGCTTCCGTTGGGCAAACTGCGCACCGATGGCGTGGAGAACATGATCACCGCCATCCAAATCGCAGCAGACAGGCACGTGCAAGAAGTGTGCGTGTACTTTGGTTCAAAACTCTACCGCGGCAACCGCACCCACAAGCACAACACCGAGCATTTTGACGCCATCGACTCGCCCAACCTTGCTCCGTTGGCCGAAGCCGGCATCCATTTGCGGTACAATGACGCCGAGCTCATCACCGCAGACACGCAACAATTCAAAGTGCATTCGCAGCTCGATGCACGCGTTGGACTGGTAAAATTTTACCCTGGCATGCCCACCTCATTGCTGCAGGCGCAATTGTCCTCTGAAGCCGTACAAGTGGTGGTGCTGGAAACCTTTGGCAGCGGCAATGTGCCTTCGGACCCTGGCACCTTGGATGCCCTTACCCGGGCGGTGGACAGTGGCAAGTGGTTGGTGAACATCACCCAATGCGCCACGGGTTTTGTGGAGCAGGGGCTGTACGAGACCTCTTCTGCCTTGGACAAACTGGGGATTACCCCCGGCGCAGACCTTACCACCGAGGCAGCCATCACCAAGTCGATGTGGCTGTTGACATGGTGTGAAACCCACGTCGAATTTGAACGCGCGTTTTTGCACTCCCACCGCGGGGAGTTGACCAATTTCTCGGTCCTGAAATAGCAGGATTTACAGGGAATGACGTATGTAAATTTTCGTATTTTGCCCCGCGTTTTTCGGCCCGTTAAACGTGCGTGTTGGAGCGATTTTTTCAACTTCGCTTCTGCTGATTTCGCACCATTATTGTGGTGTTGTTTTCGACGGCTCGCAGCTGTTTAACGGCAAAGGAGAGGTGGCTGAGTGGCTTAAAGCGCACGCCTGGAAAGCGTGTTTCCGTAAGGAAGCAGGGGTTCGAATCCCCTTCTCTCCGCAACAAATTGAAATACCCGGCAACGCCGGACAACCTAGAACCTGTAGACCGCCACAACGGCGGAAGCGAAAGAAAAACCAGTACGTAGCACCATGAAAAAGCTATTCGCATTCCTGGCCATTGCGGCCCTCATGATTTCGGTACCGGCTTCGGCCACTTACACCACCGAGGTCGTGAACGATTCAGAAACTGTCCTTGTTGCCGGCGACGACGCCCCGGTTTTCGCCCAGAACGAAACCCCTGCTGATGCCGGTGAGCCCGAGCAAGTAGTGGAAGGCCTCGACGCGCAAATCAAGCGTTACTTCATCGAAGGTGGTCCCCTGTTTATGGCGATGGTATTGATCTGTTTGATCCTGGGTCTGGCCCTGTGCATCGAGCGCATCATCTACCTCAACCTGTCAACCACCAACACCCGCAAGCTCCTCAACAACGTAGAGGATGCCCTGAACACCGGCGGTGTTGAAGCGGCTAAAGAAGTGTGTCGCAACACCTCAGGTCCTGTGGCTTCGATCTTCTACCAAGGCCTCGACCGTTCGGCTTCGGGCATCGAAGACGTAGAAAAGTCGATCGAGCAATATGGCGGTGTACAAATGGGTCTGCTCGAGCGCGGCCTGTCTTGGATCTCGCTGTTCATCGCGATTGCACCAATGCTTGGCTTCCTCGGTACGGTAATCGGTATGATCGAGGCCTTCTCGGACATCCAGGCTGCGGGTACCATGTCTGCAACCATTGTAGCGGGCGGTATTAAGGTGGCACTGATCACCACTGTATCGGGTCTGATCGTAGCGATTATCCTCCAGATCTTCTACAACTACATCCTGTCGAAAATCGACGGCATCATCCTCGACATGGAGGACGCGTCTATCTCTATGGTAGACATGCTTTACAAGAAGCAAGTAGCCGGTAACTAATTCCAAAAGCAACAGTCAAGATGAAAGCAATCAACATCGGACTGGGTGCGCTGCGGGCAATCCTTGCAGTGGCGGGTGTGATCCTTACGTTCGTACTCGTCTCTCGCTGGACCCCGGAATTGGAGACGGAACGCAAAGCGACCGAAACCCTTGCCTTCCTCGGCAAGCACTCAGAAATTGACACGCCGCTCACGGCGACCATGAACCTTACGTTCTTCATGCTGGCGGCCTGTGCTGCAGCAGCCATCATCTTCGGCATCATTGCCGTGGCACAAAACCCCAAGCGCAACCTTCGCGCAATCGCGGGCATTGTGTTGGTGGCAGCCATTGTGGGCATTGGCTACTCGATGGCCTCTGACTCAGTGATGCACGGCTACTGGAATGCAGGATCGATCAGTAAACTGGGCATTGGCCTGGAAGATCAAACCGCACCGGTGTCCAAGTACTCTGGCATGGGGCTGATCAGTTTCTACATCCTGCTGGGCATTACCCTGCTGAGTGTGGTGTACCTGGAAGTGAGCAAAATCTTCAAGTAATATGCCCAGAAGAGAAACCCCACAGATCAATGCAGGCTCGATGGCGGACATCGCCTTCCTGCTGCTGGTCTTCTTTTTGATGGTGACACAGATCGCCACAGAAGAGGGGATCCTGCGGCAGTTGCCCCCACCCGTTCCGCCGGACTTCGAAGCCCCGGACGTGAAGCAAAAAGACGTGTTCGTTGTACTGGTGAACGCGAAAGATGAGCTTCTGGTGGAAGGTGAGTTTATGGAAATCAAAGACCTGAAGGACGCCGCGATTGAATTCCTGGTGTGCAACGGTGTGTTTGAAGACCTGCCCGTCAAAGAAGACTTCCCTGAGCGCAAATGGGTGCGTAAAGCCGAAGTCAAGCAACGCATCGATGAGACCAAGGCTTTGATTGCCACGGCCCCCACCGATGACCACCGCAAGAGCTATGAAAGCACCCTGAAAAAACTGGAACGCAAGATGTACGCCATCGAATACTTCGGCGGAGAGTACAAAGAGCTTCCAGGTTCGGCGCTGATTTCGATGAAGAACCACAACCAGACCGGTTACGAGCGCTACATCGAGGTACAGAACGAACTCCAGAGTGCGATCAACGAGCTGCGTGACGACCTCTGTCTGGAGCACTTTGGTATGACCTACAAAGAGCTGTACGACGAGTACGAGCGCAAGAAGAACGACGACGATCCGTCGGTGGAGGAGCTACAAAACCGGGTATACGCCGTTTGGGCGGTATTCCCGCAGCGTATCTCTGAGGCCGAGCCGGAGAAGTCGGTTCAATACGAAACCCCTTAATCCTTTTTACCATGGCGAAATTCACCAAGAAGAAAAAGAAGGGGATGGACGAAATCTCGACCGCCTCGCTGCCGGACATTGTATTCATGCTGCTGTTCTTCTTTATGCTGGTAACAGTATTGAAGAGCGAGGAGCCGCTGGTAAATGTCAGCACCCCAAAGGCGTCCGAGTTGACCAACATTGAACAGAAAACCCTGGTGAAGTACATCAACATCGGATCGCCCATCAACAAGGAGCTGTATGGCGATGTCCCTGTGTTGCAACTGAACGATGCCATTGCTTCGGTTGACGATGTACAAATTTGGGTGTCCCAGAAACGAGGCGAGCTCGCCGAAAACGAGCAAAGCAAAATGATCGTTTCGATGAAAGTGGACCGCGAGGTGAAGATGGGCATTGTGACCGACGTGAAGCAGGAGCTTCGCAAGGCCAATGCACTCAAGATCCTCTACGCTACCGGAAAGGGCGAACGCACGAAATAATCAGCACCAGAGCTGAATCAGAAAGGGAGTCTTCGGACTCCCTTTTTTTATGCGGGAAATTGCGCCTCGATCTTATCGGCCAGTACCGCCGAAAGCTTGAGGTAAGACTCGGTGGTCCAACCGGCCACATGCGGGCTCAACAAGGTTCTAGGTGATTGTAGGAGGTATTGAAAGGCTTCCGGAAGGTCAGCAGTATTGAGCTGCTCAAACGAGCGCTTCTCGTACTCGTACACGTCCAAGCAAGCACCTTCCACCTTCCCCGACTTCATGGCGGATACCAATCCCGCGGTATCAAGTGTTTTGCCGCGGCCGGTGTTGATCACCGTCAGTGGTTTGGCAAAGCCGTTCAAGAAAGCAGCGTTCACAAAATGGTCGTTGCCAGGACGCTGATCAATGTGCACCGAGAGAACGTCAGCCTCACGCTGCAAGGTGTCCAAATCCACTTCCTCGACCTTTCCTTCTGCAAACCCCAGTTTGAATTTATCGTGCGCCACAATACGCACACCGAGCCCCACCAGCTTCTGCGCAAACGCACTGCCCATGCGGCCATAGCCCAAGATGCCCACAGTCTTGCCGCTGAGCTCGCGCCCGCGGTTGGCCTCTCGGCGCCAAATGCCTTGACGCATTTCGACGTCGCCTTCGCGCAAGCGGTTCCACAAGGCCAGGAGCATGCCCAAGGCGTGCTCCCCCACTGCATCGCGGTTGCCCTCTGCAGCACTGTGCACAACAATTCCGCGGCTTTTGCAATAAGTCAGATCGATGTTCTCCAGGCCTGCACCACTGCGGGCAAGGAACTTGAGCTGCGTGCAGGTATCCAAAAAGGCGGCTTGCATGGGGATGCGGCTGCGGATGACGATGCCGTCCCAGGTAGCGCTTTCCTCCTCGAGTTTTGCTTGGGATTGGGTGGTGCGCTCCAGACAAGTCCAGCCGCGGGCCTCCATGCGCTCGATGAGCAACGGATGCACGGTATCCAAAAAGGCGATGCGCATGGCTATACGATGCTGGCGATGATGCCCCCCACCAAAAAGTAGATGATCAGGCCAATGATGTCGTTGGCGGTGGTGATGAACGGGCCGGTGGCCAGCGCAGGATCAATCTTGTATTTGTCCAGTGCCAAGGGTACAAACGTGCCAAACAGCGCCGCAAACACGATGACCGCAAACAGGGAAATGCACACCGTAATGCTCAGGGCCAGCCCAAAGTTCAACAGCATGCTTGAGATGAAAATGATGGCCGAGCAAATGATGCCGTTGACCATGCCCACACTCAGCTCTTTGGCGAGCTTGGCGCCCAGGCCCTCGTTGCGCAGAGATTGATTGGCCAAGCCCTGCACCACAATCGCTGCCGATTGCACCCCAACGTTGCCACCCATTGCGGCAATGAGCGGGATAAACAGGGCCATCTCAATGTTCTTTTCGATGTCGAACGCACCAATCACCGTTGCGCCCAGTATTCCACCGGCCATGCCGATCAGCAGCCACGGCAGGCGTGCGCGGGTGAGGGTCCACACGCTGTCACGCGATTCGACGTCCTCAGAAATACCACTGGCCAGCTGGTAATCGCGTTCGGCCTCTTCACGCAGGACATCTACCACGTCGTCAATGGTGATGCGGCCCAAAAGTATACCGCCTTGGTTGACCACGGGCACAGTGACCAAATCGTACTTCTCCATGACCGAAGCCACTTTCTCATCGGACAAGTCCGGGGTGACCGCGTGCAGTTCCTGTTGCAAGTAAATGTCGCGGATGTACGAGCGGGTAGACGGTGAACTGAGCAGCAGGCGCTTGAGCGAAAGGCGGCCCAACAGCACATCGTGATCGTCCACCACATAGATGGTGTAGACGTTGTCGATGTCCTCGGCCTGGCGGCGCATTTCACGGATAGCAGTGGCGATGGTCCAGTTCTGGTTGACCTTCACCAGCTCCTTGGCCATCAGGCCACCTGCGGTACCTTCTTCGTAGGCCAGCAGGTCCAGGATGTCGGAAGCTTGGTCCTCGTCCTCAAGTTGGGCGATGACTTCTTCCTTCTTCTGATCTGGAAGTTCTTGGATGAGGTCGGTGGCGTCGTCGGAATCGAGGTCCCCTACGAGCTCCTCGGCGATCTCCTTGGAAGTGTAGGTGGACAGCAACTCTTCGCGGGCGTCTTCCTCCATTTCCATCAACACATCGGAGACCTTGTCCTTGTCGATAAGCTTGAAGAGGTAAGCAGCTTCATCGCGCTTGACCTCGTCGAGGATGTCCGCGAGGTCCGCCGGGTGCAGCTCCCCGATCATGCCGAGCACATCTGAATCCCGGCCTTCCGCGAGGTGTTCTCGCAGCAGCGTCATGAATTCATTGTTGAGTTCGAACTGCATCAGGGGGCAATTTGCGGGCTAAAATACCGCTTTCATGTGGGGTGAATACGACGAAAAACGACCGCGGGTTGAATGTCGAGCTCAAAGAGCACATTGCCTTGGGAGCGGGTGGCCTGACGGATGGGACCAAATTCCTCCCAGCCGCCGTTGGAACCATGGCTGACTTTGAGGTCGGTGTGGAGGTCTGTGGCTTGATCACGTTCTATCCGGAATTCGCGTTCCCTACGAGTTGTTCTGTTTTCATCAGTGGGGTCTGCCCACTAGGGGCGTGGTTCTGGTTTTGAGTGTATTTCGATGCCTTGAATTTCGGTGTGGGAGTAGATCTGAAGGAGGTTGTCGGGGGGGATCTTTCAGGTTTGCTTGTATAACACATGCATCACAACCAAAAGCGCACATGATTTCAGCCAACGCACACAATGCACAGCGTCTTCCCGCCACCCCAGATTGGTACGATTTCTCCGGTCCGTTGTGGCAGAAATACCACGCGCAAACCCGCAAAAAAGTCCGCTTTCCACGCGGATACAAAGAAGTAAGCCTGCTCGGGACCAGCGGAAGCTGACCGTTCGCAAGGAAGTTTGAAACCAAAAAGGGAGCTCCTGAACCGGGCTCCCTTTTTTTATGCGTTGATGTGGCGGGTTAGAAGTCCGCCGAAAGACCGATGCGACGGCTGCGGAATTCGTCTTCTTTCAATTCAAACAACTCTTGCGAGGCGTCCAGACGCTTTTGCAGTTGTTCGATCATCTCCGAGTTAGGATCATAGATGCGCAGCAGGTCAATCATGGACTTGTTGAGCTCGATGTTGAGGTTGATGTCCTGTCGGTAATCCTGCGCGTGGCGCGGATCCAAGGTGCTGTAGTATTCTACTTCATCTTCGTGCAGTTCAAAGAGGCGTAACAACAGCTCGGCGCCGGTGGCGCGGGCGTCCTCGACCCCGGCATCGTCCAAGTTGGACACCGGTGTGCCGGGCGGCATGCGCAGGGCTTGAATCATGCTGGAATCGGTGGTCATGGCGTAGTAGTTCTTCACGTATTGGAAGATCACTTGGTCGTAAGGCACATTCTGCTCAGGCATGACCTGCAAGGCGTAGTCCATCACCTTCTTGGCTTTGTCCTCTTTGTTTTCCTCGATGAGGGCCTCGGCCAAGTTGGCCATTTGCAGGCGCATGTTGGTCACCATGCGCAGGTTGTTTTCATCCAGGTAGATGCCAGTGGTGTCGTCCATACCGCCCCAATGGAATTCATCCATGACATTGGTGTACATGCGTTCGGTATCGATGTTGCCTTGGTACAACGGGTGTGGATCGTTGGTGCGGATAGGCACGAGTCGGTATGCCAACCCTTCCAGCTGGAAGTGGCGGCCCAAGCCAATGTAGGCATCGTTGCCGGTGGTCACCGCAAAGTAGATCGGACGTTCCCAGTTGTTGGTGCGAATCAGGTCCAACAGCATCATCGAGTTTTTGGTGATGTAGCGGTTGGGGATTTGCCAGCGGATTTCAGGCACAATCTTGTCGGCATCCTCCACATCCACGGTACCGGTTTCCACAATGCGCGCCGAATCGATGGGGATACTCAAGCGGTTGGTGGGGAAGCTGTAGATCTTCTTGGCTTGGCCTTCGAGGTAGTTCTTGTCGTCGAGGGCGTATTCCAGCACTTCGCTGACAGGGACGAATTGACCTTCGTACTCCTTCTCGGGGTAGATGTAGATCACGTCGCGCGTGCCTTGGCGGTACTTCTGCTCGGGGATGCTGAACGGCACCGGATCCGAGTTGTACGCCTTGCGTTTCATTTGATCGATGTACCAATCGGTGTTGAGCAGCGAGAGGTTGACCACGCGCACATCGGTACGGTAGCCTTCGACTTCTTGAACGTACCAGAGTGGGAAGGTGTCGTTATCACCATTGGTAAACAAGATGGCATTGGGCTCGAGCGAGTCCAAGTAATTCTTGGCAAAATCCACACCGGTACTGCGCTTGGAGCGGTTGTGATCGTCCCAACCTTCGGAAGCCATGATCACCGGCACCACCAAGCAGAGGATGGAAGCCAGCAGTGCACTCTGGGTGTCCTGCAGCTTACGGGCCCCAAAGCCAAAGACGGCCAGCGCCGCACTGGCTAAAATGGCCATGTAAAGCAACGTGTAGCTGAATGCGTGATCCTGAGAACCCATCAGGCTCTCCATTACGTAGATGGCCGCACCCGCACCGCAGGCGACTGCCACGGCAAAACCAATGTCCTTGGCCAGCACGCGGCGTGACACCTCGTAAAGGGCCACCACGCCCAAACCAATCCACAGCGCAAAGGCATAGAAGGATCCCACATAGGCGTAATCGCGCTCACGTGGTTGCTCGGGGGTTTGGTTGAGGTAAATCACAATGGCCAGGCCTGTCAACAGGAACAAAAAGCCCACCACGGTAAAGTCTTTGGGACGGCACACGGCCTGAAACACCAACCCGATCAAGCCCAAAATCAGCGGCAGCAAGAAGAACGTGTTGTAGCCCTTGTTGACCAAGGCTGTTTCAGGCAGGCGGTCTCGATTGCCCAAGCGTTCGGCGTCGATCATGGAGATGCCGCTGAGCCAGTTGCCGTCGATGATGCCACCGCGGCCTTGCTTGTCGTTTTGGCGACCGGCAAAGTTCCACATGAAGTAGCGCCAGTACATGTGCCCCACTTGGTAATTCATCAAGTAGCGCATGTCCTCCCCGAAGGTGGGCAGCAGTTGAGCACGCAAGCGGTCGCGCTTTTTCTCCACCACACGCATTTCCTTGTTGAGCTGCTCCAGTTGATCGCGGCGGATGCCTTGATTCTGGTAGTACCCAATGGTGTTACGGATTTGGTAGTGCATGTCTTCGAGGCTGTCGAGCAAGGCCTCGGTTTGCTGTACGCGGAGGCGTTTGCCGTAATCCTGCCAGCCTTTGTAGTCACTCCATTCCTTGTATTTGTTTACATGGTTGGCTTGCGAGGAATACATGCGGGGGAAGGTGCCGGTGTAGCGCTCATCGAAGTTGGGCAGCGCCCCCTTCTTCTCGCCAGAGTCGATGTATTCCTTCTTGAGGAAGTACTTGCTGCTCTGCTTGCTGTCGATGTAGCGTTGGGCGTCAAATTCGTTGCGGAAGGACTGTACGCGGCGGTTGCCCTTCTTGGTGGACTTCCACACGCTGAAACTCTTGATGAACGAAGGGGCGCCGTCTTTTTGCGGCTTGTCGTCCAAGGTGGGGGTGTTGAAGTAGTGACCGGTCAACAGCGGGCGGTCGCCGTACTGCTCGCGGTTGAGGTAGCTGAGCAGGGTGAAGAGGTTCTCCGGGTTGTTCTCGTCCATGGGCGGGTTGGCCGCCGAACGGATCACCACCAGCGCAAACGACGAGTAACCCAAGATGATCACCAAAATCGACAGGCCCAAGGTGTTGGCCACCACCCAGCCCTTGCGGCGAGAGAAGTAGACCAAAAAGCCCAGTCCGCCCAACACCAGCAGGCCGTAGACCAATACGCCGGTGTTGAAGCCCATATCCAAGTCGTTGACAAACAACAACTCAAACCACGCGGCCACGTTGATCAATCCTTTAATAACACCCGAAAGCACCAAGCCCAAAAGCAATCCGGAAATGCCCAACGCAATGGCCACGCCTTTCCAGCTGAATTCATAGCGCTTGAAGTAGTACACCAGGCAGATGGCTGGGATGGCCAGCAAGTTCAACAAGTGGACCCCGATGGACAGACCCATGAGGTAGGCGATCAGCAGGATCCAACGCATTTCCCCTCCACGGTGGGCCAAGCTCTCCCACTTGAGGATGGCCCAAAACACCGCCGCGGTAAACAACGAAGACAAGGCATACACCTCGCCCTCCACGGCTGAAAACCAGAACGAATCGCTGAAGGCATACGCCAGCGCACCCACCGCAGAAGCCCCCAAAACCGCCACTTGGGCGCCTTGGGTAAAGGTGTCTTTGTTGAAGAATTTGCGCGCCAAATGCGAGATGGACCAGAACAAGAAGAGCACCGTAAAGGAGCTCGCCAGGGCACTTTCCACGTTGACGGCAAGGGCTTCGTTGCCCTCTCCAAAGAAAATCACAAACAGGCGGGAGATCAACATCCACAGCGGGGCGCCGGGCGGGTGACCCACCTCCAAACCGTTGGCCGAGGCAATGAACTCACCACAGTCCCAAAAACTGGCGGTGGGTTCGATGGTCATCAGGTAGCACACCGTAGCAATGGCAAAGACTGCCCAACCGGTGACGTTGTTCAAGAAGGAGAAGCGCTTCATACGTGGGATTTGTGCTGAAGGCGAATTTAGGAAATCCAACCCCCGCAACCCCTTGATTTTACGCGGCGAAAAGGAAAGTTTAACGGGGGTTTTTCACATTGAAAATTATGGTCATGTAGCCCCTTTTGGTTGCAACAATCCCCTTGAGTGCCTGTGCAGTCCTCATTTCAGATCTGATGCCTGTCCCGAGACACCTAAGGTTTAGACAAACCGCGGGTCTGTCTCCATCACATGACCGCAATGGTCACAGGTACGCAGCTGCTCACTGGCGTAGAATTCACGGAAACGGGGTTGAAAGTCCTTCTCCACATTGTGCAGCTCGAAGTAGGTGTCGTGCAGTTTGTGGTTGCAGTTGTCGCAGAACCACATGAGCCCATCCACCATACCGGTGTCTTTGCGGATGCACTCGATCACCAAGCCCACCGAACCTTCTGAGCGCATGGGTGAATGCGGGATGCCCGCCGGGAGCAGGAACATCTCTCCCTCCTTGATGGGGATGTCCACCGCCTTGCCGTCCTCTTGGATGCGCACGTTGATGTCGCCTTCGATTTGGTAAAAGAGCTCTTCGGTTTCGTTGTAGTGGTAGTCCTTGCGTGCATTGGGGCCGCCCACGATCATCACGATGTAGTCGCCGGCCTCGGTGTACAGGTTTTTGTTGGCCACCGGGGGCTTGAGCAAATCGCGGTTTTCGTCAATCCACTGCTTGAGGTTGAAGGGCTTACGAACAGGCATGGGTCTTGGGTTTCTGGAGAGCAAAGTACAAAGTTCGGTCTCAATCCGATGGGCTACTTTCGTCGCAATCTCCGCTATGAAAACCACTGAACGCACCCTGGCCCTGGTGGCTGCCCTTGCCCTGGTCATGTTGGCCACGCATGTGCCCATGGGCAGTTTGCTGTTGATTGTTTCCCTCTCGGCGTTGGCCGTGTTGTACTACCCCCTTGGTGTAGCCTTGTTCAACGACTTGCCGCTGTCTGCAGTGGCGCGCCGGACGGACATCGAGGGCGTTTCGGCCGGCCGCAAGGTGGGGGCCATTGCTGCGGGTATGGCCTTTGCGGTGGTGTGCGTGGGCATCCTGTTTCGGGTTCAAATGTGGCCTTCGGGCGGATTGATCTTGTTGACCGGACTGGCCTTATTGGTACTACTGCTGGGCTTTTTGTTTGTGCGCAAGAAGTCGATTTCGGTGCCGTTTTACCGCGGGATTTACATCCGCCTGGCCATCCTGGGACTGGTGGGAACGATGCTGTTCATGATGCCCACCATTGTTCTGGTGGAATGGCATTACCACAACCACCCGGATTACATCGAACGCTGGAAACAAGTGCAAGAAGACCCCACCAACGGCGAACTGCGCGAACAGCTCTTGGAGCTGCAAGAGGCCATCGCGAAAGGCCAGCATACCCCTGAGTCTACGCCTTGATCGCAGGTGCTCCTCCTGCGGGCCGCTGCACACTGACCAGGTACACTCCCATGAAAATCAACAGGGCAAATCCCGCCTTGATCCACGTAAAATCTCCGGTGTAGTTCAGGTGCGTGAAGGTGCTGAGTAGCCAACTGAAAAACGCGCTGAGCACCGGTTGGAAGTAGATGTAGCTGCTGCTCACCGTCGGCTGCACGTGACGCAGCGCCAGGATGTTGAACAGGTAAGTCAAGAAGGTGGTGCCCAAAATCACAAAGGCCCACACCATCCATCCCCAGCTGTCTACCTCAGCCCATTGGATGTCCGAGAAGGAACCAAATCCCACCGGGCCCACCGCCACAAAGCCAAACAGAAACACATAGCTGATCACCGTCAACGGGTTGTACTTGGCCATCAGCGGCTTGACCAGCACCAGGTACAAGCCGTAGCTCATGGCGTTGATCAGGATGAACAGGTCGCCAATGGGGTTGCTGAGCCCGGTGTTATCTCCTCGACTGAGCCACAGCACACCCACCGCCCCGGTAGCCCCCAAGGCCACGCCAATGCCTTTGCGCAGGGTGATCCTGTTCTTCAAAATGAGTGCGGCGAGCAGCATGACCAAAATGGGCGTGGTGGTCATGATGATGGCCGCGTTCAGGGGCGAGGTTTTTTGCAAGCCCATGAAAAAGAACAACTGGTTGCACGCCACCCCGGTGAGGCCGCACAAAAACAGGCGCCACCAATCTGTGGAGGCGATTTTTTCCTTCACCCAAATGCGGATGATCCAAAACAGCAACCCCGCACCCAGCACCCGCATGAAGATGAAGCCCACCGGCGGAAAGGGCTCGGGCATCACGCTCTTGGCCAGCGGGTAATTGGCCCCGTAGATCAGGGCCGCGCCGGTGAGGCAGAGGTGGGCTTTGAGTTTGGTGGACATGGGGAAGGGTTAACCCAACTTCTCCTGCGCCGCAGCCACCACCTTCTTGGTGTTCCCCACAAACAGCTCGCCTTCGATCCACATCACGGGGCGCTTGAGGAAGGTGTATTCCTCGAGGATGTACTTGCGGTAGTCCTGTTCGGTGAGGTCCATTTCATTGAGGCCCATGGAGCGGAACTTCATGGCGCGGCGGCTGAAGAGGGCTTCGTAACTGCCGGTTTCTTTGGCCATGGCGTCGAGCTCTTCGGCCGAGACGTTTTGGACCTTGATGTCTTGGAGGGTGATGCCGCGGTTTTCGGCGTCGAGTTCTTTGAGGATGCGCTGGCAGGTGTTGCAGCTGGAGAGGTGGAAGATCTTTTTCATGCGTCTTGCAGGATGCGGATGCGGGCCACGGTTTGGGCCAGTCCAAATTCAAAATTGTCGTTGTTGTCCACCACCAAATCGCAGCGGTCGCGGAAGGGCTCCAGGCAAGTGGCTTCGGCCGGGAGCACGTGGTGCTTCCAGCGGTAGCGCACGTCGGCCTCGTCATAGCCGCGCTCTACTCCGTCGCGTTGGATGCGCCGTTGCAAGCGGGTATCGGCATCCACGTCCAGCAGAATGCGCAGGTCCATGGCGGCAAACACCTCTTCGTACTCAAACACAAAGAGTCCCTCGGTCACGATCACAGGTGCGGAAGGGATGCGCAGCACTTTGGGATCGGCGTCTTCGTTGTTGAAGTCGTATTCCACCACTTCCACATTGCGTCCGGCCTCCAAGGCACACAGGTCCTGGAAGTAGCGCGCCCGGTCAATGGCGGTGGGCAGGTCGAAGTTGGTCTCGCCGTTTTCGTCGACTTTCTGCTTGTCGGCAGGCAAGTAGTAGTTGTCCAGGGAGAAGACGGTCATGTTGCCTTTACCCAACTCCTTCTGCAGCGCGTGCAAGAAGGTGGTTTTACCAGCGCCACTGCCGCCGGCGATGCCTACAATAAGGGGTTTTGCTTCCATCGGTGGGCAAAGGTAACCGGCCCCGGCGCATTTTTGTTCCTTTGTGGAAAGACCTGCGCCACTCCTATGAAAGGCATCATCCTCGCCGGCGGATCCGGCACCCGACTCCACCCTTTGACCCTGGCGGTCAGCAAGCAGCTCATGCCGGTGTACGACAAGCCCATGATCTACTACCCGCTGTCCACCTTGTTGATCTCGGGCATTCGGGAGATTTTGATCATTTCCACCCCGCACGATTTGCCCGGATTCCAGAAACTTCTGGGCGATGGAAGCCAACTCGGCTGCCGCTTCTCCTACCAAGTGCAGGAGGTGCCCAACGGCCTGGCTCAAGCCTTTGTTTTGGGCAAGGAATTCATCGGGAATGACAAAGTGGCCTTGATTCTGGGCGACAACATTTTCTACGGCAAGGGCTTTGGTAAACTGCTGCGTGAAAACACCGACGTGGACGGCGGCATGGTTTACGCCTACCATGTTTCGGACCCCGAGCGTTACGGCGTAGTGGAATTTGACGACAACGGCAAAGCCATCTCCATCCAAGAAAAGCCCAAACAGCCGGCGTCCAACTATGCCGTCCCGGGACTGTACTACTACGACAACGATGTGGTGGAGATCGCCAAAGGCCTCCAACCCAGCGCACGCGGCGAATACGAAATCACAGACGTCAACCGAACATACCTCGAGCGCGGGCGGTTGAAAGTTTCCAAGCTCGACCGAGGTACTGCTTGGTTGGACACCGGTACGTTCTCCTCGCTGATGCAAGCGGGTCAGTACGTACAAGTGATCGAAGAACGCCAAGGCCTGAAGATCGGCGCCATTGAAGAGGTGGCCTGGCGCATGGGGTACATCTCGGACCAAGAACTCGAAGAACTGGCCCAACCGCTGCTCAAGAGCGGCTACGGGCAATACCTGCTGGCGCAAATGCGCCGCTAGAAAAACGCACATGAACTGGATGCCTGAGCTGCTGGAAGCCCTCCAGCGGGAATTTTCGCGCACCGCAGAGGGACGCACCAACGCACTTTACGATCCTGTACGCTACTTCCTGGATTTGGGAGGCAAACGCATGCGTCCTGCCCTGACCTTGCTCGGCTGCCAACTGTTTCAAGACGATTGGAACCCAGCACTGCCCCCTGCTTTGGCGGTGGAAATCTTCCACAACTTCACCCTGGTCCACGACGACATCATGGACGAGGCGCCCTTGCGTCGCGGGAAAGAAACGGTCCACACCAAATGGAACGCCAACCAAGCCATCCTCAGCGGAGACGCCATGCTGGTGTTGGCCTACCAAGAATTCGCCGCCTGCTCACCTGAGCTGCAAGCGGCCTTGCTCCCACTCTTCAACCAAACTGCGTTGGAGGTGTGTGAGGGCCAGCAAATGGACATGGACTTTGAGGAGCGTTCAGATGTGACCGTGGGTGAGTACTTGGAGATGATTCGCCTCAAGACCTCGGTTTTGTTGGCTGCCGCGCTGCAAATGGGCGCCATCACTGCCGGTGCTTCGGAGGCCGACCAACGACGCATCTACCAGTTTGGCCAGGACATGGGCCTTGCCTTCCAACTCCGCGACGATTACTTGGACGCTTTTGGCACCGCCGATTTTGGCAAGCAAGTCGGCGGCGACATCCTCTGCGACAAAAAGACCTACCTGCTGATCCGCGCCTTTGAAAAGGCCGGTTCATCGGAACGCGCCGTGCTCGACACCTACATCGGTCAACCGGTGACCAACGGCGATCAAAAAGTGGCAGCTGTCAAAGAAGTCATGACCACCTTGGCGGTGCAAACCGAACTGCTTCAGCTTTCCGACGAGTACTACGCCAAGGCACTCAACCACCTGGACCATATCTCAGTGGACGAAGGGCGAAAAGTCCGTTTACGTGAGTTGGCCGCATGGCTCATGCAGCGCACGACCTGAGTCTTGTCAAGGGCATTCACAAAGTCATATGCACCATCCACAAAGTGAATCCGACATCGGTTTGGAACCGGGCGTTGGAATCGGGAGCTTGCTCGCGTTCGCATCGAAGGCGGGCGTGTGGTGGAGGCGGGGGCGAGGGGCCGAGGACCCACGGGTGGGAACCGCGCGCCGGACGCAATTTTACGGTTTGAACTGAGCTGGCCATGCACGACTTCCCCGCACCCTACACCGACTTTATCACCCATCCCGATGGCCCCAATCAACGCTGGGCAGACCTGCGTCCAACAGCCCTAGCACAACTCCACAAAGACCTTGGTTTTTACCAGGAGGAAGGCCCGCAACACCTTGAAAATCCGCTACCTGAGTTGAACGCCATCCTGAGAAAAGTGGGGCAAGATCGCCCCCGGATGATGCAACTCTTGTACCGGATCGACGTAGACTCGGCCCAACTCGAAACCGTATTGACTGAACACCAGCACGATAGCGCCTGGCAACACCTCGCTGCACTGGTTTGGCACCGGGTATTGCGCAAAGTGTGGTTGCGTCGTGAGTTTAGCCGTGGATTTTCAAGTGACTTACCCTCTGCCCCGTCAGTCTAAATAGTACCTTTGTAGATGGATTTTACACCAGCTTGAACCCGTGAAAGACGCGCTCTCATTCCTCAGCAATGCTGACCCCAGCGCCATCGAGGAGCTGTACCAGCAGTACCGCAAAGACCCCGATTCGGTGGACCCCTCCTGGAACTTGTTCTTCCAGGGCTTTGAATTCTCCAAAGCAGACTACACCTCTGGTGACGCTGTCCCGGAGAACATGCACAAGGAATTCCGTGTGCTGCAGCTGATCAACGGATACCGTTCCCGTGGTCACCTGTTCACCAAAACCAACCCTGTACGTGAGCGTCGCAAGTACGCCCCCACCCTCGACATCGAGAACTTTGGGTTGGAAGCCGGCGACCTGGGTACTGTCTTCCAAGCAGGCGAAGAAGTGGGCATCGGTCCCGCCACCCTCCAGGAAATCATCGATCACCTGACCGAGACCTACTGCCAAAGCATCGGCATCGAATTCATGTACATCCGCCACCCCGAACGGGTGGACTGGATCCACAAGCACATCGAGGTCAAGAATCGCGCGCAGTTCAGCACCGAGGAGCGCAAGCACATTCTGCGCAAGGTGAACCAGGCGACGGTCTTTGAGCAGTTCCTCCAAAAGAAATTCGTGGGCCAGAAGCGCTTCAGCGTGGAAGGCGGCGAGGCAGTCATCCCGGCCATTGATGCCATCATCGAAGAAGGCGTGAAAGGCGGGGTGAAAGAAGTGGTCTTGGGCATGGCCCACCGCGGACGCCTCAACACGCTGGCGCACATCTTCGGCAAGCCGTACCGAGAGATCTTCAGCGAGTTTGAAGGCAAGGAGTACGACGACGAAGGCATCTTCGACGGCGACGTAAAGTACCACTTGGGCTACACCAAAACCGTCAAAGCCGATTCAGGCGCAGAAGTCAACCTGACCCTCTGCCCCAACCCTTCTCACCTCGAAGCCGTGAACCCGGTGGTGGAAGGCCTCTCGCGCAGCAAGATTGACCTGCACCTGGACAACGAAAAAGAAATCATTCCCATCCTCATCCACGGTGACGCAGCCATTTCAGGCCAAGGCATCATGTACGAGGTGGTTCAAATGGCCCAACTCGACGGCTACCGTACCGGCGGCACCATCCACATTGTGGTCAACAACCAAGTGGGCTTCACCACCAACTATTTGGACGGCCGCTCGAGCACCTACTGCACCGACGTTGCCAAGACCACCCTCTGCCCCGTATTCCACGTCAATGCCGATGACGTAGAGGCAGTGGTACAAACCGTACGCATTGCACTGGCCTACCGCCAGGAATTCGGACGCGACGTATTCATTGACCTGCTCGGTTACCGCAAGTACGGCCACAACGAAGGCGACGAGCCCAAGTTCACCCAGCCTAAGCTCTACAAGGCCATCGCCAAGCACCCCACGCTGCGCGACATCTACTTGAACGAGCTCATAGAGAAAGGTGTGGTGGATGCCGCACACGGCGCATCCATCAAAGCAGAACTCGAAGAAAAGCTCAACGCTGAATTCGACGCTTCCAAAGAGATGGACAAAGCCCTGGTGGAAGACTTCATGGCCGACTACTGGCAAGACCAGCGTGTAGCCGAAGCCGACGACTTCAAGCAATCGCCGGAAACAGGGTACGACGCCGACCGCCTTACCGCTCTGGGCAAAGCCATGAGTACCCTCCCCGAGGACAAGAAGTTCTTCCGCAAAGTGGCCAAGCTCTTTGGCGACCGCCTGTCGATGATCGAGAACGACAAACTCGACTGGGGCATGGGCGAAATGCTCGCCTACGCCTCGCTCTTGGACGAAGGCCACCCCATCCGCCTCAGCGGTCAGGATGTGGAGCGTGGCACTTTCTCGCACCGCCACGCCGTGGTAAAAACCGAGGAGTCCGAAGAAGAATACATTCCGCTCAACCACCTGAGCGGCAACCAAGCGAAGTACCACATCTACAACTCTCTGCTCAGCGAGTACGGGGTAATGGGCTTCGACTACGGCTACGCCTTTGGCAACCCGAACGGCCTGACCATCTGGGAAGCGCAATTCGGGGACTTCAACAACGGCGCCCAAATCATCATTGACCAATTCATCAGCGCGGCCGAAGACAAGTGGCGCACGCAAAACGGATTGGTATTGCTCCTGCCCCACGGCTACGAAGGCATGGGATCGGAGCACTCAAGTGGACGCATGGAGCGCTACCTGCAACTCTGCGCGGAGCTGAACATGCAGGTCTGCAACTGCACCACCCCGGCCAACTACTTCCACTTGTTGCGCCGTCAACTGCACCGTCCGTTCCGCAAGCCTTTGGTGGTCTTCACTCCCAAGAAGCTGCTGCGTTACCCCAAGGCCGTGTCTTCGATTTCAGAAATGGCCACGGGCCGTTTCCAGGAAGTCCTGCGCGACACCGAGGTGAACATGAAGGAGGTAGATACCATCGCACTCTGTAGCGGAAAGGTCTACTACGACCTGCTGGAGGAGCGCGAGAAAATGGGAGGAGCCGACAACATTGCACTGGTGCGCGTAGAGCAACTCTACCCCTTCCCTGCCGATCAAATCCACGCCCTGGTGGCCGAGGCCATGCCCGACGCCAAGGTGATCTGGGTACAGGAAGAACCCCGCAACATGGGTGCCTGGAGCTACGTGCTGGACACCCTGTACGACTCGGACATCCGCCCTGCGGTAATCGCTCGTGAAGCCAGCGGTTCTCCTGCTGCAGGTAGCCCGCGCATCCACGAGTCACGACAACAAGCTATTTTGGACCAACTGTTTGCCTTTGCGAAGGCCAACGCTTAACCGCCCAACCCCAAGACATGCCCGTTCTTGAAATGAAAGTGCCCAGCCCGGGCGAATCGATCTCAGAGGTAGAAATCGCCACCTGGCTGGTGGAAGAAGGCGACTGGGTCGAGAAAGACCAAGCCATCGCCGAGGTTGATTCCGACAAAGCCACCCTCGAATTGCCTGCGGAAGAAGCCGGCATCATCACCCTCAAAGCCGAGGAAGGGGATACCGTTGCTGTGGGCGACGTGGTGTGCCACATCGACACCGACGCCGAGCGTCCTGCCGGTGCTGCTGCACCAGCTATTGAGGCCGCTGTACCTGCTCCCGCTCCGGAAGCGCCCAAGGCTGAAGCACCTAAGGCTGCACCTGCACCTGCACCTGC
The DNA here is from genome assembly GCA_049594615.1 of Flavobacteriales bacterium. GTDB lineage: Bacteria > Bacteroidota > Bacteroidia > Flavobacteriales_D > Sanyastnellaceae > CAXPZW01. Next base: position 84,036 of record JBMYJR010000006.1, read on the forward strand.
ACCCGCCGCAACCGTGCACGCCACTCCCGTGGCCAAAAAAATGATGGCTGAAAATGGCGTAGCTGCCGGCCGCGTGCAAGGTACCGGTGCCAACGGCCGCATCACCAAACAAGATGTACTCAACGCCATGGCCGGCGGCTTCTCCGCAGAAGCAGCACAAGGCTGGGGCGGCACCCGCGATATCCGTCGCGAGAAGATGTCCATGCTCCGCCGCAAAGTGGCCGAGCGCCTGGTGGGCGTCAAGAACGAAACGGCCATGCTCACCACCTTCAACGAGGTGAACATGAAGCCCATCATGGACATGCGCAAGAAGTACAAAGAGGTCTTCAAGGAAACCCACGGCGTGGGCTTGGGCTTCATGAGCTTCTTCACCAAGGCATGTACCGAAGCACTGAATCTCTACCCTGCGGTCAACGCCCAAATTGACGGCAAGGAAATGGTGCTGCACGATTACGCAGACATCGGCATCGCGGTGAGCTCACCAAAAGGCCTTATGGTACCCGTGGTACGCAACGCCGAGCAAATGAGCCTCGCTGAGATCGAAGCCGAAATCAAGCGCTTGGCCATCAAAGCCCGCGACGGCAAGATCAGCGTAGACGAAATGACCGGCGGCACCTTCACCATCACCAACGGTGGTGTATTCGGATCGATGCTCTCGACCCCGATCATCAACCCACCGCAAAGCGCCATCTTGGGCATGCACAACATCGTTGAGCGCCCCATCGCCGAAAACGGTGAGGTGGTAATTCGCCCAGTGATGTACGTAGCGCTCAGCTACGATCACCGCATCATCGACGGCAAGGAATCGGTGAGCTTCCTCTACAAGGTCAAAGAAATGCTCGAGAACCCCGAGCGCATGATCTTTGGAGGCAAGTCTCCTGAGGAGGTGTTGTTGGGGCTGTAAGCTCAAAACAAGACGAAACACCAAAGGCGCTCGAGAGGGCGCCTTTTTTATGCAGTGATGTTAAATGCTATTGGAGATTGATCGCCTCCACCGCCGTGATCTCCGGCACAGCATTTTTGATCGCACCTTCCACACCTGCCTTCATAGTCATGGCCGACATGTTGCACGAAACACACGCTCCATGCAGCTCAACCAAGACTTTGTGGTCCTCTGTGATGTCCACCACTGAGATGTCGCCGCCATCGTTGTTCAAGAAAGGACGGATGCCTTCGAGGGAATCGGTGACGCGTTGGAGCAGATCGGCTTTTGCTTCTGTTGTCATTGAGGGCTATTGCTAACGGGAACAGTTTCTGTGGGAGGAAGGTTCGAGTTGCGTTCCGCTACTTGCTTTTCAAAATTAGCGATTAATTCATGGAACGCCCGTGAAACCGGGGTGTCCGGCTGAAGAACCGCAGGGCGTCCAACATCACCAGCTTCCCGAATACTCTGCACCAGTGGAATTTGCCCGAGTACAGGAATACCGAGATGTTCAGCAAGTTTCACCAAACCTTCGCGTCCAAAGATGTAGTACTTGTTGTCCGGCAATTCTTCAGGGGTGAACCAAGCCATATTTTCAATCATCCCAAGTACTGGCACGTTGATCGACGGAATCTGGAACATGTTTACCCCTCTTCGCGCATCCGCCAAGGCCACTTCTTGCGGCGTAGACACAACGATAGCACCGGTCAACGGCACTTGCTGTACAATGCTCAGGTGCACATCACCCGTGCCCGGAGGCAGGTCCAAGATCATATAATCCAAGTCGCCCCATTGGGCGTCATTGAAAAGCTGGTTGAGCGCCTTGGTGGCCATAGGTCCGCGCCACACCATGGCTTGGTCGCCTTCGGTGAAGAAGCCAATAGACAGCACTTTCACCCCATAGTTCTCAAGGGGTTGGAGCAATTGCTTGCCGCCCACTTCCTCCACGCCGGGCTTTTCATAGACCATGTCAAACATAGTAGGCGCACTCGGGCCGTAGATGTCGGCATCCACAAACCCCACCTTGTGTCCACGCAGTGCAAGGCCAACGGCCAAGTTGCTGGCCACGGTGCTCTTGCCCACGCCACCTTTGCCGGACGCAACGGCAATGATGTTTTTCACCCCGGGAAGCACACGGCGCGTCTCAGGGGTGGAACCGCCCCTTTCGATGGGTACGGCCTCCACATCCACCTCTACCTCTTTGCCAAAGGCGCGCTCGATGGCGAAGATCACGGCCTCCTCCATGCGCTTGCGTCCGTGCAGCGCCGGGTTGGAAGTCTGGACTTGCAGGGACACTTTGCCTTCAGATACCTGGAGGTTCTGCACGAGGTTGAGGGCGATGATGTCTTTTTTGAGGTCCGGCTCGATGACGGTGCCCAAGGCTTCGCGTACGGCCGCTTCGGTGAGTGCTGACATGGTGCAAATTTACGGGTGAACGGTGGGATGCAAGGGGTATTGGTGGAATTGATTGCAGGGGTATTTTGTTCGTTTGGCAATTGTGATGCGGGTGCACCAATAAGCCCAGCGCCGCGCGCGCGTGGCCCCCACCATGGGGGATGCTGCCGCCCCCGACTCAAAGTTGCGGTCCATTCTTCGAACTACCTGGGAGCGACCCGTTTACAAACGGGTATAAACGCGTATACACAACTACAGCATACCCAACCCGACCTACAATGCCAACTCCACACCCGGGTCCCAAAAAAGCTCCTTCCAAGCCACCACCTTGTCGTTGTTGACCTCCACCCCCTCTGCTTCAAGCAGTTCCTGCATACGGCCGGGGGTACCAAAATGCACTTTGCCCGTCAACACCCCTTGGCGGTTCAACACGCGGTGTGCGGGCACATCGTGCTTGCCCACGCAAGCGTGCATCGCCCATCCGACCATGCGTGAGGAACGCGCAGCCCCCAAATATTTGGCCAGAGCGCCATAGGAGGTCACCCGTCCTTGCGGCACGAGTTTGACCACCTCCCACACATCTTCAAAGAAGCTTTCGGTTTTCTGGGAATAGGCCATCAGGGACGGAAACGGATGTACTTGATGGTGCTGCCCTGCTCCGCAAATTTCTGCTCGTAGTAGGTGCGGATGCTCATGACCTGTTGCCATTCTTCATCCAAAGTTTGGAAGAACTCGGTGTACACGTTGTCGGTGTGCAAGTCGATGGTGTAGCCGGCTTCCTGCAAGGCTTCCAAGGTCCATTCGTACAGCCCTGTGTTGTCGGTCTTGATGTGGATGGTGCCGCCAGGGCGCAGGAATTGCCTGTACTTCTCGATGAACAGCGGGCCGGTGATGCGGTGCTTTTCATGCTTGGGTTGGGGATCGGAGAAAGTCAGCCAGATTTGGTCCACTTCCTCGGGGCCAAAGTAGTGGTGGATGAATTCGATGCGTGCGCGCAGGAAAGCCACGTTGTCCAACTGCTCTTCGTTGCTGTCTTTGGCGCCGCGCCAAAAGCGGTGACCCTTGATGTCCACACCCACGAAGTTGCGGTCTTTGTACATGCGGGCCAGGCCCACCGAATATTCGCCCTTGCCACAGCCCAATTCCAGCGTGAGGGGACGTGCGGTGGCAAAGGCCTCCTGGTTCCACTTTCCTGAAAACTCAAAACGTGCACCGTCGGCGTGCGGCTTGATGGGCGGTTCGAATACGTGGCTGAAGGATTTATTTTCCTCCCATTTGCGGAGCTTGTCTTTCCCCATGATCCCGGTTTGGCTTGGCCCGCAAAGATACCCATCCCCACCTAGCTGCCGAGGTGCGTATTTTTGCCCCCATGTCTGTGACCCGCATTTTGATTCTTCGCTTCAGCAGCATTGGCGACATCGTGCTCACCACACCGGTCGTGCGCCAGCTCCACGCCCAACTCGAGGGCGAGGTGGAGATCCACTACTGCACCCGCGCAGCCTATGCCCCGCTTGTGAAACATCATCCAGCTGTGCACACCGTGCACGCGTTCAAGACAGACCTGACCGAGGTGCTTGACGCACTCATGGGCATCGAGTTCCACTACATCGTAGATCTGCACCGCAACGTGCGCAGTTCCATTGCCAAACGCAAGGTCAAGGCCCTGGACTTCACCCTCGACAAACGCAACGTGGACAAATGGCTGTTGGTACGCTTTGGCGTCGATCGTCTGAAGGGGCAGCACATCGTGGAGCGTTACTTGGCCACCGTGAAAGCCTTTGGGTTGGAAGACGACGGGCAGGGCCTGGACCTATACATTCCAGAAGCCGACCGCGTTCCTGCTTCTGCCCTCCCTACGTTTTGGCAACCCGGACATGCCGCCTTGGCGATAGGCGCTGCACACGAAGGCAAGCGGATGAATGAGGAACAACTCACCTCTATCTGCGACTTGCTGGAAAGTCCCGTGGTGCTCCTTGGCGGACCCGATGACGCCGAATTGGGCGCACGCATCGCCGAACAGGCCGGCAACCATGTGTGGAATGCTTGCGGCGCTTTTTCTATCCTGGGCAGCGCTGATTTGGCTCGCCAGGCAGGGGTACTGATTGCTGGGGATACCGGATTGATGCACATTGCCACAGCGGTGCAAACGCCCGTCATCTCGGTTTGGGGATGCACCACGCCGTCCATCGGCATGTCGCCTTGGCGTCCTGCTCCGGGAAGCGCCATTGTGGAACCCATTGGCCGCACCAAGCGTCCGTGCTCAAAGCTGGGCAACCGGTGCAAGTACAGCATGGACAATTGCTGCATCAGCACCGTGGCACCCGAGCGCATCGCAGACCATGCCAATCAAGTCTTGGAAGCTTAGTCCTTGTCGAAGAGTGCCTTGAGTTCGGTGGCGTCCGAAGGCTTGAGCTTGCCCGCAAGAATCAGGCGCAGTTGACGGCGACGTAGCGCGCTCTTGAAACGCTTCTTCTCCAGGTCACTTTCCGGAACCAGTTCAGGCACGTTGATGGGGGAACCCAATTGATCCACGGCCACAAAGGTGTACATGGCCGAGTTGCACTTGTACTTCTTGCCGTCGGTTTGGCCTTCCACAAACACCTCCATATAGACCTCCATACTGGTGCTGAAGGCGCGCGACACCTGGGCCTCAATGGTCACGATATCGCCCAAACCAATGGGGCGATCAAAACTCACATTGTTCACCGCTGCGGTAACCACCACACGGCGGCAGAAACGGTGGGCAGAGATGGCACTGGTGACGTCCATCCAGTTCAGCAGCTGGCCTCCCATGAGGTTGCCAAGCGTGTTGGTATTTTCTGGAAGAACAAGGTGGGTGGTGGTGGCCAGCGTAGCGGCCGCGGTTACCTGCTTAGGCATGGCGCGAAAATTTGCCGCAAAGATAGCCCTTTCGCCCCCCATGCGTCTACCTTTGCTGCATGGATTACGAAGTGATCAAAGCCCTGCATATCATCTTTATGGTGACCTGGTTTGCCGGCCTGTTCTACGGCTACCGCCTGTACGTTTACCATGCCGAGGCTAATAAGAAGCCCGAGCCCGAACGCACCATCCTGATGCGCCAGTACGCCATCATGGAAGCGCGGCTGTGGCACATCATCGCTTGGCCCTCGTGCATCCTCACGGTCATCTTTGGCTTTTGGTTGACCATCTTGGTTCCAGAAATCTGGGCCCTGGGTGCCTTCCACCTGAAGCTGTTCTTCGTGGCCCTGCTCATCATCTACCAGTTCTATGGCGAAAAGCTGCTGCGCAAATTCCGCGACGGCATCATCCCCCATACTTCCACGCGATTGCGTTTGTTGAACGAAGTACCCACTGTCATTTTGATTTCGGTGGTGTTCTTGATTGTGCTGAAGGATCAGCTCAGTTGGATCTGGGGTACCGTTGGCATTCTTGGGATTGCCGGTTTGCTGGCCTTTGCGGTCAAAAAATACCGCACCGTCCGTGCCCGCAAGGGCGAACAAGTGGACTGAGTCATTTGTGGTATCTACACGAAAAGATACCCATGAGTACCAACCTCAAAGCGGGCACCCAAGCACCTGACTTTACCCTCAAAAACGACCGGGGCCAAGATGTTACCCTTTCTGAGCTGTTGAAGACCCACCGCGTGGTCCTCTACTTCTACCCCAAAGACAATACCCCGGGTTGCACCATCGAGGCCAAGACCTTCCGAGACAGCTACGAGGAATTTGCCGCTTCTGGTGCCCAAGTAGTGGGCGTCAGTGCCGACTCGGCCGAGAACCACTGCGGCTTCCGAGAGAAATACGGCCTGCCCTTCATCCTGCTCACCGATCCGGGCTGGAACGTGGCCATGCAATACGGCATCGCCAAAACCTGGGGCTTCATGCCCGGGCGCGAGACCTTCATCATAGACCGCGACGGCACGGTTATGCACACCTTCCGCTCGCAATTCAACGCCAAAGCGCACGTGAGCGAAGCATTGGACGTACTGCAAGCCAAGGCCTGACCTCCAGACGTTTCTTCGCTTTAAGACATAAAAAAAGGGCTGCCCTCGGGCAGCCCTTTATCGCTGGTGCGCTGTGCGCTTATTTTCCTACGATCAGTTTCTCAACCACTTGTTCAGTGCGTGATGAGAGGCGTACCGTGTACACACCGCTCTCAAGTGCATCTGCACCGAAGTTCAGGATGTACGCTACATCTGCTTCAGCACGCTGGTTGAACAGAGTTGCCACCTTACGGCCACCCAGGTCGTACACCTCGAGGGTGATGGTCTGGTTGCGCTTCGAGCCAATCTTCACCGTGGTGTTGGTGGTGGTTGGGTTTGGAGCGATGGCCATGATGTCGATGTCGCCGGTGGTGTCGGTCAGGTCTGAACCTGGCGCGGATACCACTTCTTCGTCTTCACCGAGGTCTTCGAAGGTCAGGGTCTGCTCAACACAGGTCTCGTTGCCTGAACAATCTACCGCACACCAGGTGCGAACGATGCTGTAATCTGGGCAGCAGTCGTGGTCGAAGGCAAAGTCACCGGCGCCTTCAACAGGCTCTCCGTCAACAGTACCCTCGTAGTAGATCCAACCGCCCGAGCCGTAGTTGCTGTTCACGTTATTGGCAGCAACACCCAGCTGGTAGCCGTAGTAGAAGCTGGCCGGAGCGTGTGCAATGGTGAGCTCTACGCCGTTCAGGTCGCCCCATCCGCTCAGTGACGAGAGGTCACCGTTGATGATGAAGTACATCCAGTCCAGGTAGTTGTCACCGGCAGCGTTGAAGTCATCCTTGTAGCCAGTAGGGAAGTCTTGCGTAGACCAACCTTCCCAATCCAGACCGTTATCCAGTTGTACCACGAAGTCGAAACCGCCTTCGGGGTTGTCCACCGATACAACAGAACCAGTGATGGTTGCTGAGTTGTCTTCCCACAGCAGGAACTCGCCGTTCAGCAGGGTGTAGTACTCACCGCCTGGGAAGCCTTGCAGCCACAGTGCCCAGTCAGGGTTGTAGAAAGGTGAGATTGGAGAAATCAGGTTGCAGTCTTGAACCGCATCTGGGTTAGGCACATCGCCGAATTGCTCTTCGGTGTACGAGATGCTTACCTCGCCGCCGCAGTTGTCTACAGCAGTGAGTTCAGCTGGAGCAGGCGCTTCGTCTTCGCAGTCGAGTACCAGGTCAGCAGGTGCTTCTACAAACTCAGGAGCAGTTTCGTCGAGCACGGTTACCACGAAGCTGGTTGAAGATGCGTTGCCGCAATCGTCTACCGCGGTGCAGGTCACTACAGCGTCGTAGTTGCCACACTCGTCTTCGTTGATTACCTCCATGCTTACGGTCACCTCAACGTCTTCGTCGCAGTTGTCTACGGCGTTGCACTCGGTGAAGTCAGGCACGTCATCGGCACATTCGAACACCAGGTCGCTGAATTCATCGAGGATGACAGGCGCTTCGTTGTCGTACACTGCGTAAGTGGTCTGCGCCTCCGCAGCGTTGCCGCAAGCGTCAGTAGCAGTCCAAGTGATGATCACCGAGTAAGACTGAGGACAGTCACCCGCAATCACTTCTTCCGATGAAGTCACAGTCACTTCGCTACACGCATCCTCGGCTTCGGCTTGGAAGGCAGGGATCTCAGCGTCGCAGCTGTACTCACCGCCTTCGGATACGAAGGTGAACTCAGGAGCAGTGGTGTCAACTACAGTGATGGTTTGCATCAGTGAAGAGGTGTTGCCACAGTCGTCGCTTACAGTGTAGGTACGCTCGATGGTATAGTTGTTCGGGCAGTCGCCTTCAACAACAACCTCGGTCACAGTCTCGGTGAGGTCTTCGTCGCAGATGTCCGAAGCTTCCCAAGCCGCAGCAGGTACTTCTTGGTCACACTCGACAGTCACATCAGCAGCTACTTCGAGTGCAGGAGCAGTGGTGTCTACGATGGTGATGGTCTGCGAAGCAGTAGCCGCGTTGGTGCAGTGGTCAACTACGCTCCAGGTGCGTACGATGCTGTAGAGGCACTCGTTCATGACGATCTCTTCAGAGAAGATTACTTCCAGCTCGTCGTCGCAGTTGTCTGAAGCAGACACCTCTGCAGGAGCAGGGATCTCGTCACCACACTCGATGGTAGCGTCGGCAGGAACACCGGCCAGTTCAGGAGCTACCTCGTCGGTCAGGTTGATCACTTGAACGAATTCTGAGCTGT
>JBMYJR010000006.1:92516-92736 GCA_049594615.1 Flavobacteriales bacterium
CCGCGCAACCACCCGATACTGTTTCATCGGAGTAAACGATGTCTACTGCTGGTGAACAGTTGTCGGTCGCAGAAACCAAGATTGAGTTGTCGATTTGGTCGCATGGCATTTCAAGGAAAGCCTCGCCTTCGATCACTGGAGCAGTGGTGTCCTGTACAGTGATGATTTGAGTAGCCGAAGTGTTGTTGCCACAAGCGTCGGTCACAGAGTAGGTACGTTC
>JBMYJR010000006.1:92746-98886 GCA_049594615.1 Flavobacteriales bacterium
TGGTCACACTCGATGGTTACGTCAGCCGCGATCTCCAGTTCAGGAGCGGTGGTGTCCAGTACGGTGATGTTCTGTACCGCTGAAGCAGCGTTGCCACAAGCGTCGGTTACAGTGTAAGTACGAACCAAAGTGTAAGCCACTGGGCAGTCACCTGGGATCACTTCTTCTGAAATGACTTCAGAAGCAATCTCTGAACAATCGTCTGCAGCAGTCCAATCAGCTGCAGGTACTTCCTGGTCACACTCGATGGTCACGTCAGCAGCTACTTCGAGAGCAGGTGCGGTGGTGTCCTCAACGGTGATCTCCTGCGTGTATACGGCTTGGTTGCCGCAGTTGTCAAACGCTCGGAAAACACGCTGAATGGTGTAGTTGCTAGGACAGTCGCCAGGAACAATTTCCTCGGTCAACTCAACCTCTACCTCATCGTCGCAGTTGTCTTCTGCCATCGGCATTTCAACCGCAGGGAGTTCATCTGAACATTCAACAGTCACGTTCTCAGGGAGTGTTTCAGCAACCCAAGTTGGAGCCACGTTGTCAGTCAGGTTGATCACTTGTGCGAATTCTGAGCTGTTGCCGCAGTTGTCGGTGGCAGTGTAGGTGCGAATGACATTGCCCGCACAACCGCCTGACACGGTTTCATCGGCATAGGTGAATGCTACTTCTTGATCACAGATATCACTGGCCGAGGCAAAGAACTCACCTGAGATCATGTCGCATGGCATTTCAAGGAAAGCCTCGCCTTCGATCACGGGTGCGGTGGTATCTTCAATGGTGAAGGTGCGAACCAGGGTACTGGTGTTTCCACAGGCGTCGATGGCTGTGAAAGTCACGGTAGTACTGCCATTGGCACCACAACCTTCCTCATAAACAACTTCATCTTGGCATCCAACGTAACCGGCATAGCCGTCGTAGATTGTGCCAAAGCGGAAGCAACGGTTGAAGGCACGCAACGCAACGCGACATTGTTGCGGTGTGTAAGCACTGCTGCATCCGCCCAGAACCTGGTCAGAGATGGCAATGATCTCACCGATGGTAACGCCTGCAAACGGGCCGCTCAATGGGGTCAATGACGCCAGGCTTACCTCAGATGCTGAGTAGTCCGGGAAGGCGCCATCAAAACCAACATTCAACTTGGCAGTCAACAGGTGGCTTACCAGCGCGTTGTCAAAACAAGATGGATCAACTGAATCCACAGTCGGATCTTCAGCAGACATGGTCAGCACCAAGTCTTGGGCAGAACCCGTACAGGGCAGATATACGTCTACTGCATCGGCTGAGGTGAAGGTCAAGAAGAAACCAGACTCTTCGCAACCAGTGATGATGCCTTCAGGGAAGACAGTATCGAAGTTCTCATCCATCAAAACAGAGGCTTCGGTGTCGTTTTCGCTTCCGAAATCACCTTGCTTGTATGTGGTGAACTCACCAATTTCAATGGTGCAATCCTCGTAGTTGTTTACCCAAGTCACCTCGCCACAATTATCGGTAGCAGAGGCCCCACTGTTGGCTTCCAACCAAGCATTGAAGGCTTCTTCATTGCCTTGGCCGTCGCATTCAACCACTTGATCTTCTCCGCCGTCAATGACTGGAGCGGTGGTGTCCACAACGTTGATGGTCTGTACAGCGGTAGCGCTGTTGCCACAGTCATCGGTTGCAGTGAAGGTACGGGTGATGATCGCAGTGTTGCCACACTCGCCGTCAGCTACAACATCTTCAAACGTTACTTCTACAGTACCGCAGTTGTCCTCGGCCTCAGCGTTGAAGGCTGGGATTTCCGCGTCGCACTCGTAAGAAGCGTCAGCAGGTACTGAGGTGAACTCAGGAGCGGTGGTATCAACAACAGTGATGGTTTGTGATTGAACGTTGGCGTTGCCACAGTTGTCGGTAGCAGTCCAGGTGCGAACCAGGGTGTAGTTGCCCAAGCAATCACCAGCGATGAACTCCTCGCCGTTGTACTCAATCGAAGCCTCCGAACAATTGTCTTCGGCGTCAACCATCTCAGATACGCTAGGTACGTTGTCGCACTCAGCGGTTACGTCCGCTGGGAAGGCACTGAATTCAGGAGCAACCTCATCGAACAGGTTGATCACTTGGGTGAACTCGGTGCTGTTGCCACAGTCATCGGTAGCAGTGTAGGTACGGATCACGTTGCCTACGCAGCCGCCTGAAACATTGTCGTCGGTAAAGGTGATTTCTACTTCCTCGTCGCAGTTGTCAGTAGCGGTTACCAGGATCTCATCTGCGATCATATCGCAAGGCATTTCAAGGAAAGCCTCGCCTTCTACTACAGGAGCGGTGGTGTCTTGTACAACAATGATCTGGGTAGCAGAGGTGTTGTTGCCACACTCGTCGGTCACTGAGTAGGTGCGTTCGATGGTGTAGTTGTTCGGGCAGTCGCCTTCAACAATTACCTCGGTTACCTCTTCTGTAATTTCAGAGCAGTTGTCTGAAGCAGTCCATGCAGCAGCAGGAATATCCTGGTCGCACTCGATGGTCACGTCCTCAGCAATCTCCAGTTCGGGAGCAGTGGTGTCTTGTACGGTGATGATCTGAGTGGCAGAAGTATTGTTGCCACACTCGTCGGTCACCGAGTAGGTGCGCTCAATGGTGTAGTTGTTCGGGCAGTCACCGTCGACAATTACCTCGGTTACTTCTTCGATCAGTTCTTCTGAACAGTTGTCAGAAGCTTCCCATGCAGCTGCTGGGATCTCCTGGTCACACTCTACGGTCACGTCCTCGGCGATCTCCAGTTCAGGAGCAGTGGTGTCCTGCACGGTGATCTCCTGTGCGTGGAGCACTTGGTTGCCACAGTTGTCGAAACCGCGGTAGATGCGTTGGATCACGTAGTTGTTTGGGCAATCGCCAGGAATGATTTCCTCGGTCACCTCGATCTCCACTTCGTCGTCACAGTTGTCTTCTGCCTCTGGCATGCCAACAGCTGGGAGCTCATCCGAGCATTCTACGGTCACGTCTGCGGGCAGGGTGCCTTCTACCCAAGTGGGAGCAGTGGTGTCCGAAACGGTGATGGTGGTGGTGACGGTGGTGATGTTTTCACAATCGTCCTCCGCAGTCCAACTCCAAGTAATGGTGTATTGATCCTCACAGAAGCCCTCGGTGATGATTTCTTCGAAAGTTACGGTCACTTCCTCATCACAATTGTCAGTGATCTCAATGGCATTCGGATCAGGCAAGTCGCCCACTTCGTCACACTCAATCATCATGTCCTCCGGATTGTTGATCACAGGGGCTATGGTATCGGTGAGGGTCACGTACTGGGTAGCGGAGGTGGAGTTGCCGCAGTCATCAGTGGCGGTGTACTCGTAGATGATGGTGCCCGGGCAGCCACCTGAACCGTCAGCGGTTTCTACTTCGATGGTGACTTCCTCGTCGCAGTTGTCGGTAGCGATCAACGGCTCAACGCTGTCCAAATCGCCACAGTCAATAGTCAAGGTCGCAGGGAAATCATCGAATACAGGAGCAGTGGTGTCCTGTACGGTGATGGTTTGGGTAGCAGTGGTCGCATTGTCACAATCATCAGCAGCGGTGAAGGTGCGGATGATGGTGTATTGCTGCGGACAGTCGCCCTCGATGATTTCGTCTTCGTAAGTGATGGTTGCCTCGTAGCAGTTGTCGGTGGCTTCGGCCATCATCACAGCTACTTCCTGGTCACACTCGTAAGTGATGTCTTCAGGAACGAAGGTGAACTCAGGAGCAGTGGTGTCTACCACAGTGATGGTTTGCACGCAGATGGTGAAGTTGTCGCACTCATCCTCTACACGCCAGCGGCGCAGCAGGGTGTACTCGCAATCACCGACCATGCCCTCACCTGGGAACTCGCCCTCATAAGTGATGGTCACAGTGCTGTTAGCGCAGTTGTCAGTGGCCTCAATGCCAGCGGTCTGCTCGTCTGCGTCTGGAAGGGTGTCAAGCGCATCGCACTCAACGGTGATGTCTTCTGGACAGTTCAGCACCTCAGGAGCAGTAGTGTCCTCCACGGTGATGATTTGCGAGATGATTGAAGCGTTGCCACAAGCATCCTCTGCACGCCAGAAGTAGGTGAATTCGTTGTCGTTCGGACAAGTGCTCAGTGGAACCTCCACACATTCTTTGTCCACGTTGATGTCGCCGTTTCCGGAAACATCCATGCCGTTCATGGTTCCCTCGAAGGTGAACCAACCTGACAAACCTTCGTTGCCGTTTTTAACGTTGGCCGCCTCACCACACTGGAAGCCGAAGAAGTAATCGACAGGCATGTGGTAGAGTTCAACGGTTCCGCTCAGACCAGAAGTACCGGTCACAGTTGAGAAACCGTTGACCAACTCGTAATAGGTCCAAGTCTCCCACAGGTTGCCGCCAGCAGCAGCCAAGCCGAGGTCGTCTTTGTACCAACGGCCCAGATCAGACCAAGTGGTCCAGTCGGCCGCGTTCTCGAACCAAACATCGAGGTAGACGCCCAGGGCAGCATCACCATTGTTTACAACGTCACCGTACAGGTGTGCGGTGCCGTCGTCGTAGCTGATGAAGTAGCCCACTTCTGAGAAGCTCCAGTAAGGAGAAGGAGCAACCTCGTTGCCCAGTGGCAGCCAGATCGACCAGTCCGGACCCGGACCAATCGCAGTCATAAGCGCGCACGAGTCGAGCGGAGAACCGGTCTCAGAGGTGAAGATTTCGGTGTCCACCACAGAGGTGCAAGCGTCTTCAGCGATGCACTCTGCTGGCGCAGGTACGTCTTCAATGCACTCAAGAGTGAGGTCCGCAGGCGTTTCCAAGAATACTGGACCCTCTGAATCTACCACGGTGATGATTTGGACACATTCCGCAATGGGCTGATCCTCGAAGAAGAGAGACCACGTACGGGTGATGATTTGTTCACAGTCGTCGCCGCTGACCTCATCAACGTAGGACAGACCCGCTTCGCCTTCGCAGCCTCCGCTGACAATGGGTGAACCTGTGTTTTCAGGATCGACGCTGTCGCCACACTCGATGGTCAGGTCTGCGGCACAATCCAAGAAGCAGTCGCATGCTCCGGTAGCATCAGGAAGAACGCAAGAGCTGTCATCGCAGCCCGCAGAAGCGTCGTAGTTGCAAGCAGAGGAGTCGGTACATCCCGGGTAGGTACATGTACCGTCGTCGTTGGTAGCACTGCTGTCGTAGTTGCACGCGGCAATATCGGTGCACCCACCGGCATCAGGCTGACCCCAAGCAAGGCCACAACACAAGAGTGCCGCGACCAGGGTGAATAAACGTGTTCCCATAATAAGGCAATTAGGCAATTTGAAGGACCATCGCCCTTCAGGTTAAGAATTAGAATGTCTTTAACAAGCAGGGCAAAAGTAGTAAAAGGCGAGAATCTCTGCAACTCTCCTTTGTGGCAGTCGAATTAATTCTGCGTTTCATCGCAATTTTGAAGGCTTTCGTCTACGCCGCGAATCAGAGATGTAGTGAGCACATGATTTGGAGACGCAGCAGTTTGTTCACAGTCACATTCACCACACCTTTTCTTGACAGAGCCGCCGCCCATTGGCAGCCCCTTCAATTCTTATAACACCTAGGCAAGCGCCTATGTATTCACGATCAGCTTCTGAACGAAGTGTTCAGTGCTAGAAGGGTTCGCACGGAGTAAACACCGCTCTCGGGACCAATCACAGAGCAGTCGATCATCCAACTCCCCCGCTGCCCCACCACCCACCACAACTTTTCACCCAATCACTTGCACACAAAATCAGATTTATGCTACTTTTGCCGTCCGCTTCTAGACGGTGCTATAGCTCAGTTGGTAGAGCAATGGATTGAAAATCCATGTGTCCCCGGTTCGAATCCTGGTAGCACCACAACGACGGTAACAAAGCCCGCGCCTCTGGCGCGGGTTTTTTGTTGGGCGGAAATGCCGAGTTCACTCGAGCGTTTCAGACCAACAAAAAACCCGTCGCGAGCGGAGCTCGCGGTGGGCTTTGTGGTGTCATTGTCACGCCCGTTTGGATCACGCAAAGCGTAATCCTGGCTGCTATGAACACCCTCGTTCTAGCCCCTCCTACTGCCCAAAGAAAGCCTCACTCCCCAAGTCGCATCCCGCGACTTAAAAAGCATGTTCGCCACGCGCCAGCGAGCGCCACCACCTCCCGAACATCCACAACAACCGCCCG
>JBMYJR010000007.1:0-86763 GCA_049594615.1 Flavobacteriales bacterium
ATCATTGTCGCAAATACCCCCTCTCCTGCGGATACGTGGAATGAATTGCTCCTCTTGTGTTTGGCTGCCTTGCATTTAGGCCGGCTGAAATGATCCGATGGGACGTTGCTGCAGTGAACCGGCGTCTACGCCGAAACAATTTGGGGTTTCGGGAGCTGAAGAATTTGGCTACTTTTTCTGTCTCCAAGACCCAACTATGCTGACCAAAACTGAAAAACGTGCGCTCCGTGGCCGGCTCTTCCGCCACCTTGACGGGGTGGTGATCACCCCCACAGCACACACCTTGTGGCAACACCAGGTGCC
The DNA here is from genome assembly GCA_049594615.1 of Flavobacteriales bacterium. Lineage (GTDB taxonomy): Bacteria > Bacteroidota > Bacteroidia > Flavobacteriales_D > Sanyastnellaceae > CAXPZW01. Next base: position 304 of record JBMYJR010000007.1, read on the forward strand.
GCAAACCTTGCTTGAAGAAGCACCCATCACCCTGACCCAATTGACCAAGCAAACAGGAGCCAACAAAGGTTACTTGAATGTGGCCCTTCGCCTGCTTTGCTCGCAAGGCTGGCTGGCGCAAACCGTGGACAATACGCAAGGTGAAGTCACCTACAGCTTGAACGACCGTTCGGCGTTGGCCTTTGCCTTGTTTCCGTTGTATGCAGACGCGGCAGAGCTGCAGCGCTTCGCCGGCAATTTTCATCCCCGCAAGTTTGAACTAGCCCCGTTTCGCAAGATGATGCAGGTCTACGAGGCGTACAAAACAGGCATGGGGCTTCCCGAGCCCGCTTCGGATTTGGAAGCGGAGCTCCAGCAGCAAGTCATGGCCCACATCGAAGGCATCTTGCTTGGCCCCACAACAGTATTCTTGGGGATGAACGGCATGTTTCACAACTACTTTACCCAAGCCTCCTTCCGCCCAGAAGAGTTTCACCGAGACGCGGAGAACTTTGCACGCCTGCTGGACATGCTCACCCACTTTGGATACTTCGAGTCCAAGGGCAATACCTACCGTTTTACGCCCAAAGGCATGTTCTTCGCCCGCCGAGCCTCGGCTTACGGGGTGACCGTGAGCTACCAACCCACGCTGCGCAATTTGGATGAATTGATCTTTGGGGATCCCGCCATCCTGCGTGATGTACCTGCCGGAGATCCAGAAGTGCACGTAGACCGTGCCATGAACGTGTGGGGATCCGGGGGCGCCCATTCCGGGTATTTTAAGGTGATTGACGAGGTGATCAAAGACCTGTTCAATCGCCCGATTGAAGAACAACCCAAAGGCATCTTGGACATGGGCTGCGGCAACGGCGCGTTTTTGATCCATTTGTTTGACGTGATCGCCACCCATACCTCACGCGGAGAAATGCTGGAAGAGCACCCCCTGTTCTTGGTAGGTGCCGACTACAACCGCGAGGCCTTGGACATCAGCCGTACCAACTTGATCAACGCCGATGTATGGGCCAAAATGGCCTGGGGCGACATTGGCGATCCCGACCGCCTGGCCGCCGACTTGCGTGAGGACTACGACATCGAATTGGGCGACCTGCTCAACGTGCGCACCTTTCTGGACCACAACCGCGTATGGAGCACACCCAGCTCATCCTCAGACGCGGACTCCACGTCTACCGGCGCATTCGTGCACCGTGGCGAACACCTGCCCAACAACGCCGTGGAAGCCAATTTGCGCGAGCACTTGGAGCGCTGGAAACCTTACATCGAGCGGTTTGGACTGCTGACCATTGAATTGCACACGGTACCCCCAGCGCATGTGGCCGCCAACTTGGGGCGCACTGCAGCTACTGCGTACGACGCTACGCATGGCTACTCAGACCAATACATTGTGGAAGTGGACGTGTTCACGCGTGTGGCTCAAGAAATTGGCCTGCACTCCTCGCCTGAGGTGTTCCGCCGCTATCCGGATTCGGAAATTGCGACGGTCAGTATTCACTTGTTGAAGGGTGACGATTAAGCACCGCACCGGGCAAACTGCGCGTGTGTTTCAAACCGAGCACGGCATGGCCATCAACTGGCTTTACCTCTAACGACAACCCAGTGCCGCCCCAAGTCGCGGAGAAACACATTTGAGATTGACCACAAGCACTCCAAGCAAGTCTAATAGTTGCTGGATGGGGGGCAAGCCCATTAAGAGTCCTTGGCACCATGAACCTTTTCCCTAGCGTGGTTCTCCCCTACTTTTGTGCCATGCGAATTGCCCTTGTTTTTGCCCTTGTGGCCCTGTGGAGTTGTGGCAGTGCACCTGCAGAGGACACTGTTGAAGCCCCCACAGCCGATGCCACCTTTGCCGGCGTATTTGCCAACGGGGTGTTCATCCACGAACGCCTCAAATTCACCCTCCCTGTTGCTGAAGGCTGGCGCATTTTGCCGCAAGAGGAACTCTCAGGACGCCAAACCGCCACCTTGGAATTGCTGCGCCGCAAGGTTTCGGACTTGGACGGACGCGCAGAGGCCTTTGCTCCCTTCTTGGCCCTGGAACCTTATGCTTCCCCAGATTCCAGCTATGTGACCCTGTTGTTTATGGCCGAGGACCTCGAGCGCCTGCCCCAGGTCAACAACGCCTACGATTACTTCAACCAACAAGCCGCGCAGGTCAGTGGACAATCGCCGGAGGTGTTTCCGCGCTACGAATTTTCGGACATCAGTCAACAAGCCATTGGCGGGCGTCAGGCGTTTTCACGCGGCACCATGATCCACAGCTCGGCCACCGAAATGAACCCCATGTTGAGCTACGCCGTGCCCTGCGGCACCGACATGCTGATTGTGCAAGTGGCCAATTTTGACTCGGCCGAAGAGCTAAATCTCGCCCGCGGGCTGCTTGACCAGTTGGTATGGACCACGAAGTGATCCACTTTCACCACGGCCCGTTTTTCAAAGGACTGCTTTCTTCTGTGGGCTTCGGAGTGTTCATTATGGGCACCATTGCCTTCATCTTCATGCTGAGCGAAAAGGCCTGGTTCAGCGCCTTGTTCTGTGCAGGTGTAACAGCCTTTGGCGTGGAACTCGCTCGCGGCGTAAGAGGCGTAGAGGTAGATCTGCGCAAAGGTGAGGTCTTCAGCTATTCCAAAATCTACATGTTCAAATACGGGCCGCGCGTTCCCTTGGACCAATTCGACTCCATAGCGCTCAAACGTGTACGTGAAAAGAACTTGAGCAACAACTTCAACGCCAGTACAGCAAACGGCTTGGGAGGTGCCATTGGCCACACGACCAACATCCGTTTTGAAATCGAACTTCGCGATACTGAAGGACGTCGTGCCTTGTACCTCGAGGAGTTCAAGGTTCCCGGGGAAGCCCAGGCCACCCTGTATCAGCTGGCCGATCGCCTTGGCTTGCCGGCCGTTGACGAATACACCTCGCAGGTGGACGCCTTGCAAAAGCGCCGCGCTTCTGCGGACCCGCGTTCGCGGCGCCGTCGCTAGCCCAAGAGTCAAGCTCGAATGTTAAAACCACACTTGGTTACACGTTGCCATAGGTGAAACACGTTTCTAGGACAAACCCGCACCGAAATGAAACGCATGTACTTCCTACTGCTAGGCGGATTGGCATTGGCATTTGTGGTCTTTGCCCTTCGCCCCATTGCCCATCCCACACTTTCGAACACCACCACGGTTTCAGGTACCTTGGAACTCTGCATGGAAGCAGCCAACGCCGAACACGACGTGGTCATACGCCTGCGCGATATGCAGGACCGCTTCTACATCAACCGCGGCACTGAACGTGGCGTGGAGCCAGCTGTCTGGCAACGCAAACTGGTAGGCACATCCGTAGACGTGATCTACGTCAACCATTGGAGCCCGCTGGATCCGTTCGGTTCAACGCACCACGTCGCAGCCCTGGTGGCCCAAGGCGATACCCTCTATTCAGAATTTTAAGGCTAGTCGCGCTCGAAACCGAGCTTGGCCTCCAAGGTGCTTGAAAGGTTTGGTATGCGCGAGCGGTCCACCAGGAACGAGGTCAACTCCGCAAACTCACTGAACACGTAGTGGTTGTCGAGGGCGTTTTTCAAGTAGCCCTTGCCTGAGGAGCCGCCGGTACCCACGCGCTGGCCGATGATACGGTGCACCATGTTCATGTGACGGTAGCGCCAGGTGGCCATCAATTCGTCGATTTCAAGCAGGCGGTTCAGGATGCGGTAAGGGTTCTGGTGCAACGGCAGCCCGCGGTACAACATGATGAACAGTGCTGCACGGCGCGAGTTGCGGTCCAATCGGCGGTTTTCGTCGTCGCCTTCTTCCATGAAGAGCATGTCAAACACTTTCATGATGTCGCTTTCACCGGCCACCAGTGATTGGCGGTATTGCTCGCGGTAGTGCGCCCAGAAGGGGTGTTTACCGTCTGCCGATGCCTCGAAGTTGGTCCAGTATTCGGCCTGTTCGAAGTAGGGCAAGCGCTGCAGCCAGGCTTTGATCTGATCAAAGAGGTTGGGCCCCTGCTCTACCCCTAGCAAGAAGTCCCGGTCAGACGCACGCAGGTGGCTCATGAAGTAGTCCTTGCCGTGGCGGCGCTCCTGCTGCAAGCCCAATCGGGCTTCGAGCAACTTGAACTGCACGCTTTGGAAACCCGAGGCCGGACGCAGCATGTCCCTGAAGTCTAGGAAGTCCAGCGGGGTCATGGTTTCCAAAATGTCGATCTGCTTGACCAACACGCGCAGGATCTCCACGATGCGCCCCATGCGGTGTTCCATGACAAACATCTCAGGAGAGTTGTCGTCGATTGAAGGGGCTTCAAGGATATCCATGGCCGACTCCAATTCAAACAGGATTTGCTTGAACCAGAGCTCGTAGGCTTGGTGAATGACGATGAACAGCATTTCATCGTGGGCATGGCGGCCGAGCTTGTCGCTCTCGAGGTCTTGGGCGCCAATGATTTTGTCGAGTTGGAGGTAATCTCCATAGTACATGCGGGAGGTATCCATCTATGTAGGAGGGGTTGTTGGGTCTATTTCCAAGTCACATCAACGGTCATGCGTTCGCCGTCGCGCAGGACGGTCACCGGGGTGGTTTCGCCAGGTTCAAAGATGCTGAGGCACTTCATGTAAGCCTCCATGCCGTCCACTTCGTGTTCGCCCATTTGCACCACCACGTCACCTCGTTGCAGGCCGGCGTTGGCGGCAGGACGCCCTTCGGTCACGCCGTCGATGCGCATACCAGGTTCGGTGTTCATGTAATCGGGCATGACCCCGAGGGTGACTTTGAAGCTTGGCGTGGATGCGTTGTCTTCGTCCTTGGTTTTGGTAAAGGCGATGCGCTCTCCATGGTTGAGACGCACAAGCAGAGAATCCATCAGGTCCACAACTTGGACAATACCCGGGTAGTTGATCTTGTCAGCATCGTCAGATGGCTTGTGGTAATCTTCATGCTGACCGGTGAAGAAGTGGAGCACGGGCAGACCTTCCAAGTAGAACGAAGTGTGGTCACTGGGACCAACGCCACTTTCGTGGAAGGTATAGGTCAATTCGGTCTGCACCTGATCCACCATGTCCCACGCTGGAGAGGTTCCGCTGCCGTATACCGCCAGCACTTGTTCCGCATTCAGTCGGCCCACCATGTCCATGTTGAACATGAAGTTCACCTCTGATAAAGGTACGGTGGCGTGCTCGATCCACTTTTTGGACCCCCACAAGCCTTTCTCCTCGCCCGAGAAGGTCAAAAACAAGTAGTTGTACGCCAAACTGGCTTTGCGGTCGTTCAAGCGCTTGGCCAGCGCCAACAGCGCCGAAACACCCGAAGCGTTGTCGTCTGCCCCGTTGTGGACCGCCGAATCGCCGCGGAACAGGGAGTTCTCGTCGCCCCAGCCCAAGTGGTCGTGGTGGGCGCCTACAATAACGGTCAATGGTTTGTCGGCATTCAAGAAACCGCAGACGTTCACCCCGGTGATGGGCTGCACAGTGCTCATGCCCAAGCTGGTGCTGTCGCCTTGCCCATGGATGGCCAAGGTGGGGTGCGGATTGAAGGTGTATTCCTGAAAGAAGCCGCTATCACCTTTGGGCTCCAGGCCCAAGGACTCAAAACGCGAGGCGACATAAGCGGCAGCCTTGCGCTCACCCTCGGTGCCAGTAGCGCGCCCTTCCAAACTGTCGGAAGCCAGCACTGCAATGTCTTGTTCAATGGTTGAAAGCTCTCCTCCTGTGCTTGGGACAGCAGTCCAGTAATACGCAAAGGCCACCACAGCAGCCACGAATCCCAGAACGGCGAATTCCTGTTTCATGGCGCCAAAGGTAGGAGACTGAATCTAGCGAACAGCCACGCGCAGTGAACGCCGTCCATCCAAGCGGCTGACTTGCACCCTACACTTAACTAAACCTAAAGCCCGTTGCAGGCCAAAGTGAGGTTTTTCATGTAGCCCAACCAAAAGACCTGGCTGATGGAACTGCAGCCGAACCGTCTTAGGAATGCGCCAGTCATGAGAACATTCAGGCACAACACATCGGCTAAAAGACATACGGCTAAGGGGGCTAAGTGATTCCCGTCTGATGGATATTCAGTGCGCTGCGTGAACAATGTGACGCAACTATTTTTTGAATGTTACGTTAATGTTACGTACATTAGTCTTGTGTTATGGGAACGAAAACTCTGAAGAACATGAAAGCAACCAACATCCTCCTCGCATTCACTGCAGTCCTGCTCTGCACCGCCACATACGCGCAACCTGCCCAAGATTGCTCCCTCGAAAAGCAAATCAAGTACCATGAAAACGGTCAGATTCGCTTTGCTGGTCACGCCGATTGTGAAGGCCACTGGCACGGCCACTTCATCGAATACCACGAAGATGGGAGCATCTACGGCATCGGTGAGTTCAATCACGGTGTCAAAGTTGGCACTTGGACCACTTACCCGCTGTACACAGATGTTACCTACGTGAAAGAGTTTGACAACGACGGCAACCTGGCCAAGGCATCCATCATGGAAAATGACCTTGTTGTGGAGGAACGACAATACATGCGTTAAGCCTACAGGCTTCCGCACAAAAAAAGGCGCCCCATGGAGCGCCTTTTTTTGTGCACCATTGACCGTTCGACGGGGTATGTGTAGTGTGCTCGTGGAACAATCCAGACAAGTCGCCATCAACAACAATCGCAACAAATACGCATGGAGAAGCGGCAGATCTTCACTCCCTGAATATACAGGGGGGGTTGAGCACAAAAAAAGGGCGCCGATTGTGGCGCCCTTCTTCCTTTATCTCAGGGATAATTATTCTTCAGTAGTCGGTGCATCTTCAGCTGGGGCTTCGCCTTCTGCTGCGGGTGCGTCATCGGCGTTTTCAGCGCCTTCGATCAGTTCGGCGTCCTGGTCTTCGATGTCCTCTTCTTCCTCGCGCAGGACCTTGCAAACTGCTGCAATCTCGTCCTTGCCCTTGAGGCTGATGAGGCGAACACCTTGTGTGGCGCGGCCCATGGTACGCATCTCGTCCACACGCATGCGGATGGTGATGCCCGACTTGTTGATGATCATCAAGTCGTTTTCGTCGTTCACATTGAGGATGGCAATCAGGTCACCGGTTTTCTCGGTCACGCTGATGGTTTTTACGCCTTTACCACCACGGTTGGTGATGCGGTAGTCTTCCACCGCCGAACGCTTGCCGTAGCCCTTCTCAGAAACCACCATGATGTCGCTTTCCTGGTCGTCGATGACCACCATGCCGATCACTTCGTCGTTGTCGTGTGCGAGGGTCACCCCTTTTACGCCCATGGCAGTGCGGCCCACGGCGCGGACGGTGTTTTCGTTGAAGCGGATGGCTTTGCCAGAGCGCAGCCCCATGATGATCTCGTGGTTGCCAGAGGTCAAACGGGCCATCAGCAGTTCATCGCCTTCGCGGATGGTCACTGCGTTGATGCCATTGGTTCGTGGACGCGAGTACGCTTCGAGGGTGGTCTTTTTGACAAGGCCCTTTTTGGTACAGAGGATCACGTTGTGCGCGTTGGCGTACTCAGGATCCTTGATGTCCTTGACAGGGATGTAAGCCAAGACCTTATCGTCCTGCTCGATATTGATCAAGTTCTGGATGGCTCGGCCTTTGGATTGACGCGAACCTTCTGGCACTTCGAAAATGCGCATCCAGAAACACTTACCCATTTGGGTGAAGATCAACAGCCAGTTGTGGTTGGTGGCGGTGAACAGGTGCTCCAGGAAATCTTTGTCGCGGGTGGCGGTGCCTTTTGAGCCTACCCCTCCGCGGGACTGGGTGCGGTATTCGTTCAAGCGGGTGCGCTTGATGTAGCCTGCGTGCGAGATGGTGATCACCACCTTCTCGTCTGGAATCATGTCCTCGATGCTGAGGTCAGCCGAAGAGAACTCGATGTTTGAGCGGCGCTCGTCGCCGTACTTGTCGCGGACGTCGATGAGCTCTTGGGTGATGATGGCCATGCGCTTGTCCTTGTTTTCAAGGATGGCTTTCAGCTCGGCAATCAGCTCCATCAACTCGTCGTACTCGGCACGCAGCTTGTCGCGCTCAAGTCCGGTGAGTTTTTGGAGTCGCATGTCCAAGATGGCGCGCGCTTGCACTTCGCTGAGCTCAAAGCGGGTCATCAAGCCGTTGCGGGCTTCCTCTGGGGTTTTGCTTCCGCGGATCAAGGCAATGACCTCGTCGATGTTGTCGAGGGCAATGATGAGTCCTTGGAGGATGTGTGCGCGCTCTTCGGCTTTGCGCAGCTCATACTGTGTGCGGCGAATGACGACCTCGTGGCGGTGTTCCACGAAATTGACGATCATGTCCTTGAGATTCAGGAGCTCAGGACGCCCTTGTACGAGGGCAATGTTGTTGACCGAGAACGAAGTCTGCAGCGCAGTGTACTTGTAGAGCTTGTTGAGCACTACGTTGGGAATGCAGTCGCGCTTGAGTTCGTATACGATGCGCATCCCTTTGCGGTCGGACTCATCGCGGATCTCGGAGATGCCGTCGATTTTCTTGTCGTTGACCAGGTCTGCGGTTTTGCGGATCATGTCCGCCTTGTTCACCTGATAAGGAATTTCTTCAACGATGATGGCTTCCTTGCCGCTCTTGAGTTCGTCGATGCGGGCCTTGCCGCGCATCACCACACGACCGCGTCCGGTTTCGAACGCTTGCTTCACTCCTTCGATGCCGTAAATGGTACCGCCGGTGGGGAAATCAGGAGCCTTGATGTGCTCCATGAGGCCTTCCACAGTGATGTCGTTGTCTTCGATGTAGGCAATGGTGCCGTTGACCACCTCGGTGAGGTTGTGGGGCGGCATGTTGGTGGCCATACCTACTGCAATGCCGGATGCACCGTTGACCAGCAGGTTTGGGATCTTGGCGGGCAGTACGCTGGGCTCGGAAGTACTCTCGTCAAAGTTGGGCGAGAAGTCCACGGTTTCCTTGTCCAGATCGGCCAGCATTTCCTCTGCGATCTTGCGCAGTCGGGCCTCGGTATATCGCATCGCCGCGGGGTTATCGCCGTCGATGGAACCGAAGTTACCCTGGCCGTCCACCATGGGGTAGCGCAGGGACCATTCCTGGGCCATACGCACCATGGTGTCGTACACGGAGCTGTCGCCGTGTGGGTGGTATTTACCGAGCACGTCCCCGACGATACGGGCGCTTTTACGATGGGCTCTGTTGGAGAGTACGCCCAGTTCAAGCATGCCGTAGAGGACACGACGGTGAACGGGCTTGAGGCCGTCCCGGGCATCCGGGAGGGCGCGGGACACAATGACCGACATCGAGTAATCGATGTAGGCCGACTTCATCTCATCTCCAATATTTATGGAGATGATCTTTTCGCCTTCTGCCATTCTTTCTTCATTTAGGTAATCGAGACTGCCACGATCGTGGGCCAACATTTCCCGGACATTCCGGGTTATTCTTCCAGGGCCGTAGCAGTTCGAAGCGTGCCATCCTGTCCGGTTTTGAGCCCCGGATCAAGGCTTGCACGGTTCTTGGTCCACACAGGGACACATAGCCAACGAAGGTACCGGTTTTAATTGCCCCTGAACCCCTTGAAAAACCGGCTATTTTTCACAAAAATCTGTGGATAATGCAAGGTTCGGAATTCGCTTACAGAGATGTGACCTGATATTTTTGACCATGGGGTAGTTTAACTGCTACATTTACTACTGAACACACACAAGCAACCCACATTTATGGATGCCAAATTTTCACCCCGTGTGAAGGACGTGATCACTTACAGTCGAGAAGAGGCCTTGCGCCTTGGCCACAGCTACATTGGCGTGGAGCATCTGCTGTTGGGAATCATTCGCGAAGGCGAAGGCACTGCGATCCGCATTCTCGAGGGGCTGCACGTAGACTTGGAACGTCTGCGTCAGACCGTGGAGAATTCGATCAAGACCAACAAGTCTGCCACCGCCAGCCAAGGCAACATTCCCTTGGTAAAACAGGCCGAAAAGATCCTCAAGATCACCTACCTCGAGGCCAAGATTTTCAAAAGTGCAGTGATCGGCACTGAGCACCTGCTGCTCAGCATCCTCAAAGACGAGGACAACGTGGCCACCCGTGCGCTCCACGCGTTTAACATTGACTACGACATCGCCAAAGAGGAATTCGAGTCCATCCTCCAAGACGAAACCGGCGGCGATTTGGGCTACCCCAAGTCCGAATTCCCTTCTACTGACGACGAAGATGACATGCCTTTCGGCGGTGGATCATCTGGTGGGAGCGGTGGCAGCGGCCGCGGTACCAAAAAAGGCGATTCCAAAAGCAAGACTCCGGTTCTGGACAACTTTGGCCGTGACCTGACCAAGATGGCCGAGGAATCCAAACTCGACCCCATCGTCGGCCGCGAGAAAGAAATCGAACGCGTGAGCCAAGTGCTCTCGCGCCGCAAAAAGAACAACCCCATCCTCATCGGTGAGCCCGGTGTGGGTAAATCTGCCATTGCCGAGGGACTGGCGCTGCGCATCGTGCAGAAGAAAGTCTCGCGTGTGTTGTTCGGCAAGCGCATTGTGACCTTGGACATCGCATCCTTGGTGGCCGGTACCAAGTACCGCGGTCAGTTTGAGGAGCGTATGAAAGCGGTCATGAACGAACTCGAGAAGTCGCCCGAGGTCATCCTGTTCATCGACGAGATCCACACCATTGTGGGTGCCGGCGGTGCCAGCGGCTCGTTGGACGCTTCCAACATGTTCAAGCCTGCGCTCGCCCGTGGCGAGATCCAATGCATCGGTGCCACCACCCTGGATGAGTACCGCCAGCACATTGAGAAGGACGGTGCTCTGGAGCGTCGCTTCCAAAAAGTGATCGTGGAGCCTACCTCGATGGATGAAACCATCCAGATCCTCCACAACATCAAAGACAAGTACGAAGCCCACCACAGCGTGAACTACACTGATGAGGCCATCGAGGCCTGCGTCAAACTGACCTCACGCTACATCACTGACCGTCACCTCCCAGACAAGGCCATTGACGCGCTCGACGAAGTGGGCTCGCGTGTACACCTCAACAACATCAACGTGCCCCAAGAAATCCTCGACATCGAAAAAGAGATCGAGGATGTGCGCGAGGAGAAAAACCAGGTCGTACGCAGCCAGAAATACGAGGAAGCCGCTAAGCTTCGCGACCGCGAACGTCAACTCAGTGAAAAGCTGGAAGACGCCAAGCGCCGTTGGGAGGAGGAGTCCAAGCATCACCGCGAAACCGTGACCATCGATCACGTCGAAGAGATCGTGGCCATGATGACCGGCATTCCAGTGCAGCGTATCGCCGCCAAGGAGTCCGATCGCCTCTCAAGCATGGAGTCGCACCTCAACGACAAGGTAATCGGCCAGCCTGATGCGGTGGTGAAAACCGCCAAGGCCATCAAGCGCAATCGCGCCGGCCTCAAGGATCCGAACAAGCCGATTGGATCGTTCATCTTCCTCGGCCCTACCGGTGTGGGTAAAACCCAGCTGGCCAAGGAGCTTGCCAAGTTCCTGTTCGACTCGGAAGAAGCCCTGATCCGCATCGACATGAGCGAGTACATGGAGAAATTCGCCGTGTCACGACTCATTGGAGCACCTCCGGGGTACGTGGGCTATGAAGAAGGCGGCCAGCTCACCGAAAAGGTACGCCGTCGCCCTTACTCAATTGTCCTGTTGGATGAGATCGAAAAGGCCCATCCGGACGTGTTTAACCTGCTGCTGCAGGCCCTCGATGACGGTCAAATGACCGATTCACTCGGTCGCAAGATCGACTTCCGAAACACCATCATGATCATGACCTCGAACATTGGCGCCCGGCAGTTGCAAGACTTTGGTACCGGTGTGGGGTTCAGCACTGCTTCGCGTGACCAACAAGAAGAGGACAGCCGCAAAGGCGTGATCCAAAGCGCACTCAAACGTGCTTTTGCTCCGGAATTCTTGAACCGCATCGACGACATCGTGGTATTCAACTCGCTCAAGCGCGAAGACATCCACGAGATCATCGACATCGAACTCGCCAAGCTCTACAACCGCGTAAACAACCTGGGCTATACCATCACCCTCACCGAGGAAGCCAAGGATTTCATCGCCGACAAGGGCTACGATCAGAAGTTTGGTGCACGCCCCTTGCGACGCTCGATCCAGAAACACCTGGAAGACCCACTGGCCGATGAAATCATCAATGCCAACGTGGAAGAAGGCGACACCATTGAGGTGGGCTTCGATAAGAAAAAGGAAGAAATCACGGTCAAAGTCAAGAAAAACAAAGGCGGCAAGTCTTCGAAAAAGCAGAATCCTGCCGATGAGCCCGACGGCGAACCGGACGCAGGAGCTGCTGAATGATAGCACCTGTCCCTACGATACAGAAAGCGGGTCCGTTTGGGCCCGCTTTTTTCGTGCTCGGATTTTTGTGTCTGTAGTAGGGGGAGCCCACCGGGTGTAGTCATGATCCATCGGGACGCGTCTACTCTAGGGGCGGTGGATGATTACTCCGCCATCTGCTCGATGTACACGCGCAGGTCTTCCACTTGCTGATCGCTCATCTTTTGTTCGGTAAAATGCGGCATGTACGGGCGCCAGCCTTTGTCGGCATAGGTGCCCTTGCGCACGATGTGGTACAAGCCTAGATCATCGTAGCGGAACATGTTGCGCTTGAGCCACTTGAACGTAGAGGGGTAATTGTCAAGGATTACGTCGCTTTCGCCCTCAGGGCGGTGGCAATGTTGGCACGCATGCTCGTAAAGAATCTTGCCTTTTTCCGGGCGGCCTTGCAGCCCATAACCCGCGCGCAGGTCCTGAGGAAGCTTACCAAAGGTGGCCGGACTGTTGCGCATGTACTTGGTGTGCAGCATGTCCAGCGCGGCTTGCGGCGCTCCGTGGTTGAGGGTGTTCCAATCGTCTTTGGTCAGGTGCAGGTCTGCCAAAGTGAGTTCCACGCTCCAATAGTAGGCAACAATGGCGTCCAGCTCCCACCCTTCCAACGCGCGGCCTTGCGAGCATTCCTGCGCGCAGAGTTGGGTGGATTCTCGGAGGGAGTTCTCAGCGGCCTTGACCAGGTCGCCATACTTGAGCACGTAGTCATCGTTGTACCAAGTGCGACGATTCGCAATGCCCCAGAACGTGGAGGCTTGCAAGTACGCCAGGTTGTTGGCCTCTGCATACGCCAGGCGGTCTTCAGGGTCGGTGGTGGTGATGTCGGACTCCTCGCGGACTGAGTTGTGGCAGGAGGTGCACGAAAAGTACGGGCTGATGAACTTGCTGCTCTTGCCTTCAGGAGGACCTGTCACCTTGCCTTCAAATACCAGTTGACGGCCCCACTCGATTTGTTCGGCCGTTCGCGCAGGCAAAGCGTGATTGGGTGCTGGATCGCCCAGCTCCTGAAGCACTGTGCTCAAGGAGGCATCTGCCGCAAATTCACGAGCCCCGTTGGGCACAGCAGCAAGCGCCGCAATGGCCAGACCGGCCAGTCCGATGATCTTCCAGCTGCGCATCAGTACTTTCTTCCTTTGACTTTGAAATCACGGGTGATGTTGAAGCCGAGGTGGATGTCCCCTGCACTCCACTGTCCGGTGGTTTCGCTGACGAAAAACTTCTCGGTCATGCCACGTGAGTTGCTCAGGTGGAATTGGAACACGTGAGCTTTGGTTTCCAACTCAATCCCCACACTCAACGTGTTGTTGAAGGTCTCTGGAATCTGATCCGGCAGGGCGTAGTAGTACTCCGCGCTCAGTGTCACGCGTTTACTTAGTACGTAGCGCCCGGCGACTCCCACAGCGAAAACATCGTTGTTGAACGTGCTGTCCGGCACCAAGTTGCGGTGCACCAAGGTGGGCATCACCTGCGCACTCAACCGGTCGCCAAAGCGGCGCGACACCAGCAGCTGGTGGGTGTAGGCGAGCCTGGAGCTGAAGTCGTCGTTGCGCTCAGGGTCCTGATCACGCACGCCGTTGGCTGCTATCCCGGCGAAGTATACCACCGACACCGGTTTGCTGTTGTCCCCTTCCATTTGACGGAGCAGGCGCGCTTTGAGGTATCCGTCCACCGTTTTTTCAAAGCTGGAACGGCCTATGCCGATGTTCAACCATTTGGTTACCCCATAGTCCAGCCCCATGCGCATGGTGGCGTTGTCGAGTCCAAAGAGTTCGTAGGCACCGGTGTTGATGCGGCCGAAACGGTGGGCGATGATGAACTTCATGCTGCCCTCATCCACGAGTTCGGTGGAATGGCCATTGACCACGCGGGTATCGTAAAAGGTGCGGACAGGCTGGCCTTCTTGTGCCATTCCACAAAGTGCTACCAGGGACAGCATCCCCAGCAACAGACTAGTTTTCAAGTGCGCCATCGTAAATCCAGCTTTCAATTTTAGCAATGGCGCAAGGAGGGATCTTCGCTGCGCCTTGAGGCATATTACTGCAGCTAGACTCCCATTTGATGGAACACAAAAACAGACCGTTATCAACCCACTGCAATAGGTCTGCATGAGGCTCTAGCGCCACTCCACCAAATACATCCGACGAATTGTGGCATTGTAAACAGTGGGTTGCCATGATGGGGACAATATCGTTGGCATAGGACATGTTTTCTGTATCGCAAGCAGAAGGCTGAGGATAAAGGTCTTCAGCGGTGTTGTATTCGCAGGATGAGGCCAAGCCAATTACTCCGAGCAACAACCCCCATATTACCAACAAACGGGTGAGATTCATATCAGCAGAATTCATTTATCAATATAACAACCTCGGCCCGGATCAGAGTTCTTCGTCCAGACGACTTTTCAACTCCACCGAGTAATCGTATCGTAGGTCTTCGTCCAGTTTGAGGACGGTGGCGCGGATCTTGGCCACCAAGCGATCGTAGAGGTTCATCAATACCTGGCTGCGGGTGATGGGTGGCTGCATCGTGTTCATTCGTTCGCAAAAATGGATGAGCAGCTCTACCTCGGTTTCCTTCTTGCCCGAGTAACGGATAAACTTGCGCAGGCCCGACAGTATCTTGCGGATGCTCTTTTTGGCGAAATAGGTGCTGCGGGTGTTGATGCTATCAAACCCTTCATCCACCATGGACTTGACGCTTTCGATGTAGCTGTATTCATCGCCGGCTTCAAAGAGTAAGTAGGTCAGCAGTTCCTTGTTGTCCTTCTTGAATCGGGCCAAGCGCAAAACAAGGGCTTGCAGCTCTTCGGGAGGCAAGTGTTTGAGTTCCTTCTTGATCTGGGCTACAGTGGCGGCGCGCATGGTCCGCAAGTAAGTAAAAGCCGCTTAGTCCTTCAACTGTGCGGCGTGGTAAGCGGTGGTCCAGGCCGCCTGAAAGTTGTATCCGCCGGTGATGGCGTCCACATCGAGCACTTCCCCGGCAAAATAGAGTCCGGGCACGTGTTTACTCTGCAAGGTTTTGGCCGCTACGCTTTCCCAAGCAATGCCGCCGCAGGTCACAAACTCTTCTTTGAAGGTGGTCTTGCCTTGTACATCGTGCAGGTCGTCCACCAGCACTTGTACGAGCTTGTAGATGGTCTTGCTGCCCAACTCGCCCCACACGCGTTCGGGACTGAGTCCGGCTTCGTCCAGCAGTAACAGCCACAAGCGTTCAGGCAGGCGGTAAGGCCGGGCGTTGCTCACCTTCTTTCGCGGGTGCGACTGTTGAAGTTCCAGCAAATCATCCAGCACGTGGTCTTGGTTGGTTTTGCCTGCCCAATTGAGCGAGACTTCAAAGCGGTATTCGCGGTCGGCCAATTCGCGTGCGCCCCACGAGGACAATTTGAGTACGCCAGGGCCACTGATGCCCCAGTGGGTGACCAGCACCTGGCCGGACTCTTGCAGCTTGGTGCCCGGGATACGCACAAGGGCGGGTGCACTCAGGCCCATCAGGTGGCGGATGGGGTCGCTCGGCAGGTTGAAGGTGAACAGCGAGGGCACGGGATCGGCAATGGCATGACCCAAATCCTCAAGCCACTCCAGCCCACGGCGTTTGGGCGAACCGCCGGTGGCCACGATCACATGGCTGAATTTCTCTTGGCCTTGTTCCAAGGTGAGGGTCAGGTTGATGCCCGTGCGGCCGATTTCATGCACCGGGCAACTCAAGCGCAGCTGCACGCCCGCATCAATGGCTGCACGCTCCAAGCAATCGGCCACGGTTTCGGAATCGTCGGTGGTGGGAAATACACGGCCGTCGTCCTCTTCTTTGAGTTTAACGCCGCGCGTTTCAAACCACTCCCAGGTGTGCTGGGTGTTCCACGTACCAAAAAGCTTCTTGAGTTGACGCCCGCCACGCGGATAGGCTTTGGTCAGTTCCGCAATGGAACGTGTGCCGTTGGTGACATTGCAGCGCCCGCCGCCACTGATGCGCAGTTTGCTGAGCACTTTGGAGGTCTTCTCCAACAGCAACACTTCTGCTTCCGGGAAATTTTCCTTGGCGTGGATGGCGGCAAAATAGCCGGCTGCTCCTGCTCCGATGACTGCAATGCGCGTGGGTTTCACGGGTGCGAAAGTGGCGAATTCCGCTCAGTACCCAAACCCCACCGGCAGCCCTTCCGTGCACACTTCGGTTTTCCAACCCGGCGCCAAATGCACACTTAAGAAAAGGACACTGTTTTTGGCCACCTAGAAGAGAAGACTTGCGGTGGCAACAGCGCTGCGCATATCCAGAGATAGCGCATGGCTCAATGATCGCAATACATGCAAAGGGACATTGCAGGGCAGCTGGCTCATTGTTAAAGGAAGCCCATCGCACGCGCTTCGCAGCAGGGCTCGCGTTGTAGGCTGTAAACACTTCCCTGTTTATGGATCGCGTACTGGCCACCCACATGCTGAACGCCTTCGTGTACCTTCACGATATGAAGCAACGCGTTCCTGCCATCTTCCGCAACAAGTACATCATTGCCTCACTGGGCTTTGCCATTTGGGTGATGTTCATCAATGACATCGATGTGTTCTACGTGATGCAATCCCGCAGCGAACTCAACGAGATGAAGGGCGAAGTGGCCCGCCTCAACGCCGAAACCGCCCGCGCCGCAGAAGCCCTGCGCGACCTGGACAACCCGGCGAACCTGGAGAAGTTTGCGCGTGAGACGTACTTTTTGCAGCGGCCTGGGGAGGATATCTACATCATCAAGGATGCGCAATAAGGGCATCACCCCCCTCCCATCCCCAACATCTCCTTCACCTGCATCCAAAACTCCAGGGCCGCCTGCGGGTAGAGCCCAATGGTAAACAGCAGGCCAAAAATCGCCCCGCCCAAATGCGCGTCATGCGCGATGCCGGAACCGCCGCGTTTGCTCATGGCATATTCGTAGGCGAAGAAGAGCACCCCTGCCAGAACCGCCGGCATAGGAATGATGAAGAACAGCAACAGTTCGGTAAAGGGGTAAAACAGGATGAAGGCCAATACGATGCCCGACACGCCCCCACTGGCCCCCAACGAGAAGTAGTACGGATTGTCGCGGTGTTTGTACAGCGTGGGGGCCGTGGCCGCCAGCACCGAACCGAAATACAGCGCCAAGTAGAGCAATCGCCCGGTGGTGAGCGACCAGCCTTTGAACGAGGCCAGCGCCAAGAACTGGATTTCCATCACCTGCCCAAACATGTAGAGCACGTACATATTGAACACCAAGTGGATCCAATCGCGGTGCACAAAGGCGTGGGTCAGCAACAATTTGGGGTCCGGACGGCCAAACACCGAATACGGGTGCAGCATGAGTTGCCGTCTGGCTTCGGGGCGATCCATCATGCGCCACGACACAAACACCGTGACTGCGATGATCAGGAAGGTGATGGGGTATTGGGCCAGTTCACTGCGCATCAGCTCGAGTGGTCAGAGACAATCACCCATTCGCCACCCATGCGCTTCCACATCAAGGTGTAGTGGCCTTCCAAATCGCCGGCTTCGCGCGCCAGGTGCCATTTTCCAACGACGTACACCGACTTCTTACCCACTTGCTCCATGTGCAGGTTGGTGAAGGTCAGGGTGCCCATGGCTGCTTTGTCAGGGTAGGACTTTTTGTAGTTATCGAGGGTTTGTTGCCAGCCTTTGGTGACCCCGCTTTTGCCGATAAAGGTCAGCTCCTCAGAATGCCAATAGGGCTCCATGAATGCATCGATGTCGCCGCGGTTCCAGGCGGCTTCTTGCAGGTCCATGAGGCCTTGGATGTGGGTGATGGTCTTTTCAGGACCGTGGGCCGCGGCCGTCAGGACCAACGCCACCGAAAAAAGGATCAGGCTTCGCATATCCCAAAGGTGTGCAATTCCCCCCACCCTCCCCTACGGTTGCTGCAAAATCACCACCTCTTGCCCGTGGCACAACCCGCCCCAACCCCAAGCCAAGCGGGCCGTCGGTGATTTTTCGCCCTGCAATTGTGGATTACCCTTGCTCAAAATGGGTCGTCCGCGGGAAAGGGATGAATAGCTTTGACTCCCATGGATTGGCTGTGGCTAGGACCCTACCGCGACGCAATCATCGCAGCGTTCAACACCGAGGTGAACCAAACGATGATCTTCACCGAATTGGCCTTCTGGGTGTTTTTTGGTGCGGTGCTCACCGTATTCAGCTTTTTGCACAAGCGCCAAGCAGCCCGCAACGCCTTTTTGTTCATCGCCTCGTTGTGGTTTTACTACAAGACCTCAGGGGCGTTCTTCTCCATCCTGCTGTTCAGTACATTCAGCGACTACCTCATCGGATTCCGCATCGACAAGGCCGAGGGCAGCAGGCGCAAATGGTGGCTGACCCTGAGTGTGGTCATCAACCTGTTTGTGCTGGTGTACTTCAAGTACGCCTACTTCTTCACCGACGCGTTCAACCAGATGTTTGGGACAGACTTCACCCCGGTCAACTACTTCGCACTCTGGGCCAATGACCTGTTTGGCAGTGGATTCAGGGTGGACAAGATCTTGCTGCCGGTCGGCATCTCGTTCTACACGTTCCAGACCATCAGCTACGCAGTAGACGTGTACCGCGGGCACGTCAAGCCGGTCAAGAACATCCTGGATTTTGGGTTCTACGTGTCCTTCTTCCCCCAGCTGGTGGCCGGCCCCATTGTGCGCGCGGCAGACTTCATTCCCCAACTCTACCAAAAGTACCACCTGACCAAAAAGGAGTTTGGCATGGCGGCGTTTTGGATTCTCAATGGTCTGTTGAAGAAGATGTTCTTGGCGGACTACCTGGCCGTGAACTTCATCGACCGCGTGTTTGAAGACCCCACACGGTTTACCGGGTTTGAGAACCTGATGGCCCTTTATGGCTACAGCCTCCAGGTTTACGCTGACTTCTCAGGTTACACGGATATTGCCATTGGCGTGGCGCTGCTGATGGGCTTTCGACTGCCCAAGAATTTTGACTCCCCCTACAAGGCCGATTCCTGCGGCAACTTCTGGAAGCGCTGGCACATCAGCCTCTCCAGCTGGTTGAAAGACTACCTGTACATCCCGCTGGGCGGAAACCGCGGCGGCACCATTGGCACCTACGTAGTCCTGTTCTCGATCGTGTTTATGATCGCAGCCATGGCGGGCAACTTCTGGATCCTGGTTGGGTTTGGCGGATTTGCCTTGGTGGTGTTGGGCATTGCCCGAGCGGTACCGACGTTCAAGCTGTGGCTCACCACCAACATCAACGTGATGCTCACCATGGCCATTGGTGGCCTCTGGCATGGCGCCAGCTGGAACTTTGCCATCTGGGGCGGACTCAACGGACTGGGCATTGTAACCTACAAACTCTGGCGCAAGATTTCGCCGTGGGAGAACAAGTCCAAGTGGTGGAACCGCGCGTGGGCCATTTTCATCACCTTCAACTTCATCAGCTTCACCCGCATCTGGTTCCGCACCGGCAGCAAAAACACCTGGGAAAACCTGGGCGAACAGCACAACATCATCGAAGAGCTGTTTACCGCCAACGGCATGCTCAACCAGATCCTGTTCAAGTTCGACGCCCACATCGCAGGCCAATTCTTCTGGGAATTCCGCTACGTCATGGGCGCCATGCTACTGGGCTATCTCATTCACTGGCTCCCGTCCAAGTGGAAAGACACCTACCGCAACTGGTACAGCAACGCCCCCATCGCGCTCCAAATCGTCGGCGGTGTGGCCGTCATCTTCTGCGTGTACCAGTTCTTGGTGGCCGAAAACCAGCCCTTTATCTACTTCCAGTTCTAGGTCCTGCTGTTTTTCCGGTGTTGTGGCTGGAAGTAGTGTTAAAAGTGAAAAGTGAGGGTCGCATGCTGACGCATGCGTTGAAGGGCTGTGCTTCGCTGGCCCTGTATTGGATGGTGCGGTTTTGGTCCACACTGCGTGTTGACCGGCTAGTTGCATGTAGTCCTTCTGCATTCCCCAACCTGCAGATAGCCACTCTTCACTTTTAACTCCCACAACCCACTTCCCTTTCCCGCGTCGTGCCATTCTGAATTTTGAATTAACTCCCGCAGTAAGGCACAAAAAAAGCCCCACCGTTTTGGTGAAGCTTACAGTATTCTTGGGGGCTGAACTACTCCGCAGGTTGCTCCACCTCTACCGTGCTGTAGGCGGCGCACTTCTCGTGGTTGGTGCATGAGGTCATCAATACACTTACGAACATCAGGCCCAGGGCCAACATGATGAGTCGCTGGAGGACGGCGTGGTTCAAATCTTCTGCACTATTCATTTCGCAAATCTTATAAGGTCAGTTGGACGCGGTAAGTTAAGCAGGTCTACGTCGTCCGAACAGGTTTGGTTTCACAATTGAATTCACCAATGTAGGGCTTCTTCTCTTTTGCCAAACGTTCGAATGTTAGAAAGATTGTCCTTCCCGGATTCGCTACATGAAAAAGAGCATAATGCCCAGCACCAACATGGCGATGATGCAGCATTTCCGGAAACGGGTGGACATAGGGCGGACATAGGTCTTGTGAACGGTATATCGCATGGTCTCGAAATTGTCCTGACTCTCTTGTACGCCTGTCTACAAATCAAGGTTTCAATGCAGAGAAATTGTTAAATCCGGTACCTTGCAGTACATAGTACCTTTCTTTACGAATATCTTTGCATCAGATAGTTCTATATCTCGAACAGCTATTATGAAACTGGACAACACAAAAGCACAAATGCGTAAGGGCGTACTGGAGCTGTGCATCCTGTCCATCCTGCAACGTAAGGAGGCCTACCCTTCGGAGATCATCGAAGCACTCCGGGAGGCCAAATTGATTGTAGTGGAAGGCACCCTCTACCCTTTGCTCACGCGGCTGAAAAACGCCAAACTCTTGGTATATCGCTGGGAGGAATCGCCCTCTGGGCCACCTCGTAAGTACTACTCCCTGACCCCCATGGGAGAGTCCTTCCTCACTGAACTTCAAAAAACTTGGGACGAGCTCACCGAAGCTGTCCGCCAATCCACCAACGCGTAACCCGTCAACCATGAATAAAACCGTTACCGTCAACATCAGCGGCTTCATCTTCAACATTGAAGAGTCAGCCTACGAGGCACTCCAGAAGTACCTCGAAGCCCTGCGCCGCCAGTTCCGACACGAGGAAGGCGGCGAGGAAATCGTGGCCGACATCGAGGCGCGGATTGCTGAGCTCTTCCAAGACACCCTCTCGGACACCAAGCAAGTCATCACCTTGGAAGACGTGGACGCCATCGTGGCCCAACTCGGTTCTCCTGAAGACTACATGGAAGCCGAGGAAGACGCCTCTTCGTCTCAAGCACACACCCAATCTGAAGCAGGCGGCCGTGGCTATGCCAGTGACATGCGCTCGGAGCACCGCAAGCTCTACCGCGACGAAGACGACTCGGTGATTGCCGGTGTGGCCTCAGGCTTGGGACACTACTTGAATGTGGACCCCGTCATCCTGCGCGTGGCCTTTTTGATTGCCTTCTTCTTGGGCTTTGGTTTCCTGGCGTATGTGATCCTGTGGATTGCGGTACCCTCGGCCAAAACCACCAGCGAGAAGCTGCGCATGAAAAACCGCAACATCAACGTGGACTCAATCCGCGATGAGTACAAAAGCGCAGACAAGTCGGACCTGAACCGCGCCACCAGTAACTTCTTGGACGTGGTGACCAACATGCTCAAAGGCCTTGCCACGGTCATCCGCACCTTCTTTGGCATCCTGTTTTTGGCAGGTGCGGCCTTCATGGTGATCGGTGCGATCTACGCATTGTTTGGCTTTGACCTGTTCTTCGACAACCCGTACCTGATGACCTGGGAAGAGATCTACGAGGTCTTCATCCCGCACCATTCGGGCTTCCAGTTGGGCGTGGCAGGGGCCATACTGGTACACATCGCCATGACCATTGGTCTGGTTTACGCCGGCCTGCGACTGCTCAAGCGCGTGGGCGACCGTTACAGCTCGATCCGTTGGATTGCGCCGGTAGCCTTGATTCTGGGTGGTATCCTGCTCTCGTTTGGCATCACCAGTAACGCGGTGCAATTCAGCCAAAGCGAAGAAGTACGCGAAGAAATCCACACCGAGTTTAGCGCGGGCGACACCGTGGCGCTGGGCTTCTTAAATCCGTTGGACCTCAAAATTTACCACCGCCACAACCACGGCCTGCGCATGGAGTACTCGACCCTGCAGGGCGAAACCGTCTACAGTGGCGGCGTGGTGAGCCTCAACTACCGCCCCACCAGCGAAGACCACATGTACCTGGAAATCATCCGCGAAAGCGACGGCCGTACCACGGCAGATTCTCGCGTACGTGCCGAGAACATCATCTACGACACCCAAGTGGACAGCACAGGAATCCAGCTTTCGCCCTACATCGGATACCCGAGATCAGACACCTACCGGGGCCAAGGCGTAGAGGTGCGGATCTACATCCCCGACGGGATGGTGTTGACCAACGATTTGGAGGTACGCCAGAACCTGCGCCACACCCGCCACCACGGCATCAGTGTGATCGGCGGTGAGATGCGCCTCTTGAATGCCGACCTCGAACCCTTCGAGGACGGCTTCTACACCCGCTACTACTACTTCTACTGAAGTCACTGGCCCCCACAAGATCAGCAGCAAATATGAAAACCGGCCCCGTGCCGGTTTTCGCTATTTTGGACCTTGTGAGAAGCCTGATCACCACTGTGTTTTGTCTCCTGTGTTGGGGGCTTTTTGCCCAAGAGGCGGACACCTACCGCTACACCTACGTCGAAAACAAAGGCCAATGGCCCGAGCAGGTGCTGTACCGCGCCCAAGTCGAGGGCGGTTTTGTGTGGGTGGAACGTACCGGCCTCAGGGTAGACCTGCGTGACTACAGCGAAGCCTCTGCCCTGCACGCCAATCCTGAAGGTGACTTGTATGCTGCCCAAGTTTATGGCCATTGCTACTTCATTGATTTTGGTGCTGAAGTACGTACAGCGGTTGCTGCTGAGCCGGAAGTCACCGTCCACAACTACTTTCAAGGAAACAACCCTGCGCATTGGGCGGGCGGCTGTCAGGGCTATGCAGAGGTGTTGCTCCAAGACATCTACCCCGGCATTCACCTGCGCCTGTATTCCAACACCTTCTTCCTCAAGAACGACTGGATCGTGGATGCGGGACGCGACCCGTCCACCATCCAACTCACCTACCGCGGCACCGAAGGGCTGACACTGAAAAACGGACGCTTGCATGTGGCTACTTCCCTCGGAACCCAAACCGAGCAAAAGCCAATCGCCCACCTAGAAACCGGCTACTTTGCTTCGGACAACCAAGGACTTAAGCACGTGCGCGGCGTACGCGTGAACTCGAGCTACACCTTGGAAGGCGCTACTGTGAGCTACACCGGAAACATCCCCGGTCCGCATGACCGGCTTGTGATCGACCCCGAGCTCATTTTCTCGACCTATTCGGGCTCCACCGCCGACAACTTCGGCTACACCGCCACCTACGACGACGACGGTAACCTGTACTCGGGCAGCTCGATTTTTGGTGACGGATACCCCACCACCCTTGGGGCTTACCAAACCAACTGGGCCGGTGGCGATGGCCAAGGCACCTTGGCCGGGACTGACATTGCGCTGACCAAGTACAGTTCAGACGGCACTACGCGCATTTACTCCACGTACTTGGGTGGAGCGGCCGACGAGCTTCCCCACACCCTGATCTGCTCGCCCGAGGGCGAATTGGTGCTCATGGGCACCACCAGCTCCGACGACTTCCCCATCACCACTGGGGCTTACCAAGAGGGCTTTTTGGGCGGAGGCGCCTTTGCCCCTTCTGGCGTGGGCGTGGATTACTTGTACGGCTCGGACATGATCATCACCCGCTTGGCCGCCGACGGGGGTAGCTTGGTGGGCAGCACCTACCTGGGCGGCACCGACAACGACGGGGTCAACACCGCCCCGGACCTCAAATTCAACTACGCCGATGAAATGCGTGGCGAGGTGATTCTGGACGACGCTGGCAACGTGGTGGTGGTCTCCTGCACCGACGACACCGATTTCCCATACACCGACCTGTTTGATTTTACCCCAGGTGGTCAATGCGGCACGTTCACCGTGCTCAACGCCGATCTGACCGACTTGGTGTGGGGCACCCTGATCAGCCAAGTCAGCGACGAAGCGGCCTACGCAGTGGACATTGCTTCTGACGGCAGCTTTTATGTGTGTGGAGGCACCAATTCAAGCACCCTCCCTGGGATGGCTGGATGGCAAACGGCTGCGAGCGGCGGGCAGGCCGACGGGTACGTGTACCGTTTTGCTGCAGACGGCAGCGCAGTGCTGGGCGGCACTTACTTTGGCAGCCCCAGCTACGACCAACTCTACTTTGTAGAACTCGACGCCAACGACGTGGTGCACGTATTTGGCCAAACCCGAGCCCTTGGCGACTACTGGATCCAAAACGCCACATATGGCACCCCCGAATCCGGCATGCTGGTGGCCAAGTTCACCAACGACTTGAACGGGTTGGATTGGAGCACCGTTGTTGGCACCGGCTCGGGCCGGCCCAACCTCTCGCCCACGGCGTTTTTGGTGGACAACTGCGGACTGGTGTACCTCTCGGGCTGGGGCGGCAGCACCAACGTAGCGTCCAACCCGACCGGCACCGACACCGTGGACGACATGCCCACCACCCCCGACGCCTACCAAAGCAGCACCGACGGTAGCGACTTTTACCTCATGGTGATCACCCCGGACGCCAGCGATGTGGTGTACGCCACCTTCTTTGGCGGAGGCATCAGCGCTGAACACGTAGACGGTGGTACCAGCCGGTTCAATCCGGATGGTGTGGTGTACCAGAGCGTGTGCGCGGGCTGCGGCGGGAATTCCGACTTCCCCATCTTCCCCAACGATGCGGTGTCACCCACCAACAACTCGCCCAACTGCAACAACGGGGTATTCAAATTCCAGTTTGACTTGCCTCCGGTCGTGGCCCTTGCTGAGGCGCCTGAAATCGGATGTGTGGATGCCGAACTGCAGTTCACCAACCTCAGCACCAATGCCACCTCGTATTCCTGGGACTTTGGCGACGACAGCACCAGCTCGCTCGAAAACCCCACCCACAGCTACGACAGCCCCGGGCCGTACACGGTCACCCTCACGGCCAACAACGACAACTGCGGCTTTACCGACACCTACTCCTTTACTGTAGAAATCTCTGATCTCGTCGGCGGTTCCACTTCGGCCACGGCCAACCCCGTGTACCTGGACGAAGGGGAATCTTCCCAACTGCTGGCACAGCCCACGGGATACAGTTACGAATGGTCCCCTCCCGGCACCTTGGATGATCCGTTTGTCAACGACCCGGTAGCCACCCCAGACGAAAGCACCACATACTACGTGCTGATCTCTGACGGCGAGTGCTCAGTGTTGGATTCGGTGCGGGTGTTCATCAACGAGCTCATTTGCGGGCGGCCGTTTGTGTTCCTGCCTAACGCCTTCACTCCAGATGGCGACGGCGACAATGACGTGCTATTTGTCCGTGGCGAGAACATCGAAAGCCTCTACCTGACCGTTTACAACCGTTGGGGCGAGATGGTCTTTGAAACCCGCGACAAGAACGTGGGCTGGGACGGCACCTTCCGCGGTGAGCCGGCAGACCCAGCAGTGTTTGTCTATTACCTGGAGGTGTTCTGCATCGACGGACAAGAATACTTTGAAGAAGGAAACGTAACCGTCATCCGATGAGGCTGCTATTCTCCATAGCACTCGCGGGATGGGCCGCCCTGAGCTTCGGGCAGGACATCCACTTTTCGCAGTTTGACCTGCAGCCCTTGCACTACAACCCGGGTTATGCTGGGCTGTTTGACGGCGATTACCGGATCTCTGGGATCGAGCGGACACAGTGGCGTTCGGTGACCACACCCTACCAGACCTTTGGTTTGGCAGGAGACCTGCGCAACCCCGGGCACAGCCGCAACACTGCAGTGGGCCTCTCGATTTACCAAGACCGTGCAGGCGACTCGCGGTTGGGCCAATTGCAGGTCAACCTCACAGGAGCCTTTCACATTCCGCTGAGTGCGGATTCCACGCAGATCTTGAGTGTTGGCATCACCACGGGCATCACCCATTTCAGCATCGACTACGCGCAATTGCAGTTTGACAACCAGTGGGGCGGCACCTCGTACGACCCCAACCTGGCCACAGGCGAGGCGTTTGCACGCGACAGTCGCACTTACGTAAACATGGCATTGGGCGCCGCATATCACAAACGGTGGGCCCAGCGCAACATCGCTTACGGAGGATTGGCCATCCACAACCTGACCCGTCCCAACCAATCCTTCCAAGACGCCCTAGGCGTGAAACTCAACCCACGCATCAGCGCACACGGCTGGGCTTCTATCGCTGTGGCTGAGGAATGGGACCTGCAGCCTAGCATCCTGTGGCAAGCCCAAGACCGGTACCGCGAAGTACTCATGGGCGCCTCAGCGCGTTACCTGCTGAGCGGACTGGGGGAGCTGCACCAAGCCGTACTTGCGGGATTCTACTTCCGCGCGGGTGATGCGGGCTACCTGCTTGTGGGTGGAGAGTACGGCCCCTGGAAGGCCGGCATCACGTACGACTTCAACTGGTCCAACCTCACCCCTGCTTCCGATGGCAAAGGTGGATTGGAGTTGGCCGTGCAGTACATCTTCAAACGCATCGATCCTGGGGCGCTGCCCCTGCCTTTGTGCCCGGATTTCTTGTAGCACCTGCGGGGGCGAATATCTTTGTGCACTGATGGTACGACTCGCCGCATCTTTATTGGTGATTTACAACTTGCTGTTCTTCTGGGAACGGCACTTGTCCGACCTGCTTCCCGGATTCATCGAGGCAGCCAACAACTTCATGATCGAGTTCCGCGGCTTTTTGACCGTGCTAGAACTGATTGGGGTGGTGGCGTTGTTTGTGGACTTGTTGACCACCTACGACAAGCGCACCCACCTCATGCGCCGCAAGCTCTGGACTTTGCTGGTGGCCCTGTTGGTGGTGGGCTTCCTATTCAAGGTCTTTATCAATTACCTCGATTCGGCGTTGCTGGAGGAGGGGGCGTCGCGTCTTGGTCGTATTCGTAGTCGCTTGGGGTAAGCTGCTGTTGCTTGTACAGCACACGGTAGTCCTGGTAGCGCACCTTCACATACATGATGAAGTCGTACTGCGAAGAGCTCTTCAAAAACGCATCCGACACATTCAAGTAATCGATAAACGCGTCGAACTCCTCGGGGTCGAGGTCGATGATGTCGTAGTCGATGTATTTAGCAAACAACTCCTTGAGCAGCGCCCTACGGCGGTCGTTGTTTTCCAACTGGATGGCCATGCGGCGTCCGCGCTCACGGCGACTGAACTGCTCGTATAAAAAGGTAATGGGACTGTAGAAGGCATCCACCCCACTGGTGCGGTAATCCGACTCGTTGAACCCGAGCGTGGAAATGTCTTTCTGGATGTCGTCCAAATCGCGTGGAGCAAACACCTCTGCGGCACCAATCTCAAGGGCCAGCGGGCGCAGTTGGACTTCGACGTAATAGGAATCCCGAATCGTGCTGTCGGCAAAGCAGACCTTTTCGCTCAGGTAACCGAAAGCACCCACGAGCAAGGTATCCATCTTATGGGCATACACTGTAAAAGTCCCGTTGGGGTTGCCAAAGGTGCCCGCTCCAATGCGGTCGTTGATCACCAGGATATCGGGCTTGGTGTGTCCTTGCTCGTCGGTAACCTTGCCTTTGACAATGATCTGCGGGTTGAGGCTATCGGGCAATTGCGGGTAGCCGTTCTGGCTCCACAGCGGTGCGGTCACCAGAAAACAGATACAAATGAGCAAAAAGTGCTTCATGGTTGATGGCTAGACGCGAAAACCGCGCCACTTGTTACTTCTGCAACGTGGGATCCAAGGCAGTGATGCGTTTGTAGGCAAACACGCGCGATTTGGATGCGCCGTCAGCCACCCCTGAAATGGTGGCTTCCAGCGCATAGGGGCTCTTGCGCTCGTAGGCAATGCGTTGCGGGTAATCGTGGGTGGGATTTTCAAAGGCGATGCCGTCTTTGGTTTGCTCGGCCAGACGGAAAGCCACCGCAGCATCGGAATTTTGACCGTAGACCCGGGCCGAGTAAAGCCATTGGTCGCTCACACGCAGGATGGAGAGCTCTTCGATGAAAGTGGTGTCGGTGCCACGCATCACAAACCCCTTGCCGGTGAAGAAGCCGTCGTCCATCTTTTCCCAGTGCTCGTAGAAAGCGGTTGAATCGGTGATGTTGGACCACTCTCCCACCAGAAAATCCAAGGTGAAGTCAGGTTGGGTGCGCTCCACCACTGCGGGCAATTCCTGCTCGCATGCGCTGGCCACCATCAACAGGGCTACCAGGGCCGTGCATGTCCTCTTACAATTCACGTTGGAAAGGTAGGATATTTCCCATCCGCAGCGGTTGAATAGCAGGAAACAGGATAGGACAACAATAGGTCCGATCAAACCCTACAACCATTCTGAGACTTTCCGCGTAGAACCGGGTATGTTCTCAGCCTTATCTCTCTCACTTTTACGATCCTTGGTCATCCTCGGATTGTTTGTCGGAATCTCAAGTTTTCACACCGCACCCCTTGTTCAAGTCGAGCTAGCCTTCAATTTGATTCCCCAATGGCCCAACTCGGGATGCACCTTCGCGATCATTGATCACATTGACGAAAAGATTTACCGCATCCGTGAAATCGACGAACGCACTTTTGTGCTCATTGCAACAGGCCACCAACGTTCCAAGGCCAATCCACGCCAAGCCAACCTGTTCGAGGAATTCGGGGTCGAAGGATGCGAAGTGGTGTACCACCAACCCTTCCGGGAATACGAAATCTCCTGCAGCCCTACCCAACAGCCCTGGAAGCTGCGCTACCAAGCACGACCCAGCGTAGAAGGCCCAGGAGAAGCAGGCTGGGCCGGCAAGAAATTGTGTCCAAACGACCGGCAGATGTACCTGCTCAAGGGGTACGGAATTCAGGAGCTCGACGACTATGTAATTGGCACCAAAGCCTTTGAATTGCTGCGCAACTGTAGCGATCCTTCCTGGATCAGCCACTACAAGTAGCGCCTTGCGTACTTTCGGGGCAGCAAACCGCGCCGTGCCCAACCCCAAGAAAAAACCCACCACCGCCACCTTTGTCCAAGGCATTCGTCAAGGAAACGTGGCCCTGCTCAGCCAGGCCATCACCTTGATGGAAAGCACCCACCCGGACCACCAGGCCCAGGCAGATGCCATCCTCGAGGCATGCCTGGCCTTCCGAAAACCCGCGGTGCGCGTCGGCATCACCGGCATTCCAGGTGTGGGCAAATCCACTTTCATCGAGACCTTTGGGGCACACATCGCAGGATGCGGACACCGGTTGGCCGTGTTGGCGGTAGACCCCACTTCTTCTCGCACCGGCGGCAGCATCTTGGGCGACAAAACCCGTATGGCCGAGCTCTCCATGCGCGACGACGTGTACATCCGCCCCTCCTCAGCCGGAGAAGCCTTGGGCGGCGTGGCACGCAAAACCCGTGAGGCCATGCTCCTGTGTGAATGCGCCGGGTACGATGTGATTTTGGTGGAAACCGTAGGCGTGGGCCAGAGCGAAACTGCCGTGCACACGATGGTGGACTACTTCCTGCTCCTGCTGTTGGCCCGTTCAGGAGACGAACTCCAAGGCATGAAACGCGGCATCATGGAGTTGGCAGACGGCATCTTGATCAACAAGGCCGACGGCGAGGGCGAGGCGGCTTCCAAACGCGCCCGCGCGGAATTCAAAAGTGCCTTGCACCTGCTCCCTCCTCGTCCAGACGGATGGAGTCCAGGTGTAGAACTCAGCAGTGGTCTTTCAGGTTTGGGCGTGGCAGAAGCTTGGGACACCATCTCCGAGTACATCGCCCAAACTCGCGGTAACGGCCATTTTGAGCGTAAACGCACCGAACAGAACAAGCATTGGTTCCAACAGGATGTACGCCAGGAGGCCTTCGAGCGCCTGCGCAGCATACCCGAGGCCACCGCACAACTTGCTGCCCTCCAAAAAGAAGTCGCGTCGGGACGCCTCAGCGCATTCCGGGCCAACCGCCGGTTCTACCAGTGGCTGGACGCGCAAAACGGGCACTAAAATCTGCAGAATCTTAAGGACGCAGCTTGGCGAAGACGGCCTCTGGAGACATGGTCTCTTGCTCGCCGCTTTCCATGTGTTTGAGGGTCACCACTCCTTGCTCAATTTCTTGGCTACCGGCCAACACCACCCACGGAATGGACTTGTCGTTGGCATACTGCATTTGCTTTTTGAGCTTGGCCGATGAAGGGTATACCTCGGCCCGGATACCGGCTTTGCGCGCTGCTGTTAACCATTCCAGGCATTTGCCCTGCTCAGCGCTACCGAAGTTGATGTAAAGCAACTCTGTACTGCGCGTGGCGTCTGCAGGGAACAGGTCCAACTCCTCCAGCACGTCGTAGATGCGGTCGGCGCCAAAGCTGATGCCCACCCCGCTCATGCCTTTCAGGCCAAAGATGCCGGTGAGGTCGTCGTAACGGCCGCCGCCACAGATGGAACCAATGCCCACGCCATTGGCCTTCACTTCAAAGATGGCTCCGGTGTAATAGTTGAGCCCGCGCGCAAGCGTAGGGTCAAATTCGAGCTTGGCATCACGCAGGCCCAAGCGCTCAGCTTCGGCCAATACATAGCGGAGTTCTTCGATGCCCTTCTCCCCTGTTTCGTTGCCGGCGAGCAGCCCGGCCAAGGATTGAAGATTGGCCTCAGTATCTGTACCGAGTTCCAGCAACGGTTGGAGTTTGGCAATGCTGTCTTCCGAAATGCCGCGGCCGCGCATCTCGTCCATGACCTTCTCGGCACCGATTTTATCCAGCTTGTCCAGTGCCACAGTCATGTCGGTGAGCAGTTCGCCCACGCCGGCCACCTCGGCCAAGCCCGCCAGAATCTTGCGGTTGTTGATCTTGATCGAAAAATCCGGAATGCGCAGGTTGGACAGCACCTCGTCAAAGAGCTGTACCAACTCGACTTCGCACACCAATGCGTTCGTGCCAATGATGTCTGCGTCGCATTGGAAGAACTCTTGGTAGCGACCCTTTCCCGGACGGTCTCCACGCCAAACCGACTGAATCTGATAACGGCGGAAGGGGAACGCGATGTCGTTCTGATGCATCACCACAAAGCGGGCGAAAGGCACGGTGAGATCGTAGCGCAGGGCCTTTTTGGAAATGCTGAAGCCCAACTTCTTAGAGTCCTTGGCCGCCAACGCCTCGGCATCGGCCTTGGTCAGAAAGTCTCCGTTGTTGAGGATCTTGAAGATGAGCTGATCGCCCTCCTCTCCGTACTTGCCGGTAAGGGTGGCCAGGTTTTCCATGGCCGGGGTTTCGATGGGCAAGAAACCATAGCGCTCAAACGAAGCGCGAATGGTGTCAAAAATGTAATTGCGACGCGCCATGGCCGAGGGGCCGAAGTCACGTGTGCCTTTGGGTATAGAGGGTTTGCTCATGGCGAAGAATTCGGGGCAAAAATAGCCAACCGATGCGCCCCGGTTATTGTTTGCGCTTGGTAAACCGCGAACGGTCGTAAATCCGATTACGCATGCGGGTGTTCTGGCGAAGCAGGCGCATGGCTACCAGCACCACTACAGCGGCCAACAAGCCGTACATGCCAAGCAAGCGCAGCAGTCCGGGGATGTCAGAGGTTTCTTCCACGCAGTAAAGATGCAAAACCCCGGTGGGCTACCTTTGGCCCGTGCGGATTTATCCCCGTCATATCGCCGATGATCACGCCGCAGGCATCTATGCCCTGACCACCGACGGCACCACCCTCTATTCCGGCAGCGCCGATAAGCATGTCGCTGGGTGGGACTTGCACTCAGGGCGCCCCTCTGGTTTTGCGGTGCGGATGCAACAAGCCGTATACAGCGTTGAACACCTCGAAGAACAAAACATGCTCCTTGTTGGCAACGCCCACGGGGGCTTCCATGTCATTGATTTGCATGCCAAAAAGGAAGTGCGCTTGCTGCAAGTGCACAAGAAGGGCGTGTTTGATTTTTGCGCACTTCCGGGCGGTCGTTTGGCTGTGATTGGCGGCGAAGGATCGGTGTCGATTTGGAGTCAATCTTCATTTGAGTTGATTCGGCAGATACCATTGAGCGGCAACAAGTTAAGATCAGCTAAATACCTCTCAACTGGACACCTTTCCGTCTGCGACTCCGCCGGTCCCTTGCACGTGTTGGACGCAGACACTTTGCAGCCTGTAGCCACCCTGAAAGGACACGAACGCGGCACCAATTGCGTGGCGGCACACCCCGGCAAGCCCACCCTGATTTCAGGCGGTCGGGATGCGCATTTGCGCGTATGGAGCACCGATACGTTTGAAGAATTGCTCGCTGTGCCGGCGCACAACTTCAGCATCTATGCGCTGGCCTTTTCTCCGGGCGGTCAATACCTGGCCACCGCGAGCTTTGATAAGACGGTCAAAATCTGGGACGTACAGTCATTGAACCTATTGGCGCGCTTGGAACGCCCTACCCTCGATGCCCACCGCGCCTCGGTCAACGCTCTGCTTTGGGCTGGTGACGAGCACCTGATCACCGCCGGCGACGACAAACGCATCATACATTGGCACCTGGAAGCATGAACCGCATTGACCTGCTCAAATCCATGTTGGCCGAGGACGCCAGCGACCCCTTTCTCCATTACGCGCTGGGCTTGGAACTGGCCAAAACTGAGGATGCCGCTGCGGCGCAGCAATTCGCGGCACTCTCCCTCTCCCATCCGGAGTACCTGGCCACTTACTACCAATGGGGCCAATGCCTGGAAGCCATCGGAAAACTCCAAGACGCGCGCAATGCCTACCAAAAGGGCCTAACCCTGGCCCAATCCCAAGGCGAGCACAAAACCGCCGCTGAACTTCAAGAAGCACTGTGGGGCGTGGAAGACGCACTGGAGGACTGAGTCCTTCGTTTACAGACTCGAAGATGCGGACTCGCGCGGAGTGCGTGACCAGGTCCTGCGTTTAGAACGATTATGGGGTCAAGGTAAACCGGTGCGCTGCTGCAAGGCCGATACCGTCTTCCATCCACACATCCAGGTAGTCGCCGTCCACCAACCAGGAGGGCACCGGCAAGTAAACCGTATCCGTAAAAGCATCCCCTGTGAGCACGAACGTGCTGTCTTTCAGAGAAGTTTGACTTGCAGCATCGCGCCAGCTGAACACCAGCTGCGCAAGCCCATCCGGGTCCGAGGCGTCGAGCCCAACGGCAAGCGTGTCTTCTCCGCTCAAGGTGAGGCGGTTGCCCGATTGTAGCACATTCCAGTAGGTGTGCTCCACAGCAGGAATCTCGGTGTTTTCTACCCGCACGCGCACCACCTCTTCGGTGAAGTTGCCAAAGTCGTCGCCGGACTCGAAGGTGAGTGTCCAGTTACCGCCGTGGTTCTCGGGCAAGGGTATGCTGTAAGTCTGGTTGAAGGAGCTGGTGCCCACTTGGTCGATCTGCAGGAGATCCAGTGTGCCTGAAGCAATTAGGTCTGTGGAGAAGGTCATGCGGGTTTGGTCTATCATCCCGCCGTCGGAGTAGAGCACGTTGGCCGTATACGCTACACCCGGATTCAGCAATAAGGTGTCGGCGGCATATACGACTCCGGGCACAATGGAGTACGAAATGGAAGGCCCTTCTTCGTCAAACTCAGCGCAGCTTGCCAAGACCAAAGCTGCAAGCACACTCATCCACACATGTTTCATGACCAGTCTATTGGGGTTTGGCCGCGGTCCTCGAGGTAGGCGTTGGCTTGTGAAAAATGACGATTCCCAAAGAAACCGCGGTGTGCACTGAGTCCTGAAGGGTGCGGAGAGCTCAGCACAAAATGTCTCTCGCGGTCTACGCGCTGGCCTTTTTTCTGGGCGTAACTGCCCCAAAGCAGGAACACCACCCCTTCGCGTTCGCGGTTGACCGCTTCTACTACGGCATCGGTAAACTGTTCCCACCCTTGGCCGCGATGGCTGGAAGCCTCAGACGCCCGCACCGTTAGCATGGCGTTGAGCAGGAGCACCCCTTGCTTGGCCCAACGTTCCAAGTTTCCGGAAGCCGGAATGGGCAAACCAAGGTCTTCGTGGATTTCCTTGAGGATATTCCGCAATGAAGAAGGAATCTTCACCCCATCGGCCACCGAAAAACACAGGCCATTGGCTTGCCCTGGTCCGTGATACGGGTCTTGACCGATGATGACCACGCGTACCTGATCCAACCCGCAATGATCAAAGGCGGCAAACACCTCTTTTCCAGGAGGGTAGCACACATGCCTGCGGTACTGATCGCGCACGAATTCGCGGAGCTGAGTGAAGTAAGGCTGCTCAAACTCAGCGGCCAAGGCAGCCTTCCAACCGGGCTCCATACGCACATCCATCACTTGCGCACTTTATCTGGGTAGCGGTCCTTTACGTGCTTGGCAATGGGGATGGCCGCTCCGTCCTCATCGATGCGCACGAAGGTGACTTGGGTGCTGCACACGATGGTTTCCTCGTGGCTGTATACATTGAATTTACGCGCCTCCACATTGATGCGGATGGTGCTGTTGCCAAACCCGGCAATGTCGCCGTAGAGCTTGATCAGGTTGTTTTCCTTGACCGGAGAACGGAAGGTCACCTCGTCCATTTTGAGGGTCACCATGTTGGGCGAAAAACACACTTCGTTTACATACGCCACGGCGCCTTCATCGATCCAGCTCAGCATGGTTCCGCCGAACAGGTTGTTGTGGACTCCGAGGTCGCTCTTTTTGCACACTTTGGTGGCCAGCAGTTGCATGGGCATCTATTTGGTACAAAGGGAGTCGAAAAACGGTGAAAAACCAAACCCACACCTGTAATCCCGCCCGGTGCGATGACGTTATATTTGTGCAAGACCGCCTGAGCCTGTGCGCAAACTTTCCCTTCTTCTGCTCAAATCATTCATTGGCCCGTTCATCATCACCTTTGTGGTGGCGATGTTCGTGTTGGAAATGCAGTTCATCTGGCTGTACATGGATGACCTGATGGGCAAAGGCCTCTCCTTCTGGACCATCCTCCAACTCTTGGTGTTCGCCAGTGCGCGCATCATCAACCTCGCGTTGCCATTGGCCATCCTGATGAGTTCCATCATGACCCTGGGCAACCTGGCCGAGCACTACGAACTCACCAGCATGAAGTCCGCAGGCATCAGCTTGTTCCGCATCTTACGCCCGCTGGTGGTGATGATCTTGCTGATCAGCGCAGGGGCATTCTTTTTTGCCAATAATGTGTGGCCCATAGCCAACCTGAAGTTCCGGACCCTGCTCACCTCGATTGTAAACCAGCGACCTGCCTTCAGTTTGGACGCCGGCCAGTTTTACAACGGTATTGAAGGAGTCAGCATCCGGGTCATGTCCAAAAACGACGAGACCGGCGAGATTGGCGATGTGCTCATCTACGACCACACACAGTATCCCGGAAGCCGCCGCGTGATCCACGCCGAGCGCGGATCCATGGCCCAAACCGATGACAAACGCTTTTTGGTGCTCACCCTCAACAACGGCACCAGTTACGATGAGCCTTTGGAAAAGGGCCGCAAGCGCGACCGCGAGCACCCACACATCGCCAACACGTTTGAGCAACAAATTCTTCGGATTGACCTGGCTTCACTCTTCTTTGAAAAAGTCGATGAAAGCCTGGCCGGCAAGCAGCGCGAGATGATGACCGTCAACCAGCTTGCCACCGCTGTGGATTCGTTAGAATACCGGCGACTTCGGCATTTGGACGACTTGGAGCGTTACATACACAACAGTTCCAAACTCAGCACCGACACCGTGGTTGCTACCCCTGCCCCATCGGATACCGACGCGCCCATCCACCCGGACTACACCACTTACCTCAGTCCCTCTCAAAAGACACGCTCACTGGACATCGCGGGCAAGATCCTCCGCAGCCAAAAGACCCACGTGGAAAATGCGGTCGTCCGTGAAATGGCTGCCAAACGCCGCGAGGCCAACCAGTTCCGCATCGAATTCCACCGCAAGTTTTTCTTTGCCTTTGCGTGCATCGTGCTGTTTTTCATTGGGGCTCCTTTAGGCGCAATCATACGCAAAGGAGGCATTGCGCTGCCCGCAGTGGTGGCGCTGTGCTTGTTTATCCTGTATTACATCCTGACCATCTCTGGCGAAAAAATGGCCAAGGCCGGCAACATCGACCCTTGGCTGGGCATGTGGTTTGGCAGTTTGCTGTTGATTCCCATGGCCGTGTTCTTGACCTACAAAGCTGGCACCGATTCTGCGGTGATGGACGGCGAGGTCTATTCGCGGGCTTGGAATAAATTTGTCGGCATCTTCAAAAAGTCGAAACAACCTTCCGGTGCGCGTTCTACAACTGTGTCTTAAGCCCCCGCTTCCCGCCCGTGACGGCGGTTGCATTGCCATGAACACCATCACCCGCGGGCTGATGGAGGCTGGGCACGAGGTCAAAATTTTGACCATCGTCACCGAGAAACACCCGTTCGAACCCGAAAAGTTCCCCCAAGGCTATGCCGAAAAAACCGGGATCGAAGGTGTATTTGTAGACACCAAGGTGAATGCCGTGGACGCCTTTTCAGCCTTGGTCACTTCTGACTCGTACAACATCAGCCGCTTTTTCTCGCCGGATTTTGACATGCTCTTGGCGCGCTACCTGCGACGCAACATGGTGGACGTGATCCACATGGAGTCGCTGTTCATGACCCCGTATATCAACACCTGTCGCCGCCACTCGAAGGCACCGGTGGTTCTGCGCTCCCACAACTTGGAGTTCATGATTTGGGAGCGGGTAGCCAAGGGCACCCGCAACGTGGCCAAGCGCAGCTACATGAAGTACTTGAGCTCCAAACTCAAAGCGTACGAAATGGCCACCCTGCCCCGACTGGACGGCATTGTAGCCATCAGCCCTGAGGACCGCGACCGCTACGCGCAAGTCGGATACAGCGGGCCGCTCAGCTGGATTCCGTTTGGGGTGGACTTGGAGCGTTACCCCACACAAGAAACGCCGGCTTCACCCACAGTCTTCCACTTGGGGAGTATGGACTGGTTGCCCAACATCGAAGGCATGCACTGGTTCTTGTTGGAGGTGTGGCCGCTGGTGATCGCAGGCAAGTCAGACGCCCAACTCTACTTGGCCGGACGCGCCATGCCCGAAGAACTGCCAAATGCGCATTTGCCGGGTGTACACGTTTTGGGTGAGGTAGAATCGGCCATTGACTTCATGTACGAACACAAGGTCATGGTGGTACCCGTGCACAGCGCGGGCGGCATACGCATCAAAATCATTGAAGGCATGGCCTTGGAAAAAGCCATCGTCTCAACCAAGGTGGGCGCTGAAGGCATTGAATATGCCGACGGCCACAACATCCGTATTGCCGACGATCCCCAGGCCTTTGCCAACGCCATTGTGGAGGAACTCGAAAAGGAGGACAATCCGGTGGGTCGTCACGCCCGCACGCTCATAGAAGAGGTGTACGACAACCGCGGCATCACCCAACGTCTGGTGCATTTTTACCAATCTCTGTCGTCATGAAGCGGGTGCTGGTGATGACCTCCCGCGTGCCCTGGCCGCTGGAGAAAGGTGACAAACTGCGCATGTACCATCAACTGCGTGCAATGCGCGGAAAAGTGCACGTGGCATTGTGCTGCTTGAGTTACAAACCCGTTTCTGAGGCGGATCGTCAAGCCCTGCTCGAGGTGTGTGACGAGTTGCACATCATCCGGTTGAATCGCATTCTGATGGGCCTCAACTTGCTGCGCGCATTGTTCTCGGACCGCCCGTACCAGGTGCATTACTTTTTCCAACGCCGTGCACGCAAGCGGGTGTACGCCATTGCCTCGGCCTACGAGCCTGACCACATCTATTGCCAGCTCATCCGGGCCGCAGAATACGTCAAGCACATCCACGTTTGTCCAAAGACGTTGGACTATATGGACGCCTTGGGCAAAGGCATGGAGCGCCGCGCCAGCAGTGCAAGAGGCCTAACCAAGCGCTTTATCAAAGCCGAACGTAAACGCTTGGGCAACTACGAAAACTTGGTGTTCGACTACTTTGAGCACCACACCATCATCTCTGAGCAGGACCGCGGGTTCATCCTCCACCCGCAAAACAAGGACATCCAAGTGGTACCCAACGGTGTGGATACCGATTATTTCAAACCCGCCCCTCACACCAAAGACGTGGACGTACTCTTTTTGGGCAACATGAACTACCCACCCAATGTGGACGGTGCCAGTTACCTGGTAGAAGAGCTTCTGCCCTTGCTGCGCGAAAAGCGTCCTGACATCCGGATCATGTTGGCCGGGGCCAACCCACATCGCCGCGTGAAAGCCTTGGAGCAGCCCGGTGTCACCGTCACCGGCTGGATGGACGACGTGCGTGAGGCCTACCTGCGTAGCAAGGTGTTTGTGGCTCCCATGCGTCTGGGAACAGGACTGCAGAACAAATTGCTGGAAGCCTTGAGCATGGAATTGCCCTGCACCACCACCTCGCTGGCATTTCGTCCGCTCGCGCCAGGAGCAGCAGCCGTGGTGACCGAGGCCAACACCTCTGAGGCCATAGCGCATGCCGTTCTGGAGCAAATCAGTGCCGCGGAAGCCGATCCAAGAACAGGTGCTACCGGCCGCACTTTTGTGCAGGAATACTACAGCTGGGCAGGCCGAGTGGCTCCACTTCTGGAGCAGTTCCACCCCCCTGCATAACCCGTGAAAAACCTCGCCGTACAGGCATCTCAGGTGGTGCTGCGGTTGGCTACCTTCGAGGCAAAACCAACGTACCATGCGATTGCGAATTTTCCTGGGAGTGATGAGCGCGTGCGCTGCTGCTCCACTGTTGGCCCAAAAGGTGGCCGCTGGCCCTATGCTGGGCTCCAATACCATGCGAGAGGTTAAGGTCTGGCTCCAAACCGACGAGCCGTGCGATGTCAAACTGCGCTTTTGGCCTCAGGGCACCAAACAACCCGCGCAATCCACTGCAATGGTGCGCACCTCGACCAAGGATGCCCACGTAGCCCAGTTTACCTGTTCGCTGCTGGAACCGGGAACTGCCTATGACTACGAAGTGGTGCTCAACGGCAAAGCACAGAAACTGGAGGTCCCCACCACCTTTACCACTCTCCCGCTCTACCAATTTCGCACCGATCCGCCGAAGTTCACCGTGGCCCTAGGCAGCTGCGTGTACATCAACGAACCGGAGTTTGACCGTCCGGGCAAGGGTTATGGCCAAGATCCATCCATCTTCAACGTCATCGCAGACCAGGCGCCAGACGCCATGCTTTGGATGGGCGACAACACCTACTACCGCGAGGTGGATTGGGATACGCGCTCGGGCATGCTCTACCGCCAAAGCCACACGCGCCAAACCCCAGAACTGCAGCGTCTACTGGCCACGTCTCACAACTACGCCATCTGGGACGATCACGACTACGGCCCCAACGACTCCAACCGCAGCTGGACCAACAAAGACATTTCTAAAGATGTGTTTGAGCTCTTCTGGGCCAACGCCAGCTACGGCAACTCGGAATTGCCGGGCATTACCAGCTACTTCACATACAACGATGTGGCCTTCTTCATGCTGGACAACCGCTGGGACCGCACCCACCCTGAACTCGAAGGGCAGCAGCAACAATGCTTGGGTCAGGATCAAATTGACTGGCTGATCCACGCCCTGAAGACTTCCAACGCCTCGTTCAAACTGGTGGTGGTCGGTGGCCAAGTCCTGAGTGACTATGCGGCGTACGAAAACCTCGCGCGCTACCCCGAGGAACGCCAGCAAATCATCGACTTGATTGCGGCCAATAACATCAAGGGGGTGGTGTTCCTTTCCGGCGATCGCCACTCCACCGAACTCACGCGCATGGATTTGGGAGGCGGAGTGATTGTCCACGACCTCACCTGCAGTCCGTTGACCTCCACAGCTTACGACCACAGCGAAGAGCCCAACACTTTGCGTGTCTCTGGCACCCACGTTGGCACCCAGAATTTTGGTCTACTCACGTTTGAAGGCCCATGGAAAGCCCGCACAATGACCATCAGTATTCGCGACGCGTCCGGGCGCGAGCAGTGGACCGCCACCCTTTCACGCAAAGGTGAGCTGGTCAAGCCTGTGACCCGCACAGCCACCACCCCTGAAGCCGTTGGACCTGGCAAGTTGCAAGGGGTCAAAAAGTAACCCCCCCAGAAAACTGAGAACACAAAAAAGGCGGCCACTGGCCGCCTTTTTCATTCCTGTTGGGAGGAAAAGCTTATTTGGTAACCACCAGTTGCTGGGTAGCGTTGATGGTGTTCTCTTGGCGTACGTTCAGTGAGTAAACACCTGAAGCGAGGTCAGTGTTGATGATCAGTCGGTTGCCAGCAACCATTTGACCAGCAGCCACTTCTTGTGAGTAAACCACTTTACCTGAGAGGTCGTGTACGTCTACAGCGAGGTTGCCATTGGTGAAGTCAACAGCGCTGTTGAACTGTACGTTGATCTCGTTGCCCGTTACCGGATTCGGAAAGACTTGAAAAGCGTCAGCCGCTTGGATCTCGGTGGTAATGGCAATAGCGTTGTCTGCAGTGTTGCCTGCGCCGCTGGTGTTGCCTTCAAGAACTGCATTCTTGGTTGAGAACTCCAGACCGACGGCTTGCCACACGTTTTGATCAGCATCCCAACCCTGTACGTTGAGCACACCGTGGGCTTCACCAGCAGTGGTGAGTTGAGCGACAAGTACCAGCTTGCCTTCGCCGCGAGGAGCGCCCTGGCCCTCGGTGGGGATCACAAACAAAGCACCGTCCTCAACACGGAGGGCGTTGCCATCCTCAAAGCTGTCGGCTACGATGCCGGCCTCCCAGAGGTTGTTGTTCATATCGTCAGATGCACCGATGGTGATGTAGCTGTCGTAGTTGAGTGCAGGCTGGATATCCGCGATGGCCTCGTTGATGCCGGTCGAGGTGTGGTTGCCTAACTGGTTCTGGTAGAACGGTGCGGTAGACTCGATCTCGAGCGTATTGGTACCGTCAGCGAACACAGCATGGATCGAGTGATCCACGGTTGGCGCCTTCACGTAGACGCGGTAGGTGTTGCCCTCTACCAAACCCT
This sequence comes from Flavobacteriales bacterium, assembly GCA_049594615.1. Classification (GTDB taxonomy): domain Bacteria; phylum Bacteroidota; class Bacteroidia; order Flavobacteriales_D; family Sanyastnellaceae; genus CAXPZW01. The sequence goes on from JBMYJR010000007.1 coordinate 41,663, forward strand.
TGTTGTCGATTTGTTTTACGACCACTGAGGCCGACTGAGCGGTGGCCATGCCAGCAGCAGCAAGAGCCAGGATGAAGGTGATTCCTTTTTTCATCGTTGTGGGTTTGAGGTTGTCGTTTTTGGTTTTATGAACTTCAGTTGTGACAAATATAGCGATTAAATCGTGCTGTTCATTGGCGAAACCCGCGTATTCAGCGAAAAATGAGCCGTTGGTAGGATTCGTCGCGTAAACGGTAACCTAACCGTCATATTCGGTCCACGATGGAGACAAACGTTGTGCCAGAACACATGATCCCGTGCCCGGTTTTAGGCTGATCTGCACCGCTTGTTGCTCAAGGTACAAACATTGGTATGCACTTCCTCAGTCATTAGCGATCTCTTAACACTTGACAAACAACGCAGGTTAGAAGTGCTCCTCACTTAACCGATGGGGTGATTTTGGCAACGGATCATGTGGCCGTTGTAGGTAGTCCGAGGGCGGGTTCTTGTTATTTTCACCGCTCCCAACACCCCCTGGAATGAAACTCGAGAACCTCGTGTGTGGAAATTGGATTGCTGGCGACGGCGACGGCCAATGGTTGCACAACGCCATCACCGGTGCACAAGTGGCGTCTGCCAGTACTGCAGGCATCGATATCGAAAGCATGTACACCTACGCGCGCAAAACCGGCGCACCCAACCTGGCACGCATGACCTTCCACGAACGTGGACGCATGCTCAAAGCGTTGGCGTTGTACCTGCTTGAACGCAAGGAACAGTTCTACACCCTCTCCTATGCCACGGGTGCCACACGTGTGGATTCGTGGATTGACATAGAAGGTGGAATCGGCAACCTGTTTGCCTACTCGAGTTTGCGCCGTCAATTCCCTGACATGCCATACTGTCTAGATGGGGATACGGCTCCGCTGAGCAAAAACGGCACCTTCCTTGGCCACCACATATTGGTGCCCAAGCGTGGGGTGGCGGTACACATCAACGCTTACAACTTCCCGATCTGGGGCATGCTCGAAAAAGTGGCGGTCAACTGGATGGCGGGCATGCCAGCCATTGTTAAGCCTGCAACGGTGACCAGCTTTTTAACCGAAGCCATGGTCAAAGAGATCCACGCCAGCGGCATCTTGCCTGAGGGCGCCCTGCAATTGGTATGTGGTTCAGCACGAAACCTGTTGGACTATGTGGATTCACAGGACGTGGTCACCTTCACCGGATCGGCCCACACTGGAAAGAAACTCAAGAGTCATGCGCGCGTTTTGGATCAAGCCGTGCCTTTCAATATGGAGGCCGACAGCTTGAACTGCGCAGTACTCGGCCCCGACGCCACACCGGATACCGAAGAGTTTGGACTGTTCATCAAAGAGGTACGCAAAGAAATGACGGTCAAGTGCGGTCAAAAGTGTACCGCCGTGCGCCGCATCATGGTGCCCGAACACATGGTGGAAGACGTGCAAATCGCACTCGGACAGCAACTGGCCAAAACCACCGTGGGTGACCCGCAAGTCGAGGGTGTCCGCATGGGCGCACTCGCAGGCCTGGACCAACGTGAAGAAGTCCTCGCGCAAATCGACAAGCTCATGGCCGAGCAACAAGTCGTGTACGGCAATGTGGACCAAGTGGAAGTCACCGGCGCCGAAGCCGAGAAAGGCGCCTTCCTCTCGCCCATCCTCATGCGCAACGACGATCCGTTCAACAAAACCGCAGTGCACGACATCGAAGCCTTTGGACCGGTCAGCACCATCCTGCCCTACAAGACCCTTGACGAAGCTGCAGAGCTCGCACGTATGGGCAAAGGCTCACTGGTGTGCAGCATCGCCACCCACAACCGCGATCACGCCCGTGACTTTGTGTTGGGAGCAGCATCCCACCACGGACGTGTGTTGGTGCTCAACCGCGACTGCGCCAAAGAATCCACCGGCCACGGCTCCCCCATGCCGCTGCTGGTCCATGGGGGACCTGGACGCGCAGGTGGCGGCGAAGAAATGGGCGGCATCCGCGGAGTGAAGCACTACATGCAGCGCACCGCCATCCAAGGCTCGCCTGATATGCTTACACACATTGGCCAGCGCTACCTACCAGGAGCCAGCCGTCCCGAAAGCGACACGCACGTGTTTCGCAAGCACTTTGAAGAACTGGAAGTGGGCGATACCGTCTACACCCACGGGCATACCGTCAGTGATGCGGACATCGTGAACTTTGCCAACGTCAGCGGCGACAACTTCTACGCCCACATGGATGCCACCAGCTTGGAGGGCACCATCTTTGAACAACGCGTGGCTCATGGTTACTTTGTGCTCTCGAAAGCTGCAGGTTTGTTTGTCGACCCCAAGAAAGGACCGGTACTGCTGAACTATGGGTTGGAGGACTGCCGCTTCACCAAGCCGGTGTATCCGGGCATGACGCTCAAGGTGAAATTCACCGTCAAAGAGAAAGTCAACCAAGAAACCCGCTCAGAGGAGGACATTCCCAAGGGCATTGTCAAGTTCCAGGTAGACGTGGTGGACGAAACCGACGAAACCGTGGCACTGGCAACCATTCTGACCATGGTGCGTAAACGCGAAGCGTGAGATTGATCCTGACCGGGGCTGCACTGTTGAGCGGCCTGTTGCTTTCCGCCCAAACCCTGCGCACCGATACCTTGATGGCACCGGCCATGTTGACCGACCTGGACAGCATTGCCGAATTGGTTGCGACCACTCATGTGGACCCTACCTATTACGCCTCGGAGGTCGCGTGGCAAAATGCGCTGGAATGGGCCGAGCACACCTGCTCCCAACCCTTGACCCGCGCCGAATGGGCTTCGGTGGTAGCGCGCCTGCTGCGCACCTTGGAAGACTCGCACACCTACCTCAATTTTGGCAGTCTGATCAAGGCCTCGCAAGCCGACCTGCCTTGGACCGTTGACCTGACCTTTGCCGCCGAAAACGACACGGTGTACGTGGTCAAAGACCTCTCAGGCCAACTCGAGCCGGGCACCCAAGTGTTGCGCTGGAACACGCTGCCCATGAGTCAGGCGTTGAGCGACGTGCGCAATTACGGCATTCGAGAAGGTGCAAGCACCCATGCCAGCGAGGCGGTACACCAAGTGCTGCTCGGCAACCTATTGCCTCTCCTGGTTCCTGTGGACTCCACCAATGCGTTGGAGGTGTTGATCGACGGCACCCCCGCCTCCATTTCTTACAATGCACGCAACGCCTCGGCCAAACGGTCGCGCAAGGAGCTTCCAGATGCACCTCCCACGTGGAGCTTGGAAATGGAAGGCAGCCATGCTATGTTAAAGGTGCGCTCATTTTCTTCGGGCGGCACGGGCGCCTACTACCGTTTCCTTCGCAAGAGCTTTAAGCAGTTGGAAAAAGTAGGTGTCGAGCACCTCGTGCTTGACATCCGCCAAAATACCGGCGGTTCCTCGGGACGCATGGAGGCGCTGATGCGCTTCGTACTTGCCGACTCGTTGGCCATCCCCAACCGCATCGCGGTGCTTCAGAGCCCCAATAGCAAGGCCCTTTTGGAAAGCAAAGCCGGACGGATCAAACTCTGGCTGATGCGGCGCATGGCCAAACATGACGAACAAGTGGCGCACTACCTGCGCATGCGAGAACTGCCGATTGGTGCACGCGACACATTGGTGTACACTGCCAAACCTCCCATCGAAAAACACCGGTTTGACGGCAAGTGCTATTTGCTCATGGATGGCCTTTCGGGATCGGCATCGGTGAGTATGGCAAGTGTGTTTCGCCAGTATGACCGCGGACTGATTTTGGGCACACCTTGTTTGGGTCCGATGTCTGGTACATGGGGCAACCCAGCAACGGTGCACCTTCCTGAGACTGAATTGGACATTGTGGTTAGCACCCTGCGCTTTGACGCCACGGGCCACTTTGACCGCACGCCTACTTCCATCCTGCCTGATCAATGGTTGGCCCCCACCCGCATGGATGTGGCTGCGGGCACCGATGTTTGCTTGGACTTTGTGGATGCCTTACTGGCGATTCCTACGCCTTAAGAATAGGCGCTTCCCTCTTCGATTTTAATCAGCGCAAACACCGCGTAATTAAGCATATCCTGGTAGTTGGCGTCGATGCCCTCGCTGACCAAGGTCTGGCCCGCGTTACCTTCGATTTGCTTGACACGCAAAAGCTTCATCAAAATCAGGTCGGTAAATGACCCCACGCGCATGTCGCGCCAGGCCTCGCCGTAATCGTGGTTTTTGGCCAGCATGAGATCGCGGGTGGCGGTGACGTACTTGTCGTACAGGTCCACCACCTCTGTTGGGTCCATTTCTTGGGGCGCATCTTCGGGCAGGTCCAATTGGATCAGGGCCATGATGCAGTAGTTCACAATGCCTACGAATTCGGGCTCAATGCCTTCGCCGACCTTGCTGGTTCCGGTCTCCTCCAAGGTGCGGATGCGTTGGGCTTTGATGAAGATTTGGTCGGTGAGTGACGGGGTGCGCAACACGCGCCAAGCAGTGCCGTAGTCGCGGGTTTTCTTCTCAAACAGTCTGCGGCAGCGATCGATGGCTGCGTCGTATTGTTTTCGGGTATGCTGAGGGTCTTCCATAAAAGGAGTGTCCGAATTTTCTTTCTTGCAAGTTTATGGACTCCCAGCCGCAACCTCAGCCTTGGAGCCTCAACTGCCGCGGAAAGTTGCTCACATTCTCCGAGCCGGCAGTCATGGGTATCCTCAACCTCACGCCCGACTCCTTCTTTGATGGCAGTCGCATTTCCGACGCCGAAAAGGCCGCAGAGCGCGCCACCGAGATGCTGAAACAAGGCACGGACATCCTGGACTTGGGCGCACAATCGAGCCGCCCGGGAGCCGAGATCATTGGCCCCGACGCCGAATGGGAACGCCTCGCTCCTGCATTGCGAACCATCCGTGCGGCGCATCCTGAGGCCGTGTTGTCCATCGACACCTTCCACGCCTCGGTGGCCGAGCGTTCGCTAGATGCAGGCGCCGACATGATCAACGACATTTCCGCCGGGGACTTGGACCCCGAGATGCACGCCGTAGTTGCGCGTCACCGGTGTCCGTATGTATTCATGCACATGCGTGGCACCCCGAAAACCATGCAAACCCTCACCGAGTATGACAACGTGGTGGGCGATGTTTTTTTGGCCCTGGGCCACCGTTTGCGCGTGCTCCGTGAAAAAGGGCTGGTCGACCTCATTGCCGACCCCGGCTTTGGTTTTGGCAAAACCATGGAGCAAAACTGGACGCTGCTTCGCCACCTGCGTCACTTCGGTCAATTGGGTGTGCCCGTATTGGCAGGCGTGAGCCGCAAATCCATGGTTTATAAGTTGCTCGACATCACACCCCAAGAGAGTTTGCCCGCCACCTCGGCAGCCCACATGGTCGCCTTGCAACAGGGGGCCCAACTGTTGCGCGTACACGATGTGGCCGAAGCCGTGCAAGTGCGCCGCATGTTCCTCCAACTTCAACCGGCATGAACACCGAAGCCGTCCTTCATTTTTCGCCTGCAAGCCTGCAATCGCTGAATGCGGCCATATTCCTGATCATGTTCGGGGTGGCGCTCAACCTCAAGTCCGAGCACTTCAAACTTCTGTTTACCCAACCCAAACCAGTGCTGACCGGATTGCTGAGCCAATTGTTGGTCTTGCCTGCATTGACTGCCGGCCTGGTGTGGGTGCTCAAACCCGACCCTGACTTGGCCATGGGCATGTTGCTGGTGGCGAGCTGCCCGGGAGGAAGCGTATCCAATTTCTTCTCGTTGGTAGCTGGCGGCAATCTGGCCTTGAGCGTGAGCCTGAGCGCAGTCACTACCTTGACCGCGGCGCTCCTCACCCCACTGAGTTTTGGACTGTGGTCTTCGCTGGTGATGCCGACCGAGGCGGCTGCCTTTTCGTTGTCGTTCTTGGGTTTGGTGCAAACCATGGTGATCATCCTGTTGGCGCCCGTGGCCTTGGGTCTTTTGGTGCAGCGCTACTTCCCGGCCACCTCGCAAAAGCTCAAGCCTTGGTTCTCGACCGGGAGTTTTGTGGTGCTCTTGGCCATCATTGGCGTGGCCTTCTGGAACAACCGCGCCTTGTTTGCCGGTGCGATTGAGCGCATCTTTTTGCTGGTGCTCCTGCACAACGGATTGGCCCTGCTCAGCGGTTACTTGTTGGCCAAAGTTCTGGGCAACCGTAAGCGCGATTGCCGCACAGTAGCCATTGAAACCGGCATCCAGAATTCAGGGCTGGGGCTGATCATCGTCTTCAGCTTCTTTGGGGGGAACAGCGGCATGGGCATGGTGGCCGCATGGTGGGGCATCTGGCACATCGTCAGCGGCAGCACGGTTGCCACCTTCTGGAAACGACGGCCCATTCAGTCAACGGTGAAGTAGCGCTCGGCGCGTTGGTTGGCAGTCCGGAACACGCAGGTGTAGCTGCCGGGCTTGAGCTCGGTGGCGATGTCCATCAAGTGTTCGCCCGCTTGCAACTCCCCGTCAAAAATGACCGATGGAGTGGGGTCGCCATCCCTTTGAATGGACACAGTGACGTAGCACGCCTCAGGCACTTCGATGCCCACGCGCCACACATCGTCTTCAAAGCGCACCTCTGCGTCTTGAAAGTGCACAAACTTGCGTGCAGCCTCGTCCTTGCCAAGCACAACAAGCAGTCGACGGTACAGGATGTACACCAGGAAGAGGATCAAGGTGATCAGCAGAATGTTGGTCAAGTAGTCTTGGGTGGTCTTCATTTCACAAGGCAATCACTCCTTCAATGGCGGTGGCGTTGGTGTAGCGGTCAAAAATGGTGTCTGGATCTACAATGAGCTCCTTGACCGTGATCGAAACGTAGTTGCCTTTCCTGCTTTCTTTGGAGGAAAACTGGGCGCTTTCGTCAAACAGAGTGCGCAGCTTGGTGAGCTTTTCTTCCTCGGGTTTGAGGATGAATTTGAAGGTGTAAACGGCCGGCCAGTGGTGTACGGCATTGAGTTTGGCCAGCAATTCTTCGCGGCGTTGGGGATCCATACCTGCAAAGATACGTGGGATGACTTTCTTAGCAGGGCTCTGCGGCCTTTTCTGCGACATCCATCAAACCGGAAAATGCCTCGAATGCAGAGCGAAACTGGTTGAGCACTTCCCAATTGATGCAGTAGCACGACTTGGGGCCGAAAATGCGCCCCTTGATCAATCCCGCTTTTTTCAGTTCGCGCAAGTGCTGAGACACCGTTGACTGCGCCAAAGGCACGATGCCTACAATCTCGCCGCAAATGCATTCCCCGCGCTCGGCCAACACCTTGAGAATGGCTACCCGAGCCGGGTGTCCAATCGCTTTGGCAAACTGAGACAACTGGACGTCATCTAGGTGAAAATCGGTGTACCTGGGAGCTGCCATAGCGATGGGTTTACGCTGCAATATAAAATGCCAAAAACCCAACAGAAACGCCCTGCAGGTGGATTTACACATTCATAACACTGACACAATCTTTCGGGGGCGGTGAACCGATTCCTACCTTGCGTGTACTGGTCACCAAACACCCCTACCATGAGGCATCTGCATCTTCTTCTTTGGACGGTTTTGATTGCCGCCAGTGCCACCGCACAGGTGCAGTCCGATGCGCGGGTCAACTCCGAATCCACCTACCGCACCCGGAGCATCGAATCGTTGCCTCCTACGCAAGCCGAAGCGGCCATGAACGTAGCGGCCGAGCCCAGCCCCGCCCCCAGCTACTTGCTGGACCAATACCGCTTGGAGCGTCGCAGCCGCTATTCGCAGTCAGGTCGTGCGCTTTCAGGACGCGATCATAACGCTTTGGATGCGCAACTGGCCGCCATGGAACAAGCGTGCGGCAACACCCCTGCGTATGCCTTTGCGCATTGGGAGCACAACGGCTTTTTGAAACAGGATTACCAGACCCTAAAACAAGTGTCTGCCACCGTAGCGGACGCCTCGCTTTCCGCTTTGGATCGCACTTTGGCAGATGCGGTCCATGCCGCCATTTACAGCGACGACTCCGCTTTGGAACAAGCGCTGGCCTCCATGTCCACCCAGCACAGTTTTGCGCCAGCAAGCAGCACCCTGCAAAAGAATGCGCTGCACAGCGCTCAGGCCAACAGCATCATGATCACCCACGGATTTGAGGACACCTTTGCGCTCTTGCAACACCAACGCGCTGGACTGCGTAAGGACGTGCTGGTGGTACACCTGGATTGGCTGCGCAACCCGGACTATGCCCAGCGGATCTACCAGCAAGTGGGAGCGGTATACGCACCGGCAACAGGGCCGGACGATCATTTGAAAGCCTTGGTCAAGGCCGCTCAACTCAGCACAAGACCATTCTACTTGTCCACCACCTTGCCCGCCCAGGCCTTAAAACGTTTTGATGGAGACCTCTACCCTGAAGGCGTACTCCTGCGTTGCCACAAACCACTGGCCTTTGACAACATTCTGGCCACGGTCACCTGGTGGGAACAACGTGCAGACCGTTCCCACATCCAATCCGGAGCGGCCATCAACCGGAACTACCTCATCGCCCTGGCGGTGTTGAACAACTTCTACACCGCCGGCGGCGAACAGGAAAAAGCGCGCGAATTGCAAGGGCTGCTGCAGGCCCTCACCCCGAGCAGCGAACAACAAAGCAGAGTCAAGCAAGTGACCACCTACTGACCCATGTTCAACCGCCGTAAATCCCTCACCAGCCTCTCCGACGAGGCCCTGATGGAGCGGGTCGCCGAGCGCGATTCCCGGGCATTTGGCGTGCTCTATGATCGATATGCGGACCGGTTGGTCAACTACTTCTACGGCATGCTTTGGAAGGACCGCGAAAAGGCCCAAGACTTCATGCAAGAACTTTTCACCAAGGTGGTGCAGAAGCCCGAGCTCTACCACCCCGGAAGGCCGTTCAAGACGTGGCTGTTTTCGGTGGCCAACAACATGTGCAAAAACGAGTACCGGCGCATGGAAGTTCGCAAGAACACGGGCTACGAGCTCGACCGTGACGTGGCTGACAGTTCGGCCACCAGCTCAGAGCGGCTGTTGGACCGCAGCAGCTTTCAAGAAGCCTTGGATGCTGCGCTTTTGGAGCTCGACGAGGTCAAACGAAGCACCTTTGAAATGCGCTTCCGCCAAGACCTCAGCATCAAGGAAATCGCCCAAGCGATGGACTGCAACGCAGGCACGGTAAAATCGCGCTTGTTTTACACCCTCAAAGAGCTCAACACCAAGTTGAAGCACTTTGAGCAAATCCGTTTTGACTTGTGAAAACAACAGATCCACATACCCCCAGTTCCCCAGAGACCTTGGAAGCCCTGCTCACCCATAAGGCGTTTGTAGAGCTGACCGATGCCGAGCGCACCTATGCACTTGAGCACTTGGATTCCGAGGAGGAATACGCCTCCATGCGGGCCTTGCTGTTGCGCATCGCGGCCACCCCTGCCCAGACAATTGCACCGCACCCCGGCACCAAGGAGGCGCTGATGGACCTGTTCCCGAACGAAGAACAGAGCGGTTTCCGCGTGTGGCTCAACAGCACCTGGGCACTGCTGGTGCGCCCAAGCGAACCCTGGTTCCGCCAACCCGCCTTTGGAATGGCCTTAGCAGGCATCACGGTGGTGATTGTGGGCGTATTTGTGTTCCAACCCGCCAATAACGAGGTTGCATTCGCAGAAAACCAAGCGCAAGTAGCAGAAGAAATACCCGCAGAAACCGAGAACAACTCTCAGGCCAACGAAACTCCTGCAATTACCCAAGACATGCCAGCCCCAGAACCTGCAGCTTCTGAGGATGTTGGGGGTCAAACCCAGGACCGCGCAGCCCTTCCTCCACCTCCTGAGAACACCTTGAACTTCCCAGAAGAAGCACGCGAAGAAGCCGTTGTAGCCGACCGGATCACCGAAGATGTGGCTCTGGAGAACGGCACTGCCTTGGAGTTGGACGCAATGGCCGAAGAAGAAGGCGTACTCGACGCCGACTTCGAAGTTGATGAATCACTTCCAGAAGTGCTGGCCGATACACCCACAAGCGGAAATACTGACATGGCTGCCCGAACCAGCGCCGCAAGCACCAATGGCTTGTTAGAGAGCAAGACCTTTTCCACGCCACCCACCGCACTGGACACGCAAGCCACTTTTCAGACCGCAAGCCCAGTTGATGATGTTATGTTCAACACCTCCCAAGCCCCCGCGTTTGACTTGAATGATCGTGTTGAGGAATTGGCGGGAGTCTCCATCAGCAGCGCCCAATCCGCTGACTTAAGCATGACCGATTCTCGTGGGCTGGACGTGACGTTTAGCCCGGGGACTTCGTTAGAGCTCGGGGAGAGCACGGCGCAGTACAGTGGACTTTTTGAACTGTTGGAAACCGCGTGGTAGGCGGAGTCCTAGTTCCATTGCTAGTGCAAGGGGTGTTCAACGTGAAACGGGAAGAGGAGCTATATGCAGGGTGTGCTTTTTCGCATGGCAGGGATTATCTCAACCCCGTGAACTTTTTCGCGGGAGAATAGCTGTTCTTAGTGCAGGCCTCCGATCTCCATCGATTTGGAGGTGCAAAAACACCCTTCTCTTGATGCTCCCAGCTCTACTCGCGGCGTTCTGTATTGGCCTGATCCGTGGAGGCCTCAAAGGCTTGGGTCCACTGTTCATCCTTTTGATGGCGATGAGCTTTGGTGCTCGTGAATCTTCGGGCATCATCGTTCCGCTATTGTTGGTCGGAGACGTCATGGCCCTGGTGGCCTACCGAAAGCACATTGTACCCACCATTGTGAAGCAATTTTTGCCCACGGTACTCGTGGGCCTTTTGTTGGGAGTGTGGGTGGGCAAGGATTTGCCTGAAGGCCATTTCCAACAACTGCTGGCCGGACTGATTGTGATTGGCATGCTGGTCATGTGGGTGTGGGAGGTGCGATTCAAAGGCCGTGTCAAACCTGCCTCTTGGAGTCATTGGCCGCTGGGCATCGGTGCAGGATTCTTCGCCATGATCGGGAACTACGGAGGTGCGTTTGCCTCCATCTATTTTTTGCTGACCGGCGCCTCTAAAAAGGACCTGATTGGGTCGGCCACTTTCATCTTCTTTTTGCTCAATGTGGTCAAGCTCCCTTTTCACCTTTACGTATGGGAGACCATCAGCACCGAAACCCTTTCCACCGATATACCCCTCATCCCTGCCGTGGCATTGGGATTCTTTGCCGGGCTCTGGACAGTAAATCGCATTGGCGAGAAAGGATACCGCTGGTACCTGTACGCGGTCAACATTGCCGGAGCCGTGTTCTTGTTGGTCGCCTGATGGGTGCTTCTCCTCTTCATATGGCAACAGCACGCATACTGAGGTAAAGAGCTCTTATTGGGCGCACGCAACTTGTTTTCGGACATCCACCGCTACCACTTCAAAGACCACTCTTATTGGATGGAAAATTACGTGTGCCTGAACAGTGTGCCGTTTCTGTTAGGCGCCGTTCTATTGGGCCTGGATTCATTGCCCATGGAAGGCATTGGGCGAGGAGTTTGATCTACGTAGAAAGGCCACACCTCACAGGTGTTGGCCTCAGTAGGTCGCCACGCCGTGGGTGATTTCAACCTCCCTAGCACGACAACCAGATCGCGCCTGCCCAAGTCGTACATGTGCACCCAACGCGACTGATCTTTTTAGTGATCGGATGAACGTTTCATTGAGGGCGGTGTACAGGCCTGTAAATCGCACCTATGAATCGTCTTCTTCTCAGCCTCTGCGCCGCCGCTTCTTGGGGTTCAGCGTCTGCCCAGCCCGGCCCTGATTTTTACAAGCCCAGCCTAGACCTCACGCCCAAAATGCAGGTCGTTTTCGCCCTGGACTGCACCGGCAGCATGAGCGGGCTCATCCAAACCGCCAAGGACAAAATTTGGACCATTGCCTCCAGCCTGGCCCAATCCGAACAACAACTGGACATTGAGATTGGTCTGGTGGCCTACCGCGACCGCGGCGATGCCTTCGTGACCCAGGTGACCGACCTCAATGCCGATTTGGATTACGTCTACAACCAGCTCATACAACTGCGCGCTGCAGGAGGAGGCGACGGCCCCGAAAGCGTCAACCAAGCGCTAAATGATGCCATCCACCGCGTCGACTGGAGCGCTTCTCCCCTGGCGGTCAAAACTGTCTTTTTGGTGGGCGACTGCGCCCCGCACATGGACTACGAGGAAAAGCAATACCCCGAGCTCTGCCAAGAAGCCGGCCAACAAGGCATCACCATCAACACCATTTTAATGGGTTCCAACGGCGCTGCCGAACCGCACTGGACCACCATCGCATACGCCACCAACGGCGACTTCTTCTCGGTAGGCATGGACGCCAACAACGTGGCGGTCACCACTCCATTCGACAAGCGCATTCGCGAGCTGAACATGCAGCTGGATGGCACACGCCTTTACTACGGCAGTGAAGCCCAGGTTAGCGAAGCCGAAGAAGATGCAGAACTGGACCTGCAGATGTACAACGGCTTGGACGATGCGGCCATCGCCCGACGCTCGGCCTTCAACTTTTCTGAGGCGGGCATGTCCAACCAATACCAGCGCAACGAGCTGCTCAACAACTTGGTCAACGGCACGGTCTCGCTCGATGCCATTGACGTGGAACAACTGCCTGGCTCGCTGCAAGCCATGTCTGAGTCAGCACGCGAAGAATACGTAAAAGAGCTCCTCGAAGAACGAAAAGCACTCGAGGAAGAACTGCGCGAAACCATTGCCAAACGTGAAGCACATGTTGTAGAGGTGGTCACCACCGACCAAGCCAAATCCGGGTTCGCTGGCAAGGTGTGGTCTTCGCTCCGCAAGCAAGCCAAGGCCAACAGTGTAGACCTGCCTGAGGCTGTGAAGTACTGAGCTCTTCCCTCCCCCCCATTCACAGACCGGCTCTGCTTGGTCTTTTTTTTTGCGCGAACTTTAAACCTTTTGGGGATGCGGTGGTCTCACCAGCAACTTCTCCGTTTTGAAACAGCCCATGACCGACACCCAACTGCTGGATTTGTACCGCGATCCAGCCTCGCGCAATCAAGGATTCACCGCGCTTGTGAGCCAATACCAGCAGCAGGTGTACTACTACGTGCGCAAGATGGTGGTGGACCATGACGACGCCAACGATGTCACCCAACTGGTCTTCATCAAGGTGTGGAAGGGGCTGGACGGATTCAAGGGCGACGCCAAGCTCAGCACCTGGATGTACCGGATTGCCATGAACGAGTCGATCACCTTTTTGAACAAAAAAAAGAAGATCGCAGGCATTCCTTTGGACCAAGTCGAACACAGCCTCAGCCAATCGCTGGAGGCCGATGTACACTATGACGGCGACGCCATCCAGCGCAAGCTGCAAACCGCCGTAGCCACCTTGCCTGACAAGCAACGCTCGGTATTCATCCTCAAATATTTTGAGGCCCGCCAATACAAAGAGATTTCAGAAATCACCGGAACTTCGGTGGGTGCGCTCAAGGCAAGCTACCACCACGCGGTCCGAAAAATTGAAAAATACCTGACGGCCAGCTAAACCTTTGGCTTGGCAGGCCATCTAACCCACGACATGGAGCCCCACTTCGATCCATATCACGAGATTCACTCAGAAGCACCTACGCTCTATGCGTTGGCCGGCAAACACGGCTTCCGCGTTCCTGAGGGGTACTTTGATCAGCTGCCTGCTGACATTCAAGCGCACGTTGCGTTGGATGCCGCTGGGGCCCATGCTGGATTCGCGGTGCCTGAGGGGTATTTTGATGCGCTGCCGGGTGCGATTGAGGCGCGCATTGCGCTGGAGTCCCATGAAGCGCCCGACACTGCGCCAGAAGGCTACTTTGCCCAACTGGAGCAAGATATTCTGGCACAGACCGTACACGCTTCGCCATCGAAGCAAACCACTGCACATGTGGTGCGCTTGCGCCCATGGATGGGATGGACGGCCGGTGTTGCCGCAGCCCTGATTGCCGCCGTATTTGTGTTTGATCAATCCACCCCCGAGGAATGCGAAACCTTTGCCTGCCTGTGGGAACAAACCGATACCCAGAACGTCCTCGAGTCGTTGGGTGAGGAAGACTTGCTGTTCTTGTTGGGCAGCGAAACCACCCTCACCGCTGACCCAGAGGCCGAGGAAATAGAAGCGTACCTGCTCGACGAGGATGCTTATGACGACCGGTTGGACGACGAAGACCTCGACGGGCTGCTTGACGCACTCAACGACGAGCTTCTTCGAAGCAATTAAGCCTCTGCACGTTTGAACTAATCATGTATAATCACCCCATGAAATCCACATTGACCTTCCTGTTTGCCTTGTGCTTCACTGCTGCCTTTGCCCAAGGCGGGCAGTCATCTAATGGCAAAGACCGCGAACAAGTGGAACGCCTGAGAATTGCGTTTCTTACCGATGAACTCGATTTGAGTGTGGAGGACAGCCAGCAGTTTTGGCCGGTCTACAACACGTTCTCGGACACCCGCGACGCGAAGGAAAAAACCATTCGCAAAACCATGCGCGCGCTGAAGGATGAAACGACCACCGAAAAACAAGTGCTTGAGGCCATGGCCAGCGTCACCCAATTGCGCACCGAAATTGCGGTGTTGGAGCAAACCTACATCACCGATGTCATGGCCATCCTTGGACCTGAAAAGACTGTGAAATTGATCCACGCTGAAAAGCGCTTCAAGCGGGTGCTGCTCGACAAACTCCAGGAACGCCGCCAAGGTCCACCACGGCGAGATTAGCCCTAGGCTGCAGCAAGCATCCTCCGAAAAACAAAGATCCCCGTCACCTACCGGTACGGGGATTTTCCATTTCTGAGGTTAGCGTCGACGCGGCTTGCCTCCGCCCTTTTTGCCGCCGCGTCCGCGTCCGCCGCCTTTGCCTCGGCCTCGGCCGCCACCGCCACCACCACGGCGACGTTTGGGGTCGTATTCGGGCGTGGGTCCAAACTCTTCGGGAACGGGCACTTTGGGCACTTCGGATTCGATGAGTTGTTCGATACGGCCGAATTTCTGTTGCTCTTCAATGCCCACAAAGGTCAGAGCTACCCCTTCTGCGGATGCACGTGCGGTGCGCCCCACGCGGTGCACGTAATCTTCGGCATCGCCTGGCACGTCGTAGTTGATGACCAAATCAATGTCGTCGATATCGATTCCACGGCTCACCACGTCTGTGGCCACCAAGATCTGCGTGCGACGGTTGCGGAAGTTGAGCAGTACTTGTTCGCGCTCCTTTTGATCGAGGTCGGAAGAAATGCGGTCCACATTGAAGTCGGCGCTCTTGAGCATACTGTACACGCGGTGCACGTTCTTCTTGGTGCTGGAGAATACAATGATGCTCTTGAGGTCTTCCTTCCCGCGGAGCAGTTGCTTGATGAGCGGTGCCTTTTGATCATCGTGCACGATATAGGCGCCTTGCAGCACGCGTTCAGCCGGCTTGGAGATGGCGATCTTGATCTGCACCGGATCGGTCAACAGTTCTTTGGCCAAGTGGTCGATGCGCTCGGGCATGGTGGCCGAGAAAAGCAGGGTTTGGCGGTCGGGATTGACGTGCTTGACGATGCGCATGATGTCTTGGAAGAAGCCCATGTCCAACATGCGGTCGGCCTCGTCCAGGATCAAGGTTTGAATGCCTGAGAAATCCGCGTAGTCGAAGTTGAGGTGGGAGATCAAGCGGCCTGGGGTGGCCACCACAATATCGGCCCCTTCCATGAGGGCTTTTTTCTCCTTATCGTATTCCGCTCCGTCCCCTCCGCCGTAAATAGGTATGGACGAAATGCCACCGTAATATCCCAATCCTTGGATGTTTTGATCGATCTGCACCGCCAGCTCTCGGGTGGGCACAATGATCAGCGACTGCACTTTTCCGTTGAACTCGGTGTCCAGGATGTTGCTCAGGGTAGGCACCACAAATGCTGCGGTCTTTCCTGTTCCGGTTTGGGCCACACCAATGATGTCCTTGCCCGCCAAGGCTGGACCAATGGCCTGCTCTTGGATGGGAGTGGGTTCAGTAAAGCCCATGGAATGCAACGAATCCAGGACATCGGGGTGCAAATCAAACTCTGAGAACTTCAAGCGATCGGGGTTGGTTATTCATGCAACAAATATGCTGCTTTCTGCGTGATGGATTTGAGGGTGTAAGAATGTGCCACATTCTGGTCCGATTTGTGGTCACCATCCCGCTACATTTGAATACTTTGCTTGGATCTGCCTGCGCATGAACAACGCCTTGAAATACGTCGCCTCCATTCTGCTGATGATGACCACCGTCAGCAGTGTGGCCACCCACATTGTGGGCGGAGAGTTGTATTACGAGTACGTTGGCGAAACCGGTGACATCCCCGCCAATTGGTACCGTGTCACCCTGATCGTATACCGCGACTGCGGACCCACCAACACCAACGGTACCGACTTTGACTTTGAGGCCTCCATTGGGGTGTTCAACAACGGCGACCTGCAGTTCAACATGTCATTGTTGCTGGCTGATGCCAACATCAATGAGATTCCAGTAGAGTTGGAGAACCCGTGTTTCATTCTCCCTCCAGACGTTTGTGTGCAAGAGGCCATCTACAGCCAAATTGTGGAATTACCCCCCATGGAAGGAGGCTACGACCTGATTTACCAGCGCTGTTGCCGCAACCCGTCCATTGTCAACCTGCTCAACCCGGAAGACCAAGGCATCACCATGTGGTCGCACGTTCCCGGGCCTGAAATCATTGATGAGGACTTCAACAGCAGTGCAGTCTTCAACAACTTTCCACCAGTGGCGCTCTGCCAAAACGCCCAATTCTGGTTTGACCACAGCGCCACCGATCCCGACGGCGATTCACTGGTCTACGAATTCTGCCACCCGCTTCACGGGGCTTCTCCAGATTTGCCTGCACCTGCTCCTCCAGACCCACCGCCCTTTACCGAGGTGCCCTATGCCGCAGGGTTCAACGAATCCTTCCCCATCACCTCTGATCCAAGCTTTACCATCGACCCTGAAACCGGGTGGATCGAAGGCACCCCCACCGCCATTGGCCAGTACGTCATCGGCGTGTGCGTGAGCGAATACCGAGACGGCGAACTCATCTGTAAAAACACGCGTGACTTCCAGTTCAACGTCACCCTTTGCGACCCCAACATCATTGCCTCCATCCCCGAACAGGACGACCTGTGCGATGGGCTGGAAGTGACTTTCGAGAACAATTCGGTGAACGCATCGAGCTTTCAGTGGTACTTCAACGATCCGCTCAACCCTGGCGCACAGTCTACCGAAGCCAACCCCACTTACAGTTTTGAAGATGCGGGCACCTACGGAGTGATGCTGATTGCCAATCCGGATTGGCCGTGTGCAGACAGCACCATTGTGGAATTCACGGTCTGGCCCGAAATGGAGCCCAACATCGAAGACCCGTTCTGGGAATGCGTAGGCGACCAGGTGCTGGTAGACTGGAATGCATCAGGCAACTTCCAACCGGGTGTGGAATTCGAATGGGACTTTCCCGCACTGTCCACACCGGGCTTCTCCAACGACGAAGACCCGCAGAATGTCACCTTTGGGTCGGATGGCGATCAAACCGTACAACTGACCACCACCTACAACGGCTGCGTGGAGGAAACCGAGTACACCTTCAACATTCCCCCGCCGCCGCAGGCGGTCATCATCGAGCAGGACACGTATTGCGACGGTTTCACCTACACCTTTGGAAACGCCAGTACCAATGCGACCTTCTACGATTGGGACTTTGGTGTCCCAGGACTCACCACTGACCTATCCACCGAATTTGAGCCTACCTACACCTACTCAGACGTGGGGCTCTACACGGTGACCCTATCGGCCGGCGCTGACTTCCATTGCCCATCGGTAGACCAGGCCGAGTTTGATATTTACACCTTGCTAGACCCGTGGTTTCCCCTGCCCGACCCGCAGTGTTTCGAAGGCCACAGCTTTGACTTTGAGGCCCAAGGCACGGTCAACCCCGATGCAGTATTCTCGTGGGATTTTGGCACCACAGCCACCCCAAGCACGGGCAACAGCCAAGTAGTTAATGGTGTCACTTGGGATGCCGCAGGTAGCTATCCCGTCACCCTTAGCATTGAACAGGACGTCTGCCTCAAGACCTACACCGACACCATCCTAATCATCCCCAACCCCACCGCTGACTTCAGCATTCTAAGCGAAACAGGCTGTGCACCGTACACCGTCACGTTCATCAATGAATCTGAAGTCCAAACCCAGGCCATATGGGAATGGGATTTTGGCGACGGCAACACCGCCAACGGGGCCAATCCCATCCATGTGTACGACACGCCGGGCACCTATACAGTAAGTGTAACGGTGACGACCACTGTGGGTTGTGAAGACTCAAACACTGCCGTGTTGGAAGACTTGATCACGGTCTACCCCGCTCCGGCTACGGGCTTTGACATCGAACCTGATGTGGTCAACATCTTGGACCCAACGGTCACGGTCACCAGTACCGTTGACGGCAACATCACCTGTGTGTATTTCATGGGGGACGGCGGGCAACTGGAGAGTTGTGACGGGGACTACACCTATGCCCAAGGCGGCATCATGGACGTGGTGCAGTACGTGACCAATGAATGGGGTTGCGTGTCCTCGGTGCACGGAGAAGTGCTGGTGGAAGGGACGCTCTTTTACGCACCCAATGCCTTCACCCCCAACAACGATGGAGACAACGACGTGTGGCTGCCTTCGGTCATCGGTGCCGGCAACTACAAGGTGGAGATTTACAACCGTTGGGGTGAGGTCATCTTCCAATCGACGGATCCCACCGAACCTTGGGTGGGCGATGTCAAGGGCGGAGACCACTTTGCTCAGGACGGCATTTACCTCTACCGCATCTGGTACCGTGACTTGGTAGGCCTGCCACATGCCTTTGAAGGTCACATTGCACTGATCCGTTAACTAAGGGCAGCTAACCCCCTGTAATATTGACACTTATCCCGACCCATAACGGGTTTCAGTCCTTTTGTTACATTTACAAGTGGACGACAACTGCGATAAACCTTAGCCATGTCTGACGAGAAACAATACAGGGAAGACATTTATTCCAGCGCTGTTCGTGCAGGCAAACGGACGTACTTCTTCGACGTACGTGCCACACGTGGCAACGACCTCTACCTGACCATCACCGAAAGCAAACGCCGTTACCAAGATGACGGTCGCTACACCTACGAGAAGCACAAGCTGTTTCTGTACAAAGAGGACTTTGAGAAGTTCGCAGAGGGGCTAAATCATGCGGTCGATAAAATCCGAGAGCTGCAGGACACAAATCAGGTCAACGACGAATCACACGAGGAGCGCCGCAACGAAAACACCCCCACCGAGGAATACACCGACGTCAGCTTCGAAGACCTCAGCGATTGATCCTAAAAGGCCATGACTCCATGCAGGTGATCGGTCAACTCCTTCACCCACGCCTGCGGCCAGGTACCACTCTGCACCATTGAATCCTCCACGCCAGACAACTTGGGCTTGCGGTAAAACACTGAAATTCTCAGGTAATTCAACACGTTGGTGAGCTGGTCTGCTCCACGCAAATTTCCGGCGCGCCCTGAGGACACGCCAACAATCCCTGCTTTTTTGAAGTAAAACGCCGACTGCGGCGAAGCATCCACAAAAGCCTTGAGAATGCCGGGGTAGCTGCCGTTGTATTCAGGCACCACAAACACCAATCGCTGGGCGCGCACGATGTACTGCTCCACCAAAGCGTCTAAATCCGGGCTGCCTCCCTCCCAACACGCCGCGGTAAAGTCTGCAGGAAGTGCGTCCATGCGGAGTAACTGGGCTTTGTAACCGGCTTGTGTGGCCAATTCGAGGTAGGTTTCTGCCAGGGCTGTGCTGGCCGCTCCAGGCCGATTGGTGGAGGCGACAATGGTGAGCAAATCGGCGGAAGTGGAAGGAGAACTCATGAACGATTTTGACGGCTAAAACTGTGAACAACTTGGACGTTTCTGCGGGCCTCGGTTCAGGGCGGTTGGACTACTTTTGATAGAGACATCAGGTCGACAGCCACGTCGGCCGCAAGATCACCATTTTCTCTCGGAGTATTCACGCGAACGATGAAACTAACATTCTACGGCCACGCTTGCCTTTTGCTAGAAACACAAGGACAACGGATGTTGTTCGATCCCTTCATTTCGCCCAACCCCTTGGCCGCATCCATCGATGTGGATGCCATCGAAACCGACTTTATCCTGGTTTCGCACGGCCACCAAGACCACTTGGCGGACGTCGAGTCCATTGCGAAACGTACTGGGTGCAAGGTGATCGCCAATTATGAGGTGGCCTGTTGGTTCGGAGAAAAGGGCTTGGAAACCATGCCCATGAACTACGGCGGCACCTGGCACACCCCAGCCGGCGCCGTGAAAATGGTCAACGCCATACACTCCAGCGTACTGCCTGATGGCACACACGGTGGCAACCCGGGCGGTTTTGTGATCACCAACGATGAAGACTGCGTCTACTACGCCGGGGACACCGCACTGACCATGGACATGAAGCTCATTGGCATGCAACACAAGGTGGATGTGGCCATCCTGCCCATCGGCGATGTGTTCACCATGGGTGTTGATGACGCCATTATCGCCTCAGACTTTGTGAAATGCGATACGGTAGTTGGCGTGCACTTCAACACCTTCCCTCCCATTGAGGTGGATACCGAAGCGGCCAAAGCCAAGTTTGCAGAAGCGGGGAAAACGCTCATTATATTAGAGATCGGTTCCAGCTGGGAACGCTAAGAGAAGAAGATGGGAAAGATCATCACCATAGCCAATCAGAAAGGAGGTGTGGGTAAAACCACTACGGCCATCAACCTGGCCGCCTGCTTTGGTGTGTTGGAATACAAAACATTGCTGGTGGACGCCGATCCACAAGCCAACGCCACCTCGGGCGTGGGGATCGACCCCAAAAACGTGAAGACTGGGGTATACGAAACCCTGATCAACGACCTGCATCCGCGCGACATCATCCGCACCACCGACAGCCCCAACTTGGACATTCTCTGTTCACACATCGACTTGGTGGGTGCAGAAATTGAGCTGATCAACCTGCCCAATCGCGAATACATGATGCGCTTGGCCTTGGAAAAGGTCAAAGATGACTACGACTTCATCGTGGTGGATTGCTCGCCTTCATTGGGCCTAATTACAGTAAACGCGCTGACCGCCTCGGATTCAGTCATTGTGCCGGTGCAGTGCGAATACTTTGCACTCGAAGGCTTGGGCAAACTGCTGAATACCATCAAAATCGTACAAAGCAAGCTCAACCCAGAACTGAGTATCGAAGGCATCCTGCTGACCATGTACGACACCCGCCTCAGATTGGCCAACCAAGTGGTGGAGGAAGTCAAGGTGCATTTCCAGGACATGGTGTTGGACACCATCATCCACCGCAACACCCGTTTGGGTGAGGCGCCATCCTTTGGCGAGACCATTATTATGCACGACGCGTCGTGCAAGGGTTCGGTCAACTACCTCAACCTGGCGCGTGAAATCCTCCAGCGCAACGACATGACCCGCATGCGTACCGAGGAAAAAACCATCACCCTCAACGACTAAGCCATGGCCAAGCGCAACGCTCTCGGACGCGGCTTGAGCGCCCTGCTCGACAACGCCGAAGCCCCTGCTCCTGTAGCAGGTGTTTCACCGGCAGAGTCTGTGGGTAACGTGGCTGGACCGATTGCCCTGCTGGCCATCGCTGACATTGAGGCCAACCCGTTCCAACCCCGCAGCAAGTTTGATGAAAGTGCTCTGGAAGAGCTCGCGCAGAGTATCCGAGAGTTGGGCATCATTCAGCCTTTGACCGTTCGAAAGCTGTCAGCCAAGCGGTACCAGTTGATTTCTGGGGAACGTCGTTTCCGTGCCAGCCAATTGGCCGGTCTGGACGAAGTGCCCGCCTACGTGCGCACGGCCGACGACCAAGCCATGCTGGAAATGGCCCTGGTCGAGAACATCCAGCGCGAAAATCTGGACCCCATCGAGATTGCCATCTCCTACCAGCGCTTGATCGAAGAAATTGGCCTCACCCAAGAGGGCCTGAGCGAAAAGGTGGGTAAGAAGCGCAGCACCGTGACAAACTACCTGCGCTTGTTGAAGCTCCCTGGCGAGGTACAAGTGGGCCTGATCGAAGGTAAAATCTCCATGGGCCATGCCCGCGCGTTGATATCCGCTGGCGACGAGGATACCCAAGTCAAGCTTTTCCGCCACATCCTAGCCCAAGACCTTTCGGTGCGTAAAACGGAAGAATTGGTCCGTGGTGAAACACCCAGCAAGCCCTCCAAAGCCACGCCAGCCCTTCCTGAAGATGTGGAAGATGCACAAATGGCGCTGCGCATCCGTTATGGAAACAAAGCGTCCATCAAATTCAACAAGGGCAAGGGCAAAATCGAACTCCCCTTTGCCAGCGAAGCCGAACTGCGGGCGCTGAGCAAACAACTCAAACTGTGAGGACCCTCTTGCTTCTGTTGGCCTTGAGCTGCATTCGCGTTGCGCATGCCCAGGCAGAACCCGACTCGGTATCCACACACTCAGTGCGTGGCGCTACGTTGCGCTCAGCCGTGCTGCCCGGTTGGGGCCAGATCTACAACAAAAAGGTGTGGAAGGCACCCATCATTTGGGGCGGCATGGGGACCTGCGTCTACTTCATCAACGACAACATCACCCAAGTAAATCGTTTCAAAACCGCACTGATCGCCGAAGCGGACAGCGATCCCACTACCCTGAACACCACCGGCTACTCGCAGTCCCAACTGGAAAACCTGCTCGAGACTTACACCCGCTGGCGCGACTTGGCCTTCATGTCTCTTGGGCTGGTGTACCTGCTCAATGTGGTGGATGCACACGTGGACGCGCACCTGTTTTACTTTGATGTGGGCGACGACTTGACGGTTCACTGGCATCCTGCACTCACCCCCGGCAGCCGCGCACCCGGATTGGGTGTATCCTTGACCTTCTGATCCTTACAGGGATTACAAGAGTTTAACCCAAACCCAAACCCAAATTATTCATAAGCTCTTGGCTCTGGGCACAATTCCAGAGACGGAAAGCCCGTAAATTTACCCGCTGTGCAACTCGCCATCATCGGATACGGACGCATGGGTCAGGCCATCGAACGCCTGGCCTTGGACGCAGGACACCACGTGGTGCTCCGGGCCAAAACTGCCCCTGCTCCCCAGGAGCTGGAAGCCGCCGATGTGGCCGTAGAATTCTCCCGCCCAGATGCCGCTGCGGCCAACTTGGAGGCCTGCTTCAAAGCCGGAGTACCTGTGGTCTCGGGCACCACCGGATGGATGGAGCAATGGGACGCTGTTTTGGCTACCTGCGCTGCTCAGAATGGCGGATTTTTCTACGCCAGCAACTACGCGGTGGGGGTAAACATATTTTTCGACCTTGCTAAACATTTGCAGCAATCCCTTGACCGTCAAAGTGATTACACCGCACGCATCGAGGAAGTGCACCACGTATACAAGCTCGACGCCCCCAGCGGCACAGCCATCACCTTGGCCGAGGGTGTACTGGCTGCCAACTCCACCAAGACGGCTTGGGAACTGACACCCAACCCGGCCCCGGAGGTACTCGGTATCACCGCCGAACGCACCGGAGAAGTGGTGGGCACCCACCGCCTTGTTTTTGAATCCAACATCGACACCATCACCTTGGAACACCGTGCACTCACCCGCGACGCATTTGCCGCGGGCGCACTCCGCGCTGCCGCCTTTATGGTGGGCAAAACCGGAACGTATTCCATGGCCGATCTGATAAACCACTGACCATGCAATTGGGCATTCCCGAAATCCTGTTCTTGATTCTGCTCCTGGAGCATTTCATCACCCTGCCGAAGATTTTCACCAAAGCCGGCCAAACCAGTAGGCATGGCTACGTGCCTGTGCTGCAGTGGCTCACTTGGCTCAAAGTCATCCAACGTCCTTGGTGGTGGGTGTTCTTACTGATTGTGCCTGGCGTAAACCTGATCATGTTCACCATCCTGCATGTGGAAACCGCCATTGTGTTTGGCCAGCGTTCCACCAAGGAGCAGTGGTTTGCCGGAGCGATGCCTTGGGCCTTTTTGCCCAAACTCGCCTTCAAAGACGAAGTGACCTACCTGGGCGCTCGCAACTGGAAAGACACCAAGAAGAGCTTTTGGCGTGAATGGAGCGAGGCCATTGTATTTGCAGTTGTGGCCGCATCGGTGATTCGCACGTTCTTCATGGAGGCCTTCACCATCCCCACCCCTTCGATGGAAGGTGAAATGCTGGTGGGTGATTACCTGTTTGTAAGCAAAATGAGCTATGGCGCAAAGGTGCCGCAAACCCCATTAAGCATCCCATTCCTGCACAATGCGCTGCCTGGATCCTTGACGCCGAGCTACGTGGAATGGTTCAGTTTGCCACACTACCGCCTGCCTGGATTTGGCAATGTGGAGCGCGGCGATGCAGTGGTGTTCAACTTCCCCCACGGCGACACCGTACTGGTCAAGCCCACCCTTAGTGGCTACGACTACTACCAGTACCTGAAGAAAGAGGCCATTTTCGAGGCGGACAACAGCTATGAAACCTACCTCACCAACCCCAAGAAGTACTTGGCCAAAGCACGAGAAAACTTTTACGAAAAGAACGTCTGTAAGATTTACGCCGCAGAAGAGAAGTCTCGCGGGTACGCCGCTAACCCTGCCATTGAGGGCATCCGCAAGCGTCCCATGGACAAGATGGACAACTACGTGAAGCGCTGTGTGGCAGTAGCCGGTGACGAACTTGAAATCATCGACCGGATCATCCACATCAACGGACAACCGCAACAAGCGCCCGAGCAGGTGCAGTTTGGCTATTCGTTCAAGGCCACCATGGGTACGATGGATCGCATTTTGAAGAAGTTCCCGCTCGCGTCTTCTGAGCTCTCGCCCAACCCGGACCGTGTACGCATGGAGCTGGGGCAACTCAAGCAGCGCGATTCGCAGGCCGCATCGGATTATTACTCCAAGCAGAAAATCGGCTGGTCGGTACCGCTGACAGCCGCGGAAGCACGCGCCATTGAAAAAACCCAAGGCGTGGAGACCTTTGTCATGGACGCTCCACCTTCCCAACCGGGACTCATGTTCCCCTACTCGGATGCACCTCAATACATCGATTGGACCGTAGACAACTTTGGACCTGTCACCCTCCCGGCTGCTGGACAAACCCTGCCCATCACGCCTGAAAACTTCGACATGTACCGCCGTACCATTGAGGTGTACGAAGGGCACGAGGTTGAAATGCGCGACGGCAAAGTGTTCATCGACGGGCAAGCGGCCACTTCCTTCACCTTCAGCCAGAACTATTACTGGATGATGGGAGACAACCGCCATCGCTCACTCGACTCTCGCTACTGGGGCTTTGTGCCCGAGACCCACATTGTGGGCAAGCCGGTATTTACATGGTTCAGCAAAGAGAACGAAGCCTTCCACGGCGCAGGCCGCAGCGGCGTGCGCACCGACCGCATCTTCAAGACCGTGGACTGATGCTGCGATTGCCCACCAGCCCTTTTCCGCCGGTGGTGTACATGGCCCTGGTGATGGATGCGCCTGCGTTTGAAATCGAAGCGCAGGAATCCTTCATGAAGCAAACTTGGCGCAACCGGTTTGACGTGCGTGGGGCCAATAACGTGCAAACCTTGACCATCCCTGTAAATGCAAAAGGAGCGCTCAAGCCCCTGACCGCCAGTGTGACCCTGCGCGAAGGCGACTGGTTACGCGAACACCGTCGCACGTTGGAGGCCGCCTACAACAGCTCCCCGTTTGGAGAACACTACTTGCCCGAGGTGTTGGACTTGATCGCTCCCCGTCAAGATAAGCTCATCGAGTACAACCGCCGGTTGATGGATTGGGTGCTTCAGGAAGTGCAGTGGACAGGAGAGGTTGCAGAGACGGCCGGCTTTGAAGTGCCCCCCAAAGACGGCATGCGCACGTGGTTCCGCCGGTCCAAATGGCTGCACCTGCCCTGCGCAGAATACGCACAGACCTTTGAAGAACGGCGGCCGTTTGACCCGCACTTGAGCGTGTTGGATGTATTGATGAACCTCGGCCCCGAAACGGGCGCTTACTTGCGGCAGGTCAGCGCTGCACTGCCGGCTTTTCCAAAATGACGTCAAGCACGAGCACTTGACCCTCTTCCACCTTGAAGTAGATGCGACACTGTCCCGAGAGCACCGAACGGTAATTGCCCGTCAAGGTGTCGAATTTGGCTTTACGCGAGTTGCCGTCGGCGTTCAGCTGGAGCTTGCGCATGGCAGAAAGTACCGAAAGCCGGGTGTCCTCTGCACCGATGAGTGAGGTTTCGGCCACGCGTGCAACAATACGTTGCAGGGATTGGTTGGCTCTGGAGGAAATGACAACGTCGCGTTTCACACTTCAAAATTAGCAATCCCCGCGGTGAGCACCGCCTCAAAAAAAGTTTGGCGCAATGGTGGATATATTTGCCCCGCATCCCAATTTGAACCTATGCGACTTTTTTCGCTGATGGCCGGCGTTTTGCTTGCCGCTTCTGCCCTGGCCCAACCCGCCATCCCGCTTGAAAAAGCCATCCTCGAATCCCGCGGCGAACTCGCCCCGGAGCAACTCAAAGGACTGGCCTGGCTTCCCGAGTCTGACCTCTACACCGAACTCGGTGACAACACCCTCAAACTCTACACGCCCAACGGCAAACTCCACGCAGAAGTCGCGTTGTCAGCGGTATCTCCTTCAGGAGAGGATCTGGAGCGCTGGCCGCGCATCAGCTGGGAAAGCGACGAGGCCTTCACTTACCGACGTGGCAACCAACTGATCCGCGTAAAGAGCATGGACGGAAATCGCTGGGGAAGCACCGTGGTGGAAACCATCGCCCGTCTGCCCCAAGGCGCTGCAAACTCCGACCGACATGCCGCGTCAGGGCACATTGCCTACACCCAAGACAACAATCTGTTTGTACTTGTTGACGGCAAGGCCCAAACCGTCACCCAAGAACCCGAAGGCATCGTCTCAGGACAAGCCATCGCACGCTATGAATTTGGCATTGGCAAAGGCACGTTCTGGTCTCCCACTGGCAAACGCTTGGCCTTTTATCAAAAAGACGAACGCCACGTCACCGATTACCCCCTTACCGATTACTCCACCGTACCCGCTTCGGTCAACCTGATCAAATACCCCATGGCCGGCAGCCACAGTGAGCACGCTGCTGTGGGCATTTGGGATGTCACGAAAGAAGAGGCTGTATACCTCGACTTCTCCAAGTTTGGAACCGCTGATCAGTTTTACGCCACCAACCTGAGTTGGGCTCCTGACGGCAAGCATGTATTGGTGGCCGTAGTCAACCGCGACCAGGATGACATGCAATTGGCACGCTTCGATGTGAGCGACGGTACACTTACGGACGTGCTCTACCACGAAACCGACAAGGAATACGTGGAGCCCGAGCACGCAGCCCAATTCCTGCCCGACGGCAAAAGCTTCCTGTGGCAAACCGAACAAAGCGGCTTCAACAACCTGCTTCATCTGGCCTACCCCAGCGGCG
Organism: Flavobacteriales bacterium; assembly: GCA_049594615.1. Lineage (GTDB taxonomy): Bacteria > Bacteroidota > Bacteroidia > Flavobacteriales_D > Sanyastnellaceae > CAXPZW01. Next base: position 69,101 of record JBMYJR010000007.1, read on the forward strand.
AGGTCTTGGGCAAGACCACTGCAGAATTCCCCATCACCTCAGTACTCAACATGGGCCCCAAGGGACGCAGCCTGGTGGTACAAGCCACCGGCAAAGACGCCACCCAGTCGCACATTTACCGCATAGACCTCAAGCGGTATACTTTGACCCAGCTCACCCGTGATTGGGGCGTGCACAACGGCATGGTATCGGCCTCAGGCAAATACATCATTGACCGCTGGAGCAACTTGGACACTCCTGGGGTGACCGAAATCATCGATACGCGCAGCAAACAAATCCAAGAATTGCTCGTGAGCCGTAATCCGCTCAACCGTTACGCTGCAAGCAAGCCCGAAATATTCCAGCGCCCCTCATTCGATGGCGAAATGCTGTGGTGCCGCATGATCAAGCCCACCTACTTTGACCCTGCCAAGCAATACCCCGTGCTGGTATACGTCTACAATGGTCCGCACGTGCAGCTGGTGGACAAGCGTTGGGGAGGCAAAGCGCCATTGTGGATGTACACCTTGGCCGAGGCAGGCTACATCGTATTCACCGTAGACGGCCGTGGTTCAGACAACCGCGGGGCGGACTTTGAACAAGCCATCCACCGCAACTTGGGCACCACCGAGGTATTGGACCAAGAAGCCTGCGCCAACTGGTTACGTGCTGAGCCCTACACCGACCCTAACCGTTTTGCGGTACACGGCTGGAGCTATGGCGGATTCATGACCACCTCATTGATGCTCAAAACCCCGGGCTTGTTCCAAGTTGGAGTTGCCGGAGGGCCGGTCATCGACTGGAGCTACTATGAAGTTATGTACACCGAACGCTACATGGATACGCCCGAACAAAACCCCGAAGGTTTCCGACGTTCAGACCTCAAACAACTCGTACACGAATTGGATGGCGACTTGCTTATGATCCACGGCAACATCGACGATGTGGTGGTCATGCAACACAACGTCGACTTCCAGCGCACCTGCGTGGATGAAGGGGTCCAAGTGGACTTTTACATGTATCCAGGACACCCCCACAACGTCCGTGGCAAAGACCGCATTCACTTGATGACCAAGGTCTTTGAGTACATCAAGTTGCACCTGTAGACCGGCATCATTCCGCGTGTACTTTTCATAGCAGCCCACCGCTTGGACCGGTCACCCGGCCAGCGCTACCGGTTCGAGCAATACTTGCCCGACCTGGAAGCCGCAGGCTGGGAATGGGAGCTGTCCAACCTCTTGGACGAGGCCATGGACCGCACGCTATACAGCCCAGGTAACTACTCGGGTAAAGCGCGCATTGCTTTGCACAGCAGAAAAGTGCGCAAACAAGATGTGGCGCGGCTGCAGCAATTTGACCTGGTGGTGGTGTACCGCGAAGCCCTGCTGACGCGGTCGACCTTCTTTGAGCAAGCCGTGCATGCCGCGGGTATCCCGCTGATTGTGGATTTTGACGACGCCATTTGGATTCGAGACATGCACCGCTCCAACCGCTGGCTCAGTGGGCTAAAGGACCCGGGTAAGCTGCGCAAATTGCTGGGTTGGACCACCGCTGCCACAGCAGGAAACACCTACCTGGCTGACTTTGCACGTCAATACACCAAAACGGTCCATGTTGTGCCTTCAACGGTGGACACCGAGGTCATCACACCTACACCCAAGTCCGGCGAAGGACCGCTGGTCATTGGTTGGATGGGCAGTCCTACAACCTTGGCCCACTTGGAAGACATCTATCCTGCCCTGACGGCCTTGCAGGCCAAGTGGGGCGATCGCATTGCGTTTGAGTTTGTGGGTGCCGCGGCCGGCGAGCCCGCTCCGCCCAGGACCACGTTTTTACCTTGGAGTGCCTCGGAAGAAAATGCCCTGTTGGGACGGTTTGACCTCGGGCTCATGCCACTGCCAGAAACGCCTTGGGCCGCCGGCAAATGCGGGATGAAGCTGCTGCTGTACATGGCCGCCGGGCTGCCGGTGGTGGCCTCCCCTGTGGGCATCAACACCCAATTGGTTCCGGGGCATGGATTGTTGGCGAATACTGCGCAGGAGTGGGTGGCCGCGCTGGACACCTTGCTTCAAGAAGACGAAACACGCCGGGCGTTTGGCTCGGCTGGGCGGGCGTTTGTGGAGCAGGAATATGCGCGCAAACGCTGGGCCGATGACGTTGTGAATATCTACGCACGCGCCATCCACAAAAGCCAATGAGTTCTCCGGGGTTTTCGGGCAAAAGCACCGTACTTTCGCCCCAAACCCAAGACCCATGGGAACCGAAACCTTGCTCCAGACCCCTTTGCGTGATCGCCACCTTGACCTTGGCGGCAAAATGGTACCGTTTGCGGGCTACGAAATGCCCGTTCAGTACTCCGGCCTCAAAGAAGAACACCTCGCCGTGCGCAATGCTGCCGGCATGTTTGACGTGTCGCACATGGGTGAATTCTTCGTCCGTGGCGAAGGCGCCCTCGATTTGATCCAACGCATCACCTCCAACGACGCTTCCAAGTTGATAGATGGCAAAGTCCAATACAGTTGTATGCCCAATGCCGACGGCGGCATTGTAGATGACTTGCTCGTATACCGCATCTCCGAAAACGAGTATATGCTGGTGGTCAACGCCTCCAACATGGAAAAAGACTGGAATTGGATCCAGCAACACAATACTGCCGGAGTTGAACTCGAAAACACTTCCTTGGACACTGCGCTGATCGCGGTACAAGGCCCCAAGGCCCTTGCCATCGTTGAGGAGCTGACCGACCTGGACCTCCAGGGCATGAAATACTACACTTGGCAACAAGGCACTGTGGGTGGTCACGCCAACATCCTGGTCTCTACCACAGGGTATACAGGTGCTGGCGGATGTGAGATTTACATGCCCAACACTGTTGCTGGTGACCTCTGGGATCAACTGCTCGAGGTTGGCAAATCTCACGGCATGCTGCCGGCAGGTCTTGGCGCACGCGACACCCTCCGCTTGGAAAAAGGCTTCTGCCTGTACGGCAACGACATCGACGACACCACCTCTCCCATCGAGGCGGGCTTGGGCTGGATTACCAAGTTCACCAAGGACTTCACCAACTCGTCCGCGCTCAAAGCGCAGAAAGAGGCCGGCGTAACCCGCAAACTGGTGGGTTTTGAAATGTTGGAGCGCGGCATTCCGCGCCACGACTACCCGCTGCTGGACGCCGCAGGCAACACTATTGGTCGGGTAACCAGCGGCACACAAAGCCCGTCTCTGGACAAAGCCATTGGCATGGGCTATGTGAATGTGGACCACGCCTCGGCAGGGACAGAGATCTTTGTAGGTATTCGCAAAAAGCAACTCAAGGCCGCCGTGTGCGCCTTGCCATTCCTGTAGCCCATGGACATGTACCTGCCCGATATCCCCAAAGTAGAGGTGTGCTTCTCGCCCAGCCAGTACGATTTGTACCGCAACGATTTTGACATCGCGGTGGTGATTGATGTGCTGCGCGCCACATCTGCCATTGCCACCGCCTTGGAATATGGCGTAGAAAAGATGATCCCGGTGAGCACAGTGGAAGAAGCGCGGGAATTGCAAAAGCAGGGACTCATCGCCGCCGCGGAGCGCAACGGCGCAATCGTGAAGGGGTTTGACCTGGGCAACTCTCCCATTGGCTACATGGACCCGGGCCTCAAAGGCAAGACCGTGGCTCTGACAACTACAAACGGTACCCGCGCGATCAACATCGCAGCCCAGCACCAGATGGTCGTGATTGGCGCTTTGGTCAACTTGGATGTGGTCTGTGAATACCTGGTGGGCCAAGGCAAGAATGTCTTGCTGCTCGGGTCGGGTTGGAAGAATAAGTTCAACTTGGAAGACACCATCTGCGCAGGTGCCATTGCCGACCATTTAATCGGTACGGGAAAATTCCAAGCGTCAGAGGACTCCACCATTGCCGCTAAGTTTATCTACCGCTCGGCCAAGGAAAACATTTTCAGCTTTTTGAAGGCCTCTTCGCACCGCCGCCGTCTGCGCAAACTCAACCTCAATGAGGACGTCAAATACTGCTTGACGCCCAACACGATACGCACCATTCCTGTGCTGAAAGGCGCAGAACTGGTCAAACTCGAAACCACCCATGTGGGCTAAGCGTCAAGCGCTGCTCTGTATCGTGCTGCTCTGCGCAACCTTGGCGCCCATTGCAGCCCCTGCTCCTGTGGTCGAATGGGGGTTCCACGGCCACCGTGAAATCAATAGTCTGGCCATCTTCACCTTGCCCGAAGGCATGTTCGGCTACTTCAAGCAACACGCGGATTTTATTCGCGTGCATGCTGTCGACCCAGACAAGCGTCGCTACAGCATGAAGGGCGAGGCCGAACGCCACTACATCGACATCGACCACTATTGCCATGTCGCAGACTCCCAAGGGTGCAATCCGTTTGGCTTTGTGCCCCGCCGCTGGAAAGACGCCGTCGAAAAGCTCACCGAAGACACCTTGCGCGCCTACGGCATCGTACCGTGGCATGTCAACAACATGGTCTACCGCCTGACCGACGCGTTTAGAGACCGCAACCACAAACGCATCTTACGTATCGCCGCGGAACTTGGACACTATGTGGGTGATGCACATGTGCCCTTGCACACCACCGAGAACTACAATGGCCAACTCACCGGACAAAAAGGCATTCATGGATTCTGGGAGAGCCGTTTGCCCGAACTTTACGACGGCAACTACGATCTGCTCACCGGCCAAGCCACCTACATAGAACGTCCGCTCGACTTCATCTGGGACCGTGTGGAGGAAAGCCATGCAGCAGTAGATTCAGTCTTGCGATTTGAACGCGAGTTGAATGCCGAGTGGCCCGAGGATCAGAAGTACGCTTACGAAGAACGTGGGGTGACTTTGGTGCGGACGTATTCAGAAGGCTACAGCCGGGAATACCACCTGCGTTTGAACGGGCAAGTGGAACGCCGCATGAAACAAGCCGTCCGTAGTTTGGGCAGTTTGTGGTACACCGCATGGATCAACGCCGGCCAGCCAGACCTCACGGACTTGGGCACCGACGCCGAAACCGACGCCCTGCGTGAAACCTTGGAAAAAGAGCGCGAAGCCGCCCCTCTTCCCGACCTGCAAAAGCGTCAACACGACGGCTGATCTAAAGAAAAGTAGGTGTTCGTCTGAAACTTTCGCGAGCATACTCCGTAGTGTGAGTCAGATACCTACCTCCCATGAAAAAACTTGGATTGCTCCTCTCCTTATTGGTGCTCATTGGCTTGCAGGCCAGCGCCGCCGAAGGCCGAGTGCTGTTGTATGGTTATGTCGTCGAAGGCGATTACGCCACAGCGCTTGACGAGAAAAAGCCAACGGAAAAGGCTCTCCCCTTGACCGATGTTGACGTGGTCATCTTGGTGAATGGAGAACAAATGAAGGCCGTGGTCAACCGTCAAACAGGGTTCTACTCCTTGGTACTGCCCGCAGGCGTCGACTACCGCATTCGCTTTTCAAAGGCAGGCTACCTGCCCAAGATCTTCGACATCCGAGCCTCTGAAATTCCCGAGAAGGAATTTGACGAAGCGTTCAAACTCTTTACCGATGTGTCTTTGTTCCCCGAAACTGACACAGCTACGGCTGACTTGGTCAAGAACATTGTTACCGCTCGCTGTCATTTCGACGCCAAGCGTGAACGCCTGAGTTGGGACTTGGCTCATGCCGTGGACTCCTTTGAGCGCTTCATGACCCTGGCCGATCCCGACCGCATGGCACTGCGCCTAGGCAACTAGGCACCCCGAATCCTTACATTCGCTCCATGCACATTGCTATGCTGGAGTCGTTCTACGGCGGGTCTCACCAGGCTTTTGCCGATGGACTTATAGCCCACAGTCGTCATGACTGGGGGCTTTTTACCTTGCCAGACCGGCATTGGAAATGGCGCATGCACGACGGGGCAGCGGCATTGGCTCAACAACTGTTGGCCAGTGGAATCATCCCAGACCTGGTCATGTGCACTTCACTCATGGATGTGGCAGCCCTACGTGGATACCTGCATCAAGCGGGACTTCATGTTCCGGTGTTGGTGTATTTCCACGAAAATCAACTGGTCTACCCCAGCAGCCCAAAAGACCAGGATCAACAAGCCGGATACGACAACCACTACGCGTACCTCAACTACTCCTCCGCGTTGGTCGCGAACGGCGTCGCTTTCAACAGTGCGTACAACCGGGATAGTTTTCTGCAAGCACTCCCGAAGTTTCTTCAACAGTTCCCAGACAGCTACAGGTCTCGGGACATCGAAGCAATACAAGCAAAGTCTGGTGTGCTGCCAGTAGGCCTCACGCTCACGCCCGAAATTCCAAAGCCTCTGCGAACGCGACCCCTGGTTTTGTGGAACCACCGTTGGGCACACGACAAAGGCCCCGATCTGTTTTTCGAAAGTCTGATGGCCTTATCTCAGGAAGGTGCCGCGTTTGATTTGGCTGTGGCCGGCCCCTCTTCGGGACGTGCACCTGAGGTATTCGCACGTGCAAAAACACGTTTGAGGCAACATCTGATACACTGGGGGCCTGCCTCGCACACGGAATATTTACAACTGTTGCGAGACGCTACGCTGCTGCCCGTCACAGCACAACACGAGTTCTTTGGCATTGCGGTGTTAGAGGCCGTGCACCACGGCGTTCGTCCTTTATTGCCCAAGCGACTGGTTTACCCGGAGCACTTTTCAGATGCGAGCCTGTTCTACACCTCAGACGCAGACTTCCTTCACCAACTTCAAAAGCATCTCTTGGCGCCGAGCCCTTGTCCAGAGGCGGTCCAAGCCGTACCCGCGCGCTTTGGATGGGCCCAGGTTGCTCCGCAGTTTGACCGCTACTTTGATTCCTTTGCACCATGAAACGCTTCTACCTATTGCTTGCCTGTATGACGATCGCGGCTGTGGTCAAGGCCCAGACACCACTGAATTTGTTGGAACTCCAACCGGACACGGCTTTTGACAACATTCATGTGCAGCCCTTGGCCAGCGATTCATTGGTGAGCTCATTTTTGGTGTGGGTCAAAAAAGAAGTGCGGTTGCACCACCACGCGTTTCACACCGAGAGCTTGCTGATTCTCGAAGGCACGGGCTCCATGGTCGTGGGCGATCAATCCGTTGAAGTAGGGCCAGGCGACTTTCTAGCCATTCCCAAATCCACTCCACACGACCTGACAGTGAACTCAGACACACCGCTTAAGGCGCTGAGTATTCAAGCGCCCAAGTTTCAAGGGAAAGACCGTGTGTTTGCGGGACAAGTCCACAAACCGCCGGGTCAAAAGTAAGGTTGCAGCGCCTCAAGCACGTTGGACGGTGGCCGCATGGGGCGGCGTGAAGCATCGTCCACAAACACCAGTTGGGTGTACCCGGAGGCTAACAAAGTGCCGTCTTTCAAGGTCAAGGTGTAGTCAAAATCAATGCGCGCACTGGGCAGTGACGTGATGGTGGTTTGGATGTGAACCTGATCGTCGTATTTGGCCGGTCGCTTGTAGTCAAGGTGCAAGGTGCCTACAGGCAACATGATGCCCTCGTCTTCCAAAGCTTTGTAGCTCACCCCCAAGGCACGTAAAGTTTCTACGCGGCCCACTTCAAGGTAGGCGGCATAGGCCCCATAATAAACGTAACCCATGCGGTCGGTTTCGCTGTAGCGAACGCGGACAATGGTAGTGTGAGAGAAGGCCATATTCAGAATATCGAGTGTGAGTGCAATTTGGTCGAAAATCTGCTTGGACACTAGGTGTGCCGTGTCGTATTTTTAACCACCTGTGTTGTTGGCGCAGAGCCTTAATTGAAACGGTCGGAAAGGTGCAGAGAATGGGGCCATTCTCACTTCACCCTTACTGCTGCACACCCCTATTCTACAGGGTAGACAGCATTACGCACCCGGATTTTATGTGTGTTGGCAGATACCCGAAAAAAACAGAAAAGTCAAGACGTCATCGTCTTTTTTTTTCAGCTTTTTCTCCAAATATTTGCCCCGCTCTGAACGCCTTGGAATGCACCCTTCACCTCGACGAAGGTTTCTTCTGCAACTCAGAACTATTTTGTTAACCCGTTTACCGACAAATTCACATGCAACACGACGAAAATCAGGTATGGAACAATTGTCTGGAGATCATCCGTGACAATGTCAGCAGACAAGCTTTCAAGACCTGGTTTGAGCCCATCAAGCCCGTGAAACTCGAGGACGAGGTGTTGACCATTCAAGTGCCCTCCCAATTCTTCTACGAGTGGTTGGAAGAGCACTACGTGACGCTTCTTCGCAAGATCATTAAGAAAGAACTTGGAACTTCTGGCCGTTTGGAATACAGCATTGTGATGGAAAACTCCGTCAGCGATGCCACTCCTTACACTGTGAAGGTCCCGACATCCAACAAAAAGGCCATCAAGAACAAAGCGGTGGCCGTGCCGTTGGACGTCACCGAGACGCCGATCAAGAACCCGTTCGTGATCCCTGGTCTCAAGAAGCTGAACATTGACAGCAACCTCAACCCGAGTTACTCCTTCGAGCACTTTATCGAAGGCGACTGCAACCGGCTCGCCCGGAGTGCAGGCTTTGCTGTGGCAAACAAGCCAGGTGGTACTGCGTTTAACCCTTTGCTCATTTACGGTGGCGTAGGCCTGGGGAAAACCCACCTCGCCCACGCGATCGGGATTGAGATCAAGAACCAATACCCAGAAAAAACCGTTCTGTACGTCAGCGCGGAAAAGTTCACCCATCAGTTTATCGATGCGGTGAAGAACAACGACGTGAACGACTTTTCGCACTTCTACCAAATGATCGATGTTCTGATCATTGACGACGTGCAATTCTTCGCTGGGAAAGAGAAAACCCAGGATGTATTCTTCCACATCTTCAACCACTTGCACCAGACTGGCAAGCAAATTGTCCTTACCTCGGACAAACCGCCAGTGGAAATGCAGGGCATGGAGCAACGCCTGCTGTCCCGCTTCAAGTGGGGCCTCAGCGCCGACCTGCAGGTGCCTTCACTGGAAACCCGCATGGCCATCTTGGAAAAGAAGATGTACGCGGACGGCATCGAACTGCCCGGGGAAGTGGTGGAATACTTGGCCTACAGCATCACTACCAACGTGCGTGAGTTGGAAGGCGCGTTGATCTCGCTCATTGCGCAGTCCTCGCTCAACAAGAAGTCCATCACCCTGGATTTGGCCAAACAGATGATAGACAAGTTCGTGCGTAACACCGCGCGCGAAGTCTCAATCGACTACATCCAGAAAGTGGTGTGTGATTACTTCGATTTACCAATCGAACTGCTCAAGAGCAAGACCCGCAAACGCGAAATCGTCCAGGCTCGTCAGATTGCGATGTACTTCGCCAAGAAGATGACCAAGAGTTCGCTGGCCAACATTGGTCTGCACTGCGGTGGAAAAGATCACGCTACGGTACTGCACGCGTGTCGTACAGTCAACAATCTGGCTGAGACCGACAAGCACTTCCGCAAGTACTTAGAAGACCTCGAAAAGAAACTCAACATTCAGTGAGCCGCGCGCTTACCACTTTGGAAAAGGCTGCCCATGGGTGGCCTTTTTCTTTGGCGCGATGCGGCGTGAATCGAGTTGCTTGCGCTTGAGTCTCCGCGCTTTCTTGCGCTGCTGGTACTTGTACGGGTTGAAGATGTCGTGCTTGTCGTAATAGCGCTGCACCACGGGAGGTCCGTTCTCCTTGATCTTGTACTTCTTGCGAGGGAAATCGTTCATGTAGACATTGCAGCTGGTGGCGGCAAGGACCAAACCAAGTATCAGCAGTCGCTGTTTGATTCGGATGTACTTTTGTGATGGCATAACAGCACGGTATTCGTTCTCCACACCTGTATGAACGTATGATTCGCGCGTGAAAACTTCAGATTATATCGGATATGGCTGTAGGAAATTCCTCTTCAATCCCTCGGATTTTGACCGTATGCTTAGGCAACATTTGCCGCTCCCCCATGGCGGAAGGCGTCCTGGCCCACGTGGCCGAATTACGGGGCGTCGCACTCGACATTGACAGTGCAGGCACCAGCGGTTACCACATTGGTGAAGCTCCCGACCGCCGTGGACAAGCCACCTTGCGTCAATTTGGATTGGACATTTCAGGCCAACGCTCCCGCCAGTTTGTGACCGCTGACTTTGACCATTTCGACCACATTTTGGTGGCTGACCAAAGCAACAAACGCGACGTGTTGGCCCTAGCCAGAACCGAACAAGACGCCGCCAAAGTGCACCTGATGCTTCATTGGAGCACTCCCGGAGCAGAAGTTCCGGATCCTTACTACGGCGGTGACGACGGTTTTGACCACGTATACACCCTGCTCGTAGAAGGGTGCAATGCGTTCCTTGATACACTGCACGCATGAAGCCTGCGCTCTACTTGATCCCGGCGGACATCGGCACCGAATCCACTGAAACGATCTTGCCTCCCGCCCACCGAGAGGTGATCAATGCTATCCATCATTTTGCGGTAGAAAACGTGCGCAGCGCTCGCCGCTTTCTCAAGCGCGCGGGACTGGAAACTGCGATCGACGACCTCACCTTTTTTGACCTGGACAAACGCACTCCACCTGAAGATCTGCCCGCCATGCTCGCACCGCTAAAGGCCGGCAAACCTGTGGGATTACTCTCAGAGGCAGGCGTACCCTGCGTGGCCGATCCAGGAGCACTGTTGGTGGAAGCTGCACACAAAGCGGGGGTAAAAGTAGTGCCCATGGTGGGGCCTTCTTCCCTCCTGTTGGCGTTGATGGGCAGCGGGATGAACGGGCAGCAATTTGCCTTTCGAGGTTACGTACCGCGTGAACCTGGAGATCGTGTGAGGTGGATCAAAGACGCGGTGCAGCGCGTGCGCAAAACCGGCGAGACCCAACTCTTCATGGACACCCCATACCGCAACGATAAACTCATGGCCGATTTGGTCAAGCATGTCCCCGACCCCGTCAAGATTTGCGTAGCGGTGGATTTGACCTTGGAAAGTGAGATGATTCACAGCGCTCCAGCCCAGGTTTGGAAGAAGCGCAAGCCTCAGCTCCACAAACGCCCAGCGCTGTTCTTAATTGGTACAGGTTACCAGTCTGGGCAGGCCACATGACCCTTGCGTCCTGAGCGCGGATGTCGTACCCGCGACACACGGTTCTTGACCGACCGGCATTGCGGATTGCGGAACAAGCTGTACTTGATGTGCACGTACACGTCGCTGCCGTAAAGATCCCCGCGGAACAACAACGGCCCCAGGTTGTCGGAACCAATGACGATGGAGTTCAAGCGCAGCATGAGTCCCCAGGTGGGGCGCTGCATGGCCGCCATGGATACAGGCATGGCCACTTCCAAACGTTTGATCTCCCAGCGGGGCACTATGGCCATGGAACTCGGACGTTGGATGCCTTTTGTGCGCATCCAGGGCACGCCCAACACTGCATTGGCCGAGACGTAAAACCCGTTGTAAAAGTGACGGTCGTATTGAATGCTGGCCGCGGTGGGCAGCATCATGCGGTATTTGCGATCGCCGCGTTCAGTGACACCAAAGACGTCTTCAAAAGTGGCTTCTACTTCGTCGACAGATTCAGGATTCCAGCTGTCGTAATCTTCCCAACTCGATTCATCGGTAGAGGATACCTCACCCACGTAGTATGGCGGGTCAAAACTGACCCACCCCAAATCTAAGACGGCCACCGAAAGCTTCCATTGGTAATCGCACCACGCACAATTGTCCGAAGGGTTGTGCGGGCGGTAATCCCCGGGTGCGCGGGAGGCACGCTTCCAGCTCCACCCCAAATCGATGCCCCAACCGCCACCGACAAAACGCAGACCTGGATTGTCGCTGAGGGCTTCAACGTCTGAAAAAGCGAACTCGCCTTGGAGGTTTTCAAGCAGAAAATCGGTGCTGTCCACCAGGGCAAAGCGTGCGTCGTGCAACAACAGGCTTGCCCCGGCCAATGGGAATACTCGACGCAGGTGGACCCCGCCACTGTGCAAGTCGCGCCCGGATTGCTTCAAAATGCCCGAGGCCACCGCTCCGATGTCAATGGTGCTTAGGGCATTCACGCGCATGCGTTCCAGTGTAAATGTGCGATCGAACACGTCTGGACGTTGCAAACCATCCACGGCCATGTTGACCAACTCAGCGTCTACCCCGCGAATGCTGGCCATGGTGCGCATCCTGCTGGTGAGGCCCACAACTACTTTTCGAATTGGGAACGTGAAAGCCGGACCATAAACCCGGGAATCTGCATACGCGTTGATGCGGTTGTAGCGGGTGTTGAATCGGGGCTCTACCGAGCCTGATTGCAGGTTCTCTCGGGTCAAGGATCCACCCGGCAAGTACACGTAGTTGTTGTGAAAAAAGGCATCCGCCCCGGTAAAATGCACATCCACAAACACGCGCGAATCGCTGACCAACGCCGGGTTGAACCACAACGATGTGGTGGGGCTGTAGTTGCTACCCACCCGGCCGTAATGCTCTTGGGCTGATGAAATTACCGTCAAGCAAACGGCAAGTAAACAAAGGTATTTACGAAGTCGGTTCAACGTGTAGGGTGAACGTCTGATACGACTGATAACGTATTCAGGTTCGCCTCTCGGGGAAATTTCACTTCCAAGAAAAAGCACACCGGAGTGTATCCTGGAACCGTTCCGTCGGTAGAGCCTTGGTGACCAAATGCCAAGTAAGAAGGCATGACGCACCACGCCCTGTCGTCGTAGTGCAGTCGTTCCAACACGCGCTCTACACCAGGTAACACCTGGTCTGAATCGCCCAGTTTGAAGAACATGGTGGACTGGCTGGTGTAGGAGTTCTCAAATTCGGTGCTGTCCAGCAACGTACCGATGCGGTCAAGCTCCAATGGTGTGCCTTCTACCAAGGCAACCGATTCGGGCAAGCGCGACAATACACGGTAGTACACGCCGTCCGCAAATTCCAGGGTGTCCAGCATTCCGCGCTGACGCAGCACCTCGCGCAAGAAGGTGTCTTCCTCTTCTCTGCCGGCTTGGACTTCGGCTTGCATGAGGGCCTCATACTCCTGCCTGCTCCAAGCGTGCACCATGCTCACGTGCAATTCCATCCATGTGGTGTCCGGTATGGGCAGACTGTCCACGCTGTACTCGTCCAAGAGCGAATCCTTGAAACGGTGGTACGGCAGCCGGATGGCCGCGCTGTCCCCGGGGTGTAAGGCCAGAATGCGCCCCCCCGTGATTGCGCCTGCAAGCGCTTCGGGCGCAACCTTCTGCAGGGTGAGTTGCACATCGTAATCAGGGACAGATTCTCGCAGGAGGCCGGATGTGCAGCGGAGTTCGATGAAATCGGCCTTGGCTGCCGAGCGCTGGCCCTCACCAAACTTAAGTAGCTTGAAGTGAACCTCCTGGTCAAGGGCTTCGAATCCCTGGTATTTCGGCTCACAAGCCCACAATAGTGGCAGGGCAATCAAACACCACCGCGCTTTCATCGCAGCGACTTGACAAAGAGTTCGTAGACCACTGGGGCATTTCCCGGAATGCGGCCAAAGTCGCCTGTGAGTCCGTGCGCCAGGTGGGATGGCAACACCACCTTAGCGCTGTCGCCCTCGTGCAGGTAGAGCATGGCTTCGTGCAGGCCGGTTTCGACAAAGTCTTGGCCAATGTTGAAGGTGAGCAGGCCGTTGGTCTCTGAGGCATACATCACCGAATCATTCAACAGGGAGATGGTATACTCCAGTTGAACGATCATCCCCGGGGCGGCAGCGACTCCACCGCCTTGGTGATTGACCCAATAGCGCAGACCAGTTCCAGTGGTGTCTACTGGCCATCCCCTTTGTTGGATGTAGGTGTCGATATCTGCGCGCTCTGAGCGGACACGGTTGCGGTTGGCTTCGATGAGACGCTCCTGGGCTTCGGCATAGTCCATCACCACCGGTTGATCCGGTTTGCGCTCGCACGAAGCCTGGATGCCAACCAAGGTCAGCAACAGAAGCAAGGGGGTTAACCTGCGCACAGTTGTCGTTCGTATTGTGGAAGGATGGCCTTGAACTTCTCCAAGGTCTCCTCCAAGGTGAGATCGCTACGTCCACCGGCAGCATTGATGTGTCCTCCACCTTCAAAGTGGGCGCCTGCCAACTCGTTGACCGGGAACGTGCCTTTACTGCGCAACGACATTTTCACATAGCCATTGCCCTCCTTGATGAAAGCGGCCATGCGAATGCCTTTAATACTCAAGGCTTGGTTGACCAGACCCTCGGTGTCTCCAGGTTGGTAATTGAACCGCTCGAGTTCGGCTTCGGACAGGGAAATAACGGCCGTGCAGTACTCACGCCACACCTGCAGTTTCTCGCTCAAAGCGTAACCCGTGAGGCGCAAACGCGACTCTTCATTGGTGTCAAACAAGGCTTGGTGTACCAAGTGGGGTTGCAAACCGTGCTCCATCATGCCGGCTGCAATGCGGTGGGTTTCAGGGGTCACACTCGAAAAACGGAACGAACCCGAATCGGTCACAATTCCGGTGTACAAACAGGCCATGGCATCTGTGCTCAAGTGTTCCAAGCGGGCACTGGCTTCCACCCATTCATAAATCATTTGAGCAGTGGAACAGCTGGAGGTATCTGAAAACTGGATGGCCGCGAAATCGTCGGGATCCTGGTGGTGATCCACCATCACCTTGGGTGCCACACTGGCTCGTAATATTTCGGTCAGCACTCCCGTACGGGTCAGGTCGTTGTAATCCAGGCAAAAAACCAGGTCTGATGACGCAAGGGCTCCAAGTGTTGCCGCTTCGTCTTGGTCGGCCACAAGGCATTGGTCTGCTCCTGGCATCCATTTGAGGAATTGCGGAAAACGGTCGGGCACCACAACCTGTGCACGAAATCCGCTAGCATGCAGCACGTGCCAAAGACCGAGGGCAGAACCGATGGCATCGCCGTCCGGGGATTTGTGACATGTAATGGCAATGTTCTGGGCGCTAGCCAGCAGGGTCTCAACTTGCGCAACTTTGGATGGATCAAACACACTCATGGTGCGCTAAGGTAGTCAGAGATCTGCCTCAGAAGGTAAGTCCACATCGGCATATTCGAACAACCACAAGCGGGCCTCAGCTGTGTTGGTGAACACGCGCCAAGGAACGAGATGCTTCATGAACATTCCGCTGAGGTTGCCGAGCAAGGTGCGCAGCGGTTGCTTGATGACCACCGCCATGGCTCGGGTTTGGGCCATACCTGCTTCTGAACCAAAAAACTGGAAGCCCGCTTTTTCCAAATGGAGGTACTGCGGGTGGATCACCACCATGGTGGGATACAACGCGTCTTTCACCAAACGCAGGCGCTGGGCATTGATTTTTTCTACGGTGCGCAGGTCCAGAATCAGGTCCGGCTTGAGGGTGCAGCAAAGAATGCCGTCCTTCAATTCAAACGTGGCGTAGCTGGTATCGGCGCGTAAAGCAGAGAACATGGTAGAAATTTAGTGGTCCATCGATTGCCCCTGCCCTGCTAGGAAAGCAATTATCAACGACTGAATGATGACGACCATGCACGCCAAGTTTTCTACTTTGACAGAGATCGATATGAATGTCCTTCAATGACATCTATAAAACCTCATCAATAAAACCGCAAGAATGAAACCAAATCATCTGAATTCTCTTTGGCTTGCCGCTTGTGTGCTGGCCTCTTCCCTCTTGGTCGCGCAGTGCGACAACAACAGCGTTGCACTCACCTTCAACGCTGGAACTTTCTTGGACGAAGTCTCCTTTAATGTCACCGACGCAGACGGCAACATCCTGTTGGAAAGCATGCCTGGCTCAGAAGCGAGTGACACGTACGTTTACAGTTTGTGTTTGGACGACGGCTGTTACACCATCAACATGTACGACTCCTTTGGCGACGGGTGGAACGGAGGCTCGCTCGTGGGAGAAGTGAACGGCGCAGAAGTGCTTAACACCACCCTGATCGACGGGGAATACGGTACTGACGTGCTCAGCGTAAACGGCGGTGACGATTGCGTCAGCGTGAGCCCCACTCCCGGTTGTACCGATGAGGCGGCTTGCAACTACGATGCAGATGCCACCTACAACGACTATTCCTGCACCTACCCAGGTTGCATGGACGAAGCCGCGCTGAACTACAACTGGAATGCCGGTTGTGACGACGGTTCTTGTGAATACGCCCCTGATTGCGACGGCACCAACGTGATCATTCACAGTCAATCTAATCTTGAAGGAAACAGCGGCAGCTACTCCTTGGTGGACGTCAACGGCAACGAATTGGCCGCTGGCAACTTGGACATGGACAACGAACTCGCAATCATCTGTCTGGAAGACGGATGCTACGGCTTGGTGGTGACTCCAGACGATCCTGACGCGTGGCTTTGGTGGACCCTCACCACCCCTGAGGATCCCTCTGGCTGGGGTGTTGGCGTGAACTCGCTGCAAGAACTCACGCCATTTGTAGTGGCAGACGGCACCATCACAGCGGACAACTGTGACTTTGGCTTCGGGTGTACCGACGCAGAAGCCTGCAACTACGACGCAGACGCTGAATACAACGACGGCTCGTGTACCTACCCCGGTTGCAGCGACCCAGCAGCGATCAACTTTGATTGGTCAGCCGGTTGCGAAGACGACAGCTGCGAGTACTGCAGCGAAACCGGCATTGCTTCTACCTTCTAC
This sequence comes from Flavobacteriales bacterium, assembly GCA_049594615.1. GTDB lineage: Bacteria > Bacteroidota > Bacteroidia > Flavobacteriales_D > Sanyastnellaceae > CAXPZW01. Next base: position 85,667 of record JBMYJR010000007.1, read on the forward strand.
GTATGCACCTTCAGCAACGGCAACGAAGTGGAGCTGGAATTGGTGAATGGTGCCGGGGAGGTGATCCTCTCGGTATCTGATCTCGGCGACATGGCCATCGAGAGCTTTGCAGTTTGCTTGGAAGAAGGCGAATGCTACACCGTCAACATGTCCAACAACACCACCACTGGTTGGTACGGCGGATACTGGAGCGCTGAAGCGCTGGGCTACAACGTGGGATCCGGCTCGCTCAGCGAAGACAGTGCTGCTGAGAGCGTGACCTTCTCGCTGGACAACAGTTGCCCCAACCCTGGTTGTACCGACAGTGGCGCACTTAACTACAACCCTGAAGCCAACGAGGACGACGGCTCGTGTGAATACCCTGAGCCTTGTGACGATACCACCGTATTCATCCACCTGTACGATTCGTTCGGTGACGGATGGAACGGCGGAAGCCTCACGCTCTCAGATGACGCCGGCAACGAAGTAGGCACCTACTCGATGGAAACCGGAGACGCTGCACTCTACACCGAATGTTTGGGTGACGGCTGCTATGTGCTCACCGGCACCGCAGGCGCCTTTGCCATGGAATCTACCTATGAACTCACTGTGGACGGCGTCGTTATTGCTGCAGGCACCCTCCCCGCTGCTGAAACGTTCACCGTGGGCGTCGGCGAATGCTCAGTAGTCTTTGGCTGTACCGATGTTGACGCGTGCAACTACGATGCTGACGCGACCAACGACAACGACACTTGCACCTACCCGGGTTGCTTGGATCCAAATGCAATCAACTTCGACTGGAATGCGGGTTGCGAAGGCGAATGTGAGTACTGCGCCGAAGGCGGTGTGGTAGCCAGTGTATACATCTGCACCTTCGCCAACGGTGGCGAGGTTGAAATGGAAATCCTGGACGACGAAGGCAACGTAGTGTTTTCTTCACCAGACTTGGGCGACGTAGCCATCTATAGCGAAGACGTATGTCTGCTGGAAGGTGTGTGCTACACAGTAGTGATGAGCAACAACACCGCTACCGGATGGTACGGCGGCTACTACTGGGTGACCACTCCAAGCGGCTACCAAGCCAGCACCGGTGCCCTGGGCGACGACGAAACCTCTGC
>JBMYJR010000008.1:0-74022 GCA_049594615.1 Flavobacteriales bacterium
CGATGAATTCGCGACCCTCGACGGACGCCGGCCACGCATCATGGTTGCCAAAATGGGCCAGGATGGCCACGACCGCGGCGCCAAGGTCATTGCTTCCAGCTTTGCTGATATCGGATTTGACGTAGATATCGGCCCGTTGTTCCAAACGCCTGAGGAAGCTGCCAAACAAGCCGTAGAGAACGATGTGCACGTGTTGGGGGTGTCCAGTCTTGCTGCAGGCCACAAGACGCTGATCCCAGAGGTGATTGCAGCGCTGAAAACCTACGACCGTGAAGACATCTTGGTGGTTGCCGGTGGAGTCATCCCGCAACAAGACTACCAAGCGCTGTACGACATGGGAGTGAGCCTGATCTTTGGACCCGGCACCAACATCTCCAAAGCTGCGGTGAGCATCCTGGATGTGATGATCACCCAATATTCCTGATTCAATCCGGGCGGTAGGTTTTGCACGTGCCGTCGGTGTAGAACACGACAATGGATTCCACCTGTTTGTCTGGTGGGGTGGGAGCGGTGTGCACGGCCGCTTCCGGTAACTCAAATTTCGGAGCCGGTCGATCGGTCTCCAGCATGGGGCCAGTGCCGTGTAACAACCAAGCGTGACGCACCTCGGGGTAAGCCTCTGTAAGCCGGGTAATGAAGTCCAAGCTTGGCTTGTTTCGACCGCTGAGAATATGCCCAATCCCAGAGCGCTGAACCCCCAGTTTTTCGGCCAACAATTTCGGGGTCAAGCCCTTGTGTTGCATGAAGGTTTCGATCCGGTCTTTGAGCATGATACAAATGTAGTCAAGCGAATCTTACCACAGATGTGTTCAGCGAGGTTAAAGGGTGTGGTACTGGATTTAGGACTTCAGTTGAGGCGCGCAACTCATTGATTATGTGGTGAAAACCCCCTTAATGAGGCAGTCACACTCTTCTCTAGAGCATTGCGTTACACAAATGTAGCACCCTCCGAAATCGACGACCCGTTCAAGAATACATCTGTAGTCATGCGGCGTTTTCCCTGGAGCTGGAGCATGCGGATTTCGACGGCGTGATCGGCGCAACCCACCCACATTTGATCCCCTTCAACAAGCAGGCTTCCGGCGGACATTTTTCGGGAGGGGTCGGGGAGGGTTTCGTGCACCTTGACCACCTGCCCATCGAGCTCCGTCCACGCACCGGGAAACGGGTTCATTCCGCGCACTTTGTTGTGGACCGTTAGCGCGGGTTGATTCCAATCGATGCGCGCGTCGTCCTTCCAGATTTTGGGGGCATGGCGAAACCCACTTCGCGCATGCTTCCACTCGGATTGAGGGATGGGATTGGCTTCGCCATTTGCGATCTTGTCGACGGTCTTCACGAGCAGCTGCGCGCCTTCGACCATCATTCGGTCGTGCACATCTCCTGTGGTGTCGTTGGGGCCGATTTCCAAGGTGAGTTGGTCCAGTATACCCCCGGTGTCGATTTCATGCGCCAGCTGGAAGGTGGTGGCCCCGGTTTGTGTGTCGCCATTGATGACAGCCCAATGGATAGGAGCAGCTCCCCGGTAATCCGGCAAGAGAGACCCGTGCAAGTTGATGGTGCCTTGAGGCGGCATGTCCCAAACCACCTCGGGCAGCATGCGAAAGGCGACCACCACAAACAGGTCTGCGTCCCACCTGCGCAAGTCCACTAGGAACTCGGGTTTCTTGAGTTTAGGTGGCTGCAACAACGGCAAATCGTGTTTGAGCGCACATTCCTTCACGGCTGACGGGCGAAGCTTGTGCCCACGCCCTGCAGGACGGTCCGGTGCGGTAATCACGCCCACCACTTTGTGGCCAGAGTCCAACAACGCTTCCAGTGAAGCCACAGCAAAATCAGGGGTTCCCATAAAGACAATGCGCATAACGGTCAAATTTGATGGTATTGCCAAGGGCGTTTCCACAAAAAGGTCACGCTCGATAAGGCGATGAATCCGAAGTACAGCCAGTCGTTCATCCAAATGCGTTGGATGGGTTGGGGCCAGACTTGGGTGATCAAGGTGGCTACCGTTAAGAACAGTGCAGTGGCCACCAGCTCGATGGCCATGGCCACACGGGTTTTGCCCGCACCTTCAATCACGTTGATGAAAACACTCGAGAAGGTGGCCAGAAACATGGCTACCAAGACGATTTTCATGGAGCCCACTGTGCCCTCCACAATCTCTGGATCATCGGTAAACAGATGGACGATGGTCTCCGGATACAACCACATGCCGTGGGAGAGCAGCAACCAACCAAACCAGTTCAGCACCAGTAGCCGCACAATGGTGCGCTTAAGATCGTGTTGTCGCCGCTCGGCAATGAGGGTAGAAATGTAGGTCTTGGCGGCCTGTCCGATTCCCATCATGGCCACAAACATCAGCACATACATGTTGCGGATGATGTGTGAGGTGTTGAGCGCAGCTTCGCCCAGCCGTTCGATCAAAAAGAAGAAGATGGTGAAGGTGGTCAGTGCTGCAAACTGCTGGATGGCAATGGGCGTACTGACCTTGAGCAGTTGCTTCCGAAGGGCGTTAGGCGTGCGCTTGGGGTCGTGCTCAAACGTGGATGCTCTGCATGAGCGCAGGTAGCCGTCGCGCCGTGCATAGGTGCCGATGTACACCAACGCCAAGGCTTCTGCGATCAGGGTGGCCCAAGCTGCGCCTTTGATGCCCAAAGCGGGAAGTCCCCAATGCCCAAAGATGAGGGCGTAATCGAGGGCAATGTTCACCACGGCCATGAGCAAGGTGGTGTACAGCAGAATGTTGGTGCGTGCGGCGCCCATGTAAAAGGCCAACACTGCTGCGCCTGCAGGGTACACCAAAAAGCCCAGCATGCGAATTCCAAAGAAGTCTTGCATGAGCCCCGAGAGTTCGGGGTCTTCAATGGCCGCGGTGAATACGCCGTAGTACAGCGCCAGACACACGCCGAGCAGCAGCACGCCAGCAATCGCCGCGGTTTGCACGCCTATGCGCAAGGTGCGATAGGCAGCAGCGAAGTCTTGTTCGCCGATGCGTCGTGCGACCAGGATTTGTATGCCAGAGGATAGCCCAATGATGACCATCAGCAAGCTCACGTAGGAGAGGCCTGCGTTGCCGGCGGCATTCATGTGGGTCTCACTGAGTTTGGCCAGAAAGAAGTTGTCGGTGAACACCACGATGAACTGCACAAACGACCCCAAGGCAATGGGGGCTGCCACCTTCAGAATCCCGCGGTAACGAATGTCAATTTGGGTGTCCATCTCCGGAGTGGAATCGGGCTTCGATTTGGTCCACATTCTTGATGCTGCGGCGGGTCCATTCCAAGCGCAATGCAGTAATTTCTGCTTGAGTCAACTGCCAGTTGATGCCGGCTTTGCGCATACGTTCTGTCAGTTCGTAGAGGCACAGGGCAGCCGACACTGAGATGTTGAAGCTTTCGGTAAAGCCGTACATCGGAATCTTCACGAATCCATCCGCCATTTTCCGTACGCGGTCTGAAATGCCGCGCCCTTCGTTGCCAAACACCAGGGCAGTGGGCCGGGTGATGTCCAACTCGCTGATGAGCTGGTCTTGGGTGTGAGGTGTGGTGGCAAGGATTTGATAGCCAGCCGATTTGAGATCCGAAAAGCAGTCGTCCAATGGGTCTGTGCGGTGCTCGGGCTTGTACTGGTGCAAGGTGAGCCACTTAGAGGCCCCCAGGGCTACCCCCGGGTTTACATTGTATTCCGTCTCGTACTCCACAATGTGCACATCCTGCACCCCAAAGCAATCGCACGAGCGTAACACCGCGCTGGCGTTGTGGGGTTGGTAGATGTCTTCCACAACTACGGTCAAATGCCGGGTGCGCTCGGCCAGGACCGATTCAAAATTGGCCACGCGTTCCGGGGTCAAAAATCCCTGAAGATAGGTGAGGAGTGCAGAAGGTTCCATAAGGGGCAAAAAAAAGGGTCACGCTTGGCGTGACCCTCGAATGTTTTGCGTTCAGTGCGATTACACTTTGGCAGACAGGTCAGCACCTGGCTTGAACTTCACCACCTTTTTGGCTTTGATGGTGATTTCCTTACCGGTTTGTGGGTTGCGGCCTTTGCGGGCAGCACGCTCAGTTACTGAGAATGAGCCGAAGCCTACCAATGCCACGCGATCGCCTTTTTTGAGGGCTTTGGTGGTGGTGTCGATAAATGCGTCGAGGGCGCGCTTAGCGTCTGCTTTTGAGAGGCCAGCGTCTGCTGCCATCTCTTCGATCAGTTCTGCTTTGTTCATGATGTGAGATTAATGGATTTTAATACCTAGGCTGCCGAAGCAACCGAAACAAATATATAGGCGCAATCTCGCGGCAGACAAGCGATGCAGGCAAAATGGGGTGGTTTTGTGAATAAGTACGGCCGAATGTTGATAAACCCGAACAAAAACGGGCTGAAATGCCCGCCAAGTCACGGTTTCGGGCCGATTTACTGCCGGAAAATGGGCTCGCCGGCTTCCAAAGCCTGTACAATCCGCCCCATAAACTTGGGTGTGGGCAGGTAACGGCGGTCTTTCACGCGGTAGCTGTAAAGCACCTGCCCGTCTGGGTCAATGACCAAGGCGTAAGGAACCCCTCCAGTAACCTTACCACCAGCCAACAATGGCAAGGCTGCCTGTAAAAGCAATTGACGGCTTTCGAGCCCGGGGACATCACTCACAGCTGTGACATGGGAGCTCGAGACTTCATGTGCGCCCACTGCCGAAGTGCGTGCTGCCCACTCACTGGCGTTGAAAGCCGCCACTTGTAGGCGATAGCTGGGGTCTTTGGGGGATGTGCCTATTAATACAATGTGTTGTGCGGCACCGGAGGTGTTCCAAGCAGCGGGGACCTCTTTGGGTGCAGTTGTGCGCGGGGCGCGGTTGTAAAGTTGGTCCCAGATCACCCAGCCCACCAATACAAAGCCGGCCACCATCATAGGCGTTGGATCAGGTTCGTTGTCGGTGAACCATTGGCCTGCCACGATCAAGGTGCCTGCACCCAAGCAGCCGGTCATCACCACGCGCAGGGTAGGGATGTGCTTCCACCCGCGCCACCAGTGCACGGCAAAGAAAAAGCCGGACAACAGCACCACAAGCAAGGCGGCCACCCAATAAATGTTTTTGCCCTCGCCAAGGATGCCTTGGCCCAACAACACCCCGCCGGTGAAAAGGCCCAGGATGTAGAACGATTGAAGTACTGCTTTGATCATTGCCATACGGCGCGTAAAATTAGTGGTCGTGGCGCAATCACCCCCCCAGAGCGTGCCCGGAGGAAAGCGCTAGTTTTGCAACATGAGAATGTATCTTTTGTGCGCAGCACTTGTTGCCATTTCTGGCTTGCACGCCCAGATTACCATCAACACTGAAGATCTTCCTTCGGCAGGAGACACGGTTCGCTACTCCCAAGTGTTCGGCCCCAGCTTTGACGACCTCGAGCTCCAAAACACTGGCGCAGACGTCAACTGGGATTACACCTGGCTGGAAGTGTTTACCCAAGACGTGGATACCTTCTTGCAAGTGGAGGATGCACCTTTCCTATACCAGTTCTTCTTCAACAACGCCTTTCTTTACCCGGACAGCTACTCCAACCTGGCAACCAAAACGACAGACTTTTCCTTTGGCGACTTCTCGTTGGAAAACCCTTACACCTTTTACAACAACGACGAAGAAAGCTACCACGCCACCGGATTTGGGGTAACTGTTACAGGTTTGCCCATTTCGGTGCCCAACGACGGCAATGAGATCCTGTATGCCTACCCCATGGACTACGGCAACACCTTTTCCAGTGACTTCGAAACCACGCTGGAAGTCCCGGGGCTTATTACTTGGGTACAAACCGGCACACGCAGCGTTGAGGTGGACGGCTGGGGGACGTTGACCACGCCCTTTGGCACCTTCGACGTATTGCGTCAAGTGGCCTTGCGTGAGGCGAGCGACTCCACCTACATCAACCTGATTGAGCTAGGCACCAGCATTCCCCGCTTGCCAGAACGCGTGTACAGCTGGGTGGCTGAAGGCATGCATGCGCCTGTACTGGAAATCACTACCCAAGAGATTTTCGGTACGGAAGCCGTGACCGCCATTCGATACCAAGATGTCATTTTGGAGGAAGAGACGCCCGACAATGTGGAGGAATTCGCCCAGTTGGACGTGGTTGTCTTTCCGAATCCTTCGAATGGCACGGTTCGTTTGCAAAGTCAAGCCACGGACATGCTAGATGTTACGCTGTACAATGCGCTCGGGCAGCGCGTATACACAGCACAAGTGTGGGCAGGAGAGCAGGTGCACCTCGAGCATCTTGCGGCAGGGAGCTACACGCTGCATATTTCGGGAGACCAAGGGCAATCGCGCCAATCGCTTCAATTGCGTTGAGATGAGCAAGACCACTTGTCCCATCACCATTCGCTTTCGCGACACCGACACCATGGGCCACGTCAACAACGCGGTGTACCTGAGCTACTTTGAGCTCGCACGCATGGACTACTTTGACAAGATGATGAACAGCCGCTGGGATTGGACCAAAGACGGCATCATCTTGGCACGAAACGAGATCGATTACCTAGCGCCCGTCTTCTTGCTGGATAAGATCTACGTGGAAACAGAAGTGGTGCACGTAGGCAACAGCAGCTTCACCATGGCCTACCAGATTTTCAAAACGTCTCCAGAAGGACCTCAATGTTGTACGCGGGCCAAAGCCACACTGGTGTGTTATGATTTCTCTGAAGACCGGAAAGCGTCTGTCCCTGAAGCTTGGCGCAGGTTTATGACGGCTTAGAACACGCGGATCAGTGCATAGGACTTGCCCGGAAGGCTCACCGTTCCACCGTCTTCAATTTTAGCTCCGTTGCTCATCAACAGATCGAGGTCGGCGTCATCAGGCAGCATTTCGCTGTAGGGCTCCAATGACAGCTCCACTTCTTTGTTTTGGGGATTAAGGGCGACCATCACCTTGTTGCCCAGTGCATCGTAGCGGAAGTACACATACACACCGTTCTGCGGGATGAAGTGCATCAGTTGGCTGTCGCCAAGCCACTGTTGGGTCTGTCGCCACCACGCCAGCTCTTTTACAAATTCGAAAGCCGCTTGCTCCTCGGAGGTGCGCCCGGCTTCTTGAAACTTGTTTACGGGGTCTTCATTCCAGCCTCCCGGGAAATCGCTGCGCACCTTGCCATCCGGATCGCAGAAATTGGTCATCAAGATTTCGGTCCCATAGTAGATCATGGGTATGCCTCGGGTAGTCATTAGAAAGACGAGGCCAACTTGGTACTTGTCGAAGTCTTCGCCCACCATGGAGTAATAGCGAGACAAGTCGTGGTTGTCCAAAAACAAGACGTGATCCGGCTGCTCGTCGAGCAACACGTCGTTGGCCAGGGTGATGTACCATTGAATGGCACCGGACTCCCAACCGGTTTCGCGGTTCAGGGCGTCGAGTGTTGAAAAGTAAAGAGGGAAGTCGGTGATGCCGTTCAGCCGGGTATCGGGAAGGTCGCGGTAGGAAACGCGTTGGGACACCCAGTTCAGCGCTACCGGATCACGGATCCAGCACTCTCCAAACACAAAGCAATTCGGGAATTCCAGCCGTACCCGGGCCACCAGGTTGGCCATGAATTCTTGGTCGGGGTAGTAGTAGGTGTCTATACGGAGTGCGTCTAAGCCGGCTTCAGCGATCCACCACAAGGTATTTTGAATGAGGTAATCTGCCAGCAAGGGGTTGCGCTGGTTGATGTCGGGCATATGGTGATCAAACCAGCCGTCGGTCATGACAACCTTGTCGTACTGGCTGCCATAGGGATCAAACAGGGTGTAAGGCCGGTGGCTCGTACGTGTAAACTCAGGCCAAGCGTTGACCCACTTGTCGTCCGGCGGGTTCAATACAATCCAGTGCTGGTCACCCCAGTGGTTGTAAATCACATCCTTGACCAGCTTCATGCCTCGGGTCCTCAAGGAATCCCCCAGAGCACAGTAGAGCTCCACATCACCATAGCGCGGATCAATGGCGTAACTGTCGGTGGTGGCGTAGCCGTGGTACGAGGTTTTGGGTTCGTCGTTTTCCAAAACAGGATTCAGCCAGAGCGCAGTTACGCCCAAGTCTTGGAGGTATTCCAGTCGATCCATGACCCCCTGAAGGTCTCCGCCATGGCGATCGTACATCCATGCTCGGTTGAGCTTGGTTTCGTTCATGCCTTCCACCACATCGTTGTCGTAATCGCCGTTGGCAAAGCGATCAGGCATCAGCAAGTACATGAAATCCGAGGTGTTCAGTGCATCGATGTGGTCGGGTGTAGTCGGAAGGTTTTGGATGGGATAGCACAGTTCTTGCCACTTGCGGCCTTGTCGGTACCGCAGCTTGACCGCATCACCCGAATAATCAGGAAGGAGGGTCAGATACAAAAATCGATAATGGGGGTTGCTGACGGTCACCGCCGAGTCCAATACCACCCCCTTGGAAGCCACCTCAAAGAGGACTTCAGAGGTCATGTGTTCTGCGTGAATGAGCAGCTGGAATTGCGTCTCTTTTAACTCCCTGTACCAGTGGGGAGGGTCCATGCGAAAATCATCCGGTGTGAGCTTCTGCGCCAACGCCGGCGCTGCAAGCAAACCAAGGAAGGCCAAAATCAATGTGGCGTGTTGGCAAATGCGAGTTGTCATAGAACGGCAAGGAGGAAGATTTGATATTTTCGTACAGTGTGCAAAGTACACACAACCTTACGACGCAAACCCTTTTCACATGAAACACATTTTTACTTCTATTCTCTGTTTGATTCTGGCGGGCGGTTTAATGGCCCAAGCCAACGTCACCTTTGAGGTGGATATGAGCGCCGAGATGGTGGACATGAACGGCATACACGTAGCCGGTAACTTTTGGGATTGGAACGGTGACGGAACTGTAGACAACCCCGCGATTTCTGCAAACTGGCTACCCGACTTGCCCGAGTTGATGCTCACCGATGACGACACGGACGGTGTGTACAGCATCACCCTGAGCTTGGTTCCTGGTAACTACGAGTTCAAATTTATCAACGGCAACGTTTGGGACAACGCAGAGGATGTGCCTCCGACCTGCCAAGTTGAAGTGACTGGCAACGACAACCGCTTCCTGATGGTAGGTGAGGACGACGCTTCGTACCACGTGTGTTGGGCTTCATGTGCAGCATGTGGCGATTACGCCGTGCGTTTCCGTGTTGATATGTCTTTGCAGGAGGCGGTGTCGCCAAACGGCGTGCACGTTGCAGGTGAGTTCCAAGGCTGGTCTGAAAACGCTACCCCATTGATGGATAGCAACGAGGACAACATCTGGGAAGGTGTTTACACTTTTGACGCTTCGATCCTTGATGACGGTCTGTTGACCTTCAAGTACATCAACGGCAACGACTGGGCCAACCCAAATGAGTATGTTACAGAGGATTGCGGTGACGGAACCGGCAACCGCACTGCAGCAATCACCGACCTGAATACCCCACTTGATATCGTCTGTTTCGACGCATGTGATGCGTGCACCCAACCTACTGCTGTGACCCTGCGCGTAGACATGAGCAACGAAGCTGAGGTGTCCACTAACGGTGTGCACGTGGCTGGTAATTTTCAAGGCTGGAATACTGGTGGCACTCCTCTGACCGACATGGGTGATGGCATCTGGGAAGTCACTGTAAACCTCGCGCCAGGTGCCTATGAATATAAATTCCTGAACGGCAATGCTTGGACTGAAGAACCAGACGAGTTTGGAAATATTGGCAACGAATCCCCGGTAGGCGATTGCACTTCAAATGGCAATCGAGCACTTACTGTTGGAGAAGAGCCCATGACGGACCAGTGGTGCTACAACCAGTGCAGCGAGTCGTGTGTGGCCGACCCTGATCCTGCGGACATTACCTTTCAGGTGGATATGACTGAAATAGTCGACGCGGGTGAACTCAGTTCCGACGGGGTCTGGCTCATGGGGAACTTTACCGAGCCGAATTGGCAAGCAGGAGCAGTGCCCATGACTGACGCCGATGGCAACAACATCTTCGAGGCTACGGTTCTGGTGGACGGCAGTGCAGACATCCAATTCAAGTTCACCAACGGAGATCCGTATCCTGCAGGTGAAATTGATGCTTCAGTGGAGGAAAACAATGACTTCGAAGCCGGTGGATGCGGTGTAGGAAACGGCATTGGCGGTTTCAACCGTACCCACACCCGCTCTGGTGAAGCTGAAGTGCTTGCTGCCGTGTGCTACAACGCGTGTGAAGCCTGTGGGGTGAACATCGACGAGACGCTGAATGGCCGCATTGCAGCATTCCCAAATCCTGTAAATGAGGTGCTCAACCTGCAAGTACCCGCGGGGACTCAGGTAATTGTGTTTGACGTTGCTGGCCGAGAAGTGGCCGCGTTCAATACCAACGCCTCTGTGGACCAAATTGACGTGCGCGGATGGGACAGCGGTGTTTACGTTGCTCAACTGCTACACAATGGCGTTGCAGGACAACTCCGATTCGTGAAGAAGTAACCTTCCCACAATAGCCCCGTAAAAGCCCCGACACGCGTTGGGGCTTTTTTGTTCATTTCTCTCGAAAGAACTACTACAGGCACTGGTTGTATATGGAATGGACGCATTCTATATTTGACTGTCCAAAAAATGGAAACCTGAACGCACAAATCTTATTATGAAAAAGCTTTTACTTTTTGCTGCTGCGCTGTTCTGCTTCACCCTAGCACAGGCCCAGCTTACCGGCCTAGAAATAGAAGAGGTGATTGTTCACCCTTCGACTCCTTACAACACTCCAACTGGAGAACTCAGCTTGGAAGGCTTCACCACTTACCGGATTTACGCTACTGTAGAGAATACAGACACCTTGTTTGTAGATATGGGCGATATGCAAGTGGATACCATTTTGCCTGACTATGTTTCTGCAGTCTTTGGCGATGGTGCGCAAATCACCACGGTTCAGACCGAAGGTACCATGTGGCAATCGGTCTTTGGTGGTCCACTGGCTGGCGACATCAACCCTGCATTCTACCCAGCCGACGAGTCGCTTATCTACGACAGCTGGCTCACCATTGGTCAGTCAGACCAAGAGAGTCCTTCAGGTCAGGTTACCGCTATCGGTGGTAACGACAACGACCCCGACTTTCAAGCTACTTTTGAGAGCACCGGTGGCTTTGAGCTGTCAGGTGTAACTGGCGGCCTGTGGTTCACCCTGAACGACGAAGATGGATTGGGGTCTCCGAATGAGGACGGTCGCATATTGTTGGCGCAGTTCACCACAGACGGTTGCGTTTCAGGCACCTTCTGGATCCAATGCTTCATCAACGGGATTGGCACCGATGATTTCAACATCGATTCCTTTGACTTCTCTACCTGTGGCGACATCTTGGGTTGTACCGATGCCACCGCACTCAACTTCAACGCAGAAGCCACCACCGATAACAACAGCTGTCTTTACGACTGTGCGATCGTCCTGGATGGTGAAGTCAACTCAACCAACCCTACTTGTGCATACCTAAATGATGGTACCATTTCTTTGGACGTGACCGGAGCTCAACAGTTTGCCGACTTCAGCATTGTAGGTTCAGAGGAGCCTCCATTGGCAGTAGGGAGCTTCACTGGCCTGGGCAACGGGACCTACACCATTCAAGTAGTGGATGCTGTGTGTGGTTCTGAAGAATACCCCGAATTCCCCGCAGTTACGTTTGAAGTGGAACTCTTCACTGAAGAATTCGTGATTACTGCCGAAGTACTGCAAGACGTTTCTTGCCTCGGTTTGGAAGACGGTGTTGTTGAAGGCACTTACTCGGGCGCTGTTGCTCCCGTGATGTTCGGCCTCGACCCAGACGTACTCAACCAAACCGATGACGCACTCTTCAACGGTGTGGATAACGGCGTAACCATCATCTACGGCGAGGATGCCAACGGCTGCATCGCTGAGTCAGATGACGTAGTGGTAGATTCGCCATTCGGCTTCCTAATCACAGCGAGCTCAACTGCAGGCGCCACTTGCTCTTACAGCGAAGACGGCGTGATCATCTGCGATTGGAGCGGCGGTACCGGTGACAACGGTGAAGTTACCTTCTCGATTGACGGCGTGAACTTCCAAACCGAAACCTTCTTTGATATGGTTGGTGCAGGTACCTACACCGTAACCGGTCTGGATGCCAACAACTGTGAGGACACCATCGAAGTGACCGTAGACGGTCCAGAAGAAATTGGCCTCAACCAAGACGTAATTGCTACGACCTGTAACGGCGACGAAGATGGCGCGATCACCTTTAACGCCACCGGTGGCAACGGCGGCTTCCTTTACACCTGGGCTGGCGGCGAACTCACTGCAACCAATTCATACAGCGATTTGGATGCCGGCACCTACACCGTAGTTGTGTTTGACGACCAAGACTGTGAAGGCACGTTCGAAGTGGCCATTCCTGAGCCAGACGTCATCACCTTCGAAGTGAACGAAACTGCGATCCTGTGTAACGGTGATACCAACGGTGCCATCGAGATCGTAAACGTAGCGGGCGGTACTACCATCGACGGCGCTTACGAGTACGCGATCGACGGTACTAACTACGATGTGAACAACATCTTCACTGGCCTCGGTGCTGGCACCTACGATACTGGTGTAACCGACGCCAACGGTTGTGAAGTTGTCAGCCCTACTGAACTCACCGAGCCGGACGCCATTGCTGTAACTGTAGACAACATTACTGCAGAAGTGGACGGTCAATGTGACGGTGCCATCGAGATCTCTGTAGAGGGCGGCACCGCTCCTTACGGCTACACCTGGACCGGACCGAACGGCTTCTCAGGCGACGCCGAAGACATTACTGACGCTTGTGACGGCGATTACTTCCTCAACATCGAGGATGCCAACGGTTGTACCTTTGAGTACGCGGGTGCCATCGAAATCACCATTGGTATCGAAGAACTCGAAGGCGGAGTGGAACTCACTGTTTACCCGAACCCAAGCAACGGTCAAATCAACGTGGTACTCGAAGGCCTCACTGGCCAAGATGTGACCTACACCTTGACTGACGTTGCCGGTCGCATCATTGAGAATGTAGAGCTCAACGCTGCCAACGGTCTGTACACCCAAGTGGTGGACATCACCAACGAAGCAGACGGCACCTACATGTTGAACCTCATTGTGGGCCACAGCACCAAGACTGTGCGTCTGGTGAAGCACTAAGCTTACCCGCAACCTCAAGGTTGCTTTCATAGAGAAGGGCGCTCCAGTTGGGGTGCCCTTTTTCTTTGGACTACTTTTGTGGCGAGCAATCCGCCTCGTCGCTGCCGCAAGGCAGAGGAAAGTCCGGACAGCATAGGGCACCGTACTCTTTGAAAAAGGAGGCGCCTTTTAGGCGACAGAGAGTGCTGCAGAGATTTAGACCGCCGATGGCCTTCGGGCACAGGTAAGGGTGAGAAGGTGGGGTAAGAGCCCACCAGTGCCGTGGGAGACTGCGGCAGCTTTGGTAAACCTTTCGGGCTGAAAGACCAAATAGGCCAGGGTGCGCTTCGGCGCTCAAAGCGGCCCGCTGGATCCTGGCGGGTAGGTTGAAAAGATAAATGACGGGGCTTCCCTTGGAAGAACAGAATCCGGCTTACCCGGGTTGCTCACAAAAAACCACGCCATGGCGTGGTTTTTTGTTTTTAGTCGTTCTCGAGTCAAGGGCATTCACAAAGTCTTGCCCACCATCCAAAAAGTGAAGCCCATAGGTGTTCGCAGGAGAGCAATGGGTGCTGGACCTGGCTTCGCGTTGAGCGTCGTGAGACGGCCGATGCGAGGTGGAGGCGGAAACGGCAGGGCCGGCAGCCCACGGGAGGGAGCCTGCGTGATGGCCCAAAACAACACGAAAAAAGAGGCCTCAAACGAGGCCTCTTTCCATATCCTAATAGCCGTCCTTAACCCAGGAACGGATAACGGTAGTCGGTCGGTGGCACCAACGCCTCTTTGATGGTGCGGGGCGACACCCAACGCAAGAGATTCAAGTATGAACCTGCCTTGTCATTTGTGCCTGAGCCACGCGCGCCGCCAAACGGCTGCTGCCCCACAACGGCGCCTGTAGGCTTGTCGTTGATGTAGAAATTGCCTGCTGCATTTTCGAGGATCTCCATACCCTGTACAACAGCATAGCGGTCTCGGCCAAAGATCGCTCCGGTCAGTGCGTAATCAGAGGTGCTGTCCACCAGTTCGCAGGTTTCTACCCATGCTTCTGGATCGTACACGTAGATGGTCACCACAGGACCGAAGATCTCCTCACACATGGTGCGGAACTTAGGGTTGGTCGTGCGTACCACGGTAGGCTCAATGAAATAGCCTTTGGACTTGTCGTAACCACCACCAACAAGGATTTCAGCGTCGTCTTGCTCCTTGATGTAGTCGATGTAGCTGGCAATCTTGTCGAATGCGCGCTCGTCGATCACGGCGTTGATGAAGTTCTTGTAGTCGCGGGGGGAGCCCATGTGCATGGAGCGCACATCCTCCACAACCTGTTTGCGTACATCGTCCCAGATGTTGGACGGCACATACACCCGGCTCGCTGCGGAGCACTTCTGACCTTGAAGCTCAAACGAACCACGTGAAATGGCGGTGGCCACCTCAGCTGCATTTGACGACTTGTGCGCAATGATGAAGTCCTTTCCGCCAGTTTCGCCCACGATGCGTGGGTACGAGCGGTAGGTATCGATGTTCGTGCCAATGGTCTTCCATAACTGCTTAAACACAGCGGTAGAGCCGGTAAAGTGCAGGCCAGCGAAATCGCGGTGATTAAAGACGACATCCCCTGCGTCAGGACCGTCTACAGTCACCAAGTTGATCACGCCGTCGGGCAGGCCTGCTTCGCGGAAGATTTCCATCAGGACGTTGGCCGAGTATATCTGGCTGTCGGCCGGTTTCCACACGCACACGTTGCCCATCATGGCCGCAGAAGCCGGCAAGTTGCCAGCAATAGCGGTGAAGTTGAATGGAGTGATGCAGAACACGAATCCTTCCAGCGGACGGTATTCCAATCGGTTCCAAATCCCGGGCACGCTGTCGGGCTGCTGCTCGTAGATCTCCTGCATGAAGAACACGTTAAAGCGCAGGAAGTCCGCGTACTCGCACACTGAGTCAATCTCAGCTTGGTGTGAACTCTTGCTTTGTGCCAATTGCGTGGCCGCGTTGAGTTTGTATCGGTAAGGGCCGCTCACCAAATCCGCAGCACGCAGGAAGATGGCCGCGCGATGCTCCCACGGCATGGCCGCCCATTGCTTGCGCGCTTCCAGAGCAGCGTCGATGGCCTGGGTCACGTGCTGCTTGGTGCCAAAGTTGGCATGCCCGATCACTTTTCGGTGGTCGTGAGGAGGGGCAAGCGGACGCTTGTCATCGGTATACACCAAGTCGCCGCCAATGTACATCGGCACTTCGATGGGTTCTTGGTTGAACATGTGGTCATAGGCCGCTTGCAGCGCCTCGCGTTCAGGCGTGTCTGGGGCGTAGTCGTAGACCGGCTCGTTGGTGGGGTAGGGAACGTTGATGACTCCGTTGGGCATGGACGTATGGGTTAAATTTCGGGGCAAATGTACGGGGATTCAATCCGGTTTGGGTCACGTGACACATAAACAGGAATCCGTAACTTACTCGGCATGCATAACACCCCATCCCATCCGTTGTACCCTCATGTTTTCACGCCTATACAAGTGGGACACCTTACGTTGCCCAACCGCATTTTGATGGGGAGTATGCACACCGGACTGGAAGAAGACAAAGGAGGGTTCCACAAGTTGGCCCGTTACTTCGCCGAAAGGGCAGAGGGAGGCGTGGCCATGATGGTTACAGGAGGTGTTTCTCCGAATCGCGAAGGCTGGTTATCTCCGTTTGCCATTCGCATGGCCCATCGCGGACATGTACGCAAACACCAACAAGTCACCGGCGCCGTGCACGAGGCGGGCGGCCGTATTTGCATGCAAATTCTGCACGCAGGCCGGTACGGATATCACCCCTTAAACGTAGCGCCATCGGCCATCAAGGCCCCCATCACGCCATTCAAGCCGAGGGCACTGAGTGGTGCTGGAGTAAAACGCACCATCCGTCATTACGTCCGTGCGGCCAAGCTGGCCCAACAGTCCGGTTACGATGGGGTAGAGGTCATGGGTAGCGAAGGCTACCTGATCAATGAGTTTCTTGTGAGCGCCACAAACCACCGCAAAGACCAATGGGGTGGGACCTATGAAAATCGGATGCGATTCCCCATTGAAATTGTCAAACAGATCCGCGCGGCAGTGGGTCCAGAGTTTGTGATCATCTACCGCTTGAGCATGTTGGACTTGGTCCCTGGTGGCAGCAGTTGGGAAGAGATAGTGGAACTGGCCAAACGCATCGAAGAGGCTGGCGCAAGCGTGATCAATACCGGTATAGGCTGGCACGAAGCCCGCGTGCCTACCATTGCAACCATGGTTCCGCGTGGTGGATTTGCTTGGGTTACCGCCAAGATGATGGGGGAGGTGAACATCCCACTCATCGCTACCAACCGCATCAATACCCCCGACAAGGCCGAAGCTGTGCTCGCCGATGGCATGGCCGACATGGTTTCGATGGCTCGTCCTTTTTTGGCCGACCCTGGCTTTGTCAACAAGGCCAAAGACAAACAGCCCGAACGCATCAATACCTGCATTGCTTGCAACCAGGCCTGTCTCGATCACATCTTCAAGCGAAAAACCGCCTCGTGTCTGGTCAACCCGCGTGCATGCCACGAAACCGAGAAAACGATTGCTTTCACCGTTGCTCCCAAGAAGGTGGCTGTTGTGGGAGGGGGGCCTGCTGGCATGAGTGCAGCCATGTATGCCGCTCAAGCCGGACACAAAGTGAGCCTATTCGAACGCTCGAAGTCGCTGGGTGGTCAATTCAACTTGGCGCGCGTCATCCCAGGTAAAGAAGAATTCCACGAGACCATGCGCTACTTCAGCCAGATGTTGGAGGCGCTTAACGTGGACATCCGCCTGAATACCGCTGCCGAAGCAACAAGACTCAAGTCTGAAGGGTTTGACCACGTGGTACTGGCCACAGGTGTTACTCCGCGAAAACTCAGCCTGCCAGGCGTGGAACTTCCGCACGTTGTGGGCTACGACGCGTTGCTTAAAGGAGAAGTTGAAGCCGGAGAACGCGTAGCCATCATCGGTGCAGGTGGCATTGGGTTCGATGTGGCTGAGTACTTGTTGCATTCCTCCGAAGCGCCTATGCCTGTGGATGAATTCCTGGATCTGTGGAATGTCGATGCCTTGCTGGAGCACCGAGGTGGGCTCAAAGGCAAGCCCCAACCGCATCCGCCCAAGCGACAGATCACCCTCCTGCAGCGGAAGGAGGGCAAGCTGGGTGCGGGACTGGGCAAAACCACAGGCTGGATCCACCGCGCGAGCCTGAAAATGCACAAGGTGAACATGTTGAGTGGGGTGTCCTACAAGGCCATTGTTCCTGAAGGTCTTGAAATTGAACACCAAGGCAAAACCCAAGTGGTTGCCGCAGATACGGTTGTGGTGTGTGCCGGCCAGCTTTCGGTCAATGGACTTGCTGCTGAATTGGACGCTGCAGGATTGCAATTCGATGTGATCGGAGGGGCCAAGAAAGCGGGAGAACTCGACGCCAAACGTGCCATTTCGGAAGGGTTTTCGGCAGCATCACAATTGGACGTTGAAAACGCTGACATGTAGGACGTTTGACTACAGGGTTGACGGTCTATATTGCGCCACATTGCATCCATATTTAATGCCCAACTGATATGCAAGACATTCTACGCCTATGCGCTCTTACGGCATTTTTGGCCACAACGACCTTCTCTCAGGCCCAAATGGCCAACGGTTCGTTCGTTCCCAATTTCGAAGCTGAAGACATCAACGGAAACTCCCACAACCTGTATGACTACTTGTCGCAAGGCTACAAGGTGATCATCGACGTGTCGGCCACCTGGTGCAGCCCTTGCTGGACCTACCACACCAGCGGTGCACTGGAGGATGTTTGGGAGACTTACGGCCCGGACGGCACCGACGATGTAATTGTCATCTTTGTAGAAGGCGACGATTCAACCACCGCTGCTGACCTCGAAGGCACAAGCAGTGGGACCCAGGGTAATTGGATCGAGGGGACAGGCTACCCCATCATCGACAACGCAGGTTGGATCTACAATCTTTTGGAATGTGTTTCCTACCCTACGGTTTACACCGTCTGTCCTGATGGGCGCATCTACGAGACCGGCCAGCTCGAGACTGCCGAGCACTGGGGTTTCATGGAAGACATGACCTGCTCTGCTGCTACCTCAGATGTTGCAGTAAGTGCTTACACTGGCACCACCGCTGCATGCGAAGCTCCATTCAATGCTTCAATTGAGCTGACCAACGTCGGCACCGAAGAACTCACCAGCGCCACTGTAGTGATGATGGGGTGTGATGATTGCCCCGTTGAACAAACTTGGAGTGGTTCACTGGGCTGGTGGGAATCAGCGATGATGGACTTTGGTCTGGTGAACGCCGATAGCGACACCGACCTCGAGTTTGTGATCGACGCTGACGACGAGAACCCCGAGAACAACGACTGGCAAGCGTCAGTTGCTGTTGGAGCTGTTGAGGCCACCACTTGGTGGTACGTGGATGTCACTACCGATTGCTGGCCGGCGGAGACCACTTGGAGTGTGATCGACGAGAACGGCAACGAAGTGATGACCGGTGGCCCTTACGAGGAAGGCCTTACCGAGTACAACCACGACTTTGGCTTGCCTGCTACCGGTTGCTACACCTTCGAATTCCGCGATGCAGATGGCAACGGACTCAACGGCTCTGCTTATCCAGCGTGTGGTGTGGACGGCAACGCCATGGCTTGGACCGCTGCGGGTACCGTATGGAGCACAGACGGCTCGGTTCAGTTCTCAATGGAGCAAGCCAACGCCAACGCGAGCACTGTAACTGTGGAGGAGCAAGTCTTCGAGCAGTCACTGAGCGTATACCCGAACCCTGTCCGTGATAACGCCACAGTAGCGTTCAACCTGATCAACGCAGAGGACGTCACTGTAGAGGTGTTCTCACTGCAAGGTCAGCGTGTGCTGAACGAGGACTTCGGCACTGTGCTGTCAGGCGAGCATCGCTTTGACCTGGACTTCGGCGGTTTGACCGCTGGCATGTACTTGGTGAACATTACTGCCGGTGAGGTGGTGATGACCCAACGCGTGACCGTAGCGAAGTAACCCTTCGTCCATCATAGAAAACGGCGCTCCAGTGGGGCGCCGTTTTTTTATGCCTTGTTTTTTTGCATCAGCGCTGCGACTGCTTCTTGAGTAACAGCAGCAAACGCCTCAGGAGTAGGATCAGATAGGGAGCTCGGATAGATGGGTTTACCCACTGTCAAGCGTACTTTGGCGGGCTTGAGTACCCAACCTCCTTTGGGCAGCACACGATTCACCTCCACGAGCGCAATCGGCACTACAGGAATATCGCCCTTCAATGCGATGATAAATGACCCCCGACGGAACAATTGGAGTTCACCGTCCGCACTCCGAGACCCTTCAGGGAAGGTCAATACGTTCTTGCCATGCTTGATGAGTTCTGCCGCACGCTTCATGCTTTGCATGGCTTGCTCACGGTTGCTTCGGTTGATGAAGATCATGCCCGTCACGGTTACGTACCATCCCAGTCCGGGCACTTTCTTGAGCGACTCTTTGGCCACGAAATACAATGGAAAGGGGGTGTTGCCGCAAATGGCCGGGATGTCCATCAACGAGCTGTGATTGGCGCAATAGATCGAGGGTGTAGACAGGTCCACTTGATCCATGCCGTCAACTTCCACGCGCATGCCAGTGATGCCATTGACAAAGGGACTCCAGATCTTGTGACTGACGACCATCACCGTGGTGTCGGTGGAGAACCCAAACAGGCGCATCAGTACGCCAACAGCACCACAGATGAAGGTGGCCATGAAAATCAGCAAAATGCGAATGGGGGCAAGTAGGGCGTGGATCACAGCTGCAGCAGTCGGTAGGCGTCTTCGCGGGAGATGGCGCGCACTTGGCCCGAAGGCAAATCGCCCAACTCCAGGTCTTCAATGCTCCAGCGGATGAGTCGCAGGGTGGGGAAGCCGATAGCGGCCGTCATTTTACGCACCTGTCGGTTCTTGCCTTCCACCAAGGTCATGGCAATCCAACTGTCTGGAACGGTCTTGCGCACGCGTACCGGCGGGTTGCGCTCCCACACTTCGGGCGGGTCCATCAAGACGCCTTTTGCCGGGCGTGTGCGGAACGGCTTCTTGCGAATGGAGATGTTCAATGGACGTTCAAAGGCCTGCAGATCATTGTCGGTTGGCGACCCTTCTACCTGCACCCAATAGGTCCGGGCATGCTGACGATCCGGATCCAGCAGGAGGCTGTTCACAGCTTTGTCGTTGGTCAGCAGCAGCAGCCCTTCGGAGTCCGCGTCGAGGCGTCCCACAGGATACACATCATTGGGGACGTCCAAGATTTGGCCGAGGCCCGGACGGTTGCCTTCGTCGGTGAATTGGCTGAGGTAGCCGAAGGGTTTGTTGAGTACGAAGTATTCCACAGGTGCGAAGCGTTAAGCAAAACGCGAATATCGGGTGAATCTGGTAACGTACCTTGGCCCTGTGAAGCGGATTGTTCTTTTGTGTTTGCTTGCATGGAGCTCTTTGGCCCAAGCGCAACGTCCAGACACCACTTCCCGCAAGGGCAATTGGGTTGGCGTGCCCGTGCTGTTCCGCTTGCCGGAGACGGGCTGGGGAGCAGGCGCAGCGGCAATGCACACCCGCTTTTTGGGCAACGCGAGCACCACGCCACCCAGTCAAATCCAATTCGGATTCGCCTATACCCAAAACAAGCAGCTGTTGGTGTACCTCCCGTTCCAGCTGTACGCGGCCGACGACCGTTGGCGCGCAAAAGGGGAGGTAGGGTACTACCGCTACTCGTACTTCTACTACGGCCGTGGCAATGAGCTGCAGGATCCCGAAGGTGAGCGGTTTTATGTGACCTTTCCGCGTTTGCGCTTGGATTGGCTCTTTCCGCTAAGCATCCAAAGACATTTTGCAGGCGTGCGCTACTGGTTTGAAGACTACCAAGTGGACACCGATCGGTACACATCCGGAGGGTATTTCGATACGGGCATTGTGCCGGGTGGCACGGGAAGTACCATTAGCGGATTGGGTGGAGCCTACCTCGTGGACCACCGCGATCATGTCATGCAGCCCAAACAAGGGTGGTATGTCGAGGCCAGCTACCAGCACTTCTCGCAAGCACTCGGGGGGTCAAGCGGCTTTGATCGGTACCGCTTGGATATCCGCGGTTACCGCAACTTGAAAGACATCCACACCTTGGCCTCGCGCCTGTGGCTAGAATATGGCACTGGAGATGTGCCGTTTCAGCAATTGGCCCTCATGGGCGGATCGCGACGCATGCGCGGGTTTTACGAGGGGCGGTTTCGCGACCGCAATGCCATCATCTGGCAAGGGGAGTGCCGGTTGGACATTCGGGAGCGCTGGGGCGCTGTGGCCTTTGCGAGCCTCGGCATGGTGGCCAGTCAACCGCAAGGCTTTGCGCTCAAGCATCTGCGCAACACCTACGGCATAGGCGCTCGTTTTGAATTGGATCAAGCCTCCAGGCTCAACCTGCGTTTTGATGTGGGCGTGGGAGAGGGCAAGCTGCAGACCTACTTTACCTTTGGAGAGGCCTTCTAGTGCTACTCCTCACCAGAATCCGAACCGATCTCGCTCAGGCGCTTGGGCGGCGTAAACAAGGTCACGCTATCGGGGTCTTGTATGATCAGATCCTGCAGCGTGTTGCGGTTGTACCACGTTTGTACACCGGCGCAGTTGTTCTTCTGCAGGTTGCATACTTCCTTCAGAATGACCGAATCCGCGGTCAAGTGCAGCGGTACAAAATCCACATAAAAGGGAATGGAGTCGGTGCGGTATACAGTACCATCCGGACGAGGCACCTCAATCGGTTTGAGGTGGGCATCCAAGTGCAACGAATCGTTGCGCACCTCCCAGTGGTGGATGTACATGGTGTTGCTCAGGATGGACTGCCCACTGCGCGACACGTACCAGTGGCCCGTGCGGTTGGGACGCAATTCCAAGTGTTCCAAGTCGTCACCTGAGGTGACGCCAAAGCCGGCATAGGTCTTCTCCCAAAAGCCTGCTACGGCTTGCTCCAAGGGAGTGAGATCGTGCTTGGGCTCGGGCTTGCAGCCGGCCAAGATCAGCAGTGCTGCGGAAATCAATGTTAGTCGACCCATTCTGCCAGAAATAAGTTGGTGTCGCGGGTGCGTCCGTTGTGGCGGTTGCTGCCCCACACCAAGTACTTCCCGTCGTAAGAGAACATCGGGAAGGAATCAAATGATTTGTCAAAAGTCACCTGCTCCAAGCCGGTGCCATCAGTGCCGATCATGTAGATGTTGAACGGGAAGCCGTAATCACTCGCGTGGTTAGAGCTAAACACCACTTTGTCTCCTGAAGGATGGAAGAAGGGTGCCCAGTTGGCGTTGCCCAAATCGGTCAGCTGGCGGGCGTTGGTGCCGTCAGCGTTGGCAATGAAGAGTTCCATGTCCATGGGTTGCACCATGTCTTGGGCCAACAGTTCGGTGTATTGCTTGACTTCTTCGGGAGTCTTGGGACGGCTTGAACGCCAAATGATCTGTGATCCATCGGGCGAGAAAAACGCGCCGCCGTCGTATCCCAAGGTGTTGGTGATCTGGGTTTTGTTGGCCCCGTCGATGTCCATCACCCACAGTTCCAAGTCGCCGCTGCGGGTAGAAGTGAAGACGATCTTATCGCCTTTGGGTGAGACTGTCGCCTCGGCATCGTATCCGGGGTGATCGGTCAGTCGCTGGGTGATGTTGCCTTCGAGGTCCGCCACGAAAATGTCGAACTCCGAATACACCTGCCACACGTACTTGCCGTTGTTGCGCAGTGGGGCAGGAGGGCACAACTTGTGCTCCAGGTGGGTGGAAGCATAAACGATGGTGCTGTCGCCGGGCATAAAGTATGCGCAGGTGGTGCGGCCATCGCCGGTAGAGACCAATTTAGGCAGCTCAACCTTTTGGTCGCGCTCAAGGTCCATTACAAAGATCTGATCGCACTCGGTTTGGAAACGCGCACTGGTGGCCTGGAACACGAGTTTGGAATCGTCAAAGCTCCAGTAAGCTTCGGCGTTGTCGCCGCCGTAGGTGAGCTGACGGACGTTACGCAGGTGCACTTCGTCTTTGTAGCGCAGGCTGTCTTGTGCAGACACGCCAAAGGTGCGCTGCGGGTCTTGCGCCTCGGTGTCAGGAGTGCTTTTAGGACTGGAGTCAGACGCTTCTGTTGCGGGCTGACCGCAAGAGAAGGCCAAAACAGCCAAAAAAAGGAGGAGTGGTGTGTGCTTCATTGCTGGTGCAAAATTAGCGCCTTTCTACAGGTCTGTCCAAAGGGCGACGGGCCCAATTGGCACGGTATTGGATTTTGCCGGTATGGAAAATGACTAATTTCGCATCACATTTAAAAAAATCGGATCCAAATGAAAACGCTTTTGGCCATCGCCTGCTCTGTGTTGCTTGCTACCACTGCATTTGCGCAACCTGAAGTCACCAAAGCCTACAACGCCAACCGCGCCGGTGATTACGCCGACGCAGCCGGCTACATTGATCAAGCCATCGCCAACCCCAAGGCGGCGACCAAAGAAAAAACCTGGCGCTACCGCGGCCAGATCTTTTTCAACATTGCACAAGATTCGTCACTGCGCGCTCAGTTTCCAGATGCCATCAGCACCAGCATCGAGAGCTACCAAAAAGCCAAGGAGATTGACGCCCGCGGTTCGTACGAGAAAGAAAACAACATCGCGCTCACCAATCTGCAGCTCTTGGCATCCAACCAAGCCATCGACGCGTACAACGTCGGAGACTATGCCGGTGCAGCCAAGGGTTTTGATGTGGCCACCGCGCTTGCTTCAACCTTTGGTGTAACCGACACCTTGTTGATCTTCAACAGTGCGCTCAGCCATGAGAAGGCCGGCAATGCAGCGCAAGCCATAGCGGGCTATAAGCGCTGTGGTGAGCTGAACTACAACGTACCCAATGTGTACATCTTCGCGGCGAACATCCACAAGGCCCAAGAGGACACCACCGCGGCACTCAACCTGTTGCAAGAAGCGCGCATGTCGCACCCGCGCGACCAAAGCATCATCATTGAGACCCTGAACATCTACCTGACCCGCGGCGATTATGACCAGGCGCTGACCAACCTGCAGGCCGCCGCAGAAGGAGATCCCACCAACGAGGTGCTGTTCTTCTCGATGGGTTCAGTAAACGACCAACTCGGCAACTTTGAAGCCGCTGAGGAGTCCTACCAAAAAGCCCTGGCCATCAAGCCGGATTACTTTGACGCCAACTACAACTTGGGTGCACTCTACTTTAACCAAGGCGTAGAGAAAGTAAACGCCGCCAACGAAATCAAGGACAACAAGAAGTACACTGCTGCCTTGGATGAAGCCAACGGCATCTTCGACAAAGCCCGTCCATACCTGGAAAAGGCACATGAAGTGATGCCCGAAGACGAGTCCACCATGCGCTCATTGCGCGACGTGTACGTACGTTTGGGTGAGGACGACCTCTTTTTGGAGATCAACAACAAGATCAAAGCCCTCGGCAACTAAGCCCAGCGCTCCCGATAGACTTGAAAGGCCCGCCATCTGGTGGGCCTTTTTTTTGTTTCTTCCCGCCATGAGATTGATCTGGGGCGTGATGCGCTGGGGCGTTTGGGGCGCCAATTTGAATCCCACCCAAGTACGGTCGCTGATCGAAACAGGGTTGGAACACGGCATCACCGATTACGACCATGCTGACATCTACGGCGGCTACACCACCGAGGCCTTGTTTGGCAATGCGCTGGAAGGACACTCTTCGCTGCGCGACAAGCTCACTTTGATCACAAAGTGCGGCATTGCGTATCCGCATGACTCACAACCACAACTGAAGCTCAAGCACTACAACACCACCGGGGCTTACATGAAGCATAGGGTAGAGGAGAGCCTGCGCTTTTTACGCACCGACTACATCGATCGTTTGCTCATTCACCGCCCGGATGTGTTGTTGGACGGGGAGGAGGTGGCCCAAACAGTAGAAGACCTCAAGAAGTCAGGCAAGATCCGCAGTTTTGGCGTGTCTAATTTTTCTCCAACCAAAGCCGAAATGCTGCACCAATGCACGCCTTTGGAAGAGCATCAGGTGGAAATACACCCGCTACACCTGTTGCCGTTTGAAGACGGCACTTTGGACCAATGCCAGCAGTACAACTGGTCCCCAACCGCATGGTCACCGTTGGCAGGAGGGAAGGTGCTCAACCCCACCACTGAACGCGAACAACGCGTGGCAGAGGCCTTAGGTCGTGTCGGCGCCAACTACAACTTGGATCGTGCCCAAACCGCCATTGCTTGGCTGATGAAACACCCTGCAGGGATTCGACCCATTTTGGGTACGGCCAATGCATCGCGCTTGCCGGGCATGATCCAGGCGGCCGAAACCGACTTGGACATCCAAGACTGGTATGAGGTGTGGAGCGCATCTACCGGTGAAAAGGTACCTTAGACTCACACACGCTCATCACATTACTCGGCCTTCATGGACACCACCAACAAAACGCTCATCTGGAAATCTTCATTTTTAGGGGAATATGCAGGAGTGAAGACGGCGCTTGAGTTGGACGGCATCGAAGTCTACCTGCGCAACGAGCTCACCACCAACGTACTCAGCGTGGAGGCGTCCAGCGGCACTGAGATGTGGATTGACGCCGAAAACCACGAGCGCGCCATCCAAGTCCTGTACGACAAAGGTATGATCAGCCGCCTGGCCTACAACGAATCCATGGGCAACCCGCATCATCCCGAGGATGCAGCCGAACTCGCCAAGTCCAAACAGCACATGCGCAACCGTGTGTTTGCAATAGTCATTGCCATTGCTTTGGCGTTGGCCAGCATTTGGATCGTGAAAGAGTGTGTGTAGGGTTCATGTGCCAGTCTCAACTAAACAAGAGCGTAGTCAGCTAACCAGAGGCGGGTGATGAGGTCGCGCACAATTCGTAGGGCTGACACCTCCGGAGCGGGTTAACATAATATTAATTATGAGTCAGAAGGTTGATGATCGAGTAAGCCCGCGTTCCTGCACGTAGCGCAACTGCTTCAAGGAAATCAGCAGAGATCAACCGTCCACCTGTTGGCTTAGATAGCGTTGCAACTTGAGCAAGAGCGACCCTGGATTGAAAGGCTTCATCTCAAAATCGTCGAAACCGCTGTCTTTCAGGCGGTCTGCGATCTGTGAGTAGCTCGTGGCCGAGAGCGCTACGATGGGCGTATTGCACCCGATTTTACGCAGAGCGCGGCTGGCTTCGAACCCATCCATGCCTGGCATGCGCAGGTCCATCAGGATCAGGTCAAACTCCTGCTTCTCACCCATTTCCAAAGCTTGAACACCATCTTCAGCCAACGTGACGGTGATTCCTTGCACCTTCAGATACTGCTCAATCACCATGCGGTTGAGGGCATTGTCGTCTACCACCAGCACATGCCCTCCTTCAAAGTCAATAACTTGTATTTCCGCACCTTTGTCCCTCTTGGAAGGCACCTTGATGCGTATACAGGGGAGCGTGCATTCGAAAATGGTTTCGCCCCGTCGTGAGGATTTGAGTTCCAAGGTTCCGCCGAGATTCTCGGCAATCTGTCGCGAGATGGGGAGTCCCAGTCCGGTTCCGCCGTATCGAATGGATTTGGCACGCGAACCCTGATCAAACGCTTGGAAGATGCGTTCTTGTTGCTCTCCAGGAATGCCACAGCCCGAATCGGCCACTGTGATGGTCAGGGCACCCTCCGATCCGCTTGGAAAAGTGGTTTGAAGCTGCACACTCACCGAGCCGGTGTCCGTGAATTTCAGAGCGTTGGAGATCAGGTTGTTGACGATCTGTTCGAGGTACTTTTCATCGATATACACGGCCACTTCGCCGTCCAAGCAGAGTACGTCTAGGTGTACCCCTTTGGCATCGGCTTGCGGGGCAAACTGTTGGATGATGCGTTCGCTGAAGTCGCGCATGATTATCTCCACGGGCTGCGGGTCCAGCCCTTGGTTCTCGATCTTACTGAAATCGAGGATGTCGTTGATCAAGCCAAGCATGTGTTTGCAGGCATGTTTGATGGCCTCCAGGCGTTCAGTGTCTTCTTGATGGGGTTCACGCAACATGAGATGCGACAGCCCATTGATGGCGTTGAGCGGTGTGCGCAGCTCGTGGCTGATGTGGGCGAGGAAATCTTGCTTGGCTTCGGCTTCTTCGCGCAAGGCTGTGCTCGCCTCGCGAAGTTGGTGCTGGTAGCGCTTGGAGACCGTCACCACACAATAGAGCTGGCTGAGCAAGAGGGCAATTACCGTCACCAAGCTGGCCATACGGAGTACAGGGATGATGGTCGCTTGCTCATCTGCAGTCCAAAAGACCACTTGAAAATCCACAAGCTGGAGGACCATGTACAGCACCAAGCTGAGTAACGAGAACGCCAGTGCAAGCCGTCGGTTTCGATCCAAGTCCAAGAGGATGAAAGAAAGGCCTGTTGTACACGCCAACATCACATCCGTTTGACCTTGGCATCCCACCAATCCACTGGCCACGAAAACGAAAATCTGCATCGTGAGGATGTGGATCAGTACCGCAATGTTCAGTGTTTGTACACGCATGAAGTACGCCGACACCCCATACGCAGGCAACGTCGCAATCGAAAGCCACATGATGGGCCACAGCTCCATATATGCCAGCAGGAAGACCCACACGGCGTGCGCAGAGGTGGAGCACACCAACAGGCGTTTACCCACTTGCAAGCGGGGGGCGTCTTCACTTTGACGACGGTATTCGGATGGGTGCACGTGCAGGAAGGCCATTCGTTGAACCAAAATACGTATGGTTTTAGATGTACTTCGGTCATCGGACTGACTCGCATGTAAGAATTGCCAACATTCTTTGTGCAGTCTTGGCGTGACTTGCTGTAAGTCGGTTGCGTCTGCACTGTGAACATCCATCGGACTCGGCCTGCAAAAGGGCCAGCCACAACCTTTAAATTGCACGCAAATCGCAACCCAATCATGAAGCAATCGAAATTCACCCTGTTTGCAGCAGCTCTCCTGTTGGCTGCCGCTCCTGCCCTGCTCACCTCTTGCGGTGGCTCGGCCCACGA
This sequence comes from Flavobacteriales bacterium, assembly GCA_049594615.1. GTDB lineage: Bacteria > Bacteroidota > Bacteroidia > Flavobacteriales_D > Sanyastnellaceae > CAXPZW01. The sequence continues at coordinate 28,139 of JBMYJR010000008.1, forward strand.
TCACGGCAACCACAGCGAAGGTGCTGCCATGCACGATGATGACCACCACACCGACCAAGCCGAATCCGAAGGTGACACCGACCATGGCGGAGACACCACTGAATAGAGATCACCATGTAGGGCAAAGCCCAACTCGGCATGTTAGCGTCGATGTAAAGCTGAACCAATAACCAAACTTACCATACACGAAAAAAGGCTGCCCTCGCGGGCGGCCTTTTTTATTCGTTGGTGTGCGGTGTGGTTAAACGCGCGCCAGATGTAAGTTCAAGTGCAATTTGACTTTGATTCTAATTTCCGAGCGCATGGGATCGATGGCCCGTGAGGGCTGGATTGTAGTTGCCTTCACGAATGAATTTAGTGGCGTGATTTATCGAAGCGCCATAGGAACTTCCATGACCAGCATGTCGGTTCCGGGTTTGGCGGTGTATGAGATGGACTTGGTATCCCACACGCCATAACCGTCGCGTTTGCCAAGCATTTCCTGACCAACCGTAGCAGCACCCTCAATCATGAAAATGTACACCCCGTTCGCAGGGTCCTTCAAGGTGTAGGTGTTGCTGGTTTCTGCGTCAAAACGTCCGCGGTGGAACCACGCGTTTTGGTGGGCCCACACGCCCTGTTCATCGGGGTTGGGTGAGAGGATTTGCTGCATGCCGTCGGCAGCTGCAGGCAGGGTAATTTGGTCGTAACGGGGCTCCACATCGCGCTGGTTGGGGAATACCCAGATTTGTAAGAAGCGGGTCTCCTCCCCTTCGTTGCGGTTGTACTCGCTGTGGAACACACCGGTGCCTGCGCTCATGACTTGGATGTCGCCGGCTTTGATGGTGTGTTTGTTGCCCATGCTGTCTTGGTGCTCCAATGCACCTGCAAGCGGCACAGAGATGATCTCCATGTTGTCGTGCGGATGCTGGGGAAATCCATGACCTCCTGCTACAATGTCGTCGTTCAACACGCGCAGCACACCAAAATGCATGCGCTCGGGGTTGTGGTAGTTAGCAAAACTGAAGGTGTGGTGGCTGTCGAGCCATCCGTGGTTGGCGTGTCCGCGGGTGTGTGCGCGGTGCAATACCGATTTCATGGTCGTGATTTCTTCGTTGGGAATGTGGTTGTAGCCCACGCGTTCAGGCGATTGCTCTCCTGGATCCAAAGCAGTGTTGCCGGTTGCGGCTACCGAAGCTGCCGCTGCTGCGCCCAAACCCAGCAGTCCTTTTTTCAAAAAGTCTTTGCGATCCATGGCCTTTAGGATGACTTCACTGGGGCGGTGACGGTGATGTTGACCTGCGACTTCTCTTGCTTCTTGCCAAAGACCCCAAAGTCACTGGTGAAAATGGACGTGTTGCCCACGAAGGTGCCGTTGTCAAAGGTGAAGTTCCAGGTAACGGGCAGGGTCTTGCCTTTCATGGTCAGGTCACCTTTCATCACGTATCCGGCGTTGGTTTTGTCAATGCTGGACGACTTGAAAGAAAGCTTGGGGTGGTTGTCCGCATCGAAGTAGGTGCCGGCTTGCAGGTGCTTGTTGCGCCCATTGATGCCCGTGTCAATGGTACTTACGTCCACCGTTCCAGAGATACTGGAAGCCGAAAGGTCCGTGGGATCAAACGTGATCTTGGCGTCCAATCCTGAGATGGAGCCGGTCACCTCCTCGTGTGGGAATGCGTAAGCCACGGTGGCTTCGTCCAGCTTGAGGGTGTATTCTTTAGGCGTGGCTGCATAGCCAATGGCGGCAGCTGCAGCAGTAGAAAGGAGAAGATTGCGGAGTTGCATATTGCTAACGTTTGTTGGCAACAAATATAAAGCGGTCTCAGTAATACTTGTTCAAAACAAATGTCAATTTCATCTACAAGATGTTCAGGCAGCGCAGAGCCACCTCTTTTACAGATGTCTAGGTTGATCGAGAGGCATTACGCCTTGCCCCTTCGCAGGCCACACAGACAAATAGGTGCGCAATTGATAGGTGTACCTCGGCCCATTCCAAGCCTCCTTCCCCACCCCGCCGAAGCCTTTCTAGCCGTATGTCAACATGCCTTTCACCCCACCCAATCCCGCCTCAAACCTGAAGGCGTTGACCCCGCTATTCTCGGTCCAGTACCAATTGGCGCTTACCCCGACGCCATGCGGAAGAATAAGTGCAATAACATTGAGCAAGGCACCCAGGTTAAATCCTTCGTTGAATTGGATGCGCGGCACAATGCCGAAGGAAGACTCACTGCGGAACATCTATGTGCCTTGCATGCGGCGAAAACGCTGGGCCAGCCCTGAACAAGCGCCCAACAGCAACGCTCCTGTGACCAGCAACAATTGCAAGAGCCTAGTGCAGATTACAGTGCGTGTTTTTCGCCATCGTGGTTGTAGAACCCCCCAACTTCTAAATCGTGCATAGGCACCACCACATTGTTGTACATGTTCTCTACAGATTCCACCGGTTGGAGCGGTGCCTTTTGCCCACTCATACGCGTGGCCACCCAACCTGGATTTACCACGACTGATGCAATGCCGTCCTCGGTCAATTCCAAGGCTGCGGCTTTGTTGAGCATCACCAAGGCTTGTTTGCTGCCGCTGTATCCGTAGTGTCCGCCGCGTTCTTTGGCCGTGACCGACCCCAGCCATGAGCCGATGGAGATGGCCTTTTTGTCCTTCCCTGCACCGAGCAAGCTTCGGAAGTGTTTGAGCATAAGCACCGGACCTATACTGTTGATGCGGTAGCTTTTGAGGACCTCTTCGGGGTCGAGGACATCGAGATTGAAACTGCTTTGGAACACCGCATCGTCGCCCACGTCTTTGGCGTTGTATCCCGCGTTGTTGACCAGAATATCCAAGCGACCAAACTGCACCCCAATGATGCGGGCGGCAGCTTCCATGTGCTTTTCGTTGGTCACATCCAGTCCAAGAGGCGTGACTTGGGTGGTGGCAAACCCGGCATTGATGGCCGCTTCTTCGGCCTTGACGATGTTGCGGGCGGTAAGGTAAACGTGGTAATCCTCCGACACCAGTTTGCGGACCCAGGCCGTGCCCAAGCCTCCAGCAGCGCCGGTGACCAGCGCAGTACGTTGTGCATGCATGGTGCGAAGTTCGGAATCTCGGCGTTACGCCGCCTCCACTTGCAGGATGGATCGTGTGATGCGCTTGAGAAAGGCCAAAGCAGTGGCGTTGAAGAACTGCGGCTGCTCGATGCTGACCACGTGCCCGCATCCTGGGGCTACATCCAATTCGGTGTGGCGGTGGCGTTTGGCGTACAGTGCGGCCTGCTTGCCAAACAAGTGGTCCTGCCCTCCCATCACCAAAAGACGTGGTGTAGTGGTGGTGCGCATGAAGAGCATGTTGAGGTGATCGTCTAACCCGGTGTAGAGCTCGGTCCAGCGTTTGAAGGCAGGAATGCTGAGCGCCTGCGATTCACGTACAAACACATCACGGGACTTCTTGTGGTTCTTGCGCGGCAGTGCGATCCGAGCTGCCAATTTGTAGAAGGATCGGAAACCAATCAGTTTGGCCAACGCCAACGACGTGTTGGCAATGAAACGCAATTGGGGCGTCAGCTTGACAATCGCTCCCCCGAGTACCATGGACAGCGTACGGCTCGGCTGCATGCGTTCCATGTCCATCACCAGAATGGATCCCAGCGAAAGCCCCACCAAATGCACCTGTTTGAGCCCTGCGGCATCCACAGTAGCCCAAAGGGTATCGGCCAGTCCGTCCCAGGTGTATTCTTCAGACACAGCGGCTTTCCCGGCGTTGGCGCCGTGGTCAGGCAAATCGATCAGAAGCAGGTTGTATTGCGCTCCAAAGTCCTCCCGTTGGCGGCGCCAGGTGCGTGTACTCCCTCCTGCTCCGTGCACAAATACGGCCCATTCAAAGCTGGCGTTGTTTTCGATTTTCTCGAAGGAAAGTGGGGAGCGCGTCATGGATGTAGAACAGAGATTGGGCTGGAGTGTTCGTCTTGCTTGGATTTGCAGAGGGAGCCATTCCAGCGGCAAGCCTGTGCGGGTATGTCCTTCCAATCTCGCCCCAATCGACCGCGGAATGCATGTTGCAATACATCCAACGCACAATCGAGGCGTTTTTGGCTGTATCGGTGCTGCAGTGGCTCAGGCATGTCAGCGTTTGGCTTTGCGGAGTTTACGTTCGGTGTCTTGGGCCAGGGAAACCTGGGTCTGGCACTCGACGCAGCTGAAGGTGCCCCCTGAGAACAGGGTGGCTGGATCCAACGGGATAAGGGTGGAGCACTCCGGGCAAGGAATGGCGGGATTGGACTTCATGGTGCCAAGGTCCGATTTTTACGCGTGTGCAATCCACCTCCCTCCCATCAGCCGATCATCAAATGCCCACCCAACCCACGTGGGAAAACGCGTATACCCGGGAATAAAAGGGTATACGCGTTTCTATGCGGACGGACTGCGCGCATGGCTAACAGCCTGCTGGGAAGTAGGCTGCGCTCAGTTTAAATCCTTCTGGCGTTCGCTGGACTTCCAGTTGCCGTCCAAACGCCAAGGAGGTGTAATTCATGTGCAGATAGGCCGATTCGTCATTCCAGAACACCTCCACCCACCAAGCGCCGTCCTTTTCAATCACGTTGGCATCCCATGGCGCACCGGCGCAGTCCAAGAACGCGAAACTCACCACGTCCAACACGTTGCTCTGGTACCCTGGAGCACTGCGCAAGCGCACCCCTTCTCCAACCACCAGGACTTGCCCCTCGGTCTCACCAGCCGCGGCATAAGCAGGGCCTACAAATACAGCGTGTTCTCCCCCGCGTTCGCGCAACCAGCCCATGCGGGTGCTGTGGAACAACTCCTTCCACAACTCGTCCTCGGGATGATTGGCGAGGTGGATCAACAACTCCGATTTGTCCTCGAAGTATGCGTCGTATCCCATGCGCAGCGTTTCGGCCAGCAAAGGACCCAGCAAGGCAGTGTCTTTTTGTGCGGCCGCCAGGTGAAGTTGAGCATTGAAGGTGACCATGTCTACATCGAGGTGAGACTGGTCAAACTGACGCTGTGCGGCAAACGATCCGGACCACAGCAAAGCAAGAACAAGTAGGTGTTTCATGGCGTGTTTGTTTTTCCTGTACCGCTTCAAGTTGCGGACCAAACACGCGTGAATGCAATGTATTGGAGCAAGCGTTGCTACCTGTGCATTATTCGATGGGCGCTGGGTAGTGGTGCATGACGCCAAAGTCAAACGGGGTCCATACGCTCGCAGGCAAGCCGGCCTGCTTGAGCAGGTCATTGATCCAAGTGTTGCAGGTGAAAAAGCACGTGTACCGGTCTTCAGCCCGGTAGAATTGGTCGTTGTCATGGTAGCCAGGTTCGGCGAGTATTTGCACCCGGTTGTCCAGGTAGCTGAACTGACGTGCGACGCCTTCGGTGAGGATGGCGAGCTGTTTGGATGTACAGGTGATTTCATGCCAACCTTTGAGGCGGCGGTCGTAATGGGCCACGTGCATCAAGCTGGGGGTTGGCCACAGCAGTGCCTTGGCCGCCACACCGGTTTTGAAGTCTGCCCAGGTGCGGGTCTGAAGAAAGAATTCCGCATCGCCCCATCCGATGCCCACAAACCGGGTGCTGGGGGTGTGGATCACGCCCTTATCCAACACCGACTGCAGGTGCTCTTTTGGAAACACCAAATCCACATGCAGCCCATTGGTAACCACGTATACCGTGTGCGTGTCTCTGTCCGGTTCAACTGCAGTTCCCGTGGGGATGTAGGTCAGGATCAAGGCAATCATCAAATAAACCAGGACGGGGGCTAGCGCCAGTCGAAAAAACCACTTGAGCAGCCACCTCAACCGCCTCCACCCCTGTGTGAGCAGCGACTCAGTCATTGCCCATGAAATATTCGGCAGATGCGTATTTGCCTTGCATTTGGCATACCACGACCAACATCTCCCTCAGCGGGGCGCTTTGCACCAAGAATGCCGGCGCCAGACCCACCGCGATCATTGTGGCCAGCTCATGCACGACTATCGGGGTTGGAGGCTCCGTTCTTGCCAGCGGCTTTGACCGCGTTGTAGTGGCTGTAGACCGTATTGATGAAACTCAGGATGATGCCCACTCCAATCACGATGTAGAGGATGGTGAAGGCTTTCCCCCCGTCAGTCTGGGGTGAAAAGTCGCCATAGCCCACGGTGGTGAGTGTAATGACCGAGAAGTAGGCGCTGTCCAACCAAGACCACCCCTCCAAGTAATGGTACACTGCGGTTCCCATGGCCAGCACGATCAAGGTGGTCGCCAGCAAGTCCCGGTATTCTGGGTCTTTCCAAAATGAAACGAGCGTTCGGGTGAAGAGCATGGACGTAAGATACGCCTCCCGCTTATTCCCGAAGCACCGTCTGCAAAACCGGTGCGTTAAATACTGCTCCCGGAGCGATCATGGGATGGTCCCAAGGTATGTTCCCAGCATAGCGCTTCATTTGCTTTCTGACCGCGGGGTGCTTCAGGTCGTATTCCTTGAGGGCCTTGAGGGCGCCCAACTCCACGCCAGCTGCGCGCTGGTATGCCTTCCACACCAACTCAGAGCAATACATCTCTGCGTCCGACCAGTCGAAGGCCATGTCGTACTGCTTGCTCAAATGGGACTCGGCTTCAGCACGCAGTGCTTGGGATTGTGCTTGGGTGAGGGTGTTGCTGAGGCGGCGCACCGCAATTTTGCCACCGTCGCCGTGCAAACGAAATTGGGCGAGTGGCGTCCACTTGACCGGCTGCACCGCCTCCAGCACCCACCACTCCCCGTCCCCATGACGGTCAAACAACAAGCCCACATGGCTGAACTCCGAACCGGTGGCCAACTGGATCGCCAGGCTCTGGCCCGAGTTGGAGGACTGGAATACGATGTCTCCGTTTTGGAATTCCGTTTCGTTGGCAACTTGTTTTGAAACGGTCTCCAGCGGCAGCAGCAGCGCGCTACTCAGGCCCACAACGGCCGCCGCAGCAAAAATCAGCAGGGCGAGTTTGCTCCAGCATTCAGTCTTGAACATCGAAGGTGATTTTTACGGTGATGGATGCGGTTTTCTCGCGCGAGGAAGTGTTGTAGGTTCCGCCCCAACTGTAGTCCTCGTTGGAGTGCTGACCGGTGATCTGAAACACGCCCATGCGCGCAGAAGCGATGTTCCCCAGCTTCCCACCCGCGTTTTGCGCGATCATTTCGGCGCGTTGGCGAGCGTCTTCAGAAGCCTTGGAGATCATCTGTACTTTCAGATCGGCCAACCCAGTAAAGTAGTATCGGGGAGGCTGCGAGTAGAGGTTTACACCTTGGTTCAAGAGCTCGGTCACCTCGCGCGAGATGCGCTCAACCAAGTCCACATTGTTGGATTTCACTTCGAGTGATTGGCCCAAGCGATACCCTGCGAATTCCTCGCCTCGGTAGTCTCCGTCGTCGGAATACAAGCGTCGGGTGAGGTTTTGAGTGGACACTGCGTTAAACACCACCTCGTCTTCTTGCAAGCCTTGGCCCATGAGGTATTCGCGTACGATGGCCTTGGTGCTCTCGAGCTCTGCGTATGCGGTCTTCAAGTCCATGCGTTCGGCGCTAAAGCTGGCCTCCCATACCGTCAGGTCGGAGCTGAAATCGGTCTTGCCCAAGCCGGTGACGTGGACTTGACCGGCGTTGTGGCTGCGTTGGATGTAGGCGCGTCCCAAGAGGAATGCGCTAAAGACAATGGCCCCTGCAATCAGGGCGGTGGTGACAATTCGTTTCATGGCCGTTCGGGTGCAGATTGGATGCCAAGATGGCGCCCCTACACCTGCCCGTTTGCCGGTTTGCAAAATGCGTTGTACGTTTTCGAACATCCGCTACTTACAGCGCGCTAAAGCAGTGGGTCTTGAGCTGTTTCGGGCAAGTGCGGAAGCGGTTGCGCAGGTTTTCTTTGCTCAGGCCATTAGACGGGCTGATCAGCGCATGGCTGATCGTGGGTACCTTCAAGTGTAGGGTTGTCCAAGGCGTTCACCAGCTCCTTCCACACCGCGTTGAATGCGTCCACTGACAATTCACAGTTGGCCGCCAAGTGCACACATTGACCTCCAAAACGAGCGGTGCGGTGTTGTTGTGAAGTACCCACGGGGGTGCGCAGGTAGCTGAAGCTTGGCACTTGATCGAAAACAGCCTTGGCCTGATCTACCGTTTCGAAGTCGGCCAGGGTCACAAACAGAGTCTGCAAGCTCTCGCCATCCATGGTGAATTTCCAGCTGACAAGGAGGCCTTCTTGTCCGGGTTGATTTACTGTGCTGGCTGCGGGCTTAGACAGGCGGTAAACTTTCATGTAGTCGTCCTCACCCACTTTGAGATGATCCTCAGCCATGGTCATAAACACACCGGCATTGAGCACTTCGGCTTCGGGCGCTCGAGTTGCTGGCGTTTCTACCACTGAGGTGGCCGCGTTTTGGTCAGAGGTTGCGGGAGGCGAAGATTCGTCGCAGGCCACTACCAGGGCCAATACGGGAAGAACAAGTAAGCTGCGTTTCACACCAGCGAAAATGGCAAAAAACGGCAGAAATTCACCCCTCTTTTGAGGCGCGCTTGCGCTCGTGCTCTTGCAACAGGATTTTGCGCAGTCGAATGTGTTGCGGGGTCACTTCTACATACTCGTCTTTGCCCACGTATTCCATGGCCTCTTCCAACGAGAACTTCACCGCAGGCGCAATCGCGGTCTTTTGATCGTTGCCGGCCGAGCGCATGTTGGTGAGTTTCTTGGTTTTGGTCACGTTGAGCACCATGTCGTCCTGGCGGTTGTTCTCACCGATGACTTGGCCCATGTACACCTCCTCGTTGGGATCTACGAAGAAGGTACCGCGGTCTTGGAGTTTATCCAATGAGTAGGCGATCGAAGTGCCGGTCTCCATGGAGATGAGCGAGCCGTTGCGGCGCCCACCGATGTCTCCTTTGAGCGGCTCGTACCCATCAAAGCGGTGCGAGACGATGGCCTCCCCTTCGGTGGCTGTGAGGATGGGGTTGGTCAGACCGATGAGCCCGCGTGCAGGTATGCGGAAGGTCAGGTTGCTGCGGTCGCCTTTTTGCTCGATGTTGAGGATGTCTCCCTTGCGTTGGGTCACCAGCTCAATCACCTTGCCACTGAAGGCCTCTGCCACATTCACATTCAGCTCTTCCATGGGCTCGCACTTGACGCCGTCCACTTCTTTGACCACCACCTGGGGTTGGCCGAGTTGGACTTCATACCCTTCGCGGCGCATGGTTTCCACCAATACGGCCAAGTGCAGGATTCCGCGTCCGTATACGATGAGCTTATCGGGGCTCTCGGTGTCTTCGACTTTGAGGGCGAGGTTCTTCTCGGTCTCGCGCTCCAGACGCTCGCGGATGTGGCGCGAAGTCACGTACTCACCGTCGCGGCCAAAGAAGGGCGAGTTGTTGATGGTGAACAGCATACTCATCGACGGCTCATCGATGGCAATGGTCGGCAGCGCCTCGGGGTTCTCAGCATCGGCAATGGTGTCGCCAATGTCGAACTTCTCGATGCCGGTGAGGGCCACGATTTCGCCGCTCTGGATTGCACGGTCGGTCTTGTCTTTGCCCAGACCTTCAAACACAAAAAGCTCTTTCACAGTGAACTTGCTTGAAGTGCCGTCGCGGTGCATCACCGACACGCGTTGGCCGGCCTTCACGCTTCCGCGATGCACGCGCCCCACGGCGATGCGCCCGGTAAAGCTGCTGAAGTCCAGCGAAGTGATTTGCAATTGCAATGACCCTTCACGCTGCTCGGGTGCAGGTACGTGCTCCACTATCTGATCGAGCAGGTAAGAAATGTCTTCGGTGGGATTCTCGTAATCCGGACCCATCCAGCCTTGCTTGGAAGAACCATACACAAGGGGGTACTCCAGCTGCTCCTCGGTGGCATCGAGGTTGAACATGAGTTCGAATACTGCGTCGTTGGTTTCCTCAGGAGTACAGTTGGGCTTGTCGACCTTGTTGACCACCACAATCGGCTTGAGCCCGAGCTCCAGCGCCTTGCTCAATACAAAGCGGGTCTGTGGCATGGGGCCTTCAAACGCATCTACGAGCAGGATCACGCCGTCGGCCATGTTCAGCACGCGCTCTACCTCACCGCCAAAATCGCTGTGCCCAGGGGTGTCGATGATGTTGATCTTCACATCGCCGTAGCGGACAGACACGTTCTTGCTAAGGATGGTGATTCCCCGCTCACGCTCGAGATCGTTGGAGTCCAAGAGCAGGTCCTGGACCTCTTGGTTCTCGCGAAAGAGCTTGACCTGGGCCAGAATCTTGTCAACCAAGGTGGTCTTGCCGTGGTCGACGTGGGCAATGATGGCGATGTTGCGAAGTTGCATGCGTGCGGTTTAGCGGCCGCAAAGGTCCGGGTTTTTTCCCGATAACCGCTGCTGCTGCGCCACAGAATCAACCGCTGGCGTTTGACAAGTTGGATTTTCGGGCTATTCCATCTCCTCGCGGGCCTTGCGTTGCTTGTAGTAGGCCACAAAGATGAAGCTCAAAGGCATGGTCAGTATCACCAGCACCCAGAGCACGGCGTTGGGGGTGGATTTTACCCAATCAGAAAAGGCCATCACACGGTGATTTGTCCGCGCAAGTACTCCACGCCTTGCCCTTTGAGCAGCACGCGGTCGCCGCGGTATTCGACTTTAAGGGTGCCCCCTCGCTGGGAGCGTTGACGTGCATCCAGTGCAGGCTTGCCCAACCGTTCCGCCCAAAACGGGGTCAATACCGTGTGCGCTGAACCCGTCACCGGATCCTCGTCCACCCCCACTGCAGGTGCAAAGAAGCGCGAGACAAAGTCCACATCGTCCCCAGGTGCGGTGCAGATCACCCCGCGGGCATCGATGCGCTCCAAGGCGCGGATGTCTGGGTTTAAGTCCAAAACGGCTTGTTCATCGGGGTAAAGCACGACCAAATCGGTTTTGCCTTTGAATACAGGAACAGCATCGGTACGCAAGGCCTCAAACAACTCCTGCGGCGCTGCAACGGCCGCAGGCATGTCGGCAGGGAAGTCCAGCACATACCACTCCCCTTCCTTGGCCACTGATACCGGGCCGCTCAACCGCGTATCAAAATGCTGGAGCATGCGCTGAGGATGATAATGGTCCAACAGCACTTTGGCCGAAGCCAGCGTAGCGTGACCACACAGCGCCACTTCATCTGTGGGCGTGAACCAACGGATGTCGTACCGCTCGCCGTTGGGCACCACAAAGGCAGTTTCGGCAAGGTTGTTCTCGGCGGCAATGGCTTGCATGGTGGCCTCCGGCAACCAGGCGTCCAGCACACAGACCGCTGCGGGGTTGCCTGCAAAGCGCTGATCGGTAAAGGCGTCGACTTGGTATAGCGGCAGTTGCATTTCGAATGTTCAGATTTGAAGGAGTGCCTCGGCACGGGCTCAACGTTGTTCCAGTGCTCTGCAATTTTACCGTTTTCCTGTTTGGTTCCCACGGGGGTAGTCTTGGGGGCAAAGACTCGCTTCTGCTCTCGAGGACCGCCTGTCGTGTAGAGCGGCTGACCTTATCGGAATCTTTGGCGCGAAGAAGGCCACAACGCAAGCGCGGTGCGCGCGTTCAACGGGAACTCCAGCACCACGTGCAAGAAGCTCACAAAGAACAACACCCGCAATCCAAATGCGTAGTCCCACAAATAGAGGGCGATGCTGGCCACCCATAGCACTGCAATGATCACGGTATTGCGCTTGGTCAGGGTTTGCCCCCAGCCGATGAGGGTGGTTTTGCTGAACCAGTTCAAGTAGTGATAGGTGTAAGCAAAGGCCAGAAAGAACTGGACTTTACGTGTGAGTGTGTTGGACCCAACGGGCGCTGCCCCCAGCAGCTGCTCCAAGGTCAGGTTGGTCATGCGCAGGTCGGTTTGCCAATACTGGCGTTCGCGTCCATCAAAGAACAGGAAGACCTCGGGCCAAAGCAGCAACACTCCGGGCACAGCCACCATCAACCCCACCGCAATCCATCCGTTGACCGAGCGGGACTTGAGCTGCCCAAACACCATAAACAAAAGCGTGAATAGGTATACGTGTACCACTGTAGGGATCAGCACTTTAAGCGCAATGGAGGTGTTTGGGAATAACAAGGTGATTCCCGCACAGACAGCAGCACCCACCAAGGCCCAAAAGCCTCTGCGCTGGCGTGTGGGAAACAGCACCATGCCCACCGCAACCCAAAGCGCCCACAGCACCCAAAACTCGGGGTATCGGAAAACGAGGTAGCTCCCGAGCTCGTCGCCAAACGCCGTACCTCGGAAGAGTGGGTACAGCGAGAGCAGAACTGCCGTACCCCCAAGCACCCACGGCCACACGCCAGGGTGCTTGACAAAGTAACCGCGTTGGTGCAGCCACTGGACTTCAGTGAAATAATGCAACGGCCCCAACACCGCATAGGCAAACAGGAATGTACTGAACGGCAAGGCGTACGCCACCAGGGCTGCGGCCACCAACAGTCCAATGTTCAACCGTTCGACTTGTGCAGGGCTCATGGGCCTAAGTTGGGGAAACTCAGTCGGATTGTACCACACAGAGGGCTTCCTTGACCATGAGTTGGATGAATTGGTCCAGGACGGGGTTGGCCTGCAGCATGGTGCGAGTGGGCTGTTGGGGTGATTGGTGGAGGGTGTTTGCTGGAACTTGGACCCGTCGTGCGCGCCCCCTAAAAGGGGTAAATGCATTGTCTGACCCCCATGGCTCAAAAATCCCGAATTCAACTATCAATACCCAAGTATACCCGTTTATACCCGTTTCTAAACAGCTAGCATCATGCCATCCAATGCGCGCGCAGCACTTCCACAAAAACCCTCGCTCCGCTGGCAATCAAGGCGTCCGGAAAGTCGTAGTCCGGGTTGTGCAAAGCCGGACAGTTTTCTCCGCTTCCCAGACCAAACATGGCCCCGCTGTAGTGCTGGGAGAACAGCCCAAAGTCCTCGCCCCACCGGAAGGGCCGCTCCAGATATGTAAAAGAAAGCCCCGCTGCCGACGACGCTTGCGCGATGATCGCTACGTTTTCCGCGGCATTGTCGCACGCTTCGAACGACTCGGTTTCGCGCAAGGAAAGTTGCAGCTCGTGTGCGTCGGCCTGTTTATGAGCAAATGCTTCCAAGGCTGCTAGCTTGTCGCTCAAAATTTCTGGCTTCCAACTGCGGACCGTCAGGTGTACCTCTCCCACTCCAGCGGCAATCCCATAGGCTTGCTGGCCCAGTGTGGTGTACACCGGCACCGCAATGAAGAAATCATCCGAGTCGGGTGTGTTTACACTCGCCGCTTCGGCCTCTTGGAGCAGCGCAGCCATGGCCAAGGCGGGGTTGCGCCCTTGTTCGGGCTCGGCGGCGTGCGCGGTGATGCCTTCAAAACGGTAGATCACACTCTTGACCGCTGCGTTGAAGGTGCCGTTGCGGCTGGCGACGTGGTGCAACGGGAAGCCCGGCAGGTTGTGCAATGCGTAAGCGTGCGTGATGGGGTAATCCTTGAGGATGCCGCTGTCCAGCACCCCAACAGCCCCGTGGCCGTTTTCCTCTGCCGGTTGGAACAGTAAGACTACGCATCCTTGTTTGGGCGGGTGCGCGTTGAGGTGCGCAGCCACTGCACACAGGATGGCGGTGTGACCGTCGTGCCCACACATGTGCCCGTAACCCGGGCGCTTGGAAGCATGCGCGAACGTATTGACCTCAGGAATGGGCAACGCATCGGTGTCCCCACGCAGCAAAACGCCGGGTCCGGGCTGGCCGGAATCAAAGGTCACCAATGCCGCAGTACCGTTCATAAACACTCGAATCTCGGTCGAAATACGCGGCTGTAGAAAAGTCACCAACCGCTGAACGGTGGGCGCTTCTTCGTCGGATGCGAAAGGGTATTGATGCAGTTCGCGGCGGAACGCCTTCAAGGCATCCAGCGAGGCGTCATCTAGGGTAAAAGCAGGCATCGGTTCCATGCCTGCAAAATCGGAAAATTGGGGTTAGACCTCCTCGTCCATCAAGTTGGTGACCACGTGGTAGCGCGGGTCATCGATGCTGGTCTCGATCACCTTCTCGAACTTGGGATTGGCCTTCAGTAGAATGGCCTTGCAATCAGGGCTCAGGTGGGTCAGTTTGACCGACTTGCCTTGGTCCATGTATTTGTTCGCAATGCCACGCAAGGCTTCGATGCCCGAGTGGTCGGTGACCTTGGATTCGATGAAGTCGATCTCCACGCTTTCGGGGTCGTTCTTGGGGTCGAACTTGCTGTTGAAGGCCTGCACCGACCCAAAGAACAGTGGACCCCAAATCTCGTACACTTTGGTGCCGTCCTCCTTCATGCGCTTACGGGCGCGGATGCGGGTAGCACTGTTCCATGCAAACACCAGTGCGCTCATGATCACACCGGTAATCACGGCCACCGCCAAGTCTTGCCACACAGTGATGGCTGATACTGCCACCAGCACGATCGCATCCGCCACGGGAATCTTGCGCAGGATGCGGAACGAGCTCCACGCAAACGTCCCGATCACGACCATAAACATCACCCCAACAAGCGCCGCAATCGGAATCTGCTCAATCAAGCTCGATCCAAACAGGATGAAACACAACAGGAATACCGCTGCAGTGATGCCCGACAAACGGCCACGGCCGCCCGAGTTCACGTTGATGATGGATTGACCGATCATGGCGCAACCGCCCATACCACCAAACAATCCGTTCAGAATATTGGCGCCGCCTTGGGCCACACATTCGCGGTTACCAGAACCTCGAGTATCGGTGAGTTCATCCACCAGGTTGAGGGTCATGAGCGACTCGATCAGGCCAATGGCCGCCAGCGAACCGGTCCACATCAGGATGTTGCCCCAGTGGCCTTCCATGGTACCAAACAGCTCAAAGATTTGAAACTGGAACGTGGGCAATCCACCCTCGAGTCCTGAACCGCCGCCGTCCCGGATGAACGAACCTACGGTGGGCACGTCCAACCCCCCTGCGATGGCAATAACAGCGACCACCACAATGCCCGTGAGTGCCGCAGGAACCGCCTTGGTGATCTTGGGAAGCACCCACATGATCCCCATGGTGAGTCCAACCAGACCAAGCATGATGTAGAGCGATGTGCCCTCCATCCATTCCATCGCACCCGAATCGCCTTTGGTCTTGAAGAGTCCAAGTTGCGAGAGGAAAATCACAATGGCCAGTCCGTTCACAAAACCCATCATCACCGGATGCGGGATCAAACGCACGAGCTTACCCAGACGCAGTACGCCGGCCAACACTTGCACGCCGCCCACCATGAGCAGCACCATAAACAGCCACTGCAAACCGAGGTTGTCAATGGGCGTGTCCAGGCCAAGACCCACGTCGTTTCCGGTAGACACCAAGTGCACCATCACCACGGCCATTGCCCCGGTAGCCCCGGAAATCATGCCGGGACGCCCACCAAACATGGCCGTAATCAAGCCCATCATAAACGCGCCGTAAAGGCCCACCAAAGGGTCGACCCCTGCCACAAAAGCAAAGGCCACCGCTTCAGGCACCAAGGCCAAGGCCACGGTCAGGCCAGAGAGGATGTCGTCCTTGGGATTGAACGTGAAATTTCGGAACAGGCGGGACATGCTACTTCGTTTTGGAAAAGCGGCAAAGATAGGCCGTCCTCCCGGACCAAAACGCAAATGCGGGGCTAACCTTCCTGCAAGAGTGCACCTTTCTCCACAAGCGGATACAACTGCTCGTAGGTCATGTGCTCCAGCTCGCTCACGCGGCGGTTGATGTGTTCGCGGCGAATCTTTTCGGGCGCCGTGAAGCCCGATGCGGCCAAGAGTTCCACAAAACTGCGGACGGTTTCGCGGTGGTAGTTGGCGATGCGCTGGGTTTTGTCCTCCACATTGAGGCCTTTGACGAGTTGCTTGTTTTGGGTGGCCACACCGGTTGGACAGGTGTTTTTGTTGCACTGCAGGGCTTGGATGCAGCCCACAGCCAACATCATGGCACGGGCGCTGTAACACACGTCGGCGCCAAGGGCAATCGCTCGGGCCATGTGCCAACCGCTCACGATTTTGCCCGCAGCAATGAGCTTGATGTCGCGTTTGAGGTTGAAGCCACGCAACGTGTTGAAGGCAAAGGCCAACCCGTCGCGCAGCGGCATGCCGAGCGAGTCCGAAAACTCCACAGGGGCTGCTCCGGTACCGCCCTCTCCCCCGTCGATGGTGATAAAGTCCGGCTTGTGGCCGGTGCGGATCATGGCGCGGCAGAGTTCCACAAACTCCTCACGTTGGCCAATGCAGAGTTTAAAGCCCACCGGCTTACCGCCGGCGAGTTGGCGCATCTCAGCCATCAGGTTCATGAGTCCATCCGCGTCATCGAACGCTTTGTGATAGGGCGGCGAATGCACCGCAGTGTGCGGCTCAACGCCACGAATCTTGGCAATCTCTTCGGTGTTCTTGATGGCGGGAAGAATGCCCCCGTGCCCGGGCTTGGCGCCTTGGGACAGTTTCAGCTCGGCCATCCTCACCTGCGGAATGGCCATCTTTTCGGTGAACAGGTTGCGGTCGAAGTTGCCGTCTTTCGTGCGACAACCGAAATAACCCGTTCCGATTTGCCAGATCAGATCTCCGCCTGGATTCAAGTGGTAAGGTGCTATGCCGCCCTCCCCCGTGTTTTGCGCAAACCCACCCGCTTTTGCCCCACCGTTCATGGCCATCACCGCCCGGTCGCTCAACGACCCGAAGCTCATCGCTGAAATGTTCAGTATGGACGCATTGTAGGGCTGGGTGCACTCCGGGCCACCGATGCGCACCCGTGGATGATGGTCGTGGTCCATGTGCGCAGGGAACATGCTGTGGTCCATCCACTCGTAGCCCGTTTCATACACATCGCGTTGGGTGCCAAAGGCAGTGGTGTCATTCACGTCCTTGGCCCGCTGGTACACCAGTCTGCGGTGGATACGGTTGATGGGGCGGCCTTCGGTGTCGGTCTCCACGAAGTACTGCATGATCTCGGGGCGGATGCTTTCCAAAAGGTAGCGCCCGTGGCCGATGATGGGGTAATTGCGCAAGATGGCGTGCTTGGTTTGCAGCATATCGCGCAAGCCCAGCAGCACCAACGGCCCCACAATGGCCCATACCCACAAGTGGTTTCCTTTCCAGGTAAGCAGCGCAGCAGCGGCCACAAGCAGAACAGCAATCACAGAGAAACCAATGCGGACCATAGGGCAAAATTATCGAAAGGAATATGCGGAAGAAGACAAGTCCAAAGTAGGCAGAAACCCGCTCATTTTTTGCGCCCAGCACCGCGGATGTGTACCTTCTGCGCACCGATCGGTGTCAACGCAATTCTGGACGCATGGAAGCCTTTATCGAAGTGTTTGAAAACCTGCCTCCGTGGCAAAAGTTGATCTGGATTTTGGGGTGTTTGTCGCTCTACTGGGTGATCGAAGGCGTGCGCCCGTTGTTCAAAGGTGGTTTCCACCGCTGGAAGCACACGCGGGTGAACCTGTTCTTTTTGGCCACCACTATTTTGATCAATGTACTGGTGGGGGTTGCCACCGTTGGCGTGTTTGAGTGGATTGCTGCAGAACAGATTGGGCTCATGCACTACGTGGACTGGCATTGGGGCGTCGAACTCTTCATCACCATCCTGATTCTAGACCTGGTCGCACAGTACACGGTGCACTACTGCCTGCACAAGTGGAAGTGGATGTGGCGCCTGCACATGATTCACCACTCCGACACCCATGTAGACGCCACCACAGGTACGCGCCACCATCCCATTGACTTTGTGGTGCGCGAGGTGTTTGCCATCATGGCGGTGATCATTGCCGGGGCGCCCGTGGCCTTTTACGTGTTCTACCGCATCACCACCATCTTCTTTACCTACATGACCCACGCCAATGTCAATTTGCCTTTGGCGGTGGACAAGGCCATCAGCTACGTTTTCATCTCGCCCAACATGCACAAGTTCCACCACCACTTTGAGCGGCCGTGGACCGACACCAACTTCGGCAACATGTTCAGCATTTGGGACCGCATCTTTGGCACCTATGTGTATGGCGACCCAAGCAAGATTGAATACGGTTTGGATGTGGTGGACAACTCCCGAGGTGACGACCTAAAGTACCAACTGGGCCTGCCTTTCCGTGGTGATGTGAAGACCGATTACTGATCGGCAGCAGCGCTGTAGACCTTGCCCAACAGTTTGGTGTCCCCCAACGGCACCACAGAGAGTTTGATGGGCGGCAATGTGCGGACCACGCGTACTTCTACTTCCATGGGCTTTTTCCCTCCGAGTAGATAGCGCGGCTTGTGGGCACGGATCAGCACGTGCTGGCTGTGGAAGGCCTCGAGTTGGAGCGGCTGCTCCAGTTTCATCAAGTACCAATAATGCTGCTTGCCGATCACCATGTTGCGCACCAACGTGCCCTGCATGGGGAACAGCGCTGCCACCCGCTGCTGGTTGGATTTAAACAGCGTTTTGCCTTGGGTGCCCAGGCTTAGGCGTTTCCCCAACTCGTCTCCACTGGCCAAGGCCACCGAACGGCGAATGGTCAACCACAGACTGCCGTCGGGCACAAAGGGCGCCACGTACCCGCTCACCACCCGGATGCGGCTGAAGGTAATGGTGATGAACACCAGCACAAACACCCCGGCAAGCAAGCTGCCCCAAAGGAACTCCTTGGCAGCGCCATCTTGGTTGAACACGTGTACTCCCGCCGCCGCGAGCATCAGTGCGCACACCAGCCCGGTGATGGTCAAGTACTTGTAATCGCTGGGGCGGATGCGTTCCTGTACCGAGAAAAAGTTCGACAGGTTCATCAGGTTGTTCTTCATGATGGTCCACAGGTAGAGGGTCACCAAGTAGAACAACAAGGTGAGGTCGCTCAGGAAGGCCACTGCAGGGCTGATCAACCAAAAGTCGTAGAAGCCGTGGGCCACCGATGCCAAGGTCAGCCCCACCGGGAATGCCCACGGGCGCCAGCTAGGGTTGTGGAAACGTGCAATGGCCATGCCGTAGCAAATGATGGACGTGTCGAACATGTGCGACACGCTGGCGTACAACGCCCGTCCGTTGACCGCCATCAAATCATAGCGCTCCAGGTAGAGGATGTTTTCGACAAAAGCGAATCCGAGGGCCGAGATGCCGCCGTACATGATGTAGTCAAACGGCTCGTTGATGTTGCGACTGAATCGTAAGAGGATCAGCACAGGCAAGATCTTGACCACCTCCTCCACCAGCCCAATGCCCACCACACAGTAGATGAAGTCGCTGATCACGTCTCCCCGGAGTACGATGCCCATGCGGGCCAACATGCCCGACAAAGGAAACACGAGGAATACTGCCAAGCAGCTGAGTGCAAAAACGGCCAATTGTGGCCAGAATGGCTCGGGTTCGTAATGGTCCAGGCGACGCAAATACAGATACCAACTCAAACTGATCAGCCCCGACACCAATACCGACATGCCCAAGAGTGCTGCCCGGTTGCCCGACCACAATCCCGCGTACCCTGCCTGCCCCACAAACCAAAGCCCGGCGCCCAGTATTGACGCGATAAACACCGTCAACACCAGCAGGTTTCTGCGGCGCGAACGGTGTTCTCGCAAAAGGTCGCCTACCCATAAATAGAGCAGAAATACCAAGCCTGAGAGGCCAATGAAGGTCAATGCGCCGTCCAGCATGCGGCGAAGCTAGCCAATAACCCGGCTCAGCGTTCCATGCGACGGACCTTTCGGGCAATGCGTTTGGCGGCCTTGCGCGCCGTCTTGCGGCTCAAGTGCGCGCAGACGTTGGGTGCCAGGCGTTTCTTTTCCAAACGGCGTGGGCGGCCTTCGCGTGGGCTATCGCGGAACTGAACGGTTTCGCTGCGATTGAGTGTGCGTCTCCAGCGCTTTGTATTGCCGGTGCGCAAATCGGTGATGGTACCACGCATGTGTACGCTGATTTGCGCAACCCAAGTACGGGCAGTTACGCCAGGACGGTCGGGATCATCCACCTTCTTTGCCCGGGCAGATTCGCGCAAGGTCATACGGTCCACAGTGATGCGGTAGTCTGGGTCCACATCCACGCGCTGAATGCCGCGCGATTGGAGCACATCGTTGAGGGTGCGAATGGCCTCGGCTTCGTATTCCGAGGGTGCACCCCAAAGCGCATAGTTGCTGTTTCCGTGGTGCAACACCTCCAGTTGGGTGTTGATTTCGATGGTGGCGCGCTGGGCGGTGGTGCTTGTTGCAAGCGCAGTGCCCAGCAGGGCGAGGAAGAGGTTGCGAATGACTTGCATAACCGTGTGTTTAGCAAGCAGAAGTGCAAGCAAAGGGCCAAAAGAAACCCCGCTCGAACGCATTGTGCATTCGGCGGGGTTTGCATGAAATTCGGTGCAGGGGCTTATGCAGCCGGCTCGTCGTTTTCGAGGAATGTCACCTCTCCACCATCTAGGGCGTAGAACGCGGGCACGATGCGCACGTTGCCCGCAGCTACCGCGTCGCGGATGATGACACTGTCGTCGATCAAACGCTGGGCCGTCAGGCTTGCGTTGACCTTGACCACGTCGTCCACCATAGAGGACTCCGAAGCCTTCACCGCTGGGGTGATTTGGCCTAGCAGGGCGTTGAGGTTGGGGCCGTTGTCGCCGCCTTGGATGGCCGCAGTTACAGCACCACAGCTTTGGTGGCCGAGCACTACAATGAGTGGCGTACCCAAGTGCGCCACCGCGTATTCGATGGAGGCGGTGGATTCGGTGTTGGCCACGTTGCCAGCTACGCGAATCACAAACAATTCGCCCATGCCAGTGTCAAAGGCCATCTCTGGAACCACACGGCTGTCGGCGCAGCTGAGGATAATGGCCCAAGGAGCTTGGCCGGTAATGAGTTCGTCACGGCGTTCTGCGGTTTGGTTGGGACGCGTGAGTTCTACAGGTTTAAATCGGAGGTTGCCTTCTTTCAGGCGGTCGAGTGCTTCTTGCGGAGTCATCATAGATTTATGGATTTGATCCGAGGATGTGAAGATAGGGTTCTGGGGAAAACTTTGCGCTTCTAAGTGGCCCAATCATGGTGATAGTGGCCGGCACACTCTGCCGCGCAAGCAGTTTACCAAAGGGCTGTGTGCCGCGTGTTTGTGAGGCTTGGTTCACCGAGTAGAGTTACGCGTTTTTGGCCACAAAACACTGGTCAGGACTCGCGTAGTACGTTCCCGAGGTGTTTGCGCAGATAGGTGCGCCACGCGGCGCCATTGAAACCGGTTGATTCCAGTACGCAACGCCCCCCGGATTTGTGTTCGATGGTGATGTGAAGCCCCTCTGCTGCTCCAGGTTTAGCTTCGATCTGCAGGAGCTCAGCACGAGCCATCACGAGTCCATACACCTCTTGGCGACAACGAAAGCGCAGCACCAGTCCTTGGGTGCGCATTTCAATGTTGCAGTGATTGCGGTCCACGGTTTCTTGCATAAAGGATGTGGCCTCGGGCGGGGCCTTCAGCAACATGGCCTTGGGAGAACCGGTACCGCCCAACCGGATGGATTTGAAAAATCCGATGTCGTCACCGGCAATGCGTCGGACTTCTTGCCAGCGTTCCGGGTCGTTGTATGTGAGGTTGAGAAGCTTCAAGCGAAAGGGTCTTGTCCTGTCAACCGCACCCGGGTGGAATTGTTCAACATTCCTATCTTCCAAGCCATGGATCAAGCTATGAACGCATGCAGGCCTTTTTGAACTCGGTGGTTCCCCGACTCACCGGGACCGATTGGGAACCTGGTGCTGCCCTGCTGCTTGAGCGCCTCAGTCGCATTCGCAAGCGACGCGTAAAGCCCGAAAACAATTGACCATGCGCACTTTTCTCCCACTTCTTGCTGCATTGACGCTGTGCACGGCTATTTATGGCCAAACAGACAGCATTCCTAATTACTTCCCCAACCCCGCAGGCAAAGGGTACCGCTGGTATTCCGGCGGTGGCGCCATACCTGTGCGGTGGAGTTCACCCTGGCAGCGCGACTCTACCGATGAGCGTCAAGAATTTGCATTTGCCTTGCTGGAAGGGCGCTTTCGCGGAGATCTGCTGAATCACCCCACCTGGAGCACCGGACCTGCAGTGGAAGGCAGGGTGACCTTTGCCTTCTTGTTTGTGCTGGGCGCCCGCGCCGGCTGGTCTGTCGGCTACAACGACAACAGCCACGCTGAGCGCCCTTGGGGACTGCGCTTGCAGGGCGGCATGGACGCCACCTTCTTGCCCCAAGCAGCGGAAGCCCGAAACCGCTGGGTGCCTGCGGCTTATTGGGAAACCTCGCTCGTGATTAATCCGTTGGATGGCGGTTCGTGGTATGTGGCCTACACGCAAGGGTATCCGTTCGGCAATGAGGTGGTGCGCACCCATCAGGTAGCGATTGGCTGCATGTGGCCGATTGGTGAGCCGTTTGCCATTGCTGCGCCCGTCGAGCGCTGACCATTGCGGTTACGGCAAATCCTCTCGCATTTACTTGTACTTATCGTAACAGGAACAGGGCTTGCAATATGTTGAAGTATGCTTATACGACTCTCCTTATTATTCTTCTCAATCCCCCTTGCAGCTCAGCCTGCTCACCAATATCCTAAACACTTTGTGTTCGACTGCATGCACGATTCACTGGAAGTCGAACTCGATTCATGTTGCGATTACGTGGCGTTGGCCATCTCGTCCTTGAAAAAAACACCGGACCTGTCTGTAGATCGGTTTGAGTCCTCAGGAGGCGGTGTAGTCTTGGGTTATGCTGATGAATTTGGAGATATCCGAGCACTGATCACCAAGGATTTGGGCTGTGGAGGGCAGACACAATTTTTCTTCATCTGGGAAAATGACCAACTCATGTATGTTGAGGAACACCAAGTGACCTACCCCAATGACTTCGGTGGTAGCCCTAAATCCACGTGGACGATACAAATCACTCGGGCATGCTACAGCGAAGGTGAGTTGGAATACCTGAAGTACGGTGACTCCTGCGAAGTCACCGTCCCGGAATCTGTGCGCAGAAAAGTAGAAGAATACTACGCATATGCATGGAATTTGGCTATGGCCAGTCTGAACAAAGACTAGTACAGGGGTAGCTTGTTAAGTGCACCTTCAGCCCTTCCCCGCCTACTCCGACTCCCTCTCTGGCTGCGCTACCCAAGCCAAGGAAGCTGGCCTTTCGCCCTTAGTTCAGCACTTCCTGCACCACCGGCAACAACGCTGCGTTCAGCTTGGCCACGCCGTTTTGGTTGAGGTGGCGGTCGTCATAGAAATCGAGGGAATCGCTCAGGGCCAGGCGTCCGTTATAATTGATGTAGGTGGTGTAGGTGGCAAACAGACTGTCCATCTCCGCATTGTTCGTGAATGAATCTCGGAAGCCCGATGCAAGCGGTGTTTGCACAAAAAGCACCCCGGCGCCGTGCTGCGCGCACAAGTCAAGAATGTCTTGTAAGGCCTGTTTTTGAAGCGGCTCAATGGTGTACGCCTTTGTAGGATACGATTTGGGCGAATTGAACAGCAATGCTTTTTCGGTATAACCGCCGGGAATGTAAGTTTCGTTGCCTCGGGTCAGCGGTTCGGCAAAGTCGTCGTCAAGCCCCAACCCTTGGCGGATCCCAGTGTACCAGAGGGTGTTCCACACCATGAGGTGATCCACGTCAGAAGCCATTTGCCATACGTGGCGATCAAGTTTGTCGTTAGAGATCACGCCCACCGCGGATTCCTGGCCACCGAAGGTCATCATTTCCGGCGCCACTTCTAAGACCACAAGTCTGGGCGAGAGCTGGTCCATGTACCGCTGCAGCAGCATGCGGGTCTGGATGGGCGATTGGGAACTCGACCCCATGTTGAAGACGTTCAACCCCGCAGCAGTGTATGGGCGCGTGTCAAACCCACGGTAGGCGTGCGAACTGCCCACAAACAGTACATCCAAGTCATGTCGGGTCTTGACCTCCTGCATGCGCGAGTGCATGAAGCCGTAGCTGCCCAGCTTGTACTTCAGGTTGCTGCGCAAGGCGTGGGGTTGGTTGGCACCGTACACCAACAAGAGCACACTGTACCCCAGCAGCGCCACCAGCGCAAAGCCTGCCAACCGTTTTAGAAATCCGCCCATCAGAATTGGAAGTAAATAAAGGTGATGTCTCCCACACGCATGAACATGGAAATGAAGAATAAGATGAGCACGTAACCGCCCCAACGCGCCGCGGTAGGCAGCTTTTGCTTCCACACTTGCAAGCCGTGTTGGCCGCGGCGTCCAAACCACTCCACCAGCACCATAAACACAATCATCAGCGCCGTTGCGGTAGGATTGGGAAAAGACGAAAAGTCGATGTGCCCCCACTCCTTGAACGTGGTTAATCCATCAAAGTATTCGCCGGCTTTGCCCAGGGAACTGGCACGGAAGAACACCCACGCCAAACACACCACCACAAAGGTGCCGAGCATGCGGAGCCACTCGTGCCAACGTGGGAATCCATCTTGACCAATCACCCCCAAGTACTTGCGGTTGCGCCCACCAAGCAACAGCGGCAAAAAGCACAGCGCATGCACCAATCCCCAGATCACAAAGGTCCAGTTGGCCCCGTGCCAAAAGCCGCTGACTAGAAAAATAATAAAGGTGTTACGCACCACCTTGGCTTTGCTCACCCGGCTTCCGCCCAACGGGATGTACACGTAGTCACGAAACCACGTACTGAGGCTGATGTGCCAGCGCCGCCAGAATTCAGCAATGTCTCGTGAGAAGTACGGGAAGGCGAAATTCTGCTTGAGCTCAAACCCAAACAGCTTGGCCGTACCAATGGCCATGTCCGAATAGCCCGAGAAGTCCCCGTATATCTGCAAGGCAAAGAACACCGCTCCGAGGGCCAGCATGGCCCCAGAATACTCGTGGGGCCAGCCAAACATGGCGTCCGCAAACCGCGCGCAATTGTCGGCAATCACCACTTTTTTGAACAGCCCCCAAAGCATCTGACGCAGTCCATCTGCTGCTGCCTGGGCGTCAAAGGTGCGCTGACGGCCAAATTGCGGCAACAGGTTGGACGCGCGCTCAATGGGCCCGGCCACCAGTTGGGGAAAGAAGCTCACGTACGCTCCAAAGGCCACCAAATTCTTTTCGGGCGCGAGGGTGCGGCGGTACACATCAATGGTGTAGCTCAGGGTTTGGAAAGTATAGAAGGAGATTCCAACGGGCAGGACCCACCCGAGTGTGGCCGGCTCGATTTCGGCGCCAAACCAGGTGAAGGCCTCGGTAAAGCTCTCCACAAAAAAGTCGTAGTACTTGAAAAAGCCGAGCAGCCCCAGGTTGGCCGTCAAGCTCACCGCCAGCAGCCCTTTTCGCCTGCGCGGATCTTCCACCCGGCCCAACGCACTGGCCACGGCAAAGTCGATTCCTGTACTGACCACAATCAGCGACAAAAAGCGCCAATCCCACCACCCGTAAAACACGTAACTGGCGGCCAGCACCAGCAGGTTCTGCCATTTCCAGCGCCGTGGAATCGCCCAATACAGGGCAAACACCACCACCAGAAATACCGCAAAGTCAATGGAGTTGAAGAGCATGCGGCGGTGAAAATACAAGGATTAACCTCCGATCACCTCGCTGCAGTTGGGACTACACCTGCTCCACTCCCAACCAAAGCTCCCGAAACGCCCCTTCCTTGTCGTACATCTCGGCCTGGCGGGCGGTGTTGAACTTGCGGTTGGGACGCGGATCGTTGCCCACGCCGGCCACGTAAATCCAGTTGCCGTAGTTGCTGGCAGGGTCGTAGTCCAGCAGCGCGGATTCAAACCAGGAAGCTCCCTGGCGCCAATCCAGCCCCATGTCGTGCACCAGGTAGCTCGCCACGTTTTGACGGCCGCGGTTGCTCATCCAACCGGTGTGCATGAGCTCACGCATGTTGGCGTCCACAAAGGCGTCCCCGGTTTCGCCGTGGATCCATTTCTCGAGTTTGCGGGCGTGCTTGAGCCCTGGCTTGCGCTGGGCCTTGATGCCCGACGGCCAAAAGATGCGGTCGCCGTATTTGAGCGCCACAAACTTGAAGTAGTCACGCCAAATGAGTTCGAAGATGAGCCAGTAGGTGCTCTGGTTTTTGACCACCTCTTGCTCGTAATGCTGCACTTCCCAGTAGATCTCCCGGGGCGACAGACTGCCGTTGGCCAGCCACGGGCTGAGTTTGGCGGAGTAATCCGGGCCAATGAGCCCGTTGCGCGTGTGCTTGTATTCGCTCAGGGCCTCCGTATTCCAGAAGTAGTGGTCGATGCGGTCCCAGCCCGCTTGACTGCCTCCTTTGAACGCCAGCGCTGCGCGTGGATCGGCAGCGGCATGCTCGAGGCCAAAGTCTTCCAGCTTAGGAACGCTGCACGCAGGTGCATCGGCAAAGTGCACGTCTTCGGGCAACTCCACAATCGGGCGCACCTTGGCACGCTTTTCACAGGCCTTGCGGAATTCGGTGAAGATGTCTGGAATATCTTCCACGGCCATGGGCACATCTTCGGGATGGAACAAGGTGCTGCCGTGCTCCAGGTGGAGCTTGAGTTGGCGTGCAACGGCTTCTTCCAGATCTACCTCTTCACGCGTGTACTCGGCTTGGGCAAAAACGTTGGAGGCATTCCACTCGTCGGCCAGTTCTGGGAGGATGGCCTCGGGCAAGCCCGTACGGATGACCAATTGGCCGCCCGCTTCTTCCAACTGGGTTTGTAAATCACGCACAGATTCGAGCAGGAATTGGGTGCGGTAGGAGCCGGTTTTGATGTGTCCCCACTCGTCGGCCTGCCAACAGCGAGTATCAAAGATGTAAACCGGCAACACGTCTTCCCCTGAAGCCAGTGCACGCACCAACCCGGGGTTGTCATTCAAGCGCAAATCGTTGCGAAACCAATAGAGTACCATGCCTTATCCAACAGGCTGTAGGCGCGCATGTTCGAGTCAAACGCACGTGAAAGGCAAATGCCGAAGTCGTTCGACTACAAGGGCCTCGCTTTGTGCTTGGCGGATGAAAAAAGGACGCGCCTGTTTAAGTGTAGCTAAAGGCTAGAGCTGTTCCAGCCTGGCCAATACGTGCTCGGCATGTTCAATAAGGGCGTGTTGCTTCTCTCCATCCATCTTGTCCCAGGTTCGGTACATCATGCCAATGCGTGGGTTGCGCTGCAGCTTCTCACGGTTTCGAGCGTAGAAATGCCAATAGAGGCTGTTGAACGGACACGCGTTCTCCCCTGTTTTGATCGACTTGTCGTAGCTGCACTGGTTGCAGTAGTCGCCCATTTTATGGATGTAATTGGCCGAGGACACGTAGGGCTTGCTGCCCACGATTCCACCGTCGGCAAACTGGCTCATGCCGCGGGTGTTGGTGATTTCCACCCATTCGATGGCGTCCACGTAAATGCCCAGGTACCAGGCGTCCACCTCGTCAGGATGAATGCCGGCGAGCAGCGCAAAATTCCCGGTGACCATCAAGCGCTGAATGTGGTGTGCGTAACCGTACTCGAGGCTCTGCCCTATGGTGTGAGACAAGCAGCGCATGTTGGTATTGCCGTCCCAGAACCATCCGGGAAGCGGCCGCTCGTGGTTGAAGAAGTTGAGCGAAGCGTAGTCCGGCATCTTCTCCCAATAAATACCGCGCATGTATTCCCGCCAGCCGAGCACCTGGCGGATGTATCCTTCGGCTTGGGCGATGGTCACGCGGCCCGGGTCCTCCCGCCAGGCGTGCTCTACCGGACGAATCACCTCCAAGGGATGGATCAATTTGGCGTTCATCACAAAGGAGATGCGCGAGTGAAACAAGCTCCAATCACGGGTGGTCATGGCGTCTTGGTATTTGCCAAAGTCCGGGAGTAAGTGGTCCACAAAATGTTGCAGCAGAGTCAAGCCTTCTTCCCGCGTGACCGGCCAGAGGAAGCGTTTGGCATCCACGGTGCCAATGGTGCTCACCCCATGTTGTTCGAGCATCTCCACCACATCTGTTACATCGCGGGTGAAGGCCTTAGCGGCAGGCAATTCGGCTTTAGCGGGGAGTTTTTTGCGGTTGTCCGCATCGTAGTTCCACTGGCCTGTGGCGGGGTTCTTGCCGTCCATGAGCACGCCGTAGCGCTTGCGCATGTCACGGTAGAAGTTCTCCATGAGGTACATCTTCTTGCCGCGGAAGAAGTCACCCAAGTGGGTGCGTGTGGTCAGGAAATGTTCAGTATCGGCCACTTCACAGGGCAAACCCAACGTATCCTGCAGCCCACGCAGCTGCTCATCAAGGCGGTATTCGTCAGGGAGTTGGTAGGCCCATGAGGTGGCGCCCGTTTCGGCGATAACGGCTTGGAGGTTGCCCACGATGGTTTGGGTGTTCTTGGGGTTGTCCAACGTGAGGTAATGCACGCGGTGACCGGCTGCTTTGAGGTGACTTGCAAAGCCGCGCATGGCCAGAAAGAAGCTGATCACTTTTTGGACGTGGTGCTTGGCGTAGTCGGTCTCTTGGCGCATTTCGGCCAAAAGGTAAACCACGTCGTCGTCCACGGCTTCGTACCAGGAATGCTGGTGGTTGAGTTGGTCGCCGAGGACCAGGCGAATTTCGCGTGCAGGGTTCATGTTCGTTGGGATTTGGCAGTGCGGCGGCAGCGTTCAGAGCAGTACTTGACCTGCTCCCAGTCGCGCGCCCACTTCTTGCGCCAAGTGAAGGGCTTGGCGCAGTGCACGCAGGTCTTGGTGGGCAGATGGGGCTTGGAGTGGGCCATAACGTCAGGGCATGCGGGGTCCAGGGTTCACATGGGTGGCCAGCAAACGCATGCCTTCGCGGCGGACCGCTTCGGATTCGCGGATGGCCCACATCTTCTCGCGGGCAGCGGCCATACTGGCTTGCAGGGGGACGATGGGCGCTGGATAGTCTTCGCCCAACTGAAAGGGAATCAACGCCGCTTCTAACGGAGGAATGGTCCAGGGCTCGTGGATCTGGTGGGGCAGCAAAGCACTCAATTCGGGCACCCACTCCCGGATGAAGTCGCCTTCGGGGTCTTGGTCTTGGGACTGCTTGACCGGGTTGTACATGCGCACGGTGTTGATGCCGGTCACCCCTGCCTGCATTTGCCATTGGGCGTAATGGATGCCCGGTTCAAAGTCCAGAAACAAGCTGGCCAAAAAGTCTGCGCCCGGCTTCCAGTGCTGGAAAAGCATGTGGGTCAAAAACGAGGCAAGCATGGAGCGCATCCGAAAGTTGATGTAGCCCGTGGCGTGCAAGCAGCGCATGACGGCGTCGACCATCGGATAGCCTGTCTGGCCCTTTTTCCACGCTTCAAATAACTGCTCGTTCTCGTTGTATGTCAATGCATTGTAGCCACGATTGATGTGCTCAAATTCGTACCGGTCTTCGCTCTCGAACTTCTGGATGAAGTGCCCCTGCCAGCGCAACCGGCTCTGGAAGTTTTGCCAGTTGAAGCGGTTGGGGCGGGCGACTTTTTCCTCCTCGGAGAAGTGGTATACCTCCCGCATGGAGATGTTGCCCCAGGCCAAATACGGACTCAACCGGCTGCAGTGCGAACGGCTTTCCCCCGGTTTGGAAATGGACTTCATGTAGCGTGGAATGCTGACCGAGGCAAAGCGGTGAAGTTCCTTCCACGCATGCTGCGCACCGCCCGGTTGGAATTGGGGATTGGGCTTGGACAAATGGATGGGTGCTGCAAAGCGCTGGAGCATCTGTTCGCTGAGTTCTACGCCTTGCAAGCGTCCGAGCTCAGGCTGCTCAAGCGGGCGGCGCATGACTTCGTACCACTGCTTCTTCCACACGTTGCGGCCCTGAAGCCCGCGAATGACTGCGCCGTGCTGGTGTTCGTACCAGGTGATTCCCTGACGCTTAAACCAGCGCCCCATGGCTTTGTCCCGGTCGTAGGTGAGCCGGATTCCAATTTCTTGGTGGCTCAGCACCTGCTTGATGTCGTAGAACTGGAGGAGAGTTGTAAACACCTGCTCTGCTTCGCCGTGGAGCAGATAGACGGGCAGCCGTGGCTGGACTTGATTCAGGGCGAAGACGCTTTCGGTGACAAAACGCCAATGGCGATCGTCGCTTTGAGGCACGGCCATCAAGCTCGGTTCGAGCAGGGCCAGAAAGAGTGTGGGAAGTCCAGAGGCTGTTGCCTGGACAAGGGGAGCGTGGTCGGTCCAGCGGAAATCGCGTTTGAACCACACCACTTGGACCGCGGGCCTCACAGCATCACGGTGTTCTTCTCGATGAGGGCCTCGACGTCGCGCAGGACGGCTTTTTCGAGGTGATCGGTGTGGTCGAAGAAGAAATCCATTTCGTCGGTGGTGAGTACGCCTTGAACAATGCCGTACAATGCTTGGTGCACCAATTCATTTTCGCGGAGTAACACTTTGAGGAAACGCACCTTCTCCGTGGTTTTGTACAGGGAAAAATGCTTGCTCTTGCGATGCGCATAGCGCTTGAGAAACGACAACAGCACAGGCGTTTGCATTTGGATCACCGCTTTAAGGGTGTGGTCATAGAATTCCTTGGCGTCCTTGGGTGCGCTCGTTCCATTCCTGTTGGGACGAATGCGTGTCATTTCTTCATTGCGATCCATGCCGTGCGTGTTTCTCTATGAGAAAACCGTTGAAACGACACTTTGTTCGCGACGCAACTTTTTGGTCGCCGGGCTGTTGGACATGGAAAATTGCACCGCATGCATTACCTCATAGTCGGCAGCTCTCACGGCATTGGAGCAGCGCTCGCCGAAACATTGCGCTCGGCCGGGCACACCGTCACCGGAATGAGCCGGACTCCGGGCGAAACCGCCGTAGACCACCACACCGCACATGACGTGCTTAGCGAAGACTGGAGCACCGTTCCTGTGCCCGAATCACTGGACGGATTGGTTTATTGCCCCGGGTCGATCAACCTCAAGCCCTTTCGCGGTTTGAAGGACCAGCATTACCGTGACGACTTCGAAATCAATGTGGTCGGTGCAGCGCGGGCCTTGCGTCACTTTTTACCTGCGTTGAAAAAGGGCCAATCGCCCGGCGTGGTGCTCTTCAGTACCGTAGCGGTCAACCAAGGCATGCCGTTCCACGCCTCGGTGGCTGCAGCCAAAGGTGCAGTAGAAGGCCTCACCAAATCGTTAGCCGCCGAATTGGCGCCCACCATCCGCGTCAATTGCGTGGCCCCTTCCCTGACGAACACCCCGCTGGCAGAAGGACTGCTCAACAACGAGCGTAAGCAAGAATCGGCGAATGAACGCCACCCGCTCAAGCGTTTTGGTCAAAGCCAAGACCTTGCGCAAGCGGCCGCCTTCTTGCTGGAAAACACTTGGACCACGGGCCAAATTCTCCACGTGGACGGCGGTCTTTCAACCGTGCGAACATGAAGCACTTTACCCGCGCAGACATCTTGGACCTTCCACAGCGCCATCGGGCCCGACTGATCAACAGCATCAGCGGATTCAAGAGCGCCAACCTGGTGGGCACCAAAAGCCCCGAAGGCTACGAGAACCTCAGCATTGTAAGTTCTGTGGTGCATTTGGGGTCCAACCCCGCGTTGCTGGGCATGGTCATGCGCCCACCTTCGGTTCCAAGGCATACCTACGAAAACATCCTGTCCACCGAAACCTACACGCTCAACGCCATTCCAAAACAACTGGCCCGTGCAGCGCACCAAACAAGCGCACGCTACGACCAGGCGCAAAGCGAATTTGACGCCACCGAATTGGAAGCCGTTTACCGCGAAAACTGGACAGCTCCTTATGTGGGCGGCGCACCGATACAGTTGGGCATGCGCTTGGTGGAGGACGTAGAAATCAAACACAACGGTACGCGCCTGATTATCGGAGCTGTGGAACACATCTATATGGTGGAAGGCATCCAACAGCCCGACGGGTTTGTGGATTTGGCCGGGGCTGGCGTGGTCAGTATCGGCGGCCTTGATGCTTACCATGTACCAGAGTTGGCCTTCCGCTTGAGCTATGCCAAGCCGGATGTGCCGTTGAAAACCCTTGCCTTGTCTGGGGCCTCGGACGTGGACTGAGGGTGTACCTTTCGCAACAAATGAAAGCCATTGTCATTGGATCGGGCATTGCTGGGTTGGCCACTGCGGTGCGGTTGCGCGCCAAGGGTTACAACGTGGAGGTGTTCGAGAGCAATGCTTACACCGGCGGCAAGCTGACTGCCTTTGAGCTCGGCAACTACCGGTTTGATGCTGGGCCCTCCCTGTTCACCCTCCCCGACTTGGTAGACCAGTTGTTTGAAGCCCTGGGCGAAGATCCGAGATCGGTCTTCAACTACCACCGTCACGACACCAGTTGCCGCTACTTCTGGCCCGACGGCACGCAGCTCACCGGGTACGGCAACCGCGACGCATTTGTGGCCGAGGCCGCCAGTGTGCTGGGAGAATCTCAAACAGACCTGCATGCTTACCTGAGCCGCAGCGAAGAAGCATTCAACCTGACCCGGAGCATCTTCTTGGAATCGAGCCTACATAAGCCGTTACAACTGCCGCGCAAAGATGTGTTCCGTGCAATTGGGCGCATGCACAAACTCAGTCTGACCAAAACCCTGCATCAAGTCAACACCAAGGCCTTCTGCAATCCAAAAACCCACCAGCTGTTTGATCGCTACGCGACCTACAACGGATCGTCGCCTTACAAAACGCCCGGCATCATGCGACTCATCCCGCACTTGGAGTTGGGGTTGGGTACTTTCCTGCCCATGGGCGGCATGCACGAAATCTCCCAATCGGTTACCCGACTGGCCGAACGGCACGGGGTGCGCATTCACCTGAAATCCCCTGTGGAGCGCATTGTGGTTGAAGAAGGCCAAGCCACCGGCATCGAAACCCAAGGCACCTTCCACCCCGCCGATGTGGTGGTGTCCAACATGGACGTGGTGCCGACCTACCGTAAACTGCTGGCAGACCAGCCGGCTCCCGAGCGGACGCTGGCCCAAGAGCGCAGTTCATCAGCATTGATCTTCTACTGGGGCATCCGTCAGCAGTTCTGCGAACTGGACCTGCACAACATCCTTTTCAGTCAAGACTACGCCCACGAATTCCGACAAATCTTTGACCAGCACCAAGTGCCCGAAGACCCCACGGTGTACATCAATATCACCTCCAAATTGGAGCCCATGGATGCACCCCAAGGCTGCGAAAACTGGTTTGTCATGATCAATGTGCCTGGGGATACGGGGCAAGATTGGGATATGTTGATACCCAAGGCTCGCAAAACGATATTGGCGCGCATTTCCTCAGCCCTCAACACGGATATTGAGCCCCTCATTGAGGTCGAAGATTTGCTTGAGCCGCGCACCATTGCCTCGCGTACGGGGAGCCACCAAGGCTCGTTGTATGGCGCAAGTTCTAACGCAACGATGGCCGCCTTTTTGCGCCATCCCAACTTCAGCCGCAAGTTGGATAACCTGTACTTCTGCGGAGGCTCGGTGCATCCTGGGGGCGGCATTCCGTTGTGCCTGCTTTCGGCCAAAATTGTAGACCAACTCACCCCCGCCTCATGACCGAAATGCTCTGGAAATACCGGCACGCCATGGGCATCGGACTCGTGATCATCATGCACGCGGTGGGGCTGACCTCTATCCTGCTGGACCCCGAATCTCCGTTGCTGCCGTTGACACCGGTCAACCTGTGGTTGTGCGGCAGCGTGGCCGTTCTACTGCATGTGTTGGAAGCACGCAAAGACCTGATTTGGATGCTCGCTGTCTATGCGCTTGGTTTTGGAATTGAATGCCTGGGGGTGAACACAGGCTGGCCATTTGGCACCTACACATACCTGCACAATTTCGGCGCTCAGGCTTGGGGTACACCTTGGGTCATTGGCATGAATTGGTTGCTTCTGGCCTTGGGCAGCGTCACGTTCCTCAGGCGTTGGATCAATCATCGGATGCTGCTTGCTTTGGGCACGGGTGTGGTGATGGTCGGCATTGACGCGTTGATTGAACCGTTGGCGCCTGCGTTGAGATTCTGGGCCTTTGAGCAACATCCCGTACCAGCAGCCAATTACGTGAGCTGGTGGGTGCTGGGAACCATGGCGGGTGCCTTGCTGGCGCGTACCAAACCCGTATCTAATCCAACCTCGGTGGTCTTGCTTGGCCTGCAAGTGGTGTTCTTTATTGCACTGCTGCTTTTCTTTACCGCCTGATCTGCTTACTTTTTCCTTATCTAAATACTCAGGCGTATTCCTGCTTTGCCTCATAATGCACTTCAACCCTCTCACGGGTGTCATCTTCGGCTGTTCTCTGGTCTGGTGAGACCGGTGCACACAGGGCTACTTGTGCTTGCGGCACTCGGCATGTCTCCAGTCTTCGGGCAATGCGCAGGAGACGACTGCATCACCCCACAGTTTTTGCCTTTGCCAGACCCGGGCTACGAGGCCTGCATGGATGCGTACCAACCCGATTGTTCTGGCGACACCGACAACGACGATGTCAGCGTTGAACCCTGCTTTTGGCCTGGTGATGTGGATGCGAGTTGGTGGACCATCTTGTATGCTCCTTCGGACTGGGTGTGGGACATGACCATTGAGCAAGACGGAAGCGGCCCAGGAAGCCAATGGACCCTGTACAACAATCCGTACTGCGTTTCGGTGGATATTGCCCCCTTTGTGGATGATTTCGGGAGCACGTATGAAGGCTGCACCAACGAGACTTCGGTATTTGAAAGCCTGTTTCTGCCCTCGGGCTACTACCTCTTTCAGGTGGACGGCGTCTCCTCAAACGGTCAAGTGACCGTGTGCTTCACCGGGCAACCTGTGTTAGATCTCTCAGTGCCCGAGATCCGACCACACGTGTTCCGTGGTCCAGACGGGTTCTACATCATGCGCAATGGCCTCAAATATGACCTCTGTGGTCGCCGGCTTGAGTAGACACCGGCACAAGAATGAGGCCTCTTTTGTTTCCCCAACTTTCTACCATTCCCCACGCTTGCTCGTCTGCGCACGTGAGAAGATCAACGCCTGGATTTTGGCTGGTGCTCACACGCGCCTCCTTGGGTACCGAAAGCACGGCAGTGTGTTTGACTTTGCCATTTCCACACCTGGGCATTAGCTGCCCTTGCTCTCCTGCTTGGCCGTCCAAAAAGAAGGCGAACAAGTCGTGCTCTTCAACGACGAACTGCTGGCAGGTTCTCTTTCGATGACCTCCTTGAAAATCGGCGAATCATAACCCAAAGCGGCTTTACCATTCCATTTGACCATCGCGGCACAAAAGCGGTTAACTTAGGCGGTCCTATCTCAAGAATGCTGATGACGCGTAGTACGATTGGATGGGTGTTGGGGATGCTGCTCTCCCTGCCCCTTTTTAGCCAGTTCAACGAACCCACCCTCGAGCTTGATGGAGACACCGCTAACTATCCCAGCCTGCTTTGGGAAATCTCCGGAAACCAGCTCACCAAGCCCTGTTACCTCTACGGAACCATGCACGTGAGCCAAAAGCTCGCGTTCCACCTTTCGGACTCCTTCTATGTGAACCTGCAGGCTTGTGACCTGGTGGCCCTCGAACTCAATCCCGAAACCTGGCTCAATGAAATCGTCGAGAAGGAAATCAACCTTAACCCGTACGGTGGCGTGGGCTACGACGAGCACGACAACGACTTTTACCGCACCGCCTTTGCCTTTGAAACCGCAGACAATGCGCTCATTGCCTCTGCCCTCAGCGCAGACGACGTCTTGCTTAACAGCCTACTGTACCGCTCCTCAGGTGATGGCATGACCGAGTTTGAAGAAGAAACCTACCTCGACCTCTACATCTACCAAACCGGCAAAAAACTCGGGTTGGATATTCGTGCACTGGAGGACTTTGACCAAGTCAACGCATTCCAGCGCCAAGCCATGAAGCCCTCTGAAGAGGACGACAAACGCGACACGCGCAAGTACCTGCGTGAAATGACCCGCAATGGAAAGTCGCCCCGCCAACTGCTTGAAGACGCTTACCGCGAAGGGGATTTGAACATGGTGGACAGCCTCAATAGCTTGCTTAACCCGTTCTCCAATTGGAACAAGTACATGCTCATCGAGCGCAACAAAATCATGGTGCGCAACCTGGACTCGCTCATGCACAACAATACTGTGTTTGCAGGGGTGGGAGCCGCCCACTTGCCCGGTGAGGACGGCATGATTGACCTGTTGCGCGAACGCGGTTACACGTTGCGACCGGTGGACCGCAAGATCGGTGGCAAGAGCCGCAAATATGAATTGGAAATCGACCGCAAAGAAGTACCGGTAGAGCTGCAGACTGCCTGGGCGCCCGACAGTTCCTTTTCGTGGCGCGTGCCTGGCGAGATGTACGAGATGCCCGGCACCCGTCTCTACCGCGAATTCATCCACCCCAACATGGCCAACGGGGCCTACTACTGGGTCAAGCGCATCCGCACCAACGCCGCACTCAACGGGCAAAACAGCGACTACACCCGTCAACGATTGGACTCGCTGCTTTATGAGAACATTCCGGGCGAAATCCTCTCCCAGGAAGACCTGGTGCAAGACGGATTCCCGGCGGTCGAAATCCGGAATAAAACACGCAAAGGCGACCACCAACGCTTCCGCCTAGTGATTACGCCTTTGGAGCTGTACATCTTCAAGATGGGAGGCACACTGGACTATGTGGAACGCAACTCGGACCCTGTGTTCAACTCCATCCAACTGCACCTCAAAAACGGCGACAATTGGGAGCGTGCTACCCCGGGGGAAGGGGGCTTCTCCATGGAGATGCCGGCCAACCACATGCCGTTCCGCTTCCGACAAGGAGGATTTCCAGGTGTGGAACTGCAAGGCATGGACAACCAGGGGCAACTGTACCAGGCCACACGCCGAGTATACCACGACTTGATCTACATCGAAGAAGACCGCTTTGAGCTCATGCAACTGGCCCTGGCCCACTTGGAAGGCAAGCAATGGGACACGGTACGCACCTCCTTCACCACCTTCCAGGGCTATCCGGCACTGGATGTGCTCTACGCCCACGAAGACGATCCGGTATTCCTCAACGGTCGCTTCTTTATTCACGGCCCGGAGTACTACGCGCTCACCCGCTATTCTCGCTCCGACGCCACACCCTCCGAGTGGTACGATTCCTTCCAATTTGAGGGTCTCGCTACCGATCGCAGCATGGAGATGGTGGAAGATACCACCCTGTGGTTCACCTGCTTGAGCTACCCCATCCACCCGGCTATCACCAATTACAACACCATGAGCAGCTTTATGGAGTTGGACCTGGACGACGACGACGTGGACTTTTCGGAGACCTACAACAACAAGCTGCTGCAACACGGCTACAACGGCGACGAGGTGTTTGTGCGCGCCAAGCGCTACAACAAGTTCTACACCGTCTCCGACGTAGACGAGCTGTGGGAGCGCGAAAAGGCCATCCTTTCGGACGACAGCCTGCTGGTGGTCACCGAACTGGACCGCGCCACGCGTGACAGCCTCGAGACCCTCACCCTTTTGCTGACCGACACCAACTCCACACGTGGCATCCACGTCCACTTGGTGCATTACAAGGACTTGACTTTTGCCATCAAGTCCAATGTAGACACGGACATGGGTGTCCGTCCCTTTGCGCAAGAGGTCATCAACACCTTCAAAGTGCTGCCTGACACGTTGGAGCACACCTCGGTGACCTGCGACAAGGTGGACCTGTTCTTCGACTACATAGCCGGCGGTGACAGCGCCACCATCGCCGAAAGTTTTGAGTACATCTACTACCTCGATTTCAAACCCGACCACTTTGACCGCCTCACCGGTTTGTTCGACGCCTTCCCATACGGGTACGCCGGCATCGAGGAAAAAGCAGCCCTGGTGCGCGCCATTGGCCGCACCGAACACCCCGGAATATCTGATTGGTACCGCAGCTTTTACTCGGCCAATCAAGACACCTCGCAACTCCAAATTGCGGTGCTCAAGGGCCTGGCCAGTATGCGCAGTAAAAAAGGCCACCAAGCGCTCGCTGCGCTCTTGACTGAGAGCACACCTGTGCCTTCTGACCGGTATGCACTTTACCAGCTCTATAGCCCACTACGGGATTCACTGGAGCTGTTGCCTCCGGTGGTAGATGAGCTGCGCAAGCTCAATCCGGTAGAAGAATATTACGGCTTTAACACCCGCCTTTTCAGCGAGATGTTCTCCGAAGATGTGCTTAGCAAAAAACAACGCAAAGCCTTCAAGGATACCTACCTGCTACAAGCCTCCATTGAACTCAAGCGCCAACGCGCCGACGAGGTAGAAGCCGCCGATGAAGACGACGGCCCTAACCTACGTGAGTCGCTCCAAGAGCAAGCCAATGAAGAATTGCTGCACTACGCCGCCATCCTACTGCCTTGGTACGAAAAGGACAGCCGCGTACAAATGCTCATCGACGGCATCATGGACACCGACAACCCGTTTTTGGAAACCACCATCTTGGTGGCCATGGTCAAGCGCGGAATGCCGGTAGACCAGGCCCGCATGGATGCCCGTGCGGAAGATGTACGCACACGTTTCGCCTTGTACGAAGGGCTGCAGTACATCGACCGGCTAGATCTCTTCACTGCTAAGTACCTGAACCTGGCTTCAATCATGGACGCCACACTCTGGAGCGAATACCTCTTCGAAAACGACACCGCTGATGTAGAGCTGCTGCAGACCATCTACATTCCAGCCCTCGGCAGCGACGGCGGCGAATACGCGCTCTACAAAGGCGCCCGCAAAGACTACCGCGACGAAAAGGAATGGTTCCTGTTCATCTCCGGACCCTTCCATGTACTGGAAGATGGCACCGTGGACATCGAACACGCCCACGGCCGACGCCTCAAGCGCATCGACAACGACGAACGCATCGACGAGATGATGAAAGACATCATTCGCGACATCACCTACGCCAAACGCAAGCGCTACCGCAAGAAGGATGCTGGAGGTTACGACATCTTTTAGATGATCCTCAAGCCTTGCAGTCAAATGGCCCGTAATGCGTTTAATCGGGGTTGAGAGCTGCTTGGGTGATTGCGCCACCCTTGAATCTCAGCGTGCTGTTGGGCTGGGCATTGGTGGCGACTCTGGGCATTGTGCTCAGGGCCCAAGGCGTTTTATGTGCTGATGGGATGTTGGTCACCGGCTTTTCCGGTTATATCACCTTTGCCATTCACCTGTTGCTCAGCAGGTATAACCGGGTTCAATAGAAGGTCACCTCGCGTACTTCAAGCGCAAAATCGACCTCCCGCTTTTCATCGGTGATGAAGCCAAACTGATAAATGTGGCTGAGCTTTTCTGCGTTGAGCTTACCTGATACAGGACGCCCGACTTGGCGGCCTACAAAGTCTTTGAACGGAACCTTGACCGTGGTCCATTTCTCCGCGGGCTTCAGCGCTGTGCGGTAGTTGGGTTGGTACCACACCGGATTGGGTTCGATGGAGAATGCGGTCTTCACGCCCGGACATTTGTATGTGATGATCACCCCTTTGTAGTCTGACAGGTCTGCCTTGGTCATGGGGCGACGCAGTGAGGCGAAGCCGCCGTTGTTTTCCAAAGAGATGCGCCCCTCGAATCGGATGCCGTCGGGGATTTCACGTATGACACCGCGGGACAACCCGCCCATCACACCGTCGTTGACTGCGCGCCACTTGCTGCGCTCATGTTCCAGACTCAGGTCCAACACCCAAGGGGTGCCGGCAACCAAAACGGCTGACAGCAAAAGGTGAAACAGATTCATGCTTTGGGTTCTTTTTAGGGGTTGCGTACGAGCGCTGTACTGTCCAAGCGTTGGCGGGCGCCTACACCGGTGTACCTTTTTAGTGACGACATAACCGGTGCGCTGCTTCGATGTTCATTTGGGAATGGAGCCCAAACGGCTTAAATTGATGGGGCAAACCTTGTCCAAAATGCTTACCTCAACTGTTCGCACATCCATGTTCGTGTTATGCGGCATGTCGTGCCTGTTCTCCCCCCTCTCTTCAACCGCCCAATGGCTGGACTTTCAGGATGAGACCGACACCCGCCTCGTGCTGACGTCCGTCGCCTCCAGCGACGATGAAGAAAAAGACTTCTTTGAAGGCGACCTCAACAATGACGGCTGGATCGACGTGATTGTGGTGCGCAAGGAGCCCTTCTCTGCTTCGACCGAACCACCTAAAACCGACCTGCTGCTGATCAACGAAGGCGGTGTGCTCACCGACCGCACTGCTGAATTCGCGCCTGAATGGCTTGCGAACCCCACCTTCGCCCGAGATGTATTCATCGGCGATTTTGACAACGACGGCTGGGACGATGTGGTCATCGGCAACACCTTTGGCCAAGACCCGATGTACTACCGCAACCTCGGCAACGACGGGATGGGCAACTGGCTCGGATTGGTGGACGAAAGTGCAACACGCCTTCCCGCCTTGGCCGATGACGTGCCTTTGATCTGTGCGGTATGGGGCGGCGACCTCACGGG
This sequence comes from Flavobacteriales bacterium, assembly GCA_049594615.1. Taxonomy (GTDB): domain Bacteria; phylum Bacteroidota; class Bacteroidia; order Flavobacteriales_D; family Sanyastnellaceae; genus CAXPZW01. The sequence continues at coordinate 68,391 of JBMYJR010000008.1, forward strand.
CAACGGCTTCATGGACCTGTACTTTGTGAACTACAAAGTGAATAGCGGCGGCGGCACGGCGCTGGACTTCCTGCTGATCAACGACGGCACCGGCGTGTTCACCGACGAAAGCGCCGCACGCTTGGGCGACCTGCGCAACAGCGCATTCGGTACGGCCGGCCAAATCGTGGACATGGACAACGACGGCGATTTGGACGTGGTCAAAAACACCACCCTCTACAATGTTGCACCTTGGAACAGCCGCGGCACCATACTGCTCTACAACGACGGCACCGGCAACTTCACCAACTGGCAAAACATCACCGGCGGCCAAAGCCCCTACATGTTTGAAATCGACGATTACGACGACAACGGCATCTTGGATGTGTACATCGTTGACGACGGTGCCGACTACGTGATGATGGGCCAATCCATCACCGCCGACAGCAACATCAACTACACCCAGGTGGATGTTTCTGGCGGGGTCAACGGCTTTGGCGGCAACGTCCACAAGGCAGATCTGGACAACGACGGCGACATGGACATTGCCGTAAGTGATGTGGATGTGGACATTCCCCCATGCGACTCTGGCCGCCGCTTCACCATCTTGGAGAACCAAAACGGCGTCATGGTCGACAACTACGACGGTACCCAAGCCTGGGCCGACAACAGCTACGACTTTGCGTTTATCGACATCAACAACGACGGCTTGGTGGACTTCCTCACCGGCGGTTGCGCGGGTTACGGGCTTTTTATGAACGACAACTGCGATTTGGTGCAAAGCTCGGCCGACTTTGACCTGGATGGCCTACCCGATGCCTGTGATCCGTGTCCCACCAACCCGGACCCCAACTGCGCGGAAGACCCCTCCTTCCCCATCGTGAGCACCGACCACAGCGTAGCCCGCCAATGGAACGAGCTGCTGCTACACGCCATCCGCCGCGACTTTGCGCGCCCCACCGTGCACGCGCGCAACCTGTTCCACACCTCGGCAGTGATGTATGACGCATGGGCAGCCATGGACCCCGTGGCGTGCCCTTACATGCTGGGACGCACCGTCAACGGATTCACCTGTCCCTTCAATGGATATACCCCTGCGGGCGATGTGCAAGCTGCACAAGAAGAAGCCATCAGTTACGCTGCATACCGCCTGCTCACCCACCGCTTTGCGAACTCGCCGGGCAACTTTACCATGCAACAGGCCTTTGATACCCACATGGCCACCCTTGGCTACGACATAGCCGTAACCTCTACCGACTTCAGCGGCGGTTCAGCAGCAGCATTGGGCAACTACATTGCGCAGTGTATGATCGATTACGGCGCCAACGACGGGGCCAACGAGGCCTTTGACTACCGCAACGACTTCTACGCGCCGGTCAATACCGAATTGGTGGTGGAACAACCCGGCAACCCCAACCTGACCGACTTCAACCGTTGGCAACCGCTGCTGCTGGAGATCTTCATCGACCAGTCCGGCAACGAGATCCCTGGCGATGTCCCTGAGTTCTTGAGCCCTGAGTGGGGCGCGGTGCACAGCTTTGCGTTACAGGACGCCGACAAAACCACCAACAACCGGGACGGCTTTGACTACGAGGTCTTCCACGATCCGGGCACACCACCGCTGTTGCAAATGGACGGTTTGGGCGATTCCGACGATTACAAATGGGGCTTCAGCACAGTGATCACGTGGTCTTCGCACTTGGATCCTACCGATGGGGTGATGATCGACATTTCTCCTGCCACCTCCGGCAACCGAGACATGCTGCCCACCACCTTTGCCGATCACCCCAGCTTTTACGACCAACTGAATGGCGGCACCAGCTCCAACGGACATACCCTCAACCCGGCCACCGGAGCCGCGTATGCTCCCAACCTGGTGCCCCGTGGCGACTACGCCCGTGTACTTGCCGAGTTTTGGGCAGACGGCCCGGATTCAGAAACGCCTCCGGGGCACTGGTTCTCGCTGCTGAATGACGTACACGACCACCCCGATTTCGAACGCCGCTTTGAGGGTGAAGGTGACATCCTGCCCGAGTTGGAGTGGGACGTGAAAGCCTATTTCCTTTTGGGAGGCACCATGCACGATGCAGCCATCTCAGCTTGGGGCATCAAAGGCTGGTATGATTACCTGCGCCCGATCTCGGCCATACGAGGCATGGCCGAACTCGGCCAGAGTTCAGACCCCGCAGGCACCAACTACCACCCCGCCGGCTTGCCGTTGATCCCCGGATACATCGAGCAAATCCAATCGGGTGATCCACTCGCGGGTGACGCCGATGAATTCGTGGGTGAGATCAAGCTCTACGCGTGGCGCGGCCACAAATACATCAACAACGTCGACACCGATGAATCGGGCGTGGATTGGATCCCCGCATCAGAATGGGAGCCGTACCAGCGTCCGTCGTTTGTAACACCCCCGTTTGCTGGTTATGTATCCGGACACTCAACCTACTCGCGCTCTGCTGCAGAGGTGCTCACCCGCTTGACCGGTGACGCTTACTTCCCCGGTGGTATGGCCATGTACGACTGCCCACAAGACGAATTCTTGGTGTTCGAGGACGGTCCATCTGTTGACATCCAGCTCCAATGGGCCACCTACCGCGACGCAGCAGACGAATCGGCCATGTCCCGCATTTGGGGTGGCATTCACCCGCCTGCGGATGATATCCCAGGCCGTTTGATCGGCATTGAGATTGGGAACGATGCGTACGACTTTGGCGTGCCTTACTTCCTAGATTCGGACGGCGACGGCATTTGCGACCTGATGGATCCGGTATGTCTGGGAGACGTGAACGGCGACGGTGAGCGCGATGTGGCAGACTTGCTCGATGTGCTGGGCGACTTCGGCTGCACCAACACACCCTGTGCCGGAGACCTCAACGGTGACGGGGTGACCAACACCCAAGACATCATCAACATCCTCATTCCGAACTACGGGGTGCCTTGTCCGACACCCTGATCGGCAACCTCGTTTTAGACAACGGCTTGGTGCAACATGCCCACAATGAACAACTGGTGCAAGGCAGGCGCAACGGCATACCACACCGATTTGCAAAAAGGTGTGTTTCCGAAACTTAGTTGACTTCGGAACGCGTTAAGTGCGAATATTTATCTCGATATTTACTTTGTTGAAGGAGTAAGATGTCGTCAAAAACTTCCCCTTTTTCCTCGGTGGCTGACCCAGCTACCGAAGCACTGACCTCCATGTCTGCGGACCAATTCGCCGGTTGGGTCATTGGCCTGCGTGAGCAGCGCGTCAAGCGTGTGCGTCGTCGTGCGGGTTGGACACTCCTGTTGTTGACAGCCGCAGTGCTGTTGTTGGTGCTTCTCTAACTTTCCTTTCCGATATTCAAGGCATGAAACGTTCTTCTTTCCTGCGCACCTTGGGTGCAGTTGGGGCCTCCTTGTCCTTGCCAGCAGCTGTTGCGGCCACCGGAGACAGCCTCGGCCTGCTCGCCAAGAACTCCACTACCGGCAAAATGGTGGGCTACAAGGACGAACCCATTCCAACGGTTCGCATTGGCTTGATTGGCTGCGGCAACCGTGGCAAGTCTTTGGCCTCCATGTTGCATGCCATGCTGCGTGACCGCACTGCTGAGCTGGTAGCAGTATGCGACCTGCTGCCTCGCAACACCCAAGCCATCTTGGACGATGTGGAGCCGTTCACCAAAACACCGCCGCAAGCGTACTTCGCAGGCCCTGAGGACTGGAAACAACTCATCGAACGCGATGACCTGGACCTGATCCTCATCTGCACCCCTTGGCGCTTGCATGCTCCCATGGCCATTGCATCTATGCGTGCTGGCAAGCATGTGGCCTGCGAAGTGCCCATCGCTTACACCCTGGCCGAGTGCTGGGAATTGGCCGAAACCGCAGAAGCTACCGGCCGCCACTGCATCATGCTGGAAAATTGCTGCTACAACGAAGAAGAGCTGTGGGTGATGCAAATGGTGCAAAACGGAGTGTTTGGGGACCTGACCCACGCCGAGGGTGCCTACCTCCACGACTTGCGCGCTCACATGACCTCCAAGGACTACTACCAAGGCCAATGGCGCCTACAGCAACACCGCAAGCGCAACGGCAACTTCTATACCACCCACGGACTGGGACCCATTGCCATGTACATGGACATAGGCCGTGGTGACACCTTTGCCCACGTGGTGTCCATGAGCAGCCGAGAAGCTGCACTCAGCGAGGCGCTCAAGGACCACGGGCAAGCCACAGAGGTGGCCTGTGGCGACATGAACACCACGTTGATTCGCACGCGCAAGGGAAAAACCATCATGCTGCAGTTTGACGTGCACACTGGCCGGCCGTATTCGCGCATCAACAAGCTGGTGGGTACCAAGGCGGTGCACGACGGCTACCCCAGCCGCCTCTACGTCAATGCTGACAAGTTGGAATACTGGGGACACCGCTGGCTGGATGAGGCAGGCTACGCCAAGATGCGTGAGGAGCACCTCCACCCCATTTCCAAAGGCTTGCGTGCACTCAGTGATACCGAAAAGCAAGGCCACGGCGGAATGGACTTCATCATGATGTCCCGAATCATCACCGCCCTCAACTTGGGACTGCCGTTGGATTTGAACGTGTACGACGGCGTCATGTGGAGCGCCGTCACCCCCTTAAGCGAACTCTCTGTGGCCAACGGATCAAAACCGGTAAGCATGCCCGACTTCACGGGCGGCCTCTGGGCCAAACCCCGGAAGCATGAAATTCAGCGCATTTTGAAATGAAAAAAGCCGGCAAATGCCGGCTTTTTTTTGATGGGTAGCTCTGGCCCAATTACTGGTTCGCCTCGTGGCGGGACTTTTGGTCAGCAGCGAAATTTTCGAGCGCCTCACCGCTGTTCTCAGCGCTACTCTTCACGTCGGCGCGGCGCATGTCATCGTACAAGCGGTCAACGCGGTCATAATTCTCCAGCCAGATGTGTGCCGTGATCAGGTTACGGAACAGGAAACCTGCCATTTTGCGGTTGACGCGGGCTTTCTTATCGCCGTAATTCGCTTCTTCCAGCATGCTCTCCCACAGGGCAACCGCTTTTTCGAGTTGGGCCTTGGCCTTGTCGGGTTGCTCGTAGAAATCCTCCATGGCGTACTTCACTTCAAAGGCCATGTCCGTGAGCTCAGTGTAGTCGGCTTTCTTGGTCGTCTTGGCGTGGAATACGGTCCAGCTGTAATTTTTGGGGTAGAAGCAAAACCGGTCGTTCAGAATGTTGTTGATGGCTGCCATGTGGCCGTTCACCACCTGGCCTTGCAGACGGTTGTTGATGCTGGTCTCGTTCCAAGCCTTGTTCAGGTCGGACTGGTTCTTGTACGTCTTGCTTGCGTATGTTTTATAGGTCTCTGAAGCAGGGAGGATCTCATCCACAAGCACCTCGCCGTTGGGCTGCTTCACAGCGTAGCGGATGATGTGGCGGTAAGTCAAGCTGCGCGAGTACTCATAGTACTTGGCGCCTTCTTTGGTTTGCTTCTCGTCTTTTTTGAGCTCCGATGTGGTGTTCTCATAACCCATCAGTTCGATGGTGACCTCAACACCACCAGGAGCACGATTCATACCGGTCATGTCAACCTTGGCGCCGAGGATGGTTTCCTCCCAAATCTTTTGATTGAGTTGTGGCTTGAGAGGCATGATCAGCTTGGGCTTGCTTTCA
>JBMYJR010000009.1:0-65342 GCA_049594615.1 Flavobacteriales bacterium
AGCAACCCTGATGTGCCCCTCCTCTCGCCAGAAGAAGGCATCGTCCCCAACACCTGTACCATCAAGCTGCGTGTGGCAAAGCCCTACGCTCGCTACTCGGTGACCGAACTGGACGTCGACAACCAAGACGACGCTCAGAACTTCTGGAGCCCCTACTACACCTTCTCTACCCGCAACATCGCGGCACAAGATGGCATCACCTCACAGCTCGAGGACGGACTGGAAGACATCAACGTAGTGCCCAACCCGTACTACGCATTCAGCCAGTACGAAACCTCCAAACTGGACAACCGCGTGAAGATCACCAACCTGCCACAGGAGTGTACCGTGACCATCTACAACGTCAACGGTGCCTTGGTGCGTCAGTTCCAAAAAGGCGATCCACTCACCTCGCTCGACTGGGACCTCAAAAACCACCGAAACGTGCCGATTGCTTCCGGGGTGTACCTCATCCACATTGAAGTCCCTGGCGTTGGTGAAAAAATCCTGAAGTGGTTCGGCGTCATGCGCCCGGTGGATTTGGACAACTTCTAGCCCTCGACCTGAACGACCTTTAGAGGCTCGGTGTAGAGCACGTATCCGTGCACAGGCTGGGTGTAGACCTCGCGCAGTACTTCCATGTATTGGCGCACTTGCTGATGGTCTGCCGCCTTGGGCTTGCCGCTTTTGTAATCGATGACTTCTACCGTATCGGCGTGTACCACCACGCGGTCTGGACGCAGTGCTTCGGGCTTGCCTGCGATGCGCGTGATCAACGCGGCTTCGCAAAACACTTGGGCCTTGGGCGCAAACCAGCGTTTGGCCTCGGGCAGTGCGTGTATGCGATCCAGTAACCCCCGCAAGGTGTCTCGTTCCTCCGGCGCAGCCAACCCTTCTCTTAAATGGCGGTCAATGGCTTGATCGGTCGTGTAGCGTCCATCAAAATGGGCCAGCAAATTGTGCAAACGCTGGCCCTGCCAACGCGCAGCGTGATTGGCCTCCCAATGCTTGCGGTATTCGTACGCCACCACAGGCCGTTGTCCTTGGTTATACTGCCAGGTCAGTGGCAGCACATCGGCCACCTCCTCAGGTGCTTGGCCAAAAGGTTCTTCCACGCCGGTGTGCCACTGTGTTTCATCGCCAGTGCCTTCCAGTTGGCTCAAGGCCGTCCACAAGCGGTCATTCCAATGGTCCGCAGGGCGGGTGGACAGCTCCACCCCCATGTACAGTCGGCGGCACGCACGTGTGGCGGCCACGTATAACACGTTCAGTGCATCGAGCTGCTGCAGCTCGGATTCTTGGGCAAAGGCCGGCACCACACTGGTGGCCTTGCTCTGGTAATTGGTGAACAGCTTAATGTCACCCGGCCAATCGGCAGGTGCATCCACCCACAAGTCCGCGGTGTTGGGTCCGTTGTTGAGCCACAGAGGCAGCAGCACCGCCTCAAACTCCAAGCCCTTGCTTTTGTGGATGGTCATGATTTGGATGGCGCCGCGAGCCCCTTGGGTGGCGGCGCTTGCGTGGTCCTTGTGCGCGTCCCACCAGTCCAACAAGTGTTGCACCGAGGTGTCGCCGCGCTCGGCCAGGCTGCGGGCGTTTTCGAAGAGGAACTCCAAGTAGGGGTCAGAGGCCCCAAGTGGCAACAAGCAGGCGTGCAGCCATTCCAACTGCTCGTACGCCGTACGTGAGCGCCAGTGCTGCAACGCTTGAGGGCGGCTTTGTTCACCAAAGACATCTCGCAAAAGCGCGGCAGTTTTGAGCTGCTTTCCGCGCAGCCGATAACCGCGCACAGCCTCTGTCGCTGCCGTGTTGCCGCGCAATTGCTGCAGGCCCATGGCCACACGCACACCTGCCCCCACTTGCTCGGGATCTTGCAACCAGCGCAGCGCGTCAACAAGCAATACCACCTCGCGTGAACTGGCCAGTAGCAGTGTCTCTTGGGTGGTAAATGCAAAGCGGCCGCGAAGCACCTCGGTCATGCGCAGCGCTTGCTTTTTGGTGCGTACCAGCAGCGCACACTTTTCAAGCGGGAACTGATCGTGCTCCAGTGCTTGAAGTGCATTCAAAATGAACTCGGCGCGCAGGTCCTCAGTGGGATCATCTTTGCCCGTGGGGAGTCCGGTGACTTGTACGTACCCGCGCTCGTGGTGGTGTACCTCTTGGGCCACCGACGCGTAAATCGGCGCATAGGTGCTCAATGCACCCGACAGGGCCTGAAACAAGCGGTTGTTGAAGGTGACCACATCCGAATGCGAGCGCCAATTGGTACCCAGGGTTTCGGGTGCGCGGGCCCGGGCAATGGCGCGCTCGTCGTCGGAGGTTTGGGGGAGTGGGGCATTCTTGTCAGACAGGGCCTGGAACTGCTGCGCCTCGGCGCCGCGCCAACGGTAGATGCTCTGCTTGCCATCGCCCACAATCAAGCTGTTTCGTCCTTGCGAGAGCGCACCGGCCACCAACGGCAAAAAGTTCCGCCACTGCGAACGGCTCGTGTCCTGAAACTCATCGATCAAAATGTGCTGGTAGCGCTGTCCGATGCGCTCGTAAATGAAGGCCGAAGGATCTTCGGCCAACACCCGTCCAATGCGTTGTTGGAATTCAGCGACTGGCAACAGCGCGTTCTCTTGGAGGAACCCCTGCCAACGCACCTGCATCTCGCGCAGGAAACTGAGGTTCAGCCATTTTTTGCGGGCCTCACGGACCACCACGTAGTCACGCACTACGCCATCGGGCAAGCCAAAGAGGCGTTTCAAGCAGGCCACCAGTTGCGGGTTAGCAGCGTCAAAGGCCTCTTGGACTTCAGGGGATGCAGTTTTGGGGTACCAGTCCGCCCCTTCCAGGAGTTTGGGCAGGGTCTTGTTTTCGTGGAAGAGCGTTTTGCTCAAGGAGGTGTTGTGGTCAAACTCGCGCATGGCCACAATCGGGCCAGGCAGGTCTTTGGGTTTGCGCGCCATGTCGGTGGACTTCAGCCCGAATTGGGAGAACAGTCCGTCGAGCTCAGCCACGGCCTCGCGGATGCTTTTTTCGAACCCCTCGGTGAATTCCTGCATGGCGGCCTCCAAGGCACCCAATGCTTCCAGCGGCATGGCGGTGTAGGCTTCCAGCCCTAGCCTTACGTCCTCTCTCAGTAGGTTTTGCTGTACGAACTTCAACAGGGCCTCGCGCACTTGCCAGCTCTTTTCTTCTTGGGTCTGCGACTCGGCCAGCCGGCGCATGATTTCGGTCAGGCGTTCGCTGCCCGGAGTGCCGATGTTGGACAGGAAATCGTCCAGTGCGGCCGCGAGCTCGGTGCGGGTGTCTACCAGAACTTCAAACTCCGGGTCCAGGTGCAAGTCGCGTGCAAAGCCGCGCACCAGGGTGTGCATGAAGCTGTCGATGGTGCGGATGCTGAGGTCTGGGTAATGGTGGAGCATGTGCAGGCGCATTTCGCCGCAGCGCTCGCGGAGTGCTGCTTCTTCCATGTTCAGGCGCTCAGCCAAGGTGTGGGCCAAATGCTCTTGCTCCCCCTCGGCGAGTTGCTTGAGGAAGGCAAAGACCCGGTCCTTCATTTCCCCGGCAGCCTTGTTGGTGAAGGTGATGGCCAGGATGTTGCGGTACCGGAAGGATTGCTCGCCTCCCCCCTCTTGCAAGGCGAGTGCGATATATTCCTGCACCAGCCGGTAGGTTTTGCCAGAACCGGCCGAAGCACTGACCACGTGAAGTTGAGCGGATTGCATGGTAGAAATGGGGTTGCGCTTGGCCTAAAAGTACGCGCACCGCGCACACTTCAAAACACGGTGTGCATAAGTTCCGGCGTTGACCGAATCACAGGGGTGCTTTCCCCCGAATTTCACACCCAAACCGAAACCCCATGTCATCCTTCATCATCCGTGGCGGACATTCCTTGAAAGGCGAAGTGGTCCCTCAAGGCGCCAAGAACGAAGCCCTGCAAATTCTGTGTGCCGTGCTGCTCACCGCCGAGCCGGTAACCATTTCCAACATCCCCAACATCGTGGACATCAACAAGCTGATTTTGCTGTTGGGTGCCATGGGCGTGACGGTGGAAAAGCTCGATTCGGACACCTACCGCTTTACCTCCGACGATGTCAATCTCGACTACCTCGACAGTGCTGACTTTGCCCAACGCGGCGCCAGCCTGCGCGGTTCCATCATGGTGGTGGGCCCCATGCTCGCACGCTTTGGCAAGGGCTACATCCCCAAGCCCGGAGGTGACAAAATTGGCCGCCGCCGTTTGGACACCCACTTTGCCGGCTTCAAAGCCCTCGGCGCCGAATTCACCTACGACGCTGAGTCCTCCTTCTTCCGCGCGGAAGCGCCAAACGGACTCAAGGCCACCTACATCCACTTGGACGAGGCCTCGGTGACCGGTACTGCAAACGTGGTCATGGCCGCAGCACTCGCCGAAGGCACCACCACGATTTACAACGCTGCCTGCGAGCCTTACCTGCAGCAACTCTGCAAGATGATCAACCGCATGGGCGGCAAGATCACCGGTATCGGCTCCAACATGCTTACCATCGAAGGGGTGGAAACCCTGGGCGGCACCGAGCACCGCTGCTTGCCTGACATGATTGAAATTGGTTCGTTCATCGGCATGGCCGCCATGACCAAAAGCGACATCACCATCAAGGACGTCTCTTACCCAGACTTGGGCATCATCCCCACCATCTTCCGCCGCATGGGCATCAAGATGGAACTGCGGGGCGATGACCTCCACATCCCCGCCCAGGACCACTACGAAATCGAAAGCTTCATCGACGGCTCGATCATGACCATCAGCGATGCCCCTTGGCCGGGTTTCACGCCTGATTTGATCTCGATCGCCTTGGTAACCGCCACCCAAGCACGTGGCAGCGTCCTCATCCACCAAAAAATGTTTGAGAGCCGCCTGTTCTTCGTGGACAAACTCATCGATATGGGTGCGCAGATCATCCTTTGTGATCCACACCGTGCCACGGTTATTGGCCTGGACCGCAAAGCCAGCCTGCGCGGGGTAACCATGACCTCACCGGACATCCGTGCCGGGGTTTCCCTGCTGATCGCGGCCCTCAGCGCCCAAGGCAAAAGCACCATCCACAACATCGGCCAAATCGACCGTGGATACCAATACATCGACGACCGACTCCGAGCGTTGGGCGCAGATATCGAGCGCGTCGAGGGGTAGACTTACCCGTGCAAGATTTCAGTGCAAGGGGCGTTCCATGGGGGAGTCCCTTGCACTAACCCGTTGCACTTCCACTACCCCCACCCCTTGGTGTTAAGGTTTACTTAAGACCCCCAGGGGATTCGTGCTTCTTCCCTTTCTTTACAAGGCGGTAGCTGAGCGCTGCCGTTTGATACCCCGAAACTGATAGTTCCAGTCCTCATGAAGACGATCAAGATGACCCTCCTCGCTGCAGCTGCCGCGTTGGTGACCCTCAATTTCACCCTCGATCAAGGCCCTGCCAAAGCGAAAATGGCATACGACGCTCCTGTTGTCGTGGGCACCAACGTTGGTGACAAAGCCCCTGAAATTGAAATGGCCGACCCGTCGGGCAAAACCCTCAAACTGAGCGACCTCCAAGGGTCCATTGTGCTGATCGACTTTTGGGCGTCGTGGTGCGGTCCTTGCCGCCGTGAAAACCCCAACGTGGTGAACGCTTACAAGAAGTACAAGAAGGCCAAGTTCAAGACAGCCAAAGGCTTTGAAGTATTCAGCGTGAGTCTCGACGGCAACACCGAGAGCTGGAAAAAAGCCATTGATCAAGACCAACTCACCTGGAAGTGGCACGTGAGCGACCTGAAGAAGTGGGACAACGCTGCGGCCCGTCTCTATGGCGTGCGTTCGATCCCTATGGGTCTGCTGCTTGACGAAAACGGTGTGATTGTGGCCAAAGGCGGAAGCATCCGTGGCATTGGCTTGCACCAAGCGATTGACAAACACGTCAAGAGCCTGTAAGCCAGACTGACAAAATTGACCCCTAGCCTCCCGCGACTGAATGACAAATCGGTCGCGGGATTCTTTTTTTCTGACATTTTGGCGAGTCTGCCCGCGTGGCACTGCCTTTGACCTGCCCCATCCGAACGCCATTGCGACAACATGAACAAGGAAGAAAACCGCGAGCAAGCAGCCGAAGCCGCTGCTGCTGAGCACGACGAGAATAACCAAGAGCAAACCGCTTCTGAAGCGGAGGCCACACCAGAAGCCCCCGCCCAGGAGGAAGCCCCTTCTGCGGAGCAGGAGTTGGCCGTTTGGAAAGACAAATACCTGCGCTTGCATGCCGAGTTCGACAACTTTCGCAAGCGCTCCCACAAAGAGAAAGCAGACCTGATTGCCAACGCCGGCGCCGGGGTCATCAAAGACCTGCTCCCGGTGGTGGATGATTTTGACCGCGCCATTGCGGCCAACGCCGACAACCAGGACATCGACGCGGTGAAAGAAGGCTTTGTCCTCATCCAACAAAAGATGCTGAACCTGCTCCAGCAAAAGGGCCTGACCCCCATGGACAGCCTCGGCAAACCGTTTGACGTGGACGAACACGAAGCCCTCACCCAAATCCCTGCACCCACCGAAGACCAAAAAGGCAAAGTGGTGGATGTGATCGAAAAGGGGTACCTGCTCAACGACCGCATCCTGCGCTACGCGAAGGTGGTCGTGGGCCAATAAGCACAGCATGGCAAAACGCGATTACTACGAGGTACTGGGCATCGCCCGAGGTGCGGACGCTTCTGAAATCAAGAAGGCGTACCGCAAACTCGCGCTCAAGTACCACCCCGATAAGAACCCCGACAACTCCGAGGCCGAAGCCAAATTCAAGGAGGCGGCCGAAGCCTACGAGGTACTCAGCGACGCCGACAAGCGCGCGCGCTACGACCAGTTTGGTCACGACGGCATGAAAGGCGGCTTCGGCGGCGCCGGCGGAGGCATGAACATGGACGACATCTTCAGCCAATTCGGCGACATCTTTGGCGGTGCGTTCGGCGGCGGCGGATTTGGTGGATTCGGCGGCGGCGGTGGTGGTCGCGGGCGCCGACGTACCAAGGGTTCCAACCTGCGCATCAAGGTCAAACTCAGCCTGGATGAAATTGCGGCTGGGGTGACCAAAAAAGTCAAAGTCTTCAAACTCGTACAAGCCGAAGGCGTTGAGACCGACACCTGCTCTACCTGCAAAGGCCAAGGGCAAGTGCGCCGCGTGAGCAACACCATTCTGGGCCAAATGGCCACCACCACTACTTGCCCTACCTGCCATGGGTCCGGCCAGCAGATCAAGAGCAAACCCCGCGATGCGGATGAGCACGGGCTCAAGCGCGAAGAGGAAGTGGTGAGCATCGACATCCCGGCAGGCGTGGAAGAAGGCATGCAGTTGCGCGTGAGCGGCAAAGGCAACGCCGGACCGTTTGGAGGCATCCCCGGCGACCTGCTGGTGGTGATCGAAGAAGAACCGCACGAAGAACTCCAGCGCAACGGGCAAAACCTGCACTACGAGTGCTACATCAACTTCCTCGATGCTGCCCTGGGCGGCGAAGCGGAGATTCCGCTGGTGGATGGACGCGCCAAAATCAAGATCGAACCGGGCACCCAATCAGGCAAGATTTTGCGCTTGCGCGGCAAGGGTCTTCCCAGCGTAGAAGGCTACGGAAGCGGCGATTTGCTGGTCAACATTTCGGTGTGGACCCCGCAGAAATTGAACGCCGAAGAAAAAGCCCTGCTGGAAAAGCTCCGTACCGCTGAGAGCTTCATTCCCAAGCCTACCAAAAAGGACAAAGGATTCTTCCAGAAGGTCAAGGAAATGTTCTCGTAAAGGGTGCGGGTTTTCCGTTAATTTCACGATGTGTCCAAACCTGCACTTACCACCCAGAACGTCACCAAGATCTACGGGGAACACCGCGCGCTGAATGAGGTCAGCATCACGGTGGAACCCCAACGCATCTTTGGATTGCTCGGCCCCAATGGCGCCGGGAAAACCACCCTGATCCGCATCATCAATCAAATCACCGGACCCGACACCGGAAACGTGTCGTTTTTTGGTGAGTCGCTTCGCCCTGAGCACGTTCACGACATCGGCTACTTGCCCGAAGAACGCGGCCTGTACAAGAAAATGAAGGTGGGCGAGCAGTGCCTCTATTTGGCGCGCCTCAAAGGCATGTCCAAGCGCGAGGCCAAAACCAAGCTCAAGGCCTGGTTTGAGCGGTTCGAAATCGAGGGGTGGTGGAACAAGAAAGTGGAAGAACTCTCCAAGGGCATGGCTCAGAAGATGCAGTTCATCACCACTGTGCTACACGAACCCAAACTGTTGATCCTGGACGAACCCTTCAGCGGGTTTGACCCCATCAACGTTGAACTGATCCGCCGCGAAATCCTGCGCCTTCGGGACGAAGGCGCCACCATCATCCTGTCCACCCACAACATGAACAGTGTGGAGGAACTCTGCGACGACATTGCCTTGCTCAACCAGAGCAACGTGGTGATCTCTGGCGGAGTGCAAGAACTCCGCGACCAGTACCGCAACGCCACCTACCGCCTGCAGTTTTCGGGCAACATGCTGGCCTTCACCAACGCGCTGTGGACCAACTTTGAGCTGGTGGAAAAAGAAAGCGAAGAGCACGACCACGATGTGGTGATTCGCCTGCTCAACGGCCACAGTTTGAACGACTTGCTCACCACCATCCTTCCGGTGGTGGCGGTGCACGGCGTGCAAGAGATCATTCCTTCGATGAACGACATCTTCATCCGGGCTGTGCAAGAGAGTTCTCAACCCGAGGCCGCAGCCTCACAATCCGATGCGCCATGAGTAAAATTGGACTGATCATCGGACGGGAGTATTCAAGCCGGGTGCGCAAGCGCTCGTTCATCATCATGACCTTTTTGGGGCCGGTGCTCTTTGCAGCGGTGATCATTGGCGCGGTGATGGCAGTGACCAACGACACCACCTTCCACCAAGTGGTGGTGGTGGACGAAACCGGGTTGGCCGAGACTTACCGTGAGCAAGGCCGCTTGTTCCAAGATTCCGACCAGCTGCGTTACAGCTTTGCGAGCGAAATGCAGGACTCCACCTTTGCCTCCAGCCCATACACCTTATGGCTGGAGATGACCCCGGTCGCCCTCAAAACTCCAGACGTGGCCGTGTACTACAAGGGCTACCCTTCGCAAAACGTGCAGGACAAGATCCGCAACGACGTAGAAGGAGTGCTTGAGCGCAACCGCTTGGAAAAGCACGACATCTCCTATGAAGACTACCAAGCCGTCAAAGTGCGCGCCTCGGTGCGGTTGATTGACATCGAAGACGACACCAAAAGCGACTCCAACTTGGGAGCACGCGCCATGGTGGGGATCTTCTTTGCGGTGTTGATTTACATGTTCATCTTCATCTACGGCGTGCAAGTGATGCGCGGGGTGATCGAGGAAAAAACCAACCGCATTGTAGAGGTGCTGGTGAGCTCGGTCAAGCCCTTCCAGTTGATGATGGGCAAGATTGTAGGCATTGGCTTGGTGGGACTCACCCAGTTTTTGATGTGGGTGATTTTGAGCTCCATAGTCATGGCGGTTGCCCAAGGAATTTTGATCGACCAAGTTTCGGCCGGTGCCATGACGGACGGGAACTTGCCAGCGGGTACCGCTGACATGGCCGCCATGATGGACCAATACCCCCTTCTGGCTGGCATCCTGAGCATTCCCTGGGGGCAGTTCTTGGGCACGTTTGTGTTCTACTTTCTGGGCGGATTCCTGCTCTACGGATCGATCTTCGCCGCCATTGGCGCGGCCGTCGACAGCGAAACAGACACCCAGCAGTTTATGTTGCCGGTGACCGTGCCGCTGATCTTCTCTTACATCATTGCCATTGCCATGATCGCTAACCCTGAGGGGAGCGCGGGCACCGTCTTCTCGATTGTGCCGCTCACCAGCCCCATTGTGATGATGGTGCGCATGGGCATTGGCCTCGAAGGCTCCTACTGGCAACTAGGGTTATCGATGGCGCTGCTGGCTGCGACCTTTGTGGCCGTGGTGTGGTTGGCCGGACGCATTTACCGGACCGGCATCCTCATGTACGGCAAAAAGGCCACCTACAAGGAACTCTGGAAATGGCTGTTTTATAAAGGATGAGCAGGAACCTGGCCATCATCGATTGCGGCACCAACACGTTTAATCTGTTGGTGGCTGGCGTGGGCAAAGACGGCTCATGGGAGACGGTGTTGAACACCAAAATTCCCGTCAAGCTCGCTCCGAGTGCAACCACAGGTAAGATCGGTTCCAACCGGTTTGGACGGGGGCTGGACGCCTTGCATATCCTGAAGCAAAACCTGGTCAACACCCGCACCCAATCGGTATTTGCGTTTGCCACTTCGGCCATCCGCGAATCAGTGAACGGGCGGGAATTTGTGGAGGCCGCCCGCAAGCAAGTGGGACTGGACCTGCGCATCATCACCGGCGAGGAAGAAGCCCGACTCATCTACCTGGGCGTGCGCCAATGCTTTGAGATGGGCACCGACAAGAGCCTGATCATGGACATCGGCGGTGGCAGCGTGGAATTCATCATTGCCAACGCCGAAGAAGTCTTTTGGAAGCAGAGCCTGCAGATTGGGGTGAGTCGCCTCAAAGGAACCTTCATGCCTGATGATCCCATCACCGAAACGCAAGTGACCGAGATCCAGGCCTATTTGGCCAATCACCTCACGGGCTTGGCTGCCGCCATGGCCGAACACCAACCGGTGCGCCTGCTGGGTTCGAGCGGAACCTTTGACACCTTGGTGGACATGCTCAGCCTGCGCAACCCCGAACGGTACCCCTCGCCCTTGAATTTTACCAACCCCATTCCGGTGGACGACGTACGCACCATTTCCAAGGAAATCACGGCCATGACCCACGCCGAGCGCCTGCAGGTGCCTGGACTCCTACCCATGCGTGCAGACATGATGGTGATGAGCTTTGCCCTGATAGACGCCCTGCTCACGCTGCATCCGTTTACCGAAATCCACCAGGTTTCCTACGCCTTGAAAGAGGGTGCGCTCGCACATTTATTGGCCCAAGAGCACGGAATGGAACAAGATTTGAATACCTCAACCTAACACCAAAAACCACTCGCCATGTCCAAAATCCTGATCATCGACGACGAAGCGGCCATCCGCAGCTCCCTGAAAGAAATTCTCGAATACGAGGACCACACTGTTGACACCGCCGAAGACGGCAAGGAAGGCGTAGTTGCCGCCGCCAAAGGCGAATACGACATCATCTTCTGCGACATCAAAATGCCTGGACTTGATGGCATTGAGGCGTTAGAAATGATGCAAGTCAAAGGCGTGGAGGCTCCGGTGATTATGATCTCGGGCCACGGCA
The DNA here is from genome assembly GCA_049594615.1 of Flavobacteriales bacterium. GTDB lineage: Bacteria > Bacteroidota > Bacteroidia > Flavobacteriales_D > Sanyastnellaceae > CAXPZW01. The sequence continues at coordinate 11,288 of JBMYJR010000009.1, forward strand.
CGGTGGAAACCGCCGTGGAAGCGCTCAAGAAAGGCGCCTACGATTTCATCCAAAAGCCCTTGGACCTCAACCGTATTTTGGTGACCCTGCGAAATGCCACCGAAACCAAAGAGCTTGTGGAGGAAACCAAGGTCCTCAAGAAGAAGATCAACAAGAAACTCACCAGTAACATTGTGGGCGAGTCCGTGGCCATTGGCGAGATCAAGCAAATGATCGAAACCGTGGCCCCCACCGACGCCCGCGTGCTCATAACCGGTGGCAACGGAACGGGTAAAGAACTCGTGGCCCGCCAACTGCACGAACGCTCTGGCCGCAAGGACAAGCCGTTTGTGGAGGTGAACTGCGCTGCCATCCCTTCTGAACTGATCGAAAGCGAGCTGTTTGGCCACGAAAAAGGTGCGTTTACCAGCGCAATCAAGCAGCGCAAGGGCAAGTTTGAGCAGGCCAACGGCGGCACCCTGTTCCTGGATGAGATTGGGGACATGAGCCTCAGTGCCCAGGCCAAAGTGCTGCGCGCACTGCAAGAGAACCGCATCACCCGCGTGGGCGGCGACAAAGACATCAAAGTGGACGTGCGCATTCTGGCGGCAACCAACAAAGACCTGCGCAAAGAGATCGACGAGGGCAACTTCCGCGAGGATTTGTTCCACCGTTTGAGCGTGATTTTGATCCACGTGCCTTCGCTCAACGACCGCAAGGACGACATCCCGCTCTTGGCCGAACACTTCATCGGTCAGATCTGTGGGGAGTACGGCATGCCGGTCAAAACCATCGAGCCCAAAGCCATAAAAGCACTGCAACAGGTGAATTGGACAGGAAACATCCGGGAGTTCCGAAACATCATCGAACGCCTGATTATCCTGTGCCCAGACGCCATAACTGCGGATGCGGTTGTAGCTTACGCAAACCCTTCTGTGCCAAGAAGTTAGGAGATGTTCTAGTGATTTTGACGCATTTTTAACAGAATATTGGAATCCATCGGAGGCAACCCTCCGGGATTCACTACGTCAACAATGTAGTTACGACACTTTCCTGAAAAGGTTTCAAAACACGATACTATGAGCATGCTGGACACATTCAACTACCTCTGGGAAAACCACACTGGATACATTTTCATGAGTGGCTTTCTGCTCATCATCGGTGCTGTAGCAAAGTGGCGCATGTTTGTCAAGTGCGACCAACCTGGACTGGCGGCCATCGTTCCTGTATGGGATCTGATTGTCACCCTGCGCATCGTGGGACGCCCTGCTTCACAAGCATGGTACTTCCTCATTCCTGTTCTCAACGTTTACATGCTTGCCAAGCTCCTGATCGAAGTCGTTCAGAGCTTTGGTAAATACAGCGTATTGGAGTACGCACTGGCCCTGATTTTGGCGCCGCTGTACTTCCTCAACCTCGGTCTTGCATACAACGAGGTTTACTACGGACCGGTATACGGTCTCCAGCGCGAAGAGATGGTGAGCCGGTCGGCTCCCTCGCTTGCCTAACCTTTCGATCGGGGTCGCTCCCGACGAGCCTTGAACAGATTAACGCTCCAAAACGCGGTCAACTCACGTAGTTGGCCGCGTTTTTTATGGCTTGGTCCAGACCGCTTACATCCTTGCCACCTGCGGTTGCAAAAAAGGCTTGACCGCCACCGCCGCCCTTGATCTCACGGGCAAGCTCACGGACGATGGTTCCGGCGTTGAGGTCTTTGTCGGCCACCAGGTTTTCGGCGATGATGCAGGAGATGGTGGGCTTGCCGCCGGCATCTGAGCCAATCACGGCAAACAGGTTCTCCACCTCACCGCGGAGTTGGAAGCAGAGGTCCTTGACTTCACCGGCGCCGAGCGAAACGCGTTCGGCCAGGAAGTGGATGCCACCGACCTCTTGGATCTTGGCTTTGAGTTCACCTTTGACTTGCTTGGCCTGCTCACGGGCAAAAGCCTCCACTTGCTTTTGCAGCTCTGCGTTTTTGCTTTGGAGGTCATTGACCGCCTTGAGCAGGTCTTGTGGCGCTTTCAACTGGGCGCGTACAGCGTCCAACTCGGCCAGGCGGCCGTTGATGTGATTCTCAGCACCGGCGCCCGATACAGCTTCGATACGACGAATGCCGGCTGCCACAGCGCTTTCTGAGGTAATCTTGAACTGGCCAATGCTACCGGTAGCCGGCACATGGGTACCGCCGCACAGCTCTACGCTGTCGCCAAACTTGATGACGCGTACTTGCTCGCCGTACTTCTCGCCAAAGAGCATCATGGCGCCCATCTCCTGGGCTTGGGCCATGGGTGCGTTGCGGTGCTCTTCCAGGGCGAAGTTGGCACGGATGCGCTGGTTGACCAGCCCTTCTACTTGGGCCACTTCCTCCTCGGTCATTTTGGAGAAATGCGAGAAATCAAAGCGGAGGTAATCGGAGTTGACCAAGGAACCACGCTGCTCCACATGGGTGCCGAGCACTTCACGCAGGGCTTGGTGCAGCAGGTGAGTAGCGGTATGGTTGTGCTCGGTACTGGTACGCTTGGTGGCGTTCACCACGCCGTGGAACTGCGCCGAAGGGTCGGCCGGAAGTTGCTTGGCAAAGTGCACAATGAGGTTGTTCTCGCGCTTGGTGTTGACGATGGAGGTTTTGGTGCCTCCTGCCTCGATGAAGCCGGTGTCGCCCACCTGTCCTCCGCCTTCAGGGTAGAAAGGCGTGCGGTTGAAGACCAGTTGGTACAATTCCTTGCCCTTGGCGTTGATCTTGCGGTAACGGGTGATTTCCAAATCGGCCTCGAGATGGTCGTAACCAAGGAATTCCTCGCCGGCGTCATCGCGGACCACCACCCAGTCGTCGGTTTCAATTTTGCCAGCCGCGCGCGAGCGGTCTTTTTGCTTTTTGAGCTCGGCTTCGAAGCCTTCGAGGTCCACGCGTTTGCCGTGCTCGGAGGCCACCAAGTCAGTGAGGTCTACCGGGAAGCCATACGTATCGTAGAGTTCAAACACGCCGGCGCCGTCCAATATGTCACCGTCGGTATTTTTCATCATGTCTCCCAAACGGCGCAGCCCCTTGTCTAGGGTACGCAGAAAGCTCTCTTCCTCCTCTCGGATCACGTTCTGGATCAGGTCTTTCTGGGCCACGAGTTCGGTGAAGTAACCGCCCATTTGATCGGCGAGTACAGGCACCAGGGTGTGGATGAAGGGCTTGTCCAGATCCAGGAACGAGAAGGCATAACGGATCGCGCGGCGCAGAATGCGGCGGATCACGTAGCCCGCTCCGGTGTTGGAGGGCAGCTGGCCGTCGGCAATGGCAAAAGACACAGCGCGTACGTGGTCGGAGATCACGCGGATGGCGATGTCTTGCTTGCCGTCGGTGCGGCCGTAGGTTTTGCCCGAAACCTGCTCAATGCCTGCAATGAGCGGGGTGAACACGTCGGTATCGTAATTGGAGGTTTTGCCCTGCAGGGCCACCGCCAAACGCTCGAAGCCCATACCGGTGTCGATGTGGGTTTCGGGCAGGGGTTGGAGAGAACCGTCGGCCATGCGGTTGAACTGCATAAACACCAGGTTCCAAATTTCAATCACTTGTGGGTGGTCTTCGTTGACCAGCGTCTTGCCCGGAGTTTGGGCCTTTTCTTGGGCGCTGCGCAGGTCGATGTGGATCTCTGAGCAAGGACCACAGGGGCCGGTTTCGCCCATTTCCCAGAAGTTGTCCTTTTTGTCGCAGTGCAGGATGTGTTCGGTGGGCACCCACTTTTTCCAGAAGGTTTCGGCCTCGGTATCCGCATCGAGCCCGTCTTGCTTGTCACCACCAAATACAGTGACATAGAGGTCTTCTTCCTTCAGCCCGTATACTTTGGTGAGCAGCTCCCACGCCCAGGCAATCGACTCCTCCTTGAAGTAGTCGCCAAAGGACCAGTTGCCCAACATCTCGAACATGGTGTGGTGGTAGGTGTCTACCCCTACTTCCTCCAAGTCGTTGTGCTTGCCCGATACACGCAGGCACTTTTGGCTATTGGCCACGCGGCGATCAGTGGGCACCGAGTTGCCCAAAAAGATGTCCTTGAACTGGTTCATGCCCGCATTGATAAACATCAAAGTGGGGTCTCCTTTGACCACCATGGGGGCAGAAGCCACACGTTGGTGTTGCTTGGATTCGAAGAACTCGAGGAACTTTTCGCGGATCAGTTTGGATTCCATAAGGCCTTGAAAAAATGCGTGTGCCGGTTGGGTCAGAATTGTGTTAAATCGCTCTAACCGTGCCGTGTGCGCGGGCCGAGCGATTGCAAAAGTACTCGAATTTGGATAGCTTCGCGCCTGCGTTTAGCGGTGTGAAGCCGCAGAAACACCATGGGCAAACAACAGTACCGCATCAATCCTCAAACGCTCCAGTTTGAGACCGTGAAACGCACCCGCCGCGAACGGTGGATCCGTGCGCTGCTCTTCACGGGAGTGTTGACGGTGGTGGGCTTGGTGTCGGTGATGGTCTTCAACGCCTTCTTCGAGAACCCGCGCACCCGTGAACTCACCCGCGAAAACGAGTTCCTCCAAAAACAGCTCGGCGAGGTCAACGCCCAACTTGACACCCTGACGGTGGTCATGGACGACCTGGTGCGTAAAGACGAAGACATCTATCGCAACGTATTTGGAGCAGAACCCTACCCGGCTTACCTGCGTCAATCCGGCATCGGCGGCGCGGACCGTTACAAGCACCTCAAAGGCTACGGCAGCTCAGACCAATTGATCGAGACCCGCAAGCGCATTAGTAAGCTGGAACGTTCCTTGGTGGCCCAAAGTCACTCGCTGGAAGAGCTGTTTGACTTGGCGCGCAACCAAGAAGAGATGCTGCAGGCCATCCCGGCCATCCAACCGGTTTCCAACGAGGACCTGACGCGCATCGCCTCAGGCTTTGGGTACCGCATCCACCCCATATACCGCGTGCCCAAGATGCACACCGGTGTAGACTTCACTGCGCCCATTGGCACCGACATCTACGCCACCGGAAACGGCGTGGTGGAACGCGTAGAAAAACGACACTCAGGCTACGGATACAACGTAATTGTCAACCACAGCTACGGCTACAAAACGCTGTACGCCCACATGAGCAAGATCCTGGTCAAGCGAGGCCAGCTAGTGACCCGTGGCGAAGTCATTGGTTTGGTGGGCAACACCGGACGTTCGGTAGGGCCACACCTCCACTACGAAGTGTTGAAGGACGGCAAGAAGGTTGATCCTGCGAACTACTTCTTCAACGACCTCTCTCCCGAGGAGTATGAGCAACTGCTCACCCAGGCACGCGAGGGTGCCAACCAATCGTTTGACTGACATGAAAGCTTTGATCCTGGCCTTGGCCCTGGCAGTGTCTACCGCTGCTTCGGCCCAACCCGACACGCTGTCCATCATGGGCGTGGGCGATGTGATGCTCGGCACCAATTACCCGAGCGAACGCTACTTGCCACCCGGTGGGCAAAACATGATGGCCAACGCCGCGGCCCTCCTCCAATCAGCCGACGTCGCCTTTGTCAACCTCGAGGGCACCATTCTGGACGAGGGCGGCAAAGCCAAGCAATGCAACGACCCTTCGAAATGCTACGTGTTCCGCATGCCAGAAGCCTACGGGCAGTACCTGCAAGACTGCGGCGTGGACTGCGCAAGTTTGGCCAACAACCATTCGGGAGACATGGGCAGCTCGGGGCGCATCAAAACCCAAACAGTGTTGGGCGGGTTGAACATCCACTATGCAGGGCACACCAACTGCCCCACAGCGGTGTGGACCCAAGACAGCATCACCTACGGGTTGGCAGCGTTCTCCCCCAACAACGGCACCCTGCGCATCACCGACATTCCCGGTGCCCAAGCCATTGTAGCCGAATTGGACAGCTTGTGTGACGTCGTGATTGTCTCCTTTCACGGAGGCGCCGAAGGTCCAGACCACCTGCACGTGACCCGCCAAACCGAAAAGTACTACGGCGAGAACCGCGGCAACGTGCACAAATTCTCCCACGCAGTAGTGGACGCCGGTGCCGATATCGTCTTTGGTCACGGCCCCCACATTGTGCGCGCCATGGAGCTCTACAACGGCCGCTTGATCGCTTATTCGCTCGGGAACTTCTGCACCTATGCACGCTTCAATCTCACCGACAAACGCGGCAACGCACCGGTGGTGGAAGTACGCGTGAATGCGCAAGGAGCATTCTTGGAAGGGCAGGTGCACTCCTTCCTTCAACAGGGAGAAGGCGGTCCGTTTGAAGACCCACAAGCCCGGGCATACGCGGAAATGCAGCGCTTAACCGAAGTCGATTTCCCAGAAGGATCGGGAATTACATTCGAAGCAGGAGGCCTGTTCCGAGCATCGGAATGACCTGTGAGAGGCGTTCCAAGGCGTCGAAATCCACCATGCGGCCTGCGTGCAGGTAACGTTTGAGGTAGTACGACTCCTTTTGGTACACATCCTCAACCACACCGCGGTTGGTGGCGTGGATCATGGTGATGTCACCCGTGAGGCTATCCACCCCGGTTACCAAGGCGATGTGTCCAATGCGCGAAGAACGGGTGTTGCGGCCCTTGAAGAACAAGAAGTCTCCGGCGTGCAACTCTTCGAGTTTGATGCGTTTGCATTGTTGGTCGATGGCATAGGCGGTGCGAGCCAAATCAAGGCCGTGGGCCTCAAATACGACTTTCATCAGTCCCGAGCAATCGATGCCACGGCGGGTCATGCCGCCGTAGCGGTAAGGGGTGCCCAGCATGGTGCGAGCGTAGTTGATGATGGACTCTAAGGAGTACGGCTGAAGGGCTGCGGTTTCGGCTTGCGGGGTGGGGTGGCCTGAGGCAGTTGCCGACCATCCCGCTGCGCTTGTCAAAAAGAGCAGTACAAAAAGCAAAAGGCGCGGGGAGGAAGCTTTTCCGTTTGGCACTTTTGTCAGTATTTTGTGCATGTTCACCGGCATCCGGTAAGATTAAAGCCGCAAAGGTACTAAACACCCCAGAACCCGTGCCCTACAAGGAAAAGGAGATCACCAAGCTGTACTATACCATCAGCGAAGTGGCGGCCCTATTTGAGGTCAACACCTCGCTCATTCGGTTCTGGGAAAAGGAGTTTGACATCATCAAACCCAAGAAGAACAAAAAAGGTAACCGGCTTTTTACCACGAAGGACATCGAAAACCTGCATGTGATTTACCACCTGGTGAAAGAACGCGGATTTACCCTCGATGGTGCCAAGCGCAAACTCAAGGAGAATCCGGAGGACACCATCCAAAACGCCGAGATCGTCAAGCGCCTGCGTGACATCCGCGCCTTCCTCATCGACCTCAAAGCCGAACTCGATTGACCCGGCAAATGATTGCTTTTATGCTGCTGTGCAACACGGTTGTACTGGTCGTCTGCGTCTATTACCTGCTGAGCGATGATGTGATTGAGTTGGGCGGAGAAGAAGGAGTGGTGATCCGATTTCCGGGCGCCGCTACTGGCCGCATGCTGGGTACTTTGCCGTTTATTCTGAGCTTCTTTTACTTGACCCTCCAACTCTGGAAAGCGCGTCCCGACAAGGCACGACTCGACACCCTGGATGCACCCGTACACCAAGACGAGTTCAGCCCGCCGGACGACGGCGAGGATCAGTAAATCGCGTTCTGCGAGAGGTAGTTGCGCACGTAGTCGTTCACCCCATCTTCCAGCGAAGTAAACGGCTTGTCGTAGCCGATGCTGCGCAGCTTGGACATGTCCGCCTCGGTGAAGTACTGGTACTTGTCGCGGATGTCTTCCGGTGTGTCGATGAACCCAATCTTGGGCTCCAAATCGAGTGCGCGAAAGGTGGAGGCGGCCAAATCGTAGAAGGTGCGCGCTTGGCCGCTGCCGAGGTTGTAGAGGCCGCTGTCTTTGCGGTGGTGCATGAGAAAGTAGCACACGTCCACGACATCCTTCACGTACACAAAATCACGCGACTGCTCCCCATCCTTGAATTCAGGCTTGTGCGATCGAAACAGGTTCATGGCTCCGGTCTTGCCGATTTGGTTGAAGGTGTGAAACACTACTGAGGCCATGCGCCCTTTGTGGTATTCGTTGGGACCGTAAACGTTGAAGAACTTCAGACCTGCCCAGAAGTAGGGCTGACGCTCTTGCGAGAGTGCCCATTTGTCGAAATCGTTCTTGGAATCGCCGTAGGGGTTGAGCGGGGTGAGTTGGTCTACGATGTCGTGGGAATCCACGTAGCCGTGCTCGCCCAACCCGTAGGTAGCGGCCGACGAAGCATACACCAACGGCAACCCAAACTCGATGCAGAGGTTCCAGATTTCTTTGGTGTAGTTGACGTTCAGCTTGTCGAAGATCTCGCGGTCGAACTCGGTGGTGTCGGTGCGGGCGCCCAGGTGGAAGATGAACTCCACTTGGTTCTCGTTTTCGCGCAGCCATTGGGGGAATTGCTCGCGATCCACCAAGGCGGTGTACTGCTTGTCTGCGTAGTTGCGCGTGCGGTCCTCGCGCGAAAAATCGTCGACCAGGATCAGGTTGAAAAAGCGCTCTTCGTTCAGTTTGGCCACCAGGGCACTGGAGATGAAGCCGGCGGCTCCGGTAATGACAATCATGCCAGACAAATTGAGTGTTGGGGTGTGAACCTCTGGTGCGCAAAGATAGTTGTACTCGCAGCCTTCCACCCGGATACCCCATATTTTTGACACGGAAAAACGCCCCCATGAAAACCGTTTACGTTACCCGCCGCGAACGCTTCAACGCCGCCCACAAGCTCTGGAACGACCACTGGAGCGAGGAAAAGAACTTTGAAATGTTTGGCAAATGTGCCAACCCCAACTGGCACGGCCACAACTACGAGTTGTTTGTGACGGTCAAAGGTGCACCCAATCCAGACACCGGATATTGCATGGACCTCAAAGTGTTGAGCGACATCCTCAAGGAATACGTGATCGAAAAACTCGACCACAAAAACCTCAACATGGACGTGGACTTCATGAAGAACGTGCGCACCTCCACTGAGAACCTGATCATCGCGATCTGGGAAGAAATCGAGGGGCCCATCAACGCCACCGGCTGCACGCTTCATGGACTCAAGCTCTACGAGACCGAGAACAACATGGCCGAGTATTTTGGCGGCGAATAGGGAAACCCCGAACTTTCCCGGTCCATCAACCTCACGATCCCGTGCCTGGATATACCCGGACCGACCATTACGACGAAGAGCTCACCGGCGCCCTCAGCGAGCGCTACTTGGAGATCCTTCACAAACTCGGCGAAGACCCTGACCGCCAGGGCCTGCAAAAGACCCCCGAGCGCGTGGCCAAGGCCATGCAATTCCTCACACACGGTTACGACCTGGACCCTGCTGCCATCCTGAAATCGGCCATGTTTGCCGAGGACTACAGCCAAATGGTGGTGGTCAAAGACATCGAGCTCTACTCGCTGTGCGAGCACCACATGCTGCCATTTTTTGGAAAAGCGCACGTGGCCTACATCCCAAACGGACATATTGTCGGTCTTTCGAAGATTCCACGCGTTGTGGACGCATTTGCACGCCGTTTGCAGGTACAAGAGCGGCTGACGAATGAAATCCGCGACTGCATTCAGGACACTTTGAATCCTGCGGGCGTGGCGGTTGTGGTGGAGGCCCAACACCTGTGCATGCAAATGCGCGGGGTGGCCAAGCAAAACTCGGTCACCACCACCTCGGCATTCACCGGCCAATTCCTGAGCGATGAAAAAACGCGCAAGGAATTCATGCATTTGATCGCACAACACCTAAGTTAGAAGCACACACATTACACTCACTATGGAACAACAACCCTATCAACCCTTGGATCACGCCCAACCCATTGATTTGACGGCTGAATCGAGCCGCCTGTTCATGGCCCGTGTGTTCACCTGGATGACCGTAGGCTTGGTACTCACCGGCATCACTGCTGTGCTGTTTGGCACCACCGAGCTGGTCAACTACATGGTGGAGCTCCGCGTAGACGGTTCCATCGGCATGAAACCCCTGGCTTGGATTGTAATGCTGGCCCCCTTCGGCTTCATCCTGGCCATGAACTTTGGATTCAACAAATTCTCGGCCCGTGGCCTCATTGGACTCTTTATCGCGTTCAGCGCCGTGATGGGCATGAGCTTGTACTACATCTTCCTGTTGTACACCTCCACGAGCATCATCCAAGTGTTCTTCATCACCGCGGGCACCTTCGCGACCATGGCCTTCCTGGGCTACACCACCAAAACTGACCTCACCAAGCTCGGCTCCATGCTGTACATGGCCTTGATTGGCCTGGTGATCGCCATCGTGGTGAACATGTTCATGGGCTCAGACTCCCTGTCCTACATCATATCGTGCGTGGGCGTACTGATCTTCACCGGCCTTACCGCGTATGACACGCAGAAGCTCAAGCGCATCGGCGCAGGTGTAGAGTTCGGCTCAGCCACTGCAAGTAAGCTGGCGATCCTGGGGGCCACCTCGCTTTACCTTGATTTCATCAACTTGTTTTTGTTCTTACTGCGCATGCTTGGCAGTCGCGATTAAGGACATTCTCTCATTCGAAAAAGGCGCCCAAAGGCGCCTTTTTTATGGAGGAATGTCTGGTTTGAAAAGAGGCGATGGGCTTTGAGTATTTGGTGGAAGTGCAAGAGGTTAGTGCACTTCCACATAATCCTAAGTAGCCACCAAAGCGAACGTTCTTGCACAAAAAAAGGCCGCTAACAAGCGGCCTTTCGCATTTCATCAAACGTTGCAGGCGACTACTCCACCACCAGTTTTTGCACCAATCGCGACTTGTCTGTAGACAGCACCACATTGTAGGTGCCTGACTCCAGCAGCGAGGCGTCGAAGAAGAACTTCTTGGCGCCGAGCAGGAAGCGGCCGGTGTAAACGTTCATCACCTCCCGACCGAGTTGGTCGATGATGGTGATGGAGCCGGTTTGTTCTTGCACAAAGTTCAGAGGTACCACAGTAATGGCAGTGGCGGGGTTGGGGTAGATGGCCTCAAATACAGCCACCTGCTGCTCGTACACGCCCACGCTCTCATCCAATACGCGGAAGAAATGGTAGCCCTCTGGAGCCACCATTGGGCGGGTTTGCACCTTGCCGTCGTTGGCCTCACCGCGGATGTAGTAGTACACCTTGGTGCCCGCGGCTTGGGCGGGAATGTAGGCCTCCCACATGTCGTTGTCGGCAGCGGTCATGGTGAGCTCTTGGTACGGATCGTCGATGCCGGTTTTCCAGTAGAGCATCACGTTGTCAATGCCCTCGCGATGCTTCACATACGCGTCCACGAAGTAATCGTTGGTGGTATCGTAGGTGTCCTCGAGGATGTTGTGTGAGATGAGCAGGGGATCTTCCACGCCCACCGAGTGGGTGATGCAGTGGATGGCACCCGAGGCGAAGATGATGGGCTCGGGATCGTCGTCGCAGTCGATCGAGACCACATTATATCCTGGTAGGTTTTCTTCGTAGATGCGGACCGCAGTGGTGTCAAACTCGGTACGGTAGGTAGGCAGGATGACCGTGTTGTTCACAAACACCGAGTTGGTATAGGTACGGTACGCCGCACTGTTCCAGCCGCCTGAGGGGAAGTTACCCGCTTCAGAAGGACACATGGGGACCCACACGATTTCATACGGCTCGCCCCACTTGTTGGTAAAGTTGTTGAGCACGTACTCCATGTTGGCCTGGATTTGTGGACCGTCCGACTCATCGCCAAAGTCGCCCACGAGCAAGGTCTCCTCGTTGAGCAGCTTCATGTGCATATCGATGTGGTGGATATTGTCAAACGGCAGGTTGTCCATTTTGATGTAGGTGTCTACACCCAACCAGTCCTGCACGATCTGGTCGATTTCTTCTTCGGTTTTAACCGTCACGCCGTACTCGTTGCCCGAGTCGTTTTCCTCCAGGATCAATTCCGAGGCGAAGGCAGTGCCAAAGCCATCGGTCATCCAGTTGCCGCCGGTGTTCACCAAGTCGGTGGGGGCTTCTGTGATGCAGTAGAGGTCCAGGCCCAAGTGATCGGCGATGACTTGCGGAGAGGCGTCGTCGTTGGGACGGGAGGGGCGGTTGTAGATCCAGTCCACCATGATCAGGTCGTCTACCTCGGAGCCGTAAACGGGGTTGCCCGCGTAATCGCGCATCCACACGCTGTCTACCTCGTCCACCTCGATGAGGGTGATGTTGTCCAGGTTGTCAATGATGCTGCCGGGGCCCGAGGCGCCAAGCAGATAGGTTTCGGTGTTGGAGGCGTTTTCGGTGAGGATGATGACCTCACATTCGGGTTGGGCGGCGGCTACAATTTGCTTGAGGATGCTTGGGTAGCTGATCCAGGCGATGCTGAGGGCTTGGATCTCCTCCCACTCGGCCATGTTGCGCAGGGCGTCGTACTCAGGCGGAGTTTCAATGCCGCGGGTGGGTACGCCAGTGATTTGTCCCGATTCGCGTTGTGCGGTTTCGGCTTGGGTTTCCCAAGCGGGCAGGGTGGTTTCAACCTGGGCTTGAGAGGCCACTGTAAGCGCAGCGGCACAAAGAGAAAACATCAATCTTTTCATCCGTTCAGTGATGGGAATCGCAAGATACAACCGCTCGTCCGAACCGAACCCACAAATAAGGTTACGATTCCATCACGGCCGCACCCATTTGGCGTGCAACTCCGAGAGGACCTGTGGCGGAATGTCGTGGTCCCCGTCGAAGCGGTGGAAGGTGCAGGTGAGGTTGTGCGCATCGAACCACGATTCGGCTTTGAGGATGTGGTCCTCGGTGATGAATTGATCCCGAGTACCGATCACCACTTGCATGTCCATGGCATTCAAGCGCTCACGACCGGTTTCGAGATTGACATCGTTGGGGAAAGCGCCGGCCCACACAATGAATTGGTGGATATCCGCTTGGGTTTGGCTCAACCAACGTGCGGCGGTTGCGGCACCCTGCGAGAACCCGACCACCCGCCATTGTGCCTCGCCCACTTGCGCTGCTATGTGGCTGTGGAGGTCGTTCAGGAACCCAACATAATCGGCAATGTCAGACAGGCGGTCTTCTTTGGTCATCCAGCTGGCCCCTACCCGGCCGCTGTAGCCTTCGCGGTAATAGCGGTGCAAGCCTTCTGGGGCCACCACGAGTACCTCATCGGCGAACAAGGGATGGAACTTCCGCAAAAAAAACTCGGCGAGTTGGCCGTAGCCGTGAACCACCACCCACACCTGTTTGATGTGCGCCCCCGGTGCCTGTGAGGTGAAATAGCGCGCGGTTTTGGTGATTGGCAAGTGGTGCTGCATCAGTACGCCAGCAAGATTTGCACGTCTTGCTGCGGCTCGGTGTACACCGAATCCAAGATGACATATGTGCCGCTGATGCGTTCTACCGTGGCGAAGTAGCGCAGCCATTTGCCCGCGTGTTCAATGCACGTGCGGGTGGAATCCACGGCGTATCCAGTGAGTACCACCTCCTCGTTGTTGCAACACACACAGGGCGAGGTGGCATTCAAAAAGCGGAAGGCGATTTCGTCTTCGACGGTTTCGGGGTTGCTGTTGACCAGAACGGTGACCACGGTGGTGGCCTCGGGGATGCTGAGGTTGACACAGCGGGTGGTGCCAGGCACCACCGATTCAGGGTTGATGAACACCGAACCGTCTACCAAACCGCTCCCGCCATAGCGGACCTCGTACTCGGAGGCGTTGCGGCGTTCGAAGGTCATGCGGTATGCCCCACTGGCATCGGTGGTGGTCGAAGCCGCCAACTCTGCCGTGTTGCTCAGCGAACCGCCCTCGAGCACCTTTTCCCACAGTTGGATTTGCACACCCGACAGTGCGGAGCCGTCCGCAGTGCTGGTGGCCGTGCCAATGATCTCAAGTTCAAACACCGGGTCCTTGCGGCAGCCGACGATCAGTATGGCTGCCGCAAGCACGGCACAGAACAAGCCTGTTGTCTTCATGATTTATCCAATATGCTGGCATAATGCCGGTAGTGACCAGCAATGTTACGAACATATCGGGTGGCAGATGTCCCGCGACAATAACCGTGCTCTACGCATTCACGGCGGTAGAACTCCGATTCACTCTTGCGGGCGAGCATGGTTTCCACTTGGTCGAACCAGATGTTGGGGTCCAGCCCTTCCATTTCGGCCAGGCATTGGGCGTCCAACACGTGACCGGGGCCCACGTTGTACGAGGCCAAAATGAAGTAGGTGCGCTGCTCAGGGTCGGCAATGCGTTTTTCCCAAAAGCGGTCGAGGTACTTGAGGTAGCTCACCCCGGCGTGGATGTTCCCCGCGGCCGAGGCGGTGCTGTCCACACCAAAACGGACGGCGGTACCGGGCATCAGCTGCATGAGTCCGGAGGCCCCGGCCCACGACCGGGCTTGCGGATTGAAGCGGGACTCGTGGTAGATCAACGCTGCAAGCAAGCGCCAGTCCCAGCCCAGGCGCTCGGCCTCTTGCTGGATGGTCTCGTCGTACGGCGAAATACGTCCACCGGCCAACGAAGAATAATCGCTCATGGCGCGGTCGTGCTGTTGCTTGGGAGAGTCAAAATATTTGCGGGCGAGGTAGTTGCGTTTACGCTGCACGCGCGCGCCGGCCAGCCATGCGTTGAGCGTGTCCTTCAAGGCGGTGGCGGTGGTGCGCATGGCATACCCTACGGGCTCAAGCGGTCCGAGTGGCACCTCGATGTTGAGACCGCTGTGGTAGGTGCGGTTGACCCGTGCCATGTTGTCGTCGGCCACGGTCAACGGCACCAAGCCGTCAGCCACTGCTGCAATGAGGGTTTCGCTGTCCAGCAGGGTGTCTGCGGGTTCAATGATGACCCCCAGCGCGCTGTCGCGGTTGAGCACTTCCAAACGGCCGTAAAAGCTGGAGTGTGGATGCACCACTACGGTTTTGCCCGCCAGTTGATCCCAGGATTGGAGGCGCGTGCCATTTGGAGCCTCCTCGGGAATGTGCTGCACCACCACCATGCGGGTGTGGTCAACGGGATCCGAAAAGAGCATATGCTTTTGGCGCGCTCCGGTGATGGTGAGGTTGCAGGCAATCACATCGCCCTCGCCGGCATCGAGCGCCTCAAACATCTCCGAAGGGCTGTGTTTGATGATGACCTCGAGCTCCACGCCCAACTGTCCGGCGAACGCCTTGAGCAGGTCGTAATCAAAGCCCATGGGCTGGCCCCGGTACAAGAAATAACTGGTAGAGGTGTTCTCGGTAATCACGCGCAAAGTGCCCCGATCCAGGATGGAGTCCAGATCAAACTGAACCACCTTCTCGGGTTCCTCCACTGGACGCGGAGGCGGGCTGCTGCAGGCTGTCCAGCCGCAGAGTATGAGTATCCACCAAGCATAGCGCATGCACAATAAGATACGCAAGACTGGGGTCAAATGTTATTTATGCGAGAATTTGCCCGTGGTAGAATCGTAGGAGATGTAGTAGTCTCCCTTGGGCAAGTTGGACAAGTCGGCAGTGGTGCCGAACCCGCGTTTGATGATCTGACCGTAGGCGTTGTACAACTCGTAATTGGTCTCTGCGCTGAAGATGATTCCGACAGAGCGGCGGTCGTAGGTGAAGCTCACCGCGTCCCGGCTGCTTTCGTATCCGACCGCGTCTGAACTGCGGAGTTTGCCTTCGGCGGATTTCTGAACCACACGGAACTTGTTTGTGCCCGAAACTTGGGTGGTCTGGAAGGAGTAGGTGTTCTTGGTAGAAGTGCCTTTGCCCATCACCTCGCCCACGGTGACCCACTTGTTCCACTTGAACTGCTGGACCAGGTAAGGCAGGCCGCCTTGCTCGTTCACGGTTTCCCAGGTGAGTAGGCCCGAATCTGATACGCGAATGTCTGTGGCGTCAAAGGAAGGACGCGGCTCGAGTGCGCCGGGGTTGAGGACACGTGGATCGCAACCATCCTTGTACTTGATGGCGATCACCACATCGTCTCCCAGCTTGAGGCCGAAAATGGACAGGTCGATTTCGAAAGCAGAGGAATTGATTTCGTCGCTGGTGACGTCTCCGTTGACGGTGACTTCAAACACGCAGAAGCCCACACCCTCGGGTGCAATGCCGTTGATTACGTAGAGATTTTTTTGCTGGTATTTGCCTTCCAATACAATGGTGCCCGCTTGGAGAGCGGAGAAGGTGAACAGTCCAAAGACAAGCGCGAGTGCAAATTTCATCTCGTAACAGCGTTCTGATCTGGCAAGCCAAAGTTAGCCTTTTTGGAGGAGAGCTCATGGGGGGCCCTCATCCTCCCGGTTTTCGTTGTCCGCAAGTTTACGCAAGTGCTCCCGTGCTGCCAACTTCAACTGGGGGAAATAGCTGTGGAATCCGCGTGCAATCACGTCGCGTTCGCGTGCCAGCACTTTCCTACTCGCCTCAAATCCTGTGTCATGAGGGATGCGCCCTTGCATGCCATCAAACACCCGTGCAATCCCTTCAGGGTCCGCATAGTGATGCATGAACCGGTGCCCGTAAATCACCCGCCAACGGTTGTACGCCCGCGCCGGGGTATCGCCTTTTCGCGCCTCAAAATCCGCATCGCAATCCTCCAGGAACGCCACCAAGGTCAAGTCCGAATGCTCGGCCCACTCGCCGGCCAAGATGTGGTCGTAATACATGTCCAACGCCACCCCCGCCCATTTGCCAAAGTAGGGCTGCAAGACGCGCCGGAGCTCAGCATTGACCGGGTGCTCATCGGCGTGAGTATCGATGAAACGGTGCAGCAGAATGCCCCGCCCAATGTCCACCGGCGCCTCCTCCCATTGCCGACCCTTGAACAGGTCCCCAGCGAAGTTTCCAATCCGGACGCCGGGTTCGTCGTTGCTGAGCAAGAGGTGCGCGAGGTAATTCACGGGAGGAAGATACTTTATCGAGTGCAAGGGTTGAGTGCACTCAACCAGCTCTGCTGGTTGTTAATCTCCCGTTAACCCCCTTTCACACCCGCAACGGGCGCTGTACCTTGGCGGCTGTGAGTCGCAAGCGGATCAACATCATCATTCTTTTGGCCATCCTGACCTTGGGGGCGGTTGTGGTGACCCAGATTTATTGGGTGCGCCGGGCCTACAACATCCAGGAGCAGCAGTTCAACACCTCGGTGGTGAGCGCCATGACCACGGTGGTGGACCGCATTTTGGAGATGAACAACGACTCGGCGGTGGTGGAGCCGGTGCAGATGCAGAGCAACAACTTCTTCATCGCCAACATCAACGACACGCTCCACCCCTATTTGCTGGAAGCGCTATTGCGCGAGGAGTTTGGGCGCACCGATGTACGGCGACCGTTTGAGTACGGCATCTACGATTGCTTCACCGATTCAATTGTATACGGCAGCCGAATTGCGTTTGACGCGAACGATTCGTTGGTACGCAGCGAAGCCCTTGGCATCCAGCAGCGGTTCAACAAAGACGGCCATTACTTTGGCGTTTACTACCCTTCAAAAACGACGTTGATCCTCGGTGAGATGCGGTTTTGGGCCATCTCTTCGCTGCTAACCTTTGCCGTGGTGATCTTTTTCAGTTACCTCGTGATCATGCTGCTCAAGCAAAAGCGTTTGAGTGAGGTCAAGACCGACTTCATCAACAACATGACCCACGAGCTAAAGACCCCGATTTCCACCATCCGACTCAGCGCAGAAGTGCTCAAATCAGAAGGCATCTCGGCCCAACCCGACCGCTTGCACCAGTACGCGCGCATCATCCACCAGGAAAACGAGCGGCTGCAGAACCAGGTGGACAAGGTGTTGCAAATCGCCACCCTGTCGCCCGAAAAAGTCCAACTCAAACAAGAGCGCCTGGACGTCCACGACATTCTGCGCCAGCTGGAAGAGGCCTTTACCGTGCGTCTGGAAGCCCAAAACGGCGCCATCGCCACCGACCTCACCGCACAGGCCCACCACCTGACCGGTGATTTGGTGCACATCACCAACATCCTGGGCAACCTGCTGGACAACGCCGCCAAGTACACCCAGCGCGAACCGCAGATTTCGGTGCGCACTTCCAACCCGAACCCCGAGACGTTGCAAATCAAGGTCAAGGACAACGGCATCGGCATCGAAAAAAAACACCAGAAACTCATCTTTGACCAATTCTTCCGTGTACCTACCGGTAACCGGCACGACGTGAAGGGATTTGGTCTCGGGCTGTACTACGTGAAAACGATTGTGACCGCGCACAACGGCACCATTGACGTGAGTAGCACTCACGGCGAAGGATCCACCTTCACCCTGCAATTCAAGACCACAACTGTATGAGCACCCCATCGGCCACCCGCATCTTGCTTGTTGAAGACGACACCAACCTGGGTTTTGTGATCCAGGACACCTTGCGCATGCAGGGCTACAAAGTGCACCTCTGCCCCGACGGCAAAGAGGGCCTGATGCAATTCAACAAGGAGAAGTACGACCTGTGTTTGCTCGATGTGATGATGCCCAAAAAGGACGGGTTTGAACTGGCCAAGGACATCCGCAAGATTGACCCCGATGTGCCCATTGTGTTTTTGACCGCCAAAGGCATGCAGGAAGACAAGGTGGAGGGCTTTTTGAGCGGGGCAGATGACTACATTACTAAGCCCTTTTCAAGCGAGGAGTTTTTGCTGCGCATCAAAGCAATTTTGCGCCGCACGGGCAATCGTGAACCGGCCACGCCCGATGTGTTTACCATTGGGGAATTCAGCTTTGACCACCAAAACTACCGCCTCAAGCGGGGTGGCGAGGAGCAAAAGCTGACCAAGAAGGAAGCCGAGATTCTCAAGCTGCTTTGTGAGCACATGGACCGCGTGCTCGAGCGGGAATTGATCGCCAACCTGGTGTGGGGCGATGACAGCTACTTTGTGGGCCGCAGCATGGATGTGTTCATCACCAAGCTGCGCAAGTACCTGCGCCCAGATGCGCAGGTGGCCATCACCAACATCCACGGGGTGGGCTTCAAGTTGGAAGTCAAGGATTGAGCCTCCTCTTCTTGGTCGACCTCCACGGTCATTTCACGCTGTTCGAGGACTTCGGCCTCGGCTTCAGCGGCGCGCAGGATGCGTTGCTCTGCCAGTTCCATGACCAGGTCGGCTTCGTCCAATTCTTCCATGTCCCACGCGTGCTCCGCGAGTTGTTGGGGGACTTCTGGATGTATGCGCAGCAGGCAAATGGCCTCCGGAAAGCCGAGATGGCTCAGCGCACAAATGCTCTATTGTGCGCACACGTCCAGCAAGAATAATCGATCACTCCAAAAGGATGGTTTGCGAATGCACCAAGCCATCCGCCGTGACAATAAGGCTGTATGGGCCGGCCATCAAGTCGTCTGTTCGGATGTTAGTGGTACGCCCTGTTAGGACGCCATCGCGAACGCGCTTTCCACTGCTATCCAACAGCACGTACGATGCATGAGTGAGCGCTGTTTCCAAGGTAAGGGTCCGTCCTGCACGCGTTGGGTTAGGAAAGATCACCGTGCTTACCCATGCACTTTCTTCAACCCCAACCGCATTGGTGGTGACCTCTTTACAAATCGCACCACTTGAGCACTGTTCTGCAGTGGTCTCAACGACACAAATTTCTCCAGTGCTCTCCTGGTCCCAAACAACCTCCACTTGCGCTGTTCCATTCCCCGACTGAATTGCACCTCCGGTACAATCCCAGCTGTACGAACTGCCCTCGGTAAACGGATACGTATACACGTAGGATTCGTTTAGAAGAGGATTCTCTTCGCCTGAAATGAGGAAAACACCCACCTCGCCGTAGGCGCAAGAGCCGTCGTCCCAAGTCGCCACTTCGCTGTAGTTGCATGCCATTTCGTCTGTGCATCCACCCAACACGCCCATGATCTCTGAACAGTCAGGGAGTAGGTCGCACAGGTCAAAATAGGATTGTCCGCTGGTCCAATCGTCGGAAACATCGTTGCCCGTCCAAACACCACAATGAAACAAGTAACCCGCATTGAGGAATTCTCCATCATTGGTCAACGTTCCGGTATTGTGCCAAACACCCTCGATTTGACACTCTCCGGTGTTTGTGAAGCTGCCGTTGGTGCACACTGTTCCGGCATTGATGATGATGGATTGCTCGCCAATGAACACATCGCCCTCAAAAAGGATGACTCCGAAGACCAGAGCCCCACCTAAAAGACTCATCGAGTCGTAGCTGTTAAAGGTGCCGTTGACGTAGAGCATTTGGTTCAACGTCAGTGATGCTGAACTGTTGAACGTCCCCCAGACCGTTATGTCGTAATCAACAACCATGTCCTCGTTGCTTTCAACAGTCAATCCCTCTGGAATGAGCGCATCATTTTCGTATCCAGGCAGTCCGTTGGTCCAATTGCTGGGGTTATTCCAGTTGTTATCGACGTCTGCAGTGAACTCGGTTTGTGCCCGAGTGCTTTGCATTGCAAGCACGCAAAAGGCGAGCATCAATACTTTTTTCATCTTGTTTTTCTTTACAGGTTACGGGGGGAGATAGGAGGGCAGGTGTGGATGTGTGACAATTGATTCACTCTTTTTTTGAGTGGGGGAGTGAAGAGTGCCTAGGATAAACCAAAATCCATGATGGATGCAAAAAGCACCGCATTTGCGGTGCTTTTGTGCAATCAAGTACCCGAGACGGGAGTCGAACCCGTACGGGCCTACGGCCCACAGGAGTTTAAGTCCGGCGTGTCTACCAGTTCCACCACTCGGGCATGGAGGTGGGCTAAAATAATCGACAATAAAAAAGCCGATGACTGACCATCGGCTTTTCTTGGAGCGAGAAACGGGACTCGAACCCGCGACCCTAACCTTGGCAAGGTTATGCTCTACCAGCTGAGCTATTCTCGCGTAGCCCTCGCGCCTTCGCGCTAACGGGACGGCAAAGATAGGCATTCGTCTGAATGCAAAAAGAAAAAACGAAAAAAGTTTCGAGCCTCTACTCGGCGGCGAGGGTGGCACGGATTTCGGCGGTTGCGCCGGTGCCTGCGCGCACGTACTCACGGGCCTTTCGTCCGGCTTCGGCCCGCATGTGAGGGTCGTTCAGCCAGGCAATGACTTCACCGGGGACTTCTCCCGGGCTGGTCAACGCGTGCGCTCCTGCTGCGGCAAGCAAATCCAGTGCTTCTTGGAACTTCTTGTGGTTCGGGCCAAAGGCCACCGGCATGCCAAATACAGCCGCTTCCAATACGTTGTGGATGCCCTTTCCAAACCCTCCCCCTACCAAGGCCACATGCCCATACTGGTACAATTGAGTGAGCATGCCAATGTTGTCGATGATCAGCACATTGCTGCCTGCGGCGCTGCCCAAACTGAGGTTGCTGTAGCGCACCGCACCGGGAAAGATCTGCTCAATGGCCGAGACGTGGGATTCGTGTACTTCGTGCGGGGCAATGATGAGCTTCCAGCCTTCAGGCGCCATGGCCCACAGGGCAGACAGCCATTGCTCGTCTTTGGGCCAAGAGGAACCGGCAATCAGCGTCCAAGCACCGTCCAAAAACGACTCCACCATGGGAATGCGATTGGCCTTTGCAGCCACATCGCTTACCCGATCAAACCGCGTATCACCCGCCAACGAAACCTGCTTCAAACCGATGCTCTGCAACAACTCCACCGACTGGGCATTCTGCACAAAGATGTGGCGGCAGCTGCGCAGGGCTTTGCGAAACAACCCGCCGTACCACTGGAAGTAGCGGTGATCGGGGCGGAATATGGCCGAGAACAACACCACCGGTATCCCACGCTGCTCCAATGCGGCAAACAGGTTGGGCCACACTTCATACTTGACCACAAAGGCTTGGGCGGGGCGGTAGCGGTCCAAAAACGCTGCCATAGGTCCGGGCAAATCCCAGGGCAGGTATACCACGGCATCGGCCAAGGCATAGTCCTTGCGCACTTCATACCCAGAGGGTGAAAAGAACGTGAGCAAAAGTGGAGTGTCGGGCTGGTCCTTGCGGATGGCTTCGATCACCGGGCGGGCTTGTTCAAACTCCCCCAAGGAAGCGCAGTGGAACCACACGCAACCGTGCATGGACGAGAAGTCTAAGTCCTGTTTACGCTGGGTGCTGCGTCCCCAAACGGCTTTGCGCGCCTTGGCATTCCAGAGCGATGCCAAACGCATGGCGCCGGCAAACACAGCCATCAAAGCGGTGTACAACGCACGCATCCTAGTCGAAGAAGTATTCGCGAGGAGGACGCTTGTAGAAGTGCACCACCCATCCTCCGCGCACGCCCAACAGGCCGTCAAAACGACTGGCGTTGCCGGGCAGGCGGGTGTCGAAGTAGAGTTCGCGACGGCCTTGGGTCCAGCCTTGGATGGCCTCTACCCCAAGGTAGAAGTTGATCCGGCGGTTGTTGCTCATGTGGAAGTACCCTACAAACTGGTTGATGGCAATGCCGTTGGTGAGCCGGTCGTAGCCTTGCAAGTAGGGATCTTCAAGCTGGGTGATCTCGTGGTATTGGTGCTCCAGTCGAATTTTGTGGTGGAGGTACCCTGCCCCACCTTTGACCAGAATACCGCAGTTGGGATTGGGGCCGACCACGTTGAATACGCGCCCGCCTTCGAGCCCCAAGTAATACCCGCGCATGCCCACGTTCACCTCGGCAATGCGCCCGTCGTTGGCCAGGATGTGGCCCTCGTCGTTGAGCAGGTTTTGGAGCAAACCGGGTTCGGTCACGTCTTGGCCAAAGTGGTACCCGAAGTTGATTCCGTAGTACCAGCCTTGTTTGCTCTTGCGCGCCAGATTGACTCCGAGTTGGGCGGTGCTACCAAAGCGGTCTTGCAGGTCACCCAAAGGAATGTAGCCCCCAAAGGTCATCGCCACGTGGGTGGAGGTTACGGTGGAATCCTGGACGTTACGTTGGGCGAGGGCCGGAGCCCAGCACCCAAAAACAAGCAGCAGAACCAAGGTCGTTTGACGCATGTGGTGGGATTGTAAACGTTGGTGTGACAAGTATACGCCTTCACACGCAATCATCCTTCCAAAAAACCTAATGGTAACAAGCCTTAGCGGCCTGAGGCGCATGCTTTTGGCTATATTCGCGCTTCCAATTTAATGCCGTCCAAAGCCATGGGTAAAATCCAGATGGTTGACCTGCTTGGCCAGTACAAGCACATCCAGGAAGAAATCGACCAAGCCGTGCTCGAGGTGATTCGCTCGAGCGCCTACATCGGCGGTCCTGAAGTCAAAGCCTTTCAGTCGGAACTCGAAGAGTACCTGAACGTGAAGCACGTGATCCCGTGCGGCAACGGTACCGATGCCCTGCAAATCGCCATGATGGCTTTGGGCCTGCAGCCGGGTGACGAGGTGATCGCACCCAACTTCACCTTTGTGGCCACCGTTGAGGTAATTGCCCTGCTCGGACTCAAGCCCATCTTGGTGGACGTGGACCCGCGTACCTTCAACATTGATTTGGAATCGGCCCGCAAGGCAGTGACGCCGCGCACCAAGGCGATTGTGCCTGTGCACCTCTTTGGCCAATGCGCCGACATGGAGCCGCTGTTGGCTTTTGCCAGAGAGCACGACTTGAAAGTGGTGGAGGACAGCGCACAAGCCATCTCTTCGCAATACACCTTTAGCGATGGCCGCACCATGAAGGCCGGCACCATGGGAGATTTTGGCACCACCTCCTTCTTCCCTTCGAAGAACCTCGGTTGCTACGGCGACGGCGGCGCGCTTTACACCAACGACGACAATTTGGCGGCCATGGCCCGCGAGGTGGCCAACCACGGCATGAAGGTGCGTTACTACCATTCTTCGGTAGGGGTCAACTCGCGCTTGGACTCCATCCAAGCGGCCATCTTGCGCATCAAGCTCCGCCACTTGGACGCCTACTGTGATGCACGCATTGCTGCTGCGGATGCTTACGATGCTGCCTTTGCAGACACCCCTGCGCTGCTGACCCCACTGCGGGTGGCCAACAGTACGCACACCTTCCACCAATACACCCTCATCACCCGCGGGGTGGACCGCGATGCGGTACGCCAAGCGCTGATGGACCAAGGCATTCCAGCCATGGTGTACTATCCTGTACCCCTGCACGCTCAAGAAGCCTACCGCTCAGACCGCTACGCAGACGCCGACTTCCCGGTGACCATGGCCCTGAGCCACAGCGTGATGTCGCTGCCGATGCACACCGAGCTCACCTCGGACCAACTGGCGCACATCACCGACGCCGTTTTGACCCAACTTCATCAAACCGCATAGATCATGAACATTGCTGTAGTCGGCACCGGATATGTAGGCCTGGTCACAGGAACCTGTTTTGCTGAAACCGGCAACGACGTCACCTGCGTGGACATCGACAAAGCAAAAGTCGAGCGCATGCGACAGGGCGAAGTGCCCATTTACGAGCCGCACTTGGACGTGTTGTTTGAACGCAACATTCGCCAAGAGCGCCTCCGCTTTACCACCAATTTGGCCGAAGCTGTCGAGGACGCGGAAATCATCTTTCTGGCCCTGCCCACCCCACCAGGAGAAGACGGCAGCGCCGACCTTTCTTACGTGCTGGGCGTGGCCGATGAGCTGGGCCGCTTGTTGAAGGAATACAAAGTCATCGTGGACAAGAGCACCGTACCGGTGGGCACCGCCGATAAGGTACACGCTGCCTTGGCCGCCAACGGCTACTCTGCGTTTGACGTGGTGTCCAACCCGGAATTCCTGCGCGAAGGCTTTGCCGTAGACGACTTCATGAAGCCCGACCGCGTGGTGATTGGCACCAGCAGCGACCGCGCCCGCGGGTTGATGGAGCGCCTGTACAAGCCGTTCATCCGTCAAGGGAATCCTTTGATCTTCATGGACGAAAAGTCTGCGGAGCTCACCAAGTACGCCGCCAACGCCTTCTTGGCCACCAAGATTACCTTCATGAATGAGATCGCAAACTTCTGCGAGCAAGTGGGGGCCGACGTGGACAAGGTGCGCATTGGCATGGGCACCGACACCCGCATTGGCAAACGCTTCCTGTTCCCAGGCATCGGGTACGGAGGCAGCTGCTTCCCCAAAGACGTGCAAGCCTTGGCCCGCAGTGGCAATGAAGAAGGCTACCCGTTCCAAATCTTGGACGCAGTGATGCGCGTGAACGAAGCTCAAAAGACCATCCTGTACCCGGCCATCCGTCGCCACTTCAACGGCAACTTGGACGGGGTGAAAATTGCAGTCTGGGGACTGGCATTCAAGCCCGACACCGATGACATTCGCGAGGCACCAGCCCTGTATATGATTGAGCGGCTGTTGACCGACGGCGCCCAAGTGGTGGCGTTCGACCCCGAGGCCATGCCCAACGTGGAAGGCCGACTGGGACATCGCATCAGCTACGCACCCAACATGTACGACTGTCTCGAAGGCGCAGACGCGCTGCTGATCTGTACCGAGTGGAGCGTGTTCCGCAACCCCGACTTGGACAAGGTGGGCGATCTGCTGAACAACAAAGTGGTCTTCGACGGCCGCAACCTCTACGAAGTGGAGCAGATGGCCGAACTCGGCTTTACCTACAAAAGCATTGGCCGCGCCGAAGCCAACCCATCCGTTAACGCCCCGAATACATGAAGCCCCGTGTGCTGATTACCGGCGCCGCCGGCTTTTTGGGCTCACACCTGTGCGACCGTTTCATTGCGGAAGGCATGGAGGTGTTGGCCATGGACAACCTCATCACCGGTGATTTGCGTAACATCGAACACTTGTTCGGCCGCGACGATTTCACCTTCTACAACCACGACGTGTCCAACTTCGTGCATGTCAGCGGTAAGCTGGATTACATCCTACACTTTGCCTCACCGGCCAGTCCCATTGACTACTTGAAGATTCCGATCCAGACCTTGAAAGTGGGCTCGCTCGGTATCCACAACCTGCTGGGTTTGGCCAAGGACAAAAACGCCCGCATTCTGATTGCCTCTACCTCTGAGGTGTACGGTGATCCCACAGTACACCCGCAACACGAGGAGTATTGGGGCAACGTGAACCCGGTAGGCCCCCGCGGGGTGTACGACGAAGCCAAGCGCTTCCAGGAGGCCATGACCATGGCCTACCACACCTACCACGGTGTAGAGACCCGCATTGTGCGCATCTTCAACACGTATGGCCCCCGCATGCGTCTGAACGACGGCCGCGTATTGCCCGCCTTCATCGGTCAGGCCCTGCGCGGCGAAGACCTCACGGTATTCGGCGACGGTTCACAAACCCGTTCGTTCTGTTTTGTGGACGACTTGATGGAAGGCATCTTCCGCCTGTTGATGAGCGACTGCTCGGACCCTGTGAACATCGGCAACCCCGACGAGATCTCCATCCGCGACTTTGCGGAAGAAATCGTCAAACTCACCGGCACCGATCAAAAAGTCATCTACAAAGACCTGCCTGTGGACGATCCCAAGCAACGTCAACCAGACATCGCCAAAGCCAAGGCCCTGCTCGGCTGGGAGCCCAAGGTGACCCGCGCCGAGGGATTGAAGATCACTTACGAGTACTTCAAGTCATTGCCTGAAGAAGAGCTCTACAAGAAGGACCACAAGACCTTCGACAAGTACGTCAAAGCCTGATGGAATACTTCGCACACGAAACCGCCGTTGTGGACGATGGCTGCACCATTGGCGCAGGCACCAAGATTTGGCACTTCTCTCACCTGATGCCCGGGTGCGAGCTGGGTGAAGGCTGCAACATTGGGCAGAACGTGGTGATCTCTCCAGAGGTCAAGCTCGGCCGCAATGTAAAGGTGCAGAACAACGTCAGCATTTACACCGGTGTAGAATGTGAAGACGATGTGTTCTTGGGCCCCTCATGCGTGTTTACCAACGTTACCAACCCTCGCAGCGCGGTCAACCGCCGCGGTCAATACGCCCGAACCCTGGTGAAGGAAGGCGCCTCGATTGGGGCCAACGCCACCATCGTGTGCGGTCACGACATCGGCCGCTACGCTTTCATTGGCGCCGGCGCTGTGGTGACCAAAACTGTTCCTGACTTTGCCCTGGTGGTGGGCAATCCGGCCAAGCAAATGGGCTGGATGAGCACCCACGGGCACCGCCTGGAATTCAACGATGAAGGATTTGCCAGATGCCTAGAATCTGGAGAATCCTACAGGCTACAAGAGGGCACCGTTTCTAAAATCGACTAAGTTCGCCCATCCTATTTAAGCGATATGATCTACGATCGACTCAAAGCCAAGGAAGACAAGCTCGCCGTTATCGGCTTGGGCTACGTGGGTCTTCCCATTGCGTTGGAATTTGCCCGCGACATCCGCGTGGTGGGTTTCGACATCAATCAAGAACGTGTGGACATGATGCGCCGAGGCGAAGATCCCTCGCAAGAGCTGGATCCAAGCGCCTTTAACGGCACTGACATCCACTTCACCGCCAACATCGAAGACCTGCGCGATTGCAGCTTCTATATTGTGGCCGTACCGACCCCTATCAACGCCAGCAACCAGCCCGATTTAGGTCCTGTACTGGCTGCCTCGCGCACTGTGGGCAAGGTCCTCAGCAAAGGCGACTACGTGGTTTATGAGTCAACCGTATACCCCGGTTGTACCGAGGAGGATTGCATCCCCGTGCTGGAAGAAATCAGCGGCCTGAAGTTCATCGAAGATTTCAAGGTGGGTTACTCCCCTGAGCGCATCAACCCGGGCGATAAAAAGCACACCGTACGTACCATCACCAAGGTGGCCTCCGGTTGTGATGCAGAGTCTCTTGAGCAAATCGCCAGAACCTATGAAATTGTTGTGGATGCCGGTGTATACCGAGCTGCCAACATAAAAACCGCCGAAGCTTCGAAGATCATCGAGAACACCCAGCGCGATGTCAATATTGCCCTGATCAACGAGCTTTCCATCATCTGCAACCGCATTGGCGTAAACACCTACGACGTACTGGAATCGGCGCGCACCAAATGGAACTTCTTGCCCTTTACTCCTGGGTTGGTAGGTGGCCACTGCATTGGCGTGGATCCTTACTACCTCACCTGGAAGGCCAAAAAACTCGGATACCATGCCAAAGTGATCAACTCAGGCCGTTACGTGAACGACTCGATGGGCTTTTACGTGGGCAAGCAGTGCGTGAAGAAAATGCTGGAGCAAGGCAAGAACGTGCTCGAAGCCAAGGTCCTCGTAATGGGCGCGACCTTCAAGGAAGACGTATCCGACATCCGCAACTCCAAAGTGGTGGATGTGATACGCGAGTTGGATTCCTTCTCGGTACAGGTGGACATTGTTGATCCACATGCCGAGGCCGCCGAGTTCGCCCATGAATACTCGTTTGACCTGGCCCCTGGCCCCGCTGAAGGCACCTACGATGCAATCATTGTAGCGGTCAACCACAAAGAATACCTCGACCTGGACGAGGCCTACTTCAAGTCACTCATGGCAGATCCCGACAAGGGTGTGGTGATGGATTTGAAAGGCATCTACGCAGGTCGCATCAACGATATGGAATACTGGAGCCTCTAACGAGCGCTCGCAACGAAGCAAGAAAAGCCACTCCATTTGGGGTGGCTTTTTTGTTATCGATCAAAGACAGGAATACATCCATATGCCCTGAGCTACCAACTGCAAATCGGCGCATATAGGGCTTGGCACGTGGCCACTGCGCCCTGCAATTGTGAGGCATCGAAGCTGGGGGCTGGTACGTCGGGAGATGTTCCGGTAAGTGGTGGAGACGGGACAGAGGCTACGAAGGGCCCTCGGGTGGGGTCCCGCAGCAGGACGGAAGGTTACTCCCGCAGCAACGTCACATCTTGGCTGCGCGTCACCTCCTCGCCCGTACACAGGTTGGTGAAAATCACCACAGCATAGTACACCCCGGCTGGCGAATCGTTCCCGCCGGTAGTGCCGTCCCAACCCATCGAAGCCGAGCTGCTCTCAAACACCAGGTTGCCCCAGCGGTTGAATACTTGGAGCTCCATGTTGGTTTCCTCACGTAGGCCAAGCAGGTACTCGTCGTTGTATAGGTCGCCGTCGGGGGTGAATACGTTCGGGAAGATGGGGTCGAGTTCCTCCGGGGAAATCACCTGCACATCAAAGTCATGGGTGGTCGGGCAATCGCCGTTGACCGCCGTTACGCTGTAGTTGCCCGGGGTGTCGATCGTGATGGCGTAGTCGTCCTCACCGGTGCTCCAATCAATGGACTCAGCGGCAGCGGGATTGACCTCGATGGCTACGAACCCATCGCATGAGAAGTAAATGTCCTGCAGGCCCAATGCGGGCGAGAAGCCCATGACCACATCGATCTCTTCTGAAGTGTCGCATTCACCGTTGGCTGCTGTCACGGCATAAGTGTCTGAACCGGATACAGTGATGTCGGCTGTGGTTTGGCCCGAACTCCAACTCACGCTGGTGGCATTGGTGGTGATGTCCAGCAACACTGAGGCTTGGTCGCACACGTTGATGTCATCTGGAACAGTCAGGGTTGGGGTGTCTTGGAAGAAGACCTGCATGGCGTAGGTCTGCACGCAATCCTCGTTGCTCACTTGCAGGGTCACGTTTTCTTGGCCCGAAGCTGTGTAGGTGCTGCCGGCCTCCACGTTGTTCCACACGTATTGGTCAAAGCCGACGCCCGCGTCGAGCGTCAGGCTGGCCACGTCGCAAGCGGTGGTGTCGGCCGGCCAATCGATTTCGGGCATTTGTACGGCCGAGACGAACATGGATTCCTCCACGGCGCAGTCGGCATTGTACACCGTAATGGTGAGGGCGCCGGGCTCATCAATCGTGACCGTCAGTGATTCGGTTTCGCCGGTGCTCCACTCGAAGGATTCCGCGTTGACCGTGGCGGTGATGTCGATGCTTTCGCCTTCGCAGAATCCTGCGCTTGCAGGAAGATCAGCGGTGGGGGCTTCGGTAAAGTCCACTGCGATTTCGTCGGCGAGTTCACACGAAGATACCGTTCCGCTCAGGGTAATGGTCCCGGGGTCGTTGACGTAGATGGACTGGGTGTCTTCGCCGGTGCTCCATTCGATGTTCTCCAAACCTTCGGGGGCTTCAATGAGCACCTCCTCACCTTCGCAACCGGTGATGGTTTCGGGCAAGAGGTCCGAGTCGGGGTCGTAGATGGTGATGGTTTCCTCTACCGTTTCTGTGCAGTCTGGGAGGTAAACGGTGAGGCTGATTTCGTAAGTGCCCGCCTCGTCGGCCGGGAACTCATACAAGCCCGGGTTGGTGAGGTCTTCGGGGTCGAGCGGTTCGCCGTTGACTTCCCAATCAATGTTGAGGTCGCCGGCGTCGATCACCGAGAACACTTCCACAGATGCGGTTTCGCCCACGCAGTTGCCCGATACGTTGACCGAGAAGGCCGAGAACAGGTTGGACTGGATGTGGTCGCTAAGCCCAAGGCCCGATGTTTGGCCAAGGTCGAACTCGGTAATGGTGGGGTCGTCGGAGTCCGGGTCTTCGATCACCAACAGGTCGTAGTCCCAGGAGTAGTTTGCTGCGATGTAGAGCTTGCCATCCGGGCCGAGTTCCACTTGACCCAAGCTGCTGTAACCATTGATGAAGGACTTTTCGCCCGTTTCAAAATCGTAGACCATCAAAGCGTTGGGGATGGGTGTAAGATCGTTCAAGTTCCAGCAGGAGAACCAATTGGTGATGTACGCCTTGTTGCCGGTCAACGAGAAGTCAATGCCGTACGAACCTGAGATGAAGTCAAACGGGCCACAGCCCCAGGTTTCGGTGAGCTCTACAGGATTGGTGATGGTGTTGTCGGCAATGCTGTAGTCGGCCAAGAAGGTCTTGTCGCTGTAAGCAAAGGCTTGACCGATGCGTCCATTGTGGTAGTCCAATTCACCGCGCCCATCGTACTCCCCGCCCGAATCAAAGGCATACAGCAGCACCTGCTCGCCAAAGCCTTCTTCGGTGATTTCAAACGACACAAAGCCCTCGTAGCACTCGTTTGCCAGCAGGCGGTAGTCGTCAGAACAGGGGATGTTGACCACTTCCAACCCTTCAGAATAGCTGCCTTCAATGAGCAATTCGTTCGTGATTTCGATGCCTCCAAGCCCGTCGTTCAGAGACATGTCCACGATGGAATAATAGAGGCTGCTGCAGGTTTCTGCGTTGTAAATCACGTAATACTTAAGCGGCTCACCGGGCATGGGACATATGTTCATTTCCGCCGAAGATGAGTTGGCGAACATCACATTACTGCCTGGCATGATGTCAAAGTTCGAGTCGTAGACCCCGTCGGAGTTGACCCAAAACAGGATGCTTCCGTTTTGGTCTTCGGCGTGAGCCACCGATTCAAAGCTGTAGATGTTGGATGTAATCAGACTTGGTGGATTCGATGCGAAATCCATTTGCACCGTGTTGTCTGCGGTGACCATCAGGTTGGTGATGGATTGGGCAGAAAGTACGCCACAGAAGGCCGTGAGGAACAAAGAAAGCAGCAGACGATTCATGGCAGGTGGTGTTAAGCAATATTCAAAATAGCGAATCTGTCGGCACGTTGAACGGCAGCAGCTCTCGGATTGCATGTTAAAGGTGGACGGTGTTTGATACCTTCGCCCCATGGCAACCATTCTCATGACCGGAGGCGCCGGATTCATCGGCTCCCATGCCGTTCGCCATTGGGTGACGCGGTTTCCCGAGCACCACATCGTCAACCTTGATGCGTTGACCTACGCCGGCAACCTCGCCAATTTGGACGACCTGCGCGGTGTGGCCAACTACACCTTTGTCAAAGGAGATATCTGCGACCGCGAATTCGTTGCCTCGCTGTTTGAAACACATCAGGTGCAACATGTGATTCACATGGCCGCCGAAAGCCATGTTGACCGAAGCATCCAAGGACCCTTGGCCTTTGTACGTACCAACATCGAAGGCACCCTCAATCTACTCGAAGCTGCTCGTGGTCGCGGCAAGGACTTTGGCCGATTTTACCACATCTCCACCGACGAGGTGTACGGCTCGCTCGGCCCCGAAGGTGCCTTTACCGAGTCCACCGCTTACGACCCACGTAGCCCCTACTCGGCGTCCAAAGCTTCCTCGGATCACCTGGTACGTGCGTTCTTCCACACCTTTGGATTGGATGTGGTGATCTCCAACTGCTCCAACAATTACGGCCCGTATCAATTCCCCGAGAAGCTGATTCCGCTGATGATCCGTAACATGCAATTGGGCCAACCGCTTCCGGTCTACGGCAAAGGCGACAACATCCGCGATTGGATCTGGGTGGGCGACCACGTGACCGCCATGGAACACGTGTTCGAAAAGGGACAATCCGGGGAAACCTACAACCTCGGCGGGCAGCAAGAATGCACCAACTTGGATCTGGTCCACCGTCTTTGCGACATTGTGGATGATGCCCTTAGTCGCCCCCAAGGCACTTCACGTGCGCTGATCACCTTTGTAACCGACCGTCCGGGCCACGACAAGCGCTACGCCATAGACCCCACCAAAGCCCGCGAAGAACTCGGTTGGGAAGCCACAGTGAAGCTCGAACAGGGCCTGCGCCAAACGGTCCAGTGGTACCTCCAAAACGAGCAGTGGCTGGAATCGGTCACCAGTGGCGCCTACCGCGACTACTACGCCCAACAGTACGGCGGTTAATCCCGCGGCCTTACCTTCGCTGTTGTGCGTCGTCTCTTTCAACGGTTTACCCAAGACAAACCCC
Source organism: Flavobacteriales bacterium (assembly GCA_049594615.1). Classification (GTDB taxonomy): domain Bacteria; phylum Bacteroidota; class Bacteroidia; order Flavobacteriales_D; family Sanyastnellaceae; genus CAXPZW01. The sequence continues at coordinate 43,718 of JBMYJR010000009.1, forward strand.
GCCGCGAGCCGGTTTCGCTTTCGGCAGTCGGGGTGGATATGCATTCACACCTGATTCCTGGGGTGGATGACGGTTCCAAGGAAATGGACGAAACCCTGGCCATCCTCGAAGGCATGGCAGAGCTCGGGTACGATGGAGTGATCACCACTCCGCACGTCATGAGCGACTTTTACCGCAACAGCTCCGACACCCTGCGCAAAGGCGCCGACCAAGTGCGCGAAGCGCTCCGCTTGCGCGGCATCAACATGCCTTTTGCAGTCGCCGCCGAATACTATTTGGACGAGTGGTTTGAAGAGCTATTGGCCGCCAAGGACATCCTGACCTTTGGCGACAACTTTTTGCTGTTTGAGTTGGGGTTTGTGACTCCGCCAGTGATCTTGGCGCGCGCGCTGTTCAACATGCAATTGGCAGGCTACAAACCCATCCTCGCCCACCCCGAACGCTACCCCTACTGGCACCACGATTTTGAGAAGTACCAAGACTTGCACGACAAAGGCGTGCTGCTGCAAGTCAACCTCAATTCACTCACCGGGGTGTATTCGCCGCAAGTCAAAAAGGTGGCCGAAAAACTGCTTCGCGCAGGTATTGTGAGCTTTATTGGCACCGATTGCCACAATGCCAACCACCTCAAGATTTCACGCCAAGCCCGCTACAACCGCGCACTCGGCGAGTGGTTGGAATCCGGACAATGCCGCAACCGTGAGTTGCTGCAACACTTTGGCTAGCGCACCCCTTCCACAGCGCCCATTCCAAACAGGGCAAAATCGTACTTCACGGGATCCTCAGGGTCGAATTTGGTCAAGGCTGCGGTGAGTTCTTCCACGGCCTTCCAGTCGTTTTGTTTGCGGGTGAGCAGGCCCAAGTGGCGTGCGACGTTGCCCGTGTGCACGTCCAATGGCATGCGCAAGGCAGACATGGGAATGCCCTTCCACTGTCCAAAGTCTACCCCAGCTTGGTCGTCGCGGACCATCCAACGCAAGTACATGTTGAGCCGTTTGGCAGCAGACCCCTTGCGCGGGTCCGAGAAGTGCTTGCGCGTGCGCTCCAGGTGGGGCGCATCAAAGAACGCGTCTTTGGCCGCTCCGATGGTCTCGGCCAGGTTACCGTGCTGGGCAAAACTGGAAGTGAACAGGTCTTCCAACCCACTCCCCCTGCGGTACAACTGGGCCAAGCGCCCGATGAAAAACAGGGCGTCGTCCCCGTTGAAGGTCCGGTGCACAAAGCCTTCAAAACGGCGCAGGTCCTTCGGCGTGTGTTCCAACAAAAACTGCCGAGGTGCATCGTCCATGAGCGCGCACAGCTTGGAGGCGCTGTTCAGAATGGTCTTGCGGTTACCCCAAGCGATGGTGGCCGCCAAAAACCCGCTCACCTCAATGTCCACAGGATCGGTATAGCGGTGGGGCAAACTCACCGGGTCGTCGGCAATGAATCCGGGTTGGTTGAAGGCCTGTACTTTGGCGTTAAGCAGAGCGCACAACTGGGCTTGGGTAGGCATGGGGCAAAGGTAGGTGCGCGCGTTCACACTTGTTGTTAGCCGGGGGCAGGAACCGGGGGGCAAATCCGATATCTTTGGCGGTCATGCAATTTCTCCATCCGGAAATACTGTGGGCGCTCTCGGCGGTGACCATTCCCATCATCGTCCACCTGTTCAATTTCCGGAAGTTCCGCCGCGTGAAGTTCTCCAACGTGGCCTTCCTCAATGAAATCAAGCAACAAACCCAAAGCAAGAGCCGGATCAAGCACTTGCTGATTTTGATTGCCCGCATGCTGGCCATCACCGCGGTGGTGTTTGCCTTTGCCCAACCCTTCTTTCCGAAAGAAGACACTGCAGTTTCCGACGACGCCCAAGCGGTGAGCATCTTCATCGACAACTCCTTTTCTATGGAGGCCGAAAACGCGGACGGCCAGCTGCTGGAACTCGCCAAGAACAAAGCGTTGGAGATTGTGGAGGTGTACGCGCCCACCGATCAATTCCAACTGCTGACCTCCGATTTTGAAGGCCGCCACCAACGTCTGGTCAACCAGGAAGAAGTCATCGAGTGGATCGAGGAGGTGCAGATTTCGCCCCAAGCTCGTCCGCTGAGCGAAGTGATGCTGCGCCAACGCGACGCACTGGCCACCAGCGAAAACGCCCGCAAATCAGCGTACATCCTGAGCGATTTGCAGCGCAGCACACACGATGTGGAGGCCATCCGCCCCGACAGCACCGTTGCCGTGCGCATGGTGCCCAGCGCCGTCGAAAACGCCGCCAACGTCTACATCGATTCGGTGTGGTTTGACACCCCGGTGCGCCAACTCAACCAAAGCGAACGCCTGAACATTCGCCTGCGCAACACGGCCGAAATCGGACTCGAAAACATCCCCATCAAGCTCACCATTGACGGCCAGCAAAAGGCCTTGGGCAGCTTTGCGGTGCAGCCGGGACTGGTGACCGACACTGCCCTGTACTTCTCGCACAGCGAACCCGGTTTCAAGCAAGCCCGCGTGAGCATCGATGACCACCCCATCGTGTTCGACGACGACTTTTACCTCTCGTACCGCGTGGCGCGCCAACTCAAGGTGCTGGAACTCACCGGAAGCGAAGCCGGTGGCTACTTTGAGAAGGTCTTTGCCGACGACCCCTACTACACCTACAAACGCATTGCCGCCAACCAAGTGGACTACAGCGAACTCGCGGATCAAAACCTGCTGCTGTTGAACCAGCTCGGGCGCATCTCCAGCGGTTTGGAAAACGAATTGCTCGCCTTCCTTGACGCCGGCGGATCGGTGGCTTTGGTTCCTGCAGAAAATGCGGAACTGACCTCTTACAGCCGTTTGCTTGCGGCCATTGGCGCTGCCCCCATTGCTGGCCGCCAAGCCTCGGAAACCAAAGTGGCCTCGATCAACCTGGACCACCCGCTGTACCGCGGCATCTTCGAGGCCATGCCCTCGAACGTGGACTTGCCCAAGGCCCGCATCTGGTATGGCCGCACCCCTGACAGCCGCAGCGGCGAACAGCGCCTGTTGGACCTGCAGAACGGCCAACCGTTCTTCAGCCGCATTCCGCGCGGTGAAGGGCATTTGTACTGGATTGCCTCTCCGCTCAGCCCTGCCGGCGGATCGTTTGCCCAGCACGCCTTCTTTGTGACCTCAGCGCTGCGCATGGCCGAATTCAGCCAGCCGTCGTCTCCGCTGTATTACACCATTGGTGCAGAAAGCGCCATCACCCTGCGCAACCAGCAAGCCCCGGGCGACCAGGTTTTCCGCATGCAGCACGCCGGCAACAACCTGGAATTCCTCCCCGAAAACCGCCGCGTGGCCAGCAGCACCGAGCTCTTTCCCCGTCAACAGGAATTGGTGGCGGGCAACTACCACATCACCTTGGGTGCCGAAAAGGTGGGCGTGGCGAGCTTCAACTATTCCCGTTCGGAGAGTGCGCTAGACACCTATTCCAAGGGCGGGTTCCGCGAAGCGCTAGACGCAGCCAACTTGGGCGCCTTCAGCATCTTGGACGGCGACCTGGAAACCCTGCGCAAACAAGTAGCCGAATTGGACAGCGGATTTCAGATGTGGTATTCATTTATCATCTTAGCGCTGATTTTCCTGGCCATCGAGATCCTGTTGATCAAGTTCTGGCCCCGGTAGTCCAACTTCTTCGGTATGAAACAGCTCATCCAAGGCGCGGTCATCGCCGACCCGCGCTCGCCCCACCACGGCAAAAAACGCGATCTGCTGATCGCCAGCGGACGCATTGAGGAAGTCGCCGCCAAAATCACCGATGTGCCCAAGCACGTGGTGCGCGAAAAAGGCCTCCACGTGTCCCCTGGCTGGGTGGACATGGCCGCCCAATTCTGCGATCCCGGTGAAGAGTGGAAAGAAGACTTACACACCGGACTGGACGCCGCCGCCGCAGGTGGTTTCACCGGCGTGGTGGCGATGCCCGCCACCCACCCCCCGGTCTCCTGCAAAGCCGCCGTCGAATATGCCTTGCGTAAAGCCCAAGGGCACCGCACCCAGCTGCTGGTGGCCGGCACACTCTCGGCCGACCGCAACGGACGCCAACTGTCTGAGATGGCCGATATGCACCGAGCCGGAGCTGTGGCCTTTACCGACTACAAACGGCCGGTCAACCGCACCGAACTCATGACCCGCGCGCTGGACTATGCCCGCGGCTTCAATGGACTTATCCTCAGCTTCCCATGGGACGACGGTGTGGCCTCCAAAGGCGTCATGCACGAAGGCCCCATGAGCGTATCGCTTGGCTTGCAAGGATTGCCCAGCTTGAGTGAAGAGCTTCGCCTCTCGCGCGATTTGGATTTGCTCCGCTACACCGGGGGACGTATGCATGTGCTGCTGGTGAGCTCGGCCCGATCGGTGGCACTGATCAAGGCCGCAAAGAAAGAAGGGTTGCAGGTGACGTGCGGCGTATCGGCCCACCACCTGTTCTTCAGTGATGAGGCCCTGAGCGGGTTTGACACCCAACACAAAGTGCTGCCCCCCTACCGCGGCAATGCCGACGTAAAGGCGTTGCGCAAAGCGGTGTTGGACGGCACCATTGATGTGGTCTGTTCAGACCACTCTCCACAAGACATCGAGAGCAAAGCCCGCGAGTTCGAATACGCGGACTGGGGATTTGCCAGCATCGAAACCACCTACCCCGCGCTACAAACCGCCTTGAGCGAAAAATGCTCGCCTGAGTTGGTGGCCGAACGTATGGCACTGGCACCGCGCCGAATCCTGGGGCAAGAAGCTCCTGTGATCGAGGCGGGCGCCCCGGCCAACCTGACCCTCTTCAACCCCACCGGAAGCACAGCGGTCAACGCCGCCAAATTGGCTTCAAAATCCACCCTCAGTCCCTTTGACGGGCACACCCTCGACGGGCACGTGGTGGATGTGATTCGTGGTTAAGCTTCGCCTTTAGGCCCGCCAAAGTGCATGGGCATCTTCACCTCCGGTGAGGCCACGTCCTTGATGGGGCCGTGCTGGTTCTCGTACTTGTTCAAGTTGTCGTTCAACGCACGCATCAAACGCTTGGCGTGTTGCGGGGTTAGAATCATGCGCGACTGCACGCGCGCCTTGGGCATGCCCGGCATCATGCGGATAAAATCCAGCACAAATTCGGTGGGAGAATGAGTGATCACCGCGAGGTTGGCGTAGGTGCCTTCTGCCAATTCCTCGGGCAGATCAATGGTGAGTTGGGGTTTCGTGTTTTCAGCCATGGGGCGAATTTACGGGTTGAGTACAATGGGCAGCAGCTCTTGGAGGTGCTGCACTTCATAACGCGGCTTGCTTTTGTGCGGAATGGCCTTGGGGTTGAAGTACACTCCGTGGATGCCCACTTTTTGAGCGCCCAGCACATCCACTTGCAAGTCGTCGCCCACCATCAAGCACTCTTCGGGACGGGCCCAGTGGGCGTCCATCACCGTGGTAAAGGCATTCGGGTGGGGCTTTTTGACCCCAAGGGTTTCGGGGGAGTAGAATTTGTCGAAGAAGCGGTCCAAGCCCGAGCACGCCAGCTTGATGACCTGCACTTCTTCAAATCCATTGGTCAACAGATGCAACGCAACGCCACGGTCTTGCAAGGAGGTCAGCATCTCTACCGCGCCTTCGAACAAATGCGGTTGTCTGGGCGCGCGATCCAGGTACGCATCGGCCAAGTCGGGAATCAGGTCCAAGCGATCTTCACCGATGTCCACAAAGGCGCGGCGGAAACGTTCCACGCGCAGGGTCTCCTTGTCCATGTTGCCTTTGCGGTACAGTTGCCAGCAGTTGTTGTTGTGCCGCTGGTAGCGCTTGAAGAACACCTCAAACGGCGTTTCGTCGGCCGCGCCCAGCGCAAACTCGGCGTAGAGTTCAACCAGCGCAGCCCGGGAGTTGCGCTCAAAGTCCCACAACGTGTGGTCGAGGTCGAAAATGACGTGGGGATATCGGGGCATCAAAACAGCAGTTTAACCAGGTATGAAAGTCCGGTGAGTACCACGGCCCAAGCGGCAAAGGCCATCACCAGAAATGCCATGGTGGTGTTGGACCGGTAATACCGCGCTGCCAGCAAAGAAGAGATGGGCACCGAAATCAGTCCACAAATCAACAACAAACCTGTGAGGCCATAGCGCCCTCGGATGCGCGCAATGAACCGCGACCCGCGCGAAAAGCGTTTGCGCGGCTTGGTGCGGTTGGAATCCAGGTAGGCAAACAGGCGTTCACCAAACGAATAAAACAGCAAGACTCCAAGGGCCGCACCGGTGGTGGTGATGCCCACAATTTCCAGAAAGGACCAGTCGTGGCCCAGCCAGCTGTCCTGGTCTGCTGCCGTGGAGGCCATCATCAAACTGGGGGTGAACAGGAACTTCACAATGCTCATGCCCCACCATGCCAATATGAGCAGCAGGTATTTGGTCATCTATGCGTCTTTGGGTCCAAAGGCCAGGTCTCCAGCGTCGCCGAGGCCTGGCACGATGTAAGCCTTGGCAGTGAGTTCATCGTCCACGTCGCCCACCCATATGCGGGCATCGCCGGGTACGTGTTGGCGCACGTACTGCAAGCCCTCGCGGCTGGCAATGGCCGACACAATGTGCACGTGCAGGGGCGTGCCCTTGGCCAGCAGCGCCTTGTAGGCCAGAATCATAGAGCGGCCAGTGGCGATCATGGGGTCCACCAAGATCAAGGTCTTGCCTTCCAGCGTAGGGCTGGAGATGTATTCCAAACGAATGTCAAATTCGTCGTCCTCGGTGTACTTGCGGTAGGCCGATACAAAGGCGCTGCCCGCATCGTCGAGTACGTTCAACACGCCCGTGTGCAACGGCAATCCAGCGCGCAGGATGGTGGCCACCACCACATCATTTGAAGGCAGAGTCACACCTGCACTGCCCAACGGGGTGGTCACCTCGTGGGCACCCGTCGCAAACGTCTTGGAAATCTCGTAGGCCGCCACTTCTCCAATCCGCTCCAAATTGCGGCGGAAGCGCATGCGGTCGCGTTGGATGTGTTCGTCGCGCAATTCGGCGAGGTAACGGTTGAGAACAGAAGGGTGCTGGGTGAATTGATGGACCATCTCGATACGGGGAAAGTACGACAGCCGGGGCTGCGCGCGGGTTAATGCTTGCAAAAAACAGAAATCAGGAGATCGGACCTACTGCGGCGAGCACCTTTTCCGGAACATGGCTCCAGCCTTTCCAATGCTTCCAGTTGCTCCAAGCCTCGTTGTGCCACAACAACTCCAGGGTGCCTCTTACTGCACGCACCTCCTTGGCCAGTGCCGCAGCGGCTGCAATCGTGGCTTCAGGATCCAAATGCAGGTAACGCACAGCGGTGGTGTCCATAAAGGCGGTTGGATGCAACATCAACGGGGTCAACACTTCTGCTTTGAGGTCAAAAAACGGCAAGGGCGTGCAGCTTCCGGTGCGGAACCCAAAGGCATCCGCATAGCCCATGGTGTGGTCGTGCCGCAGGCCTTGGTGCGCCAAACGAGCAAAGGCTTCGGGGAAACGGCCCCGCAGATAATGGTAGCGGGTGTGGTCCACCTGTCCCAACTTCAGATCGGCCACGCGGCCAATCTCCAGCGCCAGACGCTCGGCGCTTTCGGCAGCACGGTAACCGGGGTGCGCGCCCACCTCGGCGCGATCGGCAAGTTCAAGCACCAGCGCGCGCAATGCAGGGCGGCGGTGCGACAGATTGATGTCGTGCGGCCGGTCAAAGTCGGCCACCAAAAAGAAAAACAGCGGCGGGATGCTGTGGCGAGCGTGCTCCTGCAGAATGGTTTCGTAAGTGTCGAACGGATCGGGCTGCTTGCCGCGGAGCACTTGCCAACGCTGGCGTCGGTTGGCTGCATCGCCCCGTTTGAGGTCTCCCCAAAAACCACCCAAGGTGCGCTTGAATCCTTTGCCACGGTATGCATAGGCGCTGTCCACGTCCACAGTGCTTAACACGTTGTACGTGCGGGTCGGGAAGGTCAGGTCTGCAAACGCTGCGCTGAGTTCTGTAGCGAGCGCCTGCGCCCAACCGTCAATCAACGGCCGATCCAAACACCCGTGGCGCCCCATCCAGCTTTCAGCAGCAGGGAAACGCCCGTGCTGGTCGCGCTTCGGGCGGCCATACTCCTCCATGCGGGCGGCCAGGAAGACCACTGCACCGAGCAGATCAAACCCAATGCCTCCCTCGGTAGGACCCAGGGTGGGCCAACCGTGCCACGACGGACCGGGCGCAGGATCGGATTCAACCACACCCAATTGGCCCAGCGCTGTGGGCATGATGTGCAATCCAGGTCCCTCACGTTTAGCCGCATAACAGAGATGCGCTTCTTCGGGAGCAGTCACCCAGGTGTGCCCCACCTCCAACACGTGCGTAAACACGCAGGCTGCGGCAAAGCGCAAGCGGTGGTTGACATCTGGGGACCAAAGGCGAATCATACGAGGCTATCCAGGATGCGTGCGGCAATGAATTCAGCGGCGTGACCGTCGCCGTAAAACGGCGGGTAGGTGAGCGCCTTTGCGCTGCGCAATTGGGCAAACGCTTCGCGGATACGCACAGGGTCCGCTCCTGCAAGCAGGGCGTTGCCGTTGTCCACGATTTCCACCCATTCGGTTTGCTCACGCAGGATGACGCAGGGTTTCTTGAAGAAGAAGGCCTCTTTTTGCACGCCGCCAGAATCGGTCATCACCAGAGCACAACGCGCTTCTAGGTCAATCATTTCCAGGAACGACACCGGCGGAATCAAATGCACCGTTTCAGCCGCCTCCAATTGAACCAGCAGCTCGGGTGCAAGGGCCTCCAACCGGGCACGCGTGCGCGGGTGTAAAGGCAAGACCACCGGCAGCTGCGCCGATACTTCTAGCAATGTGCCCAATACGTTGTGCAACGCTTCGGCGGTATCTGTGTTGGAAGGCCGATGGCAGGTGGCCAAAATGTATTCTCCCGTTACGCCATGGCTCTCGGCCACTTGCAGGTGGGCGGCTTGTGCTGCAAAGTGCAGGCTGTTGTCGTACATCACATCTCCACAGTGGAAGACACCGGGATGATCGGCGTGGTATGGAGCTTGGGCCTCGGTGTTGAAGCCTTCGGCCTTGAGGTTGTACATCCCGGTGACCGTGGGCGTGAATAGCAAAGTGGAGGCGTGATCGGTCAGGATGCGGTTGACCTCTTCAGGCATGGCTTTGTTAAACGAACGCAGACCCGCCTCCACATGCACCACTGGAATGCCCAGTTTGATGGCAGCCAAAGAGCCGGCCACGGTAGAATTGGTATCGCCATACACCAACAGCGCATCCGGACGGTCATCCAGCAAAATGCGCTCGATGCCTTCCAGCATGCGGGCGGTTTGCGCGCCGTGGGAACCGCTGCCCACCTCCAGGTTGTGCTCAGGCGCAGGCACACCCAACTCCTCGAGGAACACCTGTGACATGTTGGCGTCGTAGTGCTGACCGGTGTGCACGATGGTTTCGCGCAAGCGGTCTGCGTAGTGGTGGCGAATGGCGCGGCTGAGTGCGGCGGCTTTGATGATCTGCGGCCTTGCGCCGATGACAGTCAGGATGTGCTTCATGCTAGAGTATGCCTTCATCGGCAAAGCTAAAATATTGACCGTGTCCCACGATGAGATGATCGGTCAAGGGCAAATCCAACATGGCACCCGAGGTGGCAATCCGTTCGGTCACCTGCCGGTCGGCCTCGCTGGGACGGATGTTCCCAGAAGGGTGATTGTGCGCCAAAATCAACGAAGTAGCCCGGTGCTCAAGTGCGGCTTGGAAGACCAGTTTGGGGTCGGCAACCGTGCCCGAGGGACCGCCTGAGGTGAGCACTTGCTGGCGAATGATGCGGTTGCCGCGGTCCATGAGCAACACACGAAGCTGCTCCACTTGCAGGTCTTCCATCTCGTGGCGGCACGCTTCAAAGGCCTGCAGCGAACTGCGCACCACTGTGCGTTGCAACGGCGGTGCATCTCGGCGACGGCGTGCCAACTCCAACGCAGTACAAATCCGCAAAGCCTTGGCCTCTCCAACTCCTTCAAACTCCATGAGGCGTTGGGGGCTGCGTTTACCCAATTCAAACAGGCTGCGTTCCACCCCATCTAAGATACGCGTAGCCAGTGCCAAGGCGGGCTCTCCCACCCGTCCGCTGCCCAGCAGCACGGCAATCAATTCAGCATCCGTGAGCGCATGGGGGCCGCGAAGAAGCATTTTTTCGCGGGGGCGATCGGCGGCGTAGAGGTCGTGAAGGGGCATGTGCATGATGTTTTTGCCTGCAACATGCGCACAGAGAGTTGGACGAGTCGTGAGTTAAACGGGTATACCCGTTTATACCCGGGTATACCCGGATGTAAGGCACAAAAAAAGGCCGCCCCAAAGGCAGCCTTTTTCCCAATTTTCTGAGAATGTTGTTAGAGCGAGTTCACGTGGAGCTGGAGGCTCGACTTGATGTTCGCTACTTTGTTTTTGTGGATGATGTTGCGCTTGGCCAACTTATCCAACATGCTGAATACCGCATTGACTTGCCCTTCGGCCTCTTTGCGGTCAGTGGTTGCACGCAGTTTACGAACCGCGTTACGGGTGGTCTTGTGGTAGTAAGCGTTGTGCGCCTTACGCTTGGCGTTTTGACGGATGCGCTTGAGGGCAGACTTGTGGTGAGCCATGGTTGTCTTTCAAAAAATTGGGGTGCAAATATACACAGAGTTGTGGAAAACCACAACGATTCGCCCATTGAAACCGAAACCCATCTTTTCCGTAGAGAAAGTACCATCCTGATAAACCGTGCAGCATCTGCGGACCATATTCACCCTTGTCCTGCTGCTGACTTCATGCCTCATGTATGGAGCCGGCGGTGCGGAATCCATCCGTCTGGACAGTTTGCAACAGCAACTGGCCGTCGCCGAGAGCGATACCTGCCGCTTGCGTATTCAAGTTGAGATTGCCGACCACCTCATTTTTGTCGACCCGGATTCCTCTAAACGATTCTGTGACCTCGCTTTGGTGATTGCAGAACAGGCCTCGGACACCGTCCGTTTGGCCAAGATTCACAACCTGCTAGGCATCCGCTCTTACGTACAATCGCATTACATCGACGCCATTGAGTCGTTCCAAGAAAGCTACCAGCTCTCGCTGGCCTGCGGAGACGATCACGGGGCCAACCGCGCCATCAACAACATTGGGGTCATGTACGCCACCATGGAGGAACACGAAGCCTCCATCCAGCACTACAAGGAAGCCCATGCGCTTTCGTTGCGCATCAAGGATTACCCCACGTGCGCGCTGAACCTGTTCAACATTTCGGGCGCATACCTGGCTCTGGAACAGACCGACAGCAGCTGGTATTATCTGCGCAAGCTGGAGGCCTTCCAACGCACTCATCACACCGACCAACGTTATGCACCGCTCAAAGCAATGCTGTATTTAGAGACCGAACAACTCGACTCTGCAGCATTCCACGCCCAACTTGGGCTTAGAGAATTGCTGCGCGACGAGGAACAAGACCTGCTGCAGGTCTGCAACGTACACATCACCCTGAGCGAAGTGTTCCGCAAGCAAGGCGACTATCCCCGCGCCCTGCAAGAACTCAAGCAAGCCGAAAGCCTGGCCTCCGAACTCCAATACAGCGAGGTCATCCTCTCGATCTACGACCAACGTGCCCAAATCCATGAAGAACGCGGTGACTTTGAAACCGCTTTCACCTTCCAACAGGAATACCTATCGCTCAAGGACAGCCTCGATGCCAAGAACAACTTCAACCGCATCTCCGAGCTGAACGCTCGCTACGAGAAGGAAAAACGCGAACGCGAATACGCCGAGATCCAAGCCAACATGGTGGAACGCGCAGCACGTGCCCGTCAAAAGGACTTGATCTATCTGGCCATTGGCATCCTGATTTTGACCCTGATCTGTATCCAGGCCTACCACCTGCGACGCAAAAAGCGCATCAACTACATCCTGAACCGCCAGAATGCTGAGATCAAGACCCAACGTCACAAGATCCTGTCATCGATGAGATACGCCAAGAAGATCCAGCGCTCGATTTTGGTGCCCGAGGATCAGATCCGAGCCAAGCTGCCCGAGACCTTCATTTACCTGCAACCCAAAGACATCGTCTCGGGCGATTTCTACTGGTACGAGCAACTCGGCGAACGCATCCTGCTGAGCACCATCGATTGCACCGGACACGGCGTGCCGGGGGCCCTCATGTCGCTCATCGCACACAACAAACTCAACAAGGTGGTGCACGAACTCGGCATCACCGATCCGGCCGAAATCCTCTCAGCGGTCCACCACGAAATTGTGGATGCACTCCACCAGAAAGGGGCAGGCGAAAGCGCCCAGGACGGCATGGACATGAGCCTGTGTATCATCGACGAAGCCACGCGCACCATTGAATTTGCCGGGGCACAGAATCCGGTATTCATCGTACGCGACCAAGACGTACTGGAATTCAAAGGCGACTCGCTGTACATCGGCGGCTCCTTCTCGGCGCGCATGGATGTGGCCTTTCAGTTCAAAACCCAGACCATCGCTTACGAGGCCGGCGACCAACTGTACATGTTCACCGACGGGTTCATGGACCAATTCGGAGGTCCTCAAAACAAGAAGCTCAACAAGAAGCGCTTCCAGCAAATCCTGCTCGAATGTGCACGCGACACGGTGGAATCGACCTCCGGCAAACTCGCGGCGGCACTCGATCAGTGGAAAGGGCGCAATGCCCAATTGGACGACATTCTCGTGTTGGGAACGCGATTGCGCTAGTCAGGATTCCAGCGCCTTGACCTGCACAGGAATCTTTAAGAGCTGGCGGAACTCCTCCCCTTTTTCAAGCATGATATCATCGTCGGCATCGGCTTTCCAAAGGATGCCCACGTTGCTGGTGTTGCTGTGCTCTTCCAGGGCCAACATCAGTTCCATGAGGTAGCGACCGGTGGACGAATTGTAATAATCCAGGTAGAGTTCCAGTTCCAATTGACGGCCCGGGGTCTCGAGCAAGCGCACGAACCAATCGATGAAGGGCTGGTAAAACTTGTGGGCATTTTCGGGGAGGGAACGGCCTTCAATGCGGTAAACGCCCGCACTTGCGTCGAGGATCACGGCAGGGGTTTCTGCGGTGGCAGCTATATCGTAGGATTCTGGCAGCATGCAAGCAGTTACAACGTCACCCGGAAGGTGAAGAAGCCTGCGCCGTCCTCAGGCTGAAGGTCGAAGTCGAACGCTCCACCGCTGAGGCGGGCGATCTCCATCAGCCCCAATCCCGAGTTGGTTTGCTGCTCAAGATTACGAACATTTCTCAAATGATTTCGGTAGGCCTCCTTGAGTTCATCCTCACTCATGTTGTGAAGAACTTCCAGACGCTTCACCAACGCTTGTCCTTGGGTCAATTCCAACGTGTTGCCCACCTCAATGACCATCTTCCCCTCCACGCGGTACAGCTTGAGTACGCCGCGGTTGAGCCCGTGCTTGGATGCATTTTGAAGCATTTCAATCATGGTGATCCCCGCGCGTTTACTCAGCAGGGCATTGCCGTCGGTATTCTTCTCCAGCAGCAGAATCAGCGGCAAAATGGCTTTTTGAGACAGGTCACCTTTGTAGATGAGCACCACGTCTTCAGCTTCGACGTTGGCCTGCATGCGCTCGAGGTTGTCGAGGGTATCAAGGGCGGCATCGTAGCCGCTGTGCGCCATGGTGATCTGTTGCCAAAACGCCGAACGGTCGCCATCGATGGGACGGAAATCATAATGGAGTTTTTGGCCCGACTTGCGCGCCATTTCAATCAACCCGAGTCCCGCCCCGCCTTTGTCGCTGAGTTCGTTGGCCACCAGACGGTCTTTGTAGAGGGCCTTGAGTGATTCGGCGTCGAGGGCGTTGATTTCCTCTACCGCACTGCGCAGTCCGGCCTCCTCTGCACGGGAAATGGTGTTGATGGAATTGATGCGGAAGTAATCCGGGTGGAACCGGAAGTGGAACAGGGCATCGGCGTGTTCGCGAGCCTCGATGTGTTCGGAGTGGGTGTGCTTGAGCATGTTCTGGAAGCACTCCACCAGCAGAAAGGACGCCTTGCGGTTGACTTTGGTCAGCCCCAAAGCGTCTACCACGGTGTTTTCCGAGATGTCCAGAAAGGTACTGGTGAGCTCATCGGAAATGAAGCCACGGTAAACCAGGAACATGTCGTCGAGGCGGTGTTCCCGGTAAATTTCTAAGGCAGAATGTTTTAGCTTGTCCATGCGCGTTGGCCGGCGGTGTCTGGCAGTTCCGGACGCCCACACGACGTTTTACCTAGCCCATGCAAATTAGTTGTTAGCGTCCAGAATAAGCCGCTTGCACAATCAAATTTACCACCAAGTCGTTGGCCTCATGGGTGACCGGTGTGCAGGCCGGTCTCGATGAGTTTGAGTTGTACTTGGACCAGAGGTGGAGCAGGTTAAAGCACTGCCCCAAAACCTGACGGCAGTGACGCATAATAGGCCTTCCCCGCGGGGAAGGCAACAGAGGTAAAGTTCTGTTCAGGACATGACAGGTGTCACACCCCTCCCTCCGGGCGCTTCGAAGCCCCCGATTCCGCGATTAAACTTGAAAAAGCGGACGACCTGACATCCAATCGCGCACTTCGCCGTGGATGCGGTCGAGCGCTGCGTTGTCTTCGTGGGATTCCAAAGCGGCATTGATCCAAGTGGCCACCTGCCCGCATTCCTGGGCGCGCACACCACGTGTGGTGATGGCCGGTGTACCGATGCGGATACCACTGGTCACAAACGGGCTACGGGTGTCAAACGGCACCATGTTCTTGTTGACGGTGATGCCCGCCTTGCCCAGAGCCGCCTCGGCAGCCTTGCCGGTGATGTTCTTGTTGGTCAGGTCGATGAGCATGCAGTGGTTGTCGGTACCGCCTGAAATCAACTGGTAGTCCATGTCCACAAGCGCCGAAGCCAGGGCTTGTGCGTTGGCCATCACTTGCTCGCCATACACCTTGAAGTCGTCCGATAGCGCCTCGCCGAAGGCTACTGCTTTGCCTGCGATGACGTGCTCCAGCGGCCCGCCTTGCATGCCCGGGAATACGCCCGAGTCTAGCAGGGAGCTCATTTTGCGAACCACCCCTTTCATGGTGGTTTTGCCAAACGGGTTGTCGAAGTCCTCGCCCATCATGATGATGCCACCGCGCGGACCGCGCAGGGTTTTGTGGGTGGTGCTGGTGACGATGTGGCAATGCGGCAACGGGTTGTTGAGCAGGCCCTTGGCGATCAAACCCGCCGGGTGCGAAACGTCAGCCAGCAGCAGTGCGCCCACTTCGTCAGCAATGGCACGGAAACGCGCGTAGTCCCAATCACGTGAGTATGCCGAAGCGCCACAGATGATCAGTTTGGGCTGGCATTCGCGGGCCGTGGCTGCCACCTTGTCCATGTCGATGGTGCCGGTTTCTTGCTCCACACCATAGAAGTGCGGGCGGTACAGCAGGCCGCTGTAGTTCACCGGAGAACCGTGTGTGAGGTGTCCACCGTGTGCCAGGTCGAAACCTAAAATGGCGTCGCCTGGCTTGAGCACTGCGAGCATGACGGCAGCGTTGGCGTTGGCCCCAGAGTGCGGTTGCACGTTGGCCCACTCCGCACCAAAGAGCTCCTTGAGGCGATCGATGGCGAGGTTTTCGACCTGATCCACCACTTCGCAACCGCCGTAGTAGCGCTTGCCGGGCAGGCCTTCTGCGTACTTGTTGGTGAGGATGCTTCCTGCGGCTTCCAGTACTTGGTCGCTCACAAAATTCTCAGAGGCAATCAGTTCGATGCCTTCCACCTGACGGCGGTGCTCCTGGCTCACCAGGTCAAACAACTGGGTATCACGGTTCATGGTCGCAAATTGAACCCGCGAAGGTACGACCCCGATCGCCAAACCGCAGCGCAAGTTTTCCGCAAAGTGTTCCCGCAGCGTGCACAAAGTGTACTTCAAACACCTACCTGCCCGTTTTCGGGCCCACTCGGAACAATACCTTTGCCCCATTCCCGACCCCCAACCATGGCCGACACCCACACCAATCGCCTCGCACAGTCCTCCAGCCCGTACCTGCAACAACACAAGCACAACCCGGTGGACTGGTATCCTTGGGGCGATGAAGCCTTCGACCGCGCCAAAGCCGAAAACAAACTGGTGCTGGTCAGCATCGGTTACTCAGCCTGCCACTGGTGCCACGTGATGGAACGTGAAACGTTTGAAGACCACGCGGCGGCTGCCTTGATGAACCAGCACTTTGTCTGCATCAAAGTGGACCGCGAAGAGCGGCCGGACGTGGATCAAGTCTACATGACCGCGGTGCAGCTGATGACCCAACAAGGGGGCTGGCCACTGAACTGCTTCACCTTGCCCAATGGGCGTCCTGTATATGGTGGCACCTATTTCAAGCGCGAAGCCTTTATGGAAGTGCTGGAAATGCTGGCCAACCTCCACGCCGAAAGCCCCAACCGCGTGACCGCATACGCCGATCAACTCACCGAGGCCATTGACCTGCACGAACGCATTCAAGCCGCCACCAGCATCGAACACCTTCCCTCGGATCTGACCGCACAACTCGTGGACCGCTGGCGCCCACATTGGGACCGCGAGCGCGGCGGACTCGACTACGCACCCAAATTCCCCATGCCCAACAACTGGGCGTTTTTGTTGGAACACGGCGCGCTGGTATCGGATGCCGACGCCACCGCTCACGCCCACCGCACCTTGCTCGCTCAAGTCCGCAGCGGCATGGCCGATCAAATCGGCGGCGGCTATGCGCGTTACAGTGTGGATGCGCTGTGGAAGGTGCCCCACTTTGAAAAGATGCTTTACGACAACGGGCAGCTTTTATCAGCCTTCGCGCGTGCGCATGCACACGTTCCTACCCAAGAGTATGCGCGCGCCGTGGCCCAAACCGCAGCCTGGTTGGACCGCGAACTGCGCCGTCCGGACGGCTGGTACCAATCGGCCTTGGACGCCGACAGTGAGGGCGAGGAAGGCAAACACTACACCTGGACCCAAGACGAGCTGGAATCGCTGTGGGGCGAGGACTGGTCATGGGGCCGCCAATACTTTTCCATCGACACCGACGGATTTTGGGAACACGGCCAATACATCCCCTTACGCACCGAGGGCGACGCGCAGTTTGCCGCACGCATGGGTTGGACCTTGGACACGTTCTACCCCAAACTCGATGCGCTGATGGACCGCACCTTGGAAGCGCGCAACGTACGCGTATTCCCCGGGCTCGATCACAAAGTGCTGGTCAGTTGGAACGCCTATGCGGTACAAGGACTCGCAGTAGCGGGGCGCGTCTTTCAACGAGCGCAATATTCCGAGCGCGCCCAGAACTTGGCCTTGCTCATGGAAGACCTCTATTCCGCTCGCGGCAGTTTCCCGCACACGTTGGACAGTCCTGGCATTGGTTTTTTGGAAGACCATGCGGCCACCGCTCAAGCCTGGCTGGAGGTGTACCGCACCACCCAAGATGAGCAGTGGGTGACTCACACTGGACGGCTGCTGGAACAAACCTGGAAGGACTTCGCGGATTCCGAAGGCGGCATGCCCTGGTTCACTGCACACAGCGGAGAGCACTTGGTGAGCCGAAAGCAAGAAAACTTCGACAACGTGACACCGGCCTCCTCGAGCATGCTGGCGCACGCTTGCTTGGACTACGGCCTACTCACCGGAAACCCCACCTGGACTGGGCGCGCCCGCGCACTTATGGCCAACATGGTGAGTGAAATGGGCTCGGTGCAAAACACCTCGCATTGGGCCTTACTGCTGGATCGCCTGACCCGGCCATACTATCACGTGGTCATTGCAGGGCCGGGCAAGGAAGCAGCGCTCGCAGACTTTGACACCCAACTGCACCCCAATACGCTGGTGAGCTTGGCCCACTCCGGCACAATCTTGGCTCCTGTGCAGGGCAAGGCGTCTGAGAAACTGACGTTTTACGTGTGTATCGAAGGCGCCTGCCAGCGTCCGGTACACACCTTGGAAGACGCCCTGTCCCAACTCGCATGAAGCGCACCTTCACATACCTGATCCTGCTGGCTCCGTTGTGGAGTGGGGCACAAATGCTGAACACTTCGGCCCCGCTTGACCTGCAGTCGTGGCACCAGTTTGATCCGGCTTTTTTGGCCGCAGGGGACATCGACACCATCGAAGTGCGCCTGCAAACCAAACGCGATGGTCGTCCCATCAAAAATTGGAACGATGTGCAACGTATGGCCTTCGACGACCAAGGCCGACTCACCGAACTGTTCCAGACCAAAGCCGTGGGCTCCATCACCGACACCACCCACTGGCTGCTGACCTATGGCACCCACGACCACTACCTGCACAAAACCGAACACAGCCGCTCTGGGTACTATGTGTTGGAGCCGGTGTTGGATGCCGAGGGCCGCACGGTGGAAATGCGGTACGACAAGGCACCCGCCCCCGAGCCCGGCCAACCCGTGAGGGGCCGTACCCGTATCAATACCGAGACGTTCACCTATACAAAGACCGACTCCACAGAGGTGCGCACCGCATACAACAACTACGGGCGGCCGTATGAAAAGCGTACACGCACCTTTGACGCACTGGGCTACGCCACCTCGCTGCGCACGGAATTTCTGGTGACCCGCAGAGTCCAGACCGAGCATTACGCATACGACGAGCGCGGGCGGCTGGCCGAAGTGCGCTTTGCCTCCTCCCATTCCGAGCGTACCAAACGCCACGTCTACCGCTTTGACCTCGCTGGAAGCGTGAGCCAAATCGAGGCTTTCGAAAACGGCAAACTTGTCAACACGTACGAAGTGGTTTACGACAACGCTGGGCGCATCGACGGCATCTTGGTGCTGAACGCCGCCAAGGGTTCGCTGAAAATCCTGAACTTCTCCTATCCGAAATCCGCGAAGTAATGCGCCCAACTGTCAAACTTCTGTTGTTGCTATTCACCTTCACCCTGGCCGCAGGTATGCCCGAGTTGCGTGCCCAAGTCAAGCAGCAAACCGCCGAAGAACAGATCAAAGAGCAGCAAAAAGCCAAAAAGGCGCGTGAGAAAAAAATCCAGGATGAGATGGACGCCAAGCAGGACCACCACCGGGCGATCCAGACCAAGAAAACCCGCCGACGCATGAAGCGCAACAAGCGCAAGTCCGAACGCATGCGCATGGGCAAAGCAGAACCGTTCTACCGCCGCTGGTTCCGGAAGAAACACTTCAAGTAGCGCTCTACTTTCTAGACTGACGTGTATAATTTTCCCTGCCTTTACCTGCAGTATTGTGTTGGGCGCGTGCCTTTTGGGATACTTTTACAAAACGCCCGTGGGAGGAGCTGTTCGCCGCGGGTGATTTTTCTCTCAAACGCTGACGCCATGCGGCTTTCAGATGACGGGTTCCGATAGATGGATATTTCTATCTTTACGCCCGCTTGTTGAGAAAATTCGGTTTTGCTAACGTAAACCTTAGTGGTATGCTACGGAAGTTGTGCTTCGCACTTTCCCTGATTCTGTGTAGTGGGTTCATCAGTGCCCAAATTGGTTCCGGAACGCTGAAAGGCACCGTTACCGACCAAGAGAGCGGTGAACCGCTCCCCTTTGTAAATGTCATCGTTCGCCTGAACGGGAACACGGTCACCGCCGGCCAGACCGATTTTGATGGTAAATATTCCATCAAACCGATCGAGCCCGGTTCATATGAGATCGAGTTCACATTTGTGGGATACACACCCAAGAAGTTCACCGGCGTAAAAGTGACTTCAAATAAAATTGCCTTCCTGGACGCCAAACTCGGCGCTGGCCTTGAGCTAGCAGAAGCCGTCGTGGTGGAGTACAAGGAGCCGCTCATCGACAAAGATGGGGGTGCTTCCGGTGGTACCGTAACCCGGGAAGAGATTGACAAGATGCCTGGCCGTTCGGCTGGTGCCATCGCACAAACCGTCGGGGGTGTGGCCGATACCGGGAACGGTATTTCGGTACGTGGTGCCCGCTCGAACTCTACTTGGTACTACATCGATGGTATCAAGGTGCGTGGTTCGGTGGCCCTGCCCAAGTCTGCGATCGAGGAGATTGCAGTCATCACTGGCGGGATCCCTGCATCCATTGGGGATGCAACCGGAGGGGTGATCAACCTGTCGCTGCGTAGTTCTTCTGCGAACTACTCGGGCGGTCTGGAGGTGATCACCTCGGGCTTCCGCAGTGGCGACGGCGCTGTTGGTCTGGACGCTTACGGGTACAACCTTGTAGAGGGCTTCCTTTCCGGCCCGCTCCTGTCGAAGAAGGACGAAGAGGGCAATCGCTTGGAGCCCATCCTCGGCTTCTTCCTCTCAGGCAACTACCAAAACGTGGTGGACAGCCGCCCGACCTTTGGGGGCGTTTACCGCATGAAGGAAGACGTACAGCAAGACCTGCTCGACAACCCGCTGCGTCGTAACGTGGCAGCCGATGGCTCTGTTAACGGTGCACTCTACAATGCCGACTTCCTCACCGCTGATGACTTTGAGAAAGTAGACACCCGTCAAAACGTAGGGTCTACCCAAGCAAACTTGGTAGCCAAGATCGACGTGAACACTGGCAAGAATACCAACCTTACCATTGGTGGTACTGGCGCCTTCTCCCAGCGCGATGCCTTTAGCTACGGCAACATGCTGATGAACTACGACAACAACCTGCAAGTCACCGAATTTGACTACCGAGGTTACGTGAAGTTCTCACAGCGCTTTGCAGCTCCTGAAGACGCCGAGGAAGTGACATCTGCCCTGCAGAACGTCTTCTACTCGGTCATGGTCGATTACTCGCAGACCTACGACCGCACCTGGAACAAAAACCACGAAGACAACTTTTTCCGATATGGCCACGTGGGTACGTTCGACGTTTCCCAAGTGAACTCGTACGAGGTGCAAGAATCCAGCAACTTCGGCGGCGTGGTGAATGAGCACGTAGGTTGGGAGGACACCCTGGTGACCTTCACCCCCTCGCAGTACAACCCAGACTTGGCGGCGATCAACAACCAGTACTTCGGTCTGTTTGACATCGAGCCATACAACCCCGATGATCCCGGTCCCTACGCCACCCTGTTGGAGGTCCAAAACGGCAACGCTCTTCGCAACGGAGATTCGCCTGACGGCACCTACAACTTGTGGTCTCACATCGGTACCCAAGGAAACACTTACGCTGTGGCGCGCAACAACCAGTTCCGCGTATCGGCCAACGGTTCTGCTGACATCGGCGACCACGCCATCCAACTCGGTTTCGAGTACGAGCAGCGTCGCGACGCTTCTTACTTGCTCGGACCGATTGGCCTGTGGACCCAAGCACGTTTGCTGGGCAACTCGCACATCAAAGAGATTGACCAGAACAACTTCTCGGTGGATTACATCGATGGCACCCTGCCTTGGATCACATACGAGCGTCTGATCGGTGACGGTCAGTTTGAGTTCGACTACCGCCTGCGTGAAGCACTCGGCTACGATCCATTGGGCAACGATTTCATCAACACCGATGCCCTCGACCCAGACCAGTTGACCCTTGATATGTTTGGGGCAGATGACCTGCTCAACCAGGGCAACCAGCTTGTGGCCTACCGAGGTTATGATCCTTACGGCAACCGCGTGACGGGTCGTTCAACCCTCGAAGACTTCTTCAACGACACCAACGAACTCGGCTACCGCACCCGTGCCATCGGTGCTTACGAGCCCATTTACATGGCCGGTTACGTGAT
>JBMYJR010000010.1:0-65202 GCA_049594615.1 Flavobacteriales bacterium
GCCAACGTGACTGACGTAGCCTGTTTTGGTGAAACCACCGGCAGCATTGACCTGGTGATCGGCAGCGGCACCGCACCGTTTGACTTTGTGTGGACCGGA
Source organism: Flavobacteriales bacterium (assembly GCA_049594615.1). Taxonomy (GTDB): domain Bacteria; phylum Bacteroidota; class Bacteroidia; order Flavobacteriales_D; family Sanyastnellaceae; genus CAXPZW01. Next base: position 100 of record JBMYJR010000010.1, read on the forward strand.
CCGGAGGCCTTTGACGCCACCACCGAAGACCTGACCGGCCTTGCCGCTGGGGATTACACTGTGGATGTATTGGATGCCAACGGTTGTACTGCGCAACTCACCGTCACCCTCATCGAGGTAGATGCCTTGGAAGTGACCATCGACGAAACCTCGCCTTCGTGCTTGCTGAGCAACGGCGCACTCGAGGCCCAGGCTTCGGGCGGCACCGTAGCCGGCGATTACAACTATGTGTGGACCGACGTGGACAACGGCGGCGTGTTGATCGGCACCTCGGCATTGCTCGAAGGCATTCCTTCGGGCACTTACCACCTGGTGGTGACCGATGACAACGGCTGCACCTTTGAAGACGATATCCAACTCAGCGATGCCGGGGCCATCTTGGAGGCAAGTGAACAAGACGTGCTCTGTTTTGGCGATTTCACCGGCACCATTGACCTCACGGTCACCGGAGGCAACCCCGATTACAACTACGTTTGGACCGGGCCCAACGGCTTCTCGGCCACCAGCGCAGACGTGACCGACTTGGAAGCTGGCACCTACGTGGTGGAAGTCACCGATGCCCTCGGCTGCTTTTACAGCGAAGCGTTTGAGGTGGCCCAACCCGAACAACTGCTGGTAGAACTCACCGCCGGAGATGTGCTGTGCGCTGACAGCGAAGACGGCGCCATCCTGACCACCGTGACCGGCGGAGTAGGCCCCTATGCCTTCACCTGGACAGGCCCGAACGGGTTTACAGATTCAGCACAAAATCCTGCGGACCTGGCACCGGGTTGCTACCAAGTGACCGTGACCGACGCCAACGGCTGTGCAGCTGCGGCTGAGGTGTGCATTGGCGCACCCGCAGTGCTGGAATTGACCGCTACCCTGAACCCCATTTTGTGCGCCGGGGATTCCACCGGTAGCATTGAATGGGTGCCATCAGGCGGCGTGGGTGGATTCATGGGCTCCTGGACCGGGCCCCTCTCCAACCTTGACAACCTCAGCCCACTCGACAGCCTGATTGCCGGCGATTACACCCTGGCACTGTTAGATGCAAACGGCTGCCCACTCGACACGACCTTTACCGTCACCGAGCCTGCACCCATTGTGCTGACGGCCAATACCACCTCACCGCTATGCGTGGGTGAATCCAACGGTACCATTGATGCCACCTTGGGAGGCGGCACTCCGGACTACACGATCGGTTGGACCGGCCCGGATGGGTTCACCGCCGACACGCAAAACATCGCAGATGTGGCCGCTGGCTGGTACACCTACACCATCACAGACGATGCCGGATGTGTGGTGACCGACTCGCTCGAATTGGCCGACCCGCTGCCCCTGAGCTCAGAGGCAGTTGTAGACAGCATCAGCTGCTTTGGGTTTGAAGACGCGGGCATTGACCTAACCCCTGCCGGCGGAATGGCACCGTACGGTTTCACATGGAACGGCCCTGACGGTTTTACCGCCGACACTGAAGACCTGGCCGACTTGGCCCCGGGCACCTATGAAGTGCTGATCACCGACTTGGCAGGCTGTACCGGCACCCTCACCTTTGACCTGCTCGAACCCACCGAATTGGTGGTGACCCTGACCGGCACCTCTCCTGCTTCTTGTCCAGAATCGGAAGACGGTTCGGCCACACTGCAAATCAGCGGAGGCACACCCGAGTACAATGTCGTCTGGTCCGGACCGCTTGGCTATACCAGCCTGGAACAAAACCCCACCGATCTGGCGGGCGGCCAGTACGCCGTGACCGTGGAAGACACCAACGGTTGCCAGACCGCGCTCCAGCCCATTGACATTGAAACCCTTGGCGGCGTGGAAGCCGACGCAGGCGCTGACCTGACGGCGTGCGAAGAAACCGGGCCGTGGACACTGAGTGGCACCAACACCGGCGGCAGTTCTGAAGGCTGGTACGATGCCGACGGGGTGCAAATCAACACCTCATCCACCCTCGAGATCCAACCCGAACCGGGCGTGTACGAGTTCATCTACATCGCCGACGACGGTTTGTGTTCGGATGCCGATACCGTGGTGGTTGAAATCCTGACCTCTCCCCTGGCCGATGCCGGAGCAGACATGGACGTGTATCTGGAAGAAGTGGTTGAACTCGGCGGCATTCCCGCGGTAGACGACGACAGCATTTGGGACTGGTCGCCGGGCACCTTGTTGCAAGATTCGACGGTGGCCAACCCGTTCACCTTGGAAATCACCGGTCCGCAGAGCTACATCTTGGATGTGGTGGGCGCCAACGGCTGTGTGGCTTCCGACACGATCACTATTGGCATCACTCCGCTGCTGGACATCCCCACAGGCTTCTCGCCCAATGAGGACGGCATGAACGATGCATGGACCCTCGGCTTCCTGAGTTTCTACCCCAACGTGGTGGTGCAGATTTACAACCGCTGGGGCGACCTACTGGTGGAGTCTGCCCCGGGCTACCCTGAACCGTGGGACGGCACCTACCAAGGCGATCCCCTCCCGATTGGAACCTATTACTACGTGATCCGCGTAAACGAACCTGAATTCCCCGATCCGTTGACCGGGCCTGTAACCATCCTCAGATGATGCGTCACCTCCATACCGTCCTTTTGCTGGTGCTCCTGAGCGCCACCGGTTTGCGTGCGCAGCAGGTGGAGCAGCTGTCGCTGTACCAGGTGAATCCTTATGTGATCAATCCGGCCTACGCAGGCACCAGCGGCGACTTTGAAGTGGCCCTGATGAACCGCAACCAATGGTCGGGCGTGGAAGACGCACCGCGGACCTTTACCCTCTCATTGGTGGCGCCTTTCAAGGATCCACACATCGCCATGGGCGGTTACCTCTTTGTGGACAATGCCGGGCCAACCCGGCGCACCGGAATCCAAACCAGCTTCAGCTACCACGTACGCTTTAACGACGAGGTGCAACTTGGGCTGGCAGCCAGTTTGGGCGTGCTGCAATTTGCCATCGACGGCACCCGCATTACCCTCAGCGAAGGGGGCGATCCAGCGCTGTACAACACCTACAACCGCCAATTGCTTTTTGATGCCAAGTTTGGCGCGTACGTGTACGGCTCCAAGTACCACATTGGCGTGACCCTGCCGCAGCTGTTGCGCAACCAAGTCACCCTGTACGAATCACCCGACCCGAGCATGAACCGCTTGGAAGACCACTACATGGTCACCGGTGCGTACCGCTTTGATTTTGGCGACTTTGGCGTGGAACCTTCGGTGCTGATGAAGTATGTGGACCCCGCACCCATCAAGATCGACGCGAGTGTGCGTGCGTTCTACCGCGACCAATTCTGGTTGGGTGGCAGCTGGCGCAGCAACGACGCCGTAGTGGCCATGGTGGGCTACGAATGGCAGGAGCAGTTATCGGTGGCCTTGGCCTACGACTACACCACCTCATCACTTCAAGGCGTGGCCGGAAACACCGCCGAATTGGTGCTGGGCTTCCGCTTCCGCTAGCCTACCTTTCGGGGAGAATCTGCCCCATGCACATCGAAGCGTACCGCAACTACTGCCTGGCCAAAGTCGGCACCACTGAATCCTTCCCCTTTGACCAAAAGACCTTGGTGTTTAAAGTGATGGGCAAGATGTTCGCCCTGACCGACGTGGACGCCTTTACCGGCATCAACCTCAAGTGCGACCCGGACCGCGCCCTGGAACTGCGTGAACAATACGCCGGGGTAGAACCGGGTTATCACATGAGCAAGGTGCATTGGAACACCGTAAGCACCCAAAGCGACGTGTCTGATGCCTTGCTGTTGGAACTCATCGACCACAGTTACGCCCTGATCCGCGCCAGCCTCACCAAAAAACTGCAAGCCGAACTTGCGGAGTTGGAGGCAGCGCAGGGTGCATGATCTGACGCGAAATCGGTAGCTTTGAACGCCGAAAAATGACCCCCGAGCACAACCATACCCCTTTGGCCGATCTGATCGCCGAGCTCCAAGCCGCCCTCGCTGAACTGGATGCAGGCACCCTGGAGGTGGAACGCATGGACGCCCTCACCGAGCGCAGCCGTGAATTGTACGAGCGTTTGGTTGTGCTGCGCTACAAGGCCTTTGAGCAGTTTGCCAAAGGCGATACGGAAGATGATTTTCGCATTGGCGGTGAGGTGGATGAGGCCCAAACCGACCTGCTGAGCGCCATCGAAGAGATCGAAACCGAGCAAAAGCCGCCCATCAATCCCACTCCGGAGTTGTTCTCGTTCGAACCTCCTGCGCCCGCCCCTGCCCCCGAGCAGGAGCCGGAACCGGAGCCCGCTGTTGCCTCAGCGCCAGAACCCGAAGTCGAAGATGTCCCTGAGCCCGAGCCAGAATCCGAGCCGATCGTGGCGTTCATCCCTGAAACCGAGCCTGAGCTTGAGGTAGAAGGCGCCCCCGAACCTGAGCCCGAACCGACTCCTGCGGTCGACGCCCAAGGGCATGCCCCGCAAGAGGATTCCCCTATCCACGAACAACTCGCCACCGACGAGGAATCATTGGTGGAACGCTTGGAGCGCGCCCCGTTGGCCCAGATCAAGGGCAGCATCTCGCTCAACCAAAAGTTTCTGCTGATCAACGAGCTGTTTGACGGCGACTCTGGCTGGTACGACCAAGTCATTGGCCAACTTGACCAAGCGGGCGACCGCGCCGCTGCATTCGCGCTTGTGGACGGCCTGGGCGAAGACGGCGCCGAAAGCCGCGCCCTGATCACCGAACTCATCGAACGCCGCTACGCCTGATGAAAGGCTTGGTTGTGGTCCCCACCCCCATTGGCAACCTGCAGGACATGACCTTCAGGGCCATCGAGGCGCTCAAAGGAGCCGACGCCATCTTGGCCGAAGACACCCGCGTGACCGCCAAGCTCCTGCGCCACTACGACATCGCTGTACCGTTGGTGTCACACCATCAAAACAACGAGCACAAAACCTTGGAGCGCGTCATGGACCGCTTGCGTTCGGGTGAACACTTGGCGCTGGTCAGCGACGCAGGTACCCCCGCCATTTCGGACCCCGGTTTTTTGCTGGTGCGCGCATGCGTGCGCGAAGGCATTCCGGTGGAGACCTTGCCAGGCGCCACAGCTTTTGTGCCTGCCCTGGTCAACAGCGGACTGCCCGCCGACCGGTTTGTAATGGAAGGCTTTCTGCCCCATAAAAAAGGACGCCAAACCCGCATCCAACTGCTGGCCCAAGAGACCCGAACGGTGGTGCTCTATGAATCGCCGCACCGCTTGATCAAAGCCCTGGGCCAGCTTGCCGAGCACTTTGGCGCCGACCGCCCCTGCAGCGTGAGCCGTGAAATCAGCAAACTCCACGAAGAGACCGTGCGCGGCACCCTCGAGAGCGTGGCAGCCCACTTTGAAGAACACGGCGTAAAAGGGGAATGCGTGGTGGTGCTTGGTGGCAAGCCCGACTAGGCAAACAGCTTCTTGAACACCTCCTGGATTTTACCCACCTGTACCACTTCGATGCTGTAACTACCGGTGTCCAACCCTTTGTTGTGGCGGGAAACAAAAACGCGTTTGAATCCAAGCTTTTGCGCCTCAGAAATGCGTTGGTCCACGCGGTTTACCGGACGAATTTCACCGCTGAGGCCCACCTCAGCAGCGAAGGCCACTCCGGGGTCCAGGGCCACATCTACGTCAGAACTCAACACTGCGCAGACCACAGCCAAATCGGAGGCTGGATCATCCACACGAATGCCGCCGGCCATGTTGAGGAATACATCTTTGGTGCCCAAGCGAAAGCCGCAGCGCTTTTCGAGCACAGCAAGCAACATGTTCATGCGGCGCAGGTCAAATCCCGTGGCCGAACGTTGCGGAGTGCCATACACAGCTGTACTGACCAAGGCTTGGATCTCAATCAGCATGGGGCGCATGCCCTCAATGGTGGCGGCAATGGCCGATCCTGAGAGGGCTTCATCGCCTTGGGAGATGAGGATTTCGCTGGGGTTGTCCACCTCGCGCAAGCCGCTGCCCTGCATTTCGTAAATGCCGAGTTCGTTGGTGCTTCCAAAGCGGTTTTTGACCGAGCGCAGCAGGCGGTAGGTGTGGTTGCGGTCGCCTTCAAATTGCAGCACCACGTCCACCATGTGCTCCAGCAGTTTAGGACCTGCCAAAGCCCCTTCTTTGGTGATGTGGCCGATCAGGAAGATGGGTACGTGCTCCTCTTTGGCGTAGCGCAGCAGCTCGGAGGCGGATTCTCGGATTTGAGAGACGCTGCCGGGCGCTGCATCCAAGGTGGGCGCGTGCAGGGTTTGGATGGAATCGATCACCACCAGTTCAGGCGCCAAGGTTTTGAGGTGTTGGCGGATGTGGGTGGTGGAGGTCTCGGTGAGCAAAAAGGCGTTGTCGTGGGTGGCGCCAATGCGGTCGGCGCGCATGCGGATTTGCTGCTGGCTCTCCTCGCCCGACACGTACAGGGTCTTGAGCCCTTTGTGCTGCATGACCAGTTGCAGCATGAGGGTGGATTTACCAATGCCCGGTTCGCCCCCAAACAGAATGACCGAACCCGGCACCAAGCCGCCGCCGAGCACCCGGTTGAGCTCGCGGTCTTCGAGGACTACGCGGCGCTGTTGTTCGGGATCCACTTGAGCAATGGGCGTGGGGGCATTGCCCGTACCCGAGCTGCCCGGAGTCGCACGTTTGGAGGCTTTGGCCACTTCCTGTTCCACAAACGTGTTCCAGCTGTTGCAAGTGGGGCACTTGCCCACCCACTGGGGGGATTCGTGTCCGCATTCGCTGCAAAAAAAGACGGATCGGGTTTTGGCCATAGGTGAACGAAGGTACGGCACCGCTCATTAAGACAGCAGCTCTGCCAACGTCACTTCGATCCCTTGATGCGCTTCACAAATTCAAAGTCCAAACGGCGCAACACCAGGTTGGCCTGGGCCACCAGCACCTCCACCTCGTCGCCCAATCGGAAGATTTCGCGTGTTTTGCTGTTGACCAGTTCGTAGCGCTCCTCGTCAAAATCGAAGTAGCCGTCCAGGTCGTCGACCGAAACGCGGCCTTCGCACTTGCTGTCCTCCAGCTCCACAAAGAAGCCGCCGGCACTCAAGCCTGAGACCATGCCCTTGAAGGTTTGGCCCACTTTGTCCAGCATGAACTCGACTTGTTTGTACTTGATGGAAGCCCACTCGGCGTCCTGCGCCATTTTCTCGCGAACCGAACTGTGCTTGCACTGCTGCTCCACCGGATCGGCATCCACCGATTTTCCGCCATCTAGGTAGTGCTGGAGCAAGCGGTGCGCCATCACATCCGGGTAACGGCGAATGGGTGAGGTGAAGTGCGAGTAGTAGTCAAACGCGAGCCCGTAGTGCCCGATGTTTTGCGTGCTGTACACCGCCTTGGCCATGGAACGGATGGCCATGGTTTGCACCAACTCCCGTTCCGGGCGGTCTTTCAAGGTGCGTAGCAATGAGCGGATACTCTGGGTGAGGTTCTTCTCCGAGGGCTTTTCCATGGGGATGCCCAAACGGGTGACAAACAGGTGGAGGGTTTTGAGCTTCTCCAAGTCCGGCTTGTCGTGGATGCGGTATACGTAGGTGCGCCCCTTGGGGTGCTTGTCCGATGGCCCGCCGATAAAACGGCTCACGCGCTTGTTGGCCAGCAGCATGAAGTCCTCAATGAGCTTGTTGGCATCCACCAAGCGTTTGATGTAGATACCGGTGGGCTTGCCCTGTTCGTCCAGGTGGAATTTCACCTCTTCGGAGTGGAAGTCGATGCCGCCGCGTTTGAAGCGACGGGCGCGCATTTTCTTGGCCAAGCGGTCCAGCACTTGGATGTCGTCGGCGTGATCACCGTTGCCTGAAACGATGCGTTCCTGGGCCTCTTCATAGGTGAAACGGCGGTCTGACAAGGTCACCGTTCGGCCGAACCATTCCTTTTGGATCTGGGCGTCGTCGTCGAGCTCGAACACGGCTGAGAACGTGCATTTCTCCTCATTTGGACGCAGCGAACAGAGTCCGTTAGAAAGGACCTCTGGCAACATGGGGATGGTGCGGTCCACCAAGTAGACACTGGTGGCACGAGCGTAGGCCTCATCGTCCAAGATGGTGCCTGGCTTGAGGTAATGGGACACATCGGCGATGTGCACGCCCACTTCCCAGTTGCCGTTTTCCAAGCGCTGGATGCTCAACGCGTCGTCAAAGTCCTTGGCGTCGTGCGGATCGATGGTGAAGGTGGTGATCTCACGCATGTCTCGGCGCTTGGCGATCTCAGCTGGAGTGATCTCTGTGGGGATCTTGGCCGCAGCAGCTTCCACCTCAGGCGGGAAGTCCACAGGAAGGCCAAACTCGGCCATGATGGCGTTCATCTCCACATCGTTGTCGCCGGGTTTGCCCAGCACTTGGGTGATGCGTCCAAGCGGCAATTCACCGGTGCGTTCCCATTTTTCAATGGCCACGAGCACCTTTTCGCCCTCCTTGGCCCCGTTACGCAGGTTGCGCGGGATGAGGAAGTCCTTGGTGATGCGAGCGCTGGTGGGGATCACAAACATGCGATCCTCGTCCATTTCCACCACGCCCACGTAGGCTTCGAGTGCACGTTTGACCACGCGCAGCACTTTGGCGCCGGGGCGTTTTTTGCCTGGGATGACTTTGATCTCCACCGTATCGCCCCAAAGGGCGGTGCCGGTTTCACCGTGGCGCACGACAAACTCTTCGTCGTATCCAGGGACATCCACGAATCCGCGGCCGTGGCGGTTGATTTGAATGCGGCCCTCGAGCACCTTTTTGGGGATGTGTTTGAGGACGTATTTGTGTTGCGACGTCTCACGTACGTTGCCCTTGGCGACCTCCTCGGTGAGGATTTCGCGGATCAGGGTACGGACCGGACCGTCTGTGATGCCGAGCGCTGCCGACACCTGTTTGTAATTCTGAGGGGTATCCCCGGCTTTGGCCAAGATAGCTATGATCTCGCTGCGCAGGTTGCGCGTGCCGCCTGGGTTCGTGCGCTTGGACCCTTTGGCCTTTCCGCGCTTGTTATGTTTTCTTCCCATGTGGGAGGTTGTGTTTGCGTGTAAAATTCGTGCATTACACACCCGGCCATGTGGCCTTTGGATGAAGTTCTCCAAAAGCGGCCGTGTGCTTTTGTTGTTTCTTTGGCCCATGGCGCAAACCTGGACCTTTCCTGAGTGGGACGACTACCAACTGCTGGACTGCGGTGACGGCTGGAAAGTCGAGCAATTTGCCGGCCGCGTACTCCTGCGACCGGAAACCGCGGCCATCTGGCCGTTGGCCCAACCCTTGGAGCATTGGGACCGCAAATCCGGCGCCCGTTTTGACTTCACCTCCAAGAAGTCAGGCAAGTGGTCGGTGGACCCGGGCTTCCCCGAGCGCTGGTCGATCCGTGTGCCCCAAGCCTGTGGGGGCTTTCGCATGAACCTGGAGCTCACAGCCTTCAAGCACGTGGGCATCTTCCCGGAACAAGCTTCCAACTGGGCCTTCATCACCGAACAACTCCAAGGCAAACCCGGGGCCAAAGTGCTGAATCTGTTCGCCTACACCGGCGGTGCCTCCCTCGCCGCAAAGGCTGCCGGTGCGGACGTGACCCACGTAGACAGCATCAAGCAAGTGATCGGCTGGACCCGTGAAAACATGGAATCCAGTGGGCTCGACGGCATCCGTTGGGTGGTGGAAGACGCCCTGAAGTTCATGCAGCGCGAGGTGCGGCGCGGAAACCGCTACACCGGCATCATCATGGACCCGCCCACCTGGGGCTTGGGTGCAAAAGGCGAGAAATGGCGGTTGGAAGACCAGATCAACACGCTCTTTCAAGCGGCGGCCGAGCTGCTTGAGCCCGAACACTTCCTGGTGGTGAGTACCTACTCAGGGTTGACACCCACCATGGTAGAGGCGCTGGCGGCCCGTCATTTTGGGCACCAGCACGGCAAAGGTCGGGAATTGGTTTTACATGCCTCCACAGGCATCGATCTTCCCTTGGGCAATACCCTTCGAATCAGCCAGTAATCTTATCGAAGCGGGTGTAGGGTTGCAACGCACGTGGAATGCGGATGCCGCCTTCCTCCTGGTTGTTCTCCAACAATGCCGCCATGATGCGCGGCAACGCCAACGCCGAGCCGTTCAGGGTGTGGGCCAGCTGTGCTTTGTTGTTCTCGTCGCGGTAACGGCACTTGAGGCGGTTGGCCTGGTAGGTCTCGAAGTTCGACACCGAGCTCACTTCCAACCAGCGCTGTTGTGCGGCACTCCACACTTCCAAATCGTAGGTCAGCGCTGAGGTAAAGCCCAAGTCGCCCCCACACAAACGCACCACACGGTAAGGCAGCTCCAGTTTCTCCAGCAAGCCTTTCACGTGCTCCACCATTTCCATGAGGGTGTCGTACGAGCGGTCTGGGTGTTGGATTTGGACGATCTCCACTTTCTCGAACTGGTGCAGGCGATTGAGCCCGCGCACGTCCTTGCCGTATGAACCGGCCTCGCGGCGGAAACAAGGCGAATGGGCGCACAACTTCACGGGCAAGTCGGCCTCCTTCAGGATCTCATCGCGGTAAATGTTGGTCACAGGAACCTCCGCGGTGGGGATCAGGTACAGGTCGTCGTCTTGGCAGTGGTACATCTGGCCCTCCTTGTCAGGGAGTTGGCCGGTGCCATAACCGCTTGCCTCGTTGACCACAAAAGGAGGGATCACCTCGCCATACCCGGCGTCGGCAGCTTCATCCAGGAAGAAGTTTACCAGCGAGCGCTGCAGGCGCGCGCCTTGTCCGGTGTAGACGGGGAAACCCGCACCGGTGATCTTCGATCCGGTTTCGAAATCGATGAGTTTGTAGTCCTCTGCAAGCTCCCAGTGCGGCTTGGCGTTTTCGCCGAGCTCTGGGATTTCGCCGTGGTCTTCCACAAATTGGTTCTCCGCATCCGACTTGCCAGCGGGCACCAAGGTGTTGGGCACGTTGGGGATGTGGCTCAAGGCATCGCGCAATTGGGCATCCAGCTCGCTGAATCGGGCCTCCAGGAGGTGTTTCTTCTCTTTGATGGCCACCGTTTGCTCACGGATGGCGTTGGCCTCGTCCTTCTTGCCTTGCTTGAACAAGTCGCCGATCTGCTTGGACAGGGTGTTTGAGGTGTGGTTCACCTCATCCATCTCCTGTTGGGTCAGGCGGCGGCGTTCATCAATGACCAAGGCATGTTCTACCTCCTTGGTGAAGTCGTGGTTGCGCACATTGAGGCGCTCGATGATGGCGTTTTTGTGCTCGCGCAAAAAGTGAATCTGTAACATGGCTGGTACCCTGCCTCGGGGGGTTGAATGATGGCGGCAAAGGTAAATACCCCGCCGCTATGAACTACAACACCCCTGTGCCAATCCGCAATGCGGTTGGCGCAGGGGTGCCGAAATATTGAAAATCAGAACGCTTACGCCTCGCCTACTGGGCGAATCGAAACGAACGATCGGTTGTTGCGCTTCTTGCGGAACTCCACCTTGCCGTCGATCAGGGCGAACAGGGTGTGGTCCTTGCCCATTCCAACGTTGTCACCGGGATGGTGTTGGGTGCCGCGTTGACGAACAATGATGTTACCAGCGATGGCGTCTTGACCACCGAAGATCTTCACGCCGAGGCGTTTACTTTCCGATTCACGTCCGTTCTTCGAACTACCTACTCCTTTCTTGTGAGCCATGGGTTCTAATCTTTATAAATTCTTCTCCGAAGAGATCAATTACTTTTTGCTTCCGCCGTTCTCCTCTTGCCACTTCTTAAGCTCGTCCCACTGGCCGTCAGCAGCCATGCGGGCTTGCACGGGCCATGAAGTTGGGTCGATTGACTTGTAGCGAGGGCCAGCCGCTTCGAGGACCTCGCGGATGCGCTCTACTGAAGCTTCTGCCAAAGCAGCGAATGAAGTGATGCCGGCATTGTTCAGGTGCTCAGCGGTCTTTGGACCGATGCCTTCGATCTTGCGCAGGTCGTCGCCTTTGGCGCTGGCCTTCGGAGCAGCCTTCTTGGCTTCAGCCTTCGGAGCAGCCTTCTTGGCTTCAGCCTTCGGAGCAGCCTTCTTGGCTTCGGCCTTAGGAGCAGCTTCCTTCTTAGGAGCGTCCTTCTTGGGCTCAGCTTTCTTGGCGGCTTTCGCACCTGAGGCTACGATCGATTCGATCTGGATCTCGGTGAGTGAAGCGCGGAAACCGTTTTTCTTGCGGTAACCTTTGCGGCGTTTCTTTTTGAATACGATGACTTTGTCACCCTTCAGGTGGCCGTTCACTTTTGCAGTGATGGCCGCTCCTGATATAGCTGGGGCGCCAACAGTGATGTCTCCGCCGTTGTCGATCAAAAGCACGTTGTCGAATTGGACTTTCGCGCCTTCGTCGGCATGCAGACGGTTCACGATCAGCTGCTGATCTTTGGTAACCTTGTACTGGTGCCCTGCTATCTCTACGATTGCGTACATGACGATAAGGGATAAAAATTGGGACGGCAAAAGTACGAAGAACTGTGGATAACTCCACGTTTTTGCTCTAAATTCTTCAGGACTCCGCTGATTCAACAGCGGCACTGGGTGTGCGGCCTTTGTTCACAAGGTAAACCCCGCTAAAAATGACCACGGTCCACAACAGGTGCATGGGCCCGATGTATTCGTCATTCAGCGCGCCCCACATCATCGCAAACACCGGGATCAAGTACGTAACCGAAGCGGCGTAGGTACCACTGGTCAGCTGGATGAGCCAATTGAACAGCCCCAAGGCTGCAGCCGTACCCACGATGCCTAGCACGGCAATGGCTCCCAACCCGAGGAACCCTTGCGGGTGTTCAAGTGTGATGCTTGCGACCCCGGACCACAGCGCATAGATGGTACAAGGAACCCCGCCTGTGAGCAGCGCAAAGGCGGCAATGGTCAGACTTTCACGGTGCTTGAGTTTGTAGGCGATCAAATTGACACTGAGCCCATAGCAGGCCGTGGCCATGACCACCACTCCAATGTGCCACCATGACAACGACAGATCCAATTCCTGTTGGGTAGCCAGTCCCGTCGCTCCAAGCAAGCCCAATCCAATTCCTACCAACTGCAACCATTTGACTTTTGCGCCAAAGAAGCCTGCTGCAATGAACAGCGCAAAAAACGGAGTCAGCCCGTTGAGGATACCGGCGAAGTTCGAATCGATAACGGTTTGGGCGTAGGTGAAACTGAAGGCGGGGATGGTGTTGCCCACGATACCCACTGCGGCCATCCAGGCGTAATCCCGCCAACTGATGCGCTTGATGCGGGAGATCACAACCGGCAACAGCACCAAACCGGCGAATCCAATGCGCAACGCACCCACTTGCCAAGAGCTGAAAAGGGGCGCTTTATTGGTGCCAAACAACCCGATGTCCATCAAGATGAAAGAGCTCCCCCAAACAAAGGCGAGTATGAGCAGCAAAAAGGGTGGAAACCAGGTCTTGTTCAAAGCGAAGTTTTCAAGGCCTCAAAGGTCTACAAATCCCCTCGGAACACACCGGTCAAATCTTTGAAAACTACCCGCGCTGGGCCACGGCTTTGTTCAGCGACAAGCGGTCGCCTGCCGCGGGCTCTGCGCCAGGGGCAATGCCGTTGCGTTTGCGCAAGCGGGACAGCTTAACCCCGTACTGCTGAGAAATCGAGCGCAAGGTCTCGCCTTCCTGCACCACGTGCGAAGGGGTTTTGCAGCGTCCCCGTTTGGGTTGGATGTAGACCAACTCGCCCTCGGCAAAGGTGTGGCCATCGGGCAGGTCGTTGTATTTGCGGATTTGCCAGGGCATGAGTTCCAACTCCTCGGCGAGCGAGGTGATGGTTTCGCCGCCGTCGGCCACTACAAATTGGATGCGGTTGTCGGACACCTCCAAGGATTTCGTAGAGCTCCAGCGTACCTCGGGCAATGCGTCGTTCTTGCGGCGTTTGCGCGGTTCGGCAGCTTGGGCAACAGGTTCCTCTTTGGTTTCTTCTTGAACTTGGGCTACCGGCTCACCGCGATCGGGGGTCTCTCCCTTCTTGCGCATGGACACACCAATCTTGTCGTACTGTGTCAGGTTGTTGGCCTCGATGATTCCGATCAGCAGTTTGGCGTAGGTAGACGCTGTGGCGTACCCGCATTTCTTCAGGCCTTTTGCCCAGCCCTTGTAGTCAGTGACCTTGAGGTCGAACAGCTCTGCGTAGCGCTTGCGCAAAAGGAAGTCGGAGTGATCCTCGTAGGATTGGCGGGCGTCTTCGTATACACGGAAGCATTCGCCTTTTTTGTCATCGTCGTGGTAGGTGCGTCCGCCGGTCCAGTCCGAGTGGCATTTGATGCCAAAGTGGTTGTTGGACTTGCGCGCGAGTTCGGAATTGCCGTCACCGCTTTCCAGGATGCCCTGGGCCAAGGTTATGCTCGCGGGAATGCCGTGCGCGACCATTTGGTAGATGGCTTCGTCCTTCCACTGGTCGATGTATTGGCTGCGCGTGAGGCGTTGCTCGGAAGCCAAGGTGGTCACCGAAAACAGCGCGAGTGTAAGCAGGGAGATGAATGCTTTCATATCCGGGATTTCTCCAAGAGTTGGGCCAAGTTTCAAAGTTAAAACGCACGCAAGGGCCGAATCTGTAGGAATGGGGACGGTTTTGAACACCGACATGTGCGTCGGGGAAAAGCGCTTGGGCGCTTTTCTTGGAAGTGCAAGGCTATTTGCTTTGGAGAAGCCGTTGTAGCGGGCCACCTCCGACAACACCACAGGGGTGGGCGGGAAGTTCAGAAGTGTGGTCGGATTTGTTCCGACTCACCTCCTCAACGCTGAGCGGGCCACAATTCGTATTCTCGATGAAATTACCAGCAGGATGTGCCGTACACGGCAAGGACCTCTAACAGGTCTCCGGCACCGACTTGGCCGTCAAAATTGACATCCTCTGATCCACAGAAGCCTACACACCCCAAAGAGGCAAGCAGACTCAAGATATCGCTGGTGTTGATGGCGCCATCGATCACCACGTCCCCCGGACACAACGTGGCTTCGTTCCCATCCAAAATTCCATTGCAGTTGGCATCCACCCCATTTTCCAACCCGGGAGCTCCCGGATACATGTTGGCATCTGCATCGTTGCAATCTTCACTGTTTGGCACATAATCTGGTGGAGACACACAATCGAGGACTGTTGTCGTGGCATCGCCAAAGCCATCTCCGTCCAGGTCGGCATAAAAGGACTGCAAAGGCAATACCTCCACATGCGTGAACACGACGCTGTCTTGTCCTTGCGCGCCTGGCAAAGTGGTCACATAAAAGCCATCTTCCATCAAATTCGACAACATGCTTCCGTCGGGGAGCGTGTAATTTTCTCCCGTGCAAATGGAATCGCGAACAGCTGTGCCAACAACCTCATTGTCATGGAATCCAAGCAGCTTCCAATCTTGGGCCGCACCATCCCAAGGCTGATCGCTGAACCAATAGGGGTCAGATGTGATCTGTTGTCCGCCTGTTTCCGAGGTGATGCAAAACACCGGATAGCTCGCCGCAAAAGGTTGCTGGGCCAACGACCAAGCTTCTGGCATGTCGGTGTGCATAACCTCAAGACTCCCTTCTGTTCCGGGAAAAACAAATAAGTCAACGTAGTCCCCTTCACCCCACTGATCGATCTCTTCGGCGTCAAAAGCCAAATCGTCTAGGTTGAGGTCTGCAATGGTAGCAGCGACATCATCCAAAGTTTCGTCGATGACGAAAAAGTAGCGGAACTGCATGGCCGTCCCGAAGGTCAGTTGGTCAGGTGCCACGTGGCGAATCATTTCAACAACCGCATAGTCCCGTTGATTCCAAGCAGCCTCCAAATTCCCTGCATCACCGTAACGAAAGACATTTCCATTGGCTACCGTTGACTTCGTATTGGCAATGGCCAGTGCAGACGCCTGTCCGTTGATGTCATTGGACCAGCCAATCCAACCTCCTGTTGCGCTTGCCTGGATGACCGGGGTAGCCCCATACAAGCCCTCTGCGTGATAGTACGAGTGGTCGGGATTCGAAATAAAAGTCTCGCCAAAGTTCGAATGGCGCACACCTCCCCAAGGCACGTTGATGAAGCTCATGTTGTCGTCACCAAAGTTGTACATCATCTGATCCACCTGGATGATTCCTGGACCCACGTTGGTGTAACGCGAGTAGTAGAGCAGTGCCGAAGTGAACCCGGTCAAAGCAACATCTTCTGTATGCGCTTGCTGTCCCCAATTCACACACGAATACGACTGGGTCGTGGGGTCGTAATGCTCGGCCAGCATTGGACTAAAAAAGGGAGTCGTTTGCGTAGGGGTTTTCAAATAAACCCCAGCCTGATGGATGAAATAAGACGAGTCGGGTGAGTTGTGCAGTGCGCCATCTACGGCAACCATTTGCCAAACCTCATCCACCCAGGGGGCATAGGATGAGCCGCCACCATAATCGGGCTGAACCCATGGGTCTGGACGGAATTGAGGCGGCACAGATTCACCAAAAACACCACGAAATGAATACACATTTCCTCCTTTCCCGATGCGCAGCGTATAACTCCTGTCGGGGTCGCCAGCATGGGTGTAATCCAGTTCCGCTTTGAACACTGTAGATTCATCAAAATCCAACAGCCAAGTAGACCCTGAGGGTGTGTAGACATCGGAATAAGTCAAGGTCCCGTCAGGGTCTGCGGTAAGGACGGTGGGCATGAACACATCCGTGCGTAAACTGTCGAGAGACTGCGCCTTTCCCACGTTTATAAGTGTGCAAAGCAGTGCGAAGAGGAGCCAATGAGGTGTCAAGGTGTTTTTCATAGCACTGCGAAAGGTACTAATCGAAACACGCGGATTCAACGCGCATGCTTGCTAGCGCAGTCGTTGAAGTACCCACGCACGAAACGTGGGGCTTGCAATGGTTTCGATCACCTCACCGCGGAAGGCTTCAATGAGCATTTTGCGTGCATTGATGTCTTGGATGCCGCGCGCTTTGAGGTAGAATACGGCTTCCTCATCAAACTGACCCGTCGTCGAGCCGTGTGAGCATTGCACATCGTCTGCATAAATCTCCAGCTCAGGCTTTGAGTTCATGGTGGCCTGGTCGCTCATCAAAATGTTGTTGTTCTGCTGGAAGGCATTGGTCAGTTGCGCATCCTCGCGGACAAATACTTTGCCATTGAACACGCCGGTGGCTTGGTCCCAAATGATGCCTTTGTACAACTCGTTGCTCACGCAGTTGGGTACGCGGTGGTCCACCACAGTGGCGTTGTCCACATGCTCCTTGCCACGGGGGCTGTAGGTGCCAAACAGGTTGGTTTCGCAGCCCTGGCCGTTGATGGCAATGTGTAGGGTGTTCCGCACAAGCGTACCCGAGTTGGTGATGGTGCGGATGTGGAAGCGGCTGTCGCGGTCTTGGTCCACACGCTCGGTGCAGATCAAAAAGCCTGCGTCTTCTACCTCCTGGAATTTTTCGAGAGTCAACTCCGCGTTGGCACCTACCGAGCCCGAAAACAACGCGTTGGTAAAGTGCTTGCCCTCGCCGGCGCGGTGGAAGGTGGCAAACACTGTGGCCTTGGCGCTTTCTTCCACGTGCAATACGTGGTGGGGTTGCGCAATCACGTCTTCGCCGGTGGTCACATGCAGCAGGTGAAGGGGGTGCTCCAGCGATTGGCCTTTGGGCACGTGCAGGTGCACGCCGCCGGTGGTGTAAGCTGCGTTCAAGTTGTCAAACAACTGGCCTGCCGCCGGGGTGGGCAGCGATTCGGTGCTGTTGGTCAACAATTGGATGTAAGCGCCACTCTCTGTCGAGCTGAGCTCAGGGCGGAAGAAGCCGTTTACAAACACCGCAGTCACCCCATCAAAGCCGGGAATGCGGAAAACGTCCACGTCGATCTCGGCCTGTTGGAAGCTCCACGCATTGCGCTCAATGCGCCCCAAACGGGTGTACTTCCACGCCTCGGTGCGCGTGGTGGGAAAGGCCAAAGCGTCGAGTGCTTTTCGGGCTGCGCCACGGGCACCTTCAAGTGCTGGGATGGCCGGCAATTGCTGGTCGTCCCAAGAGGCCAAAAAGTCGGTAAGGGCAGATGCAGTCACCACACTCATGCTTCGGCTTCGATTTCTTCCTTGATCCAGTCGTAACCCTTCTCCTCAAGCTCCAGGGCGAGGGACTTGTCACCAGACTTGACGATGCGTCCTTTGTACAGTACGTGGACGTAATCGGGCACGATGTAGTCCAGCAGTCGCTGGTAGTGGGTGATCACCACAAACGAACGCACGCCGTCACGCAGGGCGTTGACCCCTTGCGATACAATGCGCAGTGCGTCGATGTCCAAGCCAGAGTCGGTCTCGTCCAAGATGGCGAGTTTGGGCTCGAGCATGGCGAGCTGGAAAATCTCGTTTCGCTTCTTCTCGCCGCCCGAGAACCCTTCGTTCACAGAGCGGTTGGCCAGTTTGCCGTCGAGCTCCACGAGCGCCGACTTCTCTTTGACCATCTTCAAAAAGTCCTTGGCAGACACGTGCTCCTCTCCGTGGTGATCACGGATCTCGTTGAGGGCAGTGCGCAGGAAGTTAATGTTGGACACACCGGGAATCTCCACCGGGTATTGGAACGCGAGGAACAGGCCTTCTTTTGCGCGCTCGTCGGTATCCATGTCCAACAGGTCTTTGCCTAAGAAATCGACCTCGCCGCCGGTGACTTCGTAGTCTTCGTTGCCGGCCAGTACCGAGGCCAGGGTGCTTTTGCCCGAGCCGTTGGGGCCCATGATGGCGTGTACCTCGCCGGGTTTGACGGTCAGGTTGAGTCCGCGCAAGATGGGGTTGTCTTCGACTTGCGCTTGCAGGTTCTTGATTTCGAGCATGGTTTCCTTGCTTGCTTATCCAACGGATCCTTCGAGGCTGATGGCCAGCAGTTTCTGGGCCTCCACCGCGAATTCCATGGGCAGTTTGTTGAGTACTTCTTTGGCGTAACCGTTCACAATCAGGCTGATGGCCTTCTCCTCGTCGATGCCGCGTTGCTTGCAGTAGAAGATCTGGTCCTCGCCAATTTTGCTGGTGGTGGCTTCATGCTCCACTTTGGCCGTGGGGTTGTTGACCTCGATGTACGGGAAGGTGTGCGCCCCGCAGCGGTCGGTCATCAAAAGCGAATCACACTGGCTGAAGTTGCGCGCGTTTTTGGCGCCCTTGCCAATCTGTACCAGTCCGCGGTACGAGTTTTGGCTCTTGCCCGCCGAAATGCCTTTGGAGATGATGGTCGAGTGCGTGTTGCGCCCGATGTGGATCATCTTGGTGCCGGTGTCGGCTTGCTGGTGGTTGTTGGTGACGGCCACCGAGTAGAATTCGCCGATGCTGCGGTCGCCTTTGAGGATGCAGCTGGGGTATTTCCAGGTAACTGCCGAGCCCGTTTCCACCTGGGTCCAAGAGATTTTGGAACCGGTTTCGCACAGCCCGCGTTTGGTCACGAAGTTGAACACGCCGCCTTTGCCGTCTTTGTCCCCAGGGTACCAGTTTTGAACGGTAGAGTATTTGATCTCTGCTCCATCCAGCGCAATGAGTTCCACCACTGCGGCGTGCAGCTGGTTCTCGTCACGTTGGGGTGCAGTGCAGCCTTCAAGGTAGCTGCAATAGCTGTCCTGGTCAGCCACCACCAAGGTGCGCTCAAATTGGCCGGTACCTGCCTCGTTGATGCGGAAGTAGGTGCTCAGCTCCATCGGGCAGCGCACGCCTTTGGGGATGTAGCAGAACGAACCGTCGGTAAACACCGCCGAGTTCAACGCTGCGTAAAAGTTGTCTTGTTTGGGCACCACAGAGCCGATGTACTTGCGCACGAGTTCGGGGTGTTCTTGGACGGCCTCACTCATGGAACAGAAGATGATGCCGAGCTCGGCGAGCTTGTCCTTGAACGAGGTGGCCACCGATACTGAGTCCATCACAAAATCCACCGCTACACCGCTGAGGCGCTTCTGTTCTTCAAGGCTGATGCCGAGCTTGTCCATGGTGGCACGCAATTCGGGATCCACGTCGTCGAGGCTATCGAGCACTTGTTTCTTCTTCGGGGCTGAGTAATAGGAGATGGCCTGGAAATCAGGCTTGTCATATTGCACGTGCGCCCACTCCGGTTCGGTCATTGCAGACCAAATACGAAATGCGTCGAGGCGCCATTCGAGCAGCCACCCCGGCTCGTTCTTCTTAGAAGAGATGAGTCGGATGATGTCTTCGTTCAATCCCGGAGGGGCTTTGTCGGCTTCGATGTCGGTGTAAAAACCGAACTCATAGTCTTTGCCCGTGACCTCCTCCAAAATGGGGTCTTCGTCCTTGTAAGCCATATTCAATTCGTACCCGGATTTACCGCTCCGAGCCGCGGAGTTTCATCGCATCAAATCGAAAACGACTCGCCGCACCCGCAGGTGCGGTTGGCGTTGGGGTTGTTGAACACAAAGCCCTTACCGTTAAGCCCGCCGCTGTATTCCAGCGTTGTGCCTACCAAGTAGAGGAAGCTCTTTTTGTCTACAACCACGGTTACACCGTTGTCTTCGAATGCCTGGTCGCCGTCTTGGCGTTGGGTGTCAAAAATGAGCTCGTACATGAGCCCTGAACACCCGCCGCCCTTGACGCCCACGCGTACAAAGGCGTCCTCGGGATGCCCTTCGGTCCGAATCAACTCGGCCACTTGCGTTCGTGCGCTGTCTGCAACTTTGATCATGCGGTTTGTCTTGATTAACAGCTTTCGCTGTTTGAGGTTGCAAAAGTACCCAATCAATTTAGATGTCTTCTAAATAAGATGCTCAAATTCCCGCTATTCGTGGGCTTTGTCCTGACAAGGCGTGTTAAATTTGCGCCATGCAAGACCCCCAATCACGCACCGAAATCTCCCAACTCGGGGAATTTGGCCTCATCGAGCGCCTCACAGCAGGCTTCGAACCCAAGCTCAGCAACACCTGGAAAGGCATTGGCGACGACGCCGCAGGCATTTCCGTAGGCGAGCAAGTTGTCCTCACCTCCACCGACCTGCTGACCGAAGGTGTGCACTTTGACCTCAGTTACACCCCGCTCAAACACTTGGGCTACAAAGCCGTCATGGTGAACCTCTCGGACATCGCAGCCATGAACGCCATTCCAGATCACATCTTGGTGAGTCTGGCGGTGAGCAACCGGTTTTCTGTTGAAGCGTTGGAAGAGTTGTACGACGGCATACGCCTGGCCTGCGACTTGTACAACATCGACCTGATCGGTGGTGACACCACCTCATCGCTCTCGGGCCTGACCATTTCGGTGACTGCTTTTGGCATTGCCCCTGAAAAGCGCATTTCCTCACGTTTGGGTGCCAACGAAGGCGACCTGTTGGTGGTCTCGGGGGATTTGGGTGCAGCTTACATGGGCCTGCAGCTGCTGGAACGCGAAAAGCAAGTATTTGAAGCCGCCCCGCAAGCCCAACCCAAACTCGAAGGAGCCGACTACCAACTCGAACGCCAACTCAAGCCCGAAGCCCGGGTAGACGTGGTGCGCAAACTGCGTGAATTGGATTTGGTGCCCACCTCCATGATCGACATCAGCGACGGGTTGGCCTCCGAGATTTTCCACCTGACCTCTACCAACCACTTGGGGTGCCAATTGTACGAAGAGAAGATTCCGATTGATAAGTCCACCTACGACTTGGCGCGCGAGTTCAACCTGGACCCCACGGTCTGTGCGCTGAGCGGCGGTGAGGATTACGAATTGCTGTTCACCATCCCCCAAGCCGATTTCGACAAAGTCAAGAACCACCCAGATTTCAGCGTGATCGGCCACATGACCGACGCCAAATCAGGCAACCAACTGGTCACCAAAAGCGGGGTTCAAACCCCACTCACGGCCCAAGGCTGGGACGGGTTGAAGACTTCCTGAATTACTTGATGACACGCAGCACCGCTTGCTGACCATCGGTGGTCAACACGCGCAAGGTGTAAACCCCTGAGCTCCAAGCGCTGCTGTCCAGTACAGTCTGGTTGCGCACGCTGGTGACCAACTGACCGCTTGAGGCGAGCACGTCCACCTGAGCCACAGGGCGGTCCGCAGTGAGCAGAAGCAGGTCTTTGATCGGGTTCGGGTACGCAGCGATTTGCGGCAATAAGGCTTCTTCGATGCCCACTGAGTTTTCGTCTACATACGGATCGGTACCGTCAATGATCTCTTGGTTGTCGCAGGTGCCGTCGCCGTCGGTATCGGTGTCGTCAGGATCGCACGGGTCCTCGGGATCAGTGCCGTCCAAGTCCTCCTCTACGTCGCAGTAGCCGTCTTGGTCGGTGTCGGTGTTGTCTGGGTCGCAGGCATCTGCCGGGCCCCAGCCGTTTTGGATCTCCAACAGGTTGCAGTACCCGTCGCCATCGGAGTCGATAAAGTCGGGATCGCAGGGGTCTTCAGGGTCGTTGCCCTGCACCAACTCCAAGTTGTCGCAATAGCCATCGCCGTCGGTATCTTCGCCTAACGGATCGCAGGGATCCAGGGGCTCGCTGCCGTTCAGCAGTTCGTACATGTCACAGAGCCCGTCACCATCGGTATCGGTGCCGTCTGGGTCGCACGGATCATCGGGGTTGGTGCCGTCCTCGGCTTCCTGCGCATCGCAAATGCCATCGCCATCAGAATCGGTAGGGTCTTGCTCGCAAGGGGGGATGTCCACTTCTGCATCCTCGAAATCACAGATGCCGTCGAGGTCAACATCCACAAAAGGATCACACGGATCGTAGGGGTCCGTACCTTGGTTTTCTTCCAAATTGTCGCATAGGCCGTCGTCGTCGCTGTCGCCGCCGTTGGGGTCGCACGGATCAAAAGGGTCGGTGCCTATAAATTCTTCGCGGATGTTGCAGATGTCGTCGTTGTCGCTGTCCGCCTGCTCGGCAAGCGAAATCAGGTTGGTCCAGTTGTTTGTATCGTTCAGGTAGTTGTTCATGAACGGCTCGGTCAGGATCACGTTGCCCGCGCAATCCAACACCACCATCGCAAACGGAGCTTGGAACACCTCTACCAATACGCTGTTGTCGGGGTTGTCCATATAGAGCTCGTCCCACGGGTAGGTGAACGTATACGAAGGATTGTTGCCAAAGAAAACCAACTCCTGGGCAAGCAACTGGCGCTCGCCATAGGTTTGGTGGGAGAAGATGGAGTCCCCGTCCAATGAGAGGAACACTGTACCCGTGCAGTTGCTCGGGCAGTTTTCTACATCTGCAGGGTGGGCTTCGTCCACATAAATGGGCACCCAATTGAACTGGTCGCCGAACTCCTCTATGAAATTCACTGTGCCTGGACTCTGGTTGGGATCGAACCCTTGGATCACACGAACACAAGACTGCGACATCGACACCAAGATGGTGTATTTGTCAGGGCGCAGTTCGTTATACAACGTGGTAGGGTTCCCATTTAGATCATAAACAGTGAAGTCTGGACAGAGGTCTCCGGGCTGAACACCGCCAGTGAAATCGTTGGCTTCGCCCATGTACGGAAGGTCGTCAATGAGGGTCTCTGGACCCGGCAGCGTATCCCAACCCAAATAATCTTGAGCCGCGAACGGCAGGCACAGCAAGGCGCACAGCGCCGCTGTAAGAATAGGTTTCAACATAACTTGCAGGTTTGTCGGGAAACAATATCTACAAGATATTGACACAGTGCAAAGTCAATTGTTCAAAAAGTTCAAGCCTTTTCCGTTCAGCACTCCAAGAATATTATGCGCGCTGAGTATTTAAGCGGGCAGCCGCGCCTTCGGCCCAGGTAAGGAAGTCGAAATACTCAAAGGCGTGCTTCTCGAACGCATCGTCGCGCAAAGGACGCAGGGCTTTCGCGAGCTCTCCGTAACGCTCAGCGTCGGTGAAGGATTTGCGCTTGCGCAACAGGTCGTTGACAAACTCCAGAAAGATGGTTTCGAAGCGGTACACCTTGTTTCGGGTTTCCAAGTAGCGCTTGGTACTGCGAATGGTGTATTGCAACAGGCTTTTGTTGCCCAACTCCAAGTGCACGATCAGGTTCAACAACTGGGCCATGCAGTGGATGTCCTGGGTCTTGTCAATGTCGATGTTGTTCAGCAACATGTTGGTCCACTTGAGCGACTCGTTGTAGTGCTCTTGGTAGAAGTACAACACAGAAATGTTGAAGTAGAAAAACGCCTTGCGCACCGAGCTGAGCTTCTTGTCAAAGCGAATCAGTCCCTCTTCAATTTCGGTTACGACAGCGCCGGCGGCTTCAAAATCTCGGGCTGCCGTGTACAGTGAGAGCTCGGTACTCTTGATGAAGGAGAACATGCGGATTTCCCGGTCCTGGGTCATCACCGGTTCCAGCTCAGACGGCAAGCTCTTCATGCGCTCGAGCATCTCCAAGGCTTCATCGGTCTTGCCCAATTGGGAAGCGACAAAAATGGCATTGGTCAACACCGACAAGTAAATGTTGGGCTCTTCGCGGAACAGGTGCGGTTGCTGCTCGATCAATTCCAGGTTGCGTCGCAAGTGGGGGTAGCACTCGGCGTACGAACCAATGCCATAGTAATAGGCGCTGTTGAGGTGGTTCAACAGGTATCGATTCTCGGCCACCATTTCTTCCTCTGGAATCTCCAGCACAAACTCTTCGAGGATCTTGCCAAAGCGCTCCTGCTCCTCAGCCGAGCGCGACTTGCCCTTGACGTACAAGTGCTGGAACATGCGGCTCTTCATATACCACAGCTCGTTGAAACGCTCCAGTTTGCGGTTCAACAACCGGTCGTCCTCGCGGATTTGCTCGATGGATTCAGGGGAGATGCCCTCGTAATTGTCCTTTTCCATCAAGCGTTTTTCCCACTTGCGGATCTCAATCTGGGTGGTGATTTTTTCGTGCTTGATGGCCGTCTTGCGTGCGCTGTTCAGGAGCTTTTGACTTTGCGCATAGAGACTCTTGTTGTACAAGATTTCAGCGCAGTGCAACTGGCGCTTGAGCTGTGCTTCAACCGAGCTGTTCGCATGGTACGCATCCAAGCTCTTGAGGATGGCGTTGTACAACCGGCTTTTGGCAATCGAGAAGCGCTTGACAAACGGTTCGTTCCTGAACTTTTTGAGCAGCTTGGCCTCGTCGAATTCGCTTTGGCGGTCAATGGCATCGAACAGCACCAAGTAATTGTTCTGGTCCCCAATCACATGCCTAGAAGAGAAGACTTTGAAGTAACGCTTCTCGGGCTTAGTGAGTGACTTAATGAGTCTGTGGAGCGAGTCGGAGGCTTTGTTAGACATGGCAGAATTCTTTGAGGTATAACGCTATTAGAAACGTAATTATTTACCCTTAAAAAAGCCAAAATATCACACCCAATAGGCGCGTAGAAAATCACACGTCCAACCCGTGATTTGGATCTTGATAATGACGGTAAACCTTGCCGGCTACCGCCTTGCCCACCACATTGATCAAGTCCACTAGCGGTGCTGCTTTGACCGCCTTGACCGTCTTGTAATGCCGCAACAGCTTTTCTGCCGACGCCTTGCCCACACCCGAGATGTCGCGCAGTTCGGTTTGAATGGCGGCCTTGCTGCGGCGGTTGCGGTGGTGCGCCAAGCTGAATCGGTGTGCTTCGTTGCGCAGCTGCTGGATGAGTTTAAGCGACTCCGAGCGTTTGTCGATGTACACAGGCAGCGAGTCCCCTGGGAAGTAGATTTCTTCCAGCCGCTTGGCAATGCCAATAACGGTCATCTGCCCGCGCAAACCCAACCGGTCTAAGGCCTTGATGGCGGCACTCAATTGTCCCTTCCCACCATCGATAATCACCAATTGGGGGAGTGATTCTCCCTCCTCACTCAATCTGCGGTAACGACGAAACACAACCTCTTCCATGGACGCAAAATCGTCGGGGCCTACTACGGTTTTGATGTTGTACTTGCGGTAGTCGCTCTTGGCCGCCTTGGCGTTTTTAAACACCACGCACGCCGAGGCCGGGTTGGTCCCTTGGATGTTGGAGTTGTCAAAGCACTCGATGTGCACCGGCAATTCCTGCATGCGCAAATCGGCTTGCAGGGTGGTGAGGATGCGCTTCTGGTTGGCTTCGGGGTCTACCTGCTCAAGCATCTTGTGCTTGTCGCGCATGTAGTAGCGGGCGTTGCGCTCGCTCAGCTCGAGCAAACGGGCTTTATCGCCACGCTGGGGCACATGCAGCTTGACGCCTTCCAACGCTACATCCACCTTGAAGGGGAGGTAGATTTCCGGACAATCACTCTGGTATTGCTCGCGCAGTTCTACGATGGCGTATGCCAGCAACTCCTCATCGGTTTCGGCCATGCTTTTGCGCAGTTCCGTGCTGCGCCCGTGCACGATGGCCCCGTCGCGAATTTTGAGGTAGTTCACATAGCCGCAGCGGTTGTCACTCACAATACTGAACACCTCAACGTTGTGGATACTCGGGTGTACCACAGCTGTTTTCTGTTGGAATTTTTCGATCATTTCCAACCGGGTCTTGAGCTCTTGGGCGCGTTCAAAATCAAGCGCCTCCGCAGCGCTCTTCATCTCCCCCTTGAAGGTGCGTATCAACTGACTCAAGTCCCCTTTAAGGATGCTGCGAATGGCGGCCACATTCGCGTTGTAGTCCTCCTCAGATTGGTGCCCTTCGCACGGGCCCAGGCAATTGCCTAAGTGGTACTCCAAGCAGACCTTGAATTTGCCCTTGGCGATGTTGTCTTCGCCCAAGGCCAAGTTGCAGGTGCGGATGGGGTACATCTTGCGCACCAATTCCAGTACCGCGTTCATGGTCTTTACGCTGGTGTACGGACCAAAGTACTCCGAACCGTCGCGGATGATTTTGCGCGTAGGAAACACCCGCGGGAAGCGCTCTTTTTTGATGACAATGCTCGGGAAGCTCTTGTCATCCTTGAGGCGGATGTTGTAGGGGGGTTGGTGCTCCTTGATGATGGAGTTCTCCAGCAACAGCGCGTCGGTTTCATGCTCCACCACCATCCAGCGAATGTTGCGCACCTTGCCTGCGAGCACTCGTGTTTTGCCGTTTTCGTACTTCTGTTTGTTGAAGTAGCTGGACACGCGGTTTTTGAGGTTCTTGGCCTTGCCTACATACAGGATGGCCCCTTCTTGGTCAAAGAATTGGTACACCCCGGGTTTGCGGGGCACGCGTTTAAGGATGGGTTCGATGGATTCGTGCCTGGCCATGCCCGACAAAAATAGGCAGCCACCGCACCGCAGGCGGCCTTGGGCCTTACTTTTGAGCCATGATCTTGGTTACTGGAGCAGGCGGACTGGTGGGCGCTGCCATCGCCCGCGCTTTGCTCAAGCAAGGCGAAACCGTGCGCGCAATGCGCCGCCCCACCTCAGACCTCACTTGGGCGCAACGCTACTTTGAGTTTCATGGGGATGCCGCCCTGTGGACGCAACTCACTTGGGTGGAGGGCGATGTGCTGGATGTGCCCTCGCTCGAAAGCGCCATCAGCGGTTGCAACCGCGTGTTTCATGCTGCAGCCATGGTGAGTTTTCATCCCAATGACTCCGCCGAATTGCTGGAGATCAACGGCGCCGGCACGGCCAATGTGGTCAACGTGTGTTTGGCCCAGCAAGTCACCAAGTTGTGTTACGTGAGTTCCACCGCGGCGCTTGGGCGTAGCAAAGCCGGCGAGGCCATTGACGAATCCCGCACCTGGGAGAATTCTGAGTTGAACACCCCTTATGCAGTGAGCAAGTACGCCGCCGAGTGCGAAGTGTGGCGCGGCATTGAAGAAGGACTGAACGCAGTGATGGTCAACCCCAGCATTGTACTTGGGCCGGGACGTCCGGACCGCAGTTCGGCCACGCTGTTGAGCCGGGTGGCCTCCGGATTCAAATTCTACCCCACCGGCTCCAACGGCTTTGTCCCGTTGGAAGACGTGGCGCGCGCTTGCGTGCACCTGGAGGCTTCCGACATCTCAGCGAAACGCTACTTGCTTTGCGCGAATAACTGGACATACCAGCAGTTGTTTGACACCATGGCCCAAGCTCTTGGGGTGCCTGCACCTCATCGGCCGGCCCAAGGCTGGATGCTCAACACCGCCCGCGTACTGCAATGGCTGCTGGAAAAAGTAGGCGGACCCCGCGCAGCCCTTACCCGCATTGCCTTACGCAACGCGAGCAACCGTGTAGACTACGACGGATCGGCCATCACCGAAACCGGATTTGCCTATTCCAATGTGCCAGAGGCCATCCAAGAAGCGGCCCGTTTTTACCGAGCCCATCATGGTTGATGCACGCAACATTCACCCGATTCAATGTGTCATTGGTTTCACCATGATGCGAATCCTATTCCTTATTTGTGCGCTACTCCCGCAATGGCTTTCGGCCCAAACATTTGAAGAGGTAGCGGTCGCCTCTGGCATCGATTTTCAGCCCGAAGCAGCCAGCTACATGGGTGGCGGCGTGGCGTGGTTTGACTTCGACGGCGACGGCTGGCAAGACCTGTATGTGACCGGCTGCCGTTTGCGCGACCGACTGTACCGAAACTTGGGCGACGGCACCTTTGAAGAGGTAGGCCTTGCCGCTGGATTGGGCGCCACCGAAGACATCAACACCATTGGCGTCAGCACCGCCGACTACGACCGCGACGGGTACCCCGACGTGTATGTGACCACTTGGCGCGTGGACGGACTCAACGACTTCGCCCCCAACTATTTGTTCCGCAACAACGGCGACGGCACGTTCACCGATGTGGCCGCAGAAGCCGGTTTGAACGTGGAAACCTTCAGCATTTGCGGCACCTTTTTCGACGCCAACCTCGACGGTTGGATTGACCTGTGGGTGGGCAATTACGTGATCGCTCCGGCCTTTTTGTTTGACGAGGAAGGCATGATCATCGGCTACGACCACGACTGCGCCTCGGATAACCTGTACATCAACAACGGCGACGGCACCTTCACCGACCTCGCACTGGTGTATGAAACCGAAAACTTCGGGTGCACCCTTGCCACCCGCAACACCGACCTGGAGTTTGACGGCGACCCCGACGTGCTCGTGGGCAACGACTTTGGCGAGTACATCATCCCCAACAAGCTGTACCGCAACAATTACCCGCTTGAACTCTTCAGTGAAATCTCCAGTCCCAGCAACGCCGCAGCACAGATGTACAGCATGGGGATTGCCACCGGCGATTACGACCATGATGGGGACCTCGACCACTACATCACCAACCTGGGGCGCAACCTGCTGATGCAAAAGCAGGAAGACACGTTCTTCATCGACATTACCACCGAGGCCGACATCGAAAACCAAGGGAGCGAAGGCTTGCGCTATACGAGTTGGGCCACGGGCTTTGCGGATTTTGACCACGACGGGTGGGAAGACCTGTTTGTGATCAACGGACACGTGCCCACCATCGACGTGGCCGCCAACCACGTGTTTGACCCTGACAAACTGTACCGCAACAACGGCGACGGCACCTTTGAAGACGTGTCTGAGGCCGCAGGCATCGCGGACACGGGCATCGGCCGCGGCGGCGCCCTGTGCGACTACGATCAAGACGGCGATCTGGATTTGGCTGTGGTCAACATCCAAAACCCGGCCTCCAGCGAAACCGAAGGCGTGCGGCTCTACAACAACCAAAACAGTGGCGGCGGTTGGATTGGCATTGCACTGGAAGGCACTGCGTCCAACGTGGATGCAATAGGCGCCTTGGTGAAGGTGCACGCCGGCACCCAAACCTGGCTGCGGGAAATCTCCGGCGGTGGCGACACCCACGTGAGCCAGCACGACCACGCCGCACACATTGGACTGGGCGCAGCGGTGGTGGATTCGGTGACCGTACACTGGCCCTCGGGACTGGTGGAAACCCTATACCAACCGGCCCAAAGCATATGGCACCATTGGACGGAAGGATCTGCGAATGCAGTGGAGGAATCACGCGTGCCTTCCCTGAACATCTTCCCAAATCCAGCAACCGACTTGCTGCACGTGCACGTTCCCGCAGGTCAAGCAGGCACCTATGTGTTGATCGATGCTTCAGGTCGAAAAGTGGCCACTTGGCAGTGGTCCCAAGGCAACCACAGTGTGCCGGTTGACGTCTACCCAAGCGGGTGGTATGCGCTCCGTGGAAGCGGCCCATTGCGCACCGCTCCTGTGGAGCTGCTCATCGGCGCCAGACGCTGACCCGCCGATTGCGTAACTTTTTACACGTAAACTGCTTTATGGTACGCCTTTGCTTGCTGTTCGCCTTTGCCGCGTTTTGCGCGGAGATGCCGGGTCAATCCTTTTCGGAAGTGGCCGTGCAAATGGGAGTGAACTACGAATGCGAGGGCTTCCAAGAGCTGGGTGGTGGCATGGCGTGGTTCGACTACGACAACGACGGGTACCAAGACCTCTACCTCTGCGGCGGGCAGCTTCAAGACCGCCTCTACCACAACAACGCAGGCAGCAGTTTTTCCGATGTTTCGGACCAAGTCAACCTGTTTGAGACCAGCATCCGCAACACCACCGGCGTGGTGGCTGGTGACTTGGACAACGACGGCTTCACCGACTTTTTAGTCACCACTTGGAACGCTGGATTTGGCGTGGTGTTTCAACGCAATTTGCTTTACCGCAACAACGGCGTTGGCGGCTTTGTGGAAGTCGGACTCAGTGCCGGACTCAACGACCTCAAACTCGGTATGCCCTGCACCTTTATTGACGCCAACCACGACACCTATCTGGACATTTACGTGGGCAACTACCTGGAAGAATCAGGCCTGCTTTACGACGAATACGACAACGTGGTGGGCTTTGCGCACATCTGCTTTGAAGACGACCTGTACCTCAACGACGGGAATTGGGGCTTCACCAAAGTGGAAAACGAATTCTGGCCCGGAAACAACGGCTGCACCCTTGCCCTGATGCCCACCGACGCCAACCGCGACGGCCTCGCCGACCTCATGGTGGCCAACGATTTTGGCGAATGGGTAGTGCCCAACCGCCAATTTGTAGCCACAGCTGATTCCACCCAGTGGGAAGACATTGCTCCGAGCAACGGCGCCGACATTCAACTCTACGGCATGGGCATCGCCAGCGCCGACTACGACTTGGACCAAGACCTGGACTACTACGTAACCAACCTGGGGGACAACGCGCTGCTCCGGCAAGAAGCAGACGGCACCTTCAGCGAAGTGGCTGCCGACGCCGGTGTGCAAGACGGCATCATTCCAGGCGTGGGCAAATCGGTGGGGTGGGGTACGTTCTTTTTTGACTTTGACAACAACCGCTACCCGGACCTCTTTGTGGCCAACGGGTACATCCCGGCCATCTCGTGGTTGAGCAATCCGTTTGCGCAGGAAGACCGCTTGTTCCGTAACCTGGGCGGCGGGGTGTTTACCGACGTGTCCGCCGATATGCTCGAGGCCAATGCGTGGCGTTCACGGGGGGCTGCTTGCGCCGACTTTAACCGCGATGGACGGGTGGACTTTGGGGTCACTGCGTTGCTGAACGGGCTGGATTTTCCAACCCCGCGCTTCCGGCTCCAAGCCAACCAAATCGCGGGCGGTAACTTTGTGGCCTTCGACCTGGAGGGCATCACCTGCAACCGTGACGCCTACGGCACGCAAGTAGAGGTGTACACATCACTAGGCGTGCAGCTTGGCGAGGTGCAAAGCGGGTCAAGCCACATGTCGCAAAACGCCAGCACCGTGCACTTTGGATTGGGCGGGGTGACCGAAATCGACTCGGTGAAAATCCATTGGCCGCTGGGCAATGTGCAACTGCTGGATTCAGTGCTGATCAATGCGTATTACGACATTCTTCAGGACACCTCCACCTACGTGCCCGAAGAACCGGTAGACACCACCGACACCGACGAAGAGTACATCAACTGGATCATCAGCTTGCCCGCCGGCGAAGGCGTGGAGCGCATTGATGTGAAGAAAAACCTGTGGCTCGAGGGCCACACCCATCCTTTGGAACGCACCCTGGAGGTGTTCCCCAATCCGGTGGAAGATGTGGTGGGACTGACCTTCAAGTTGGACGCGTCCACCCCACTCACCATTGAAGTATTGGACGCCTCTGGCCGTGTGGTGCGCACCTTGTGGGCCGGCTCCCGCAGCGAAGGGCGCCACGAGCTGCAACTCTTGCGCCCTCAGGATCTCGCGGCAGGATCGTACCTTCTGCGCCTGCGTGCCGCAGACGCCATTGCGGTACGCCGTTTGCACTTGGCAGGAGGATGATGAGTCGCTTTTTTTTGATGTGCGCGCTGTGCTGCTTGGCCCTGGGAGGATTGGCCCAAGACGGCCGCGTGCGCTGGACCGATGAAGTCCGCTTGGACCGCGACGACCGCGCGGTTTCACTCATGCAGGCGACCGATTCCACCTTCACTTTCCGCCACGACCGCAGCAGCACCGACAGTCCGTTTATGGTGCTCGAGCATTTTCACGCATCCAGCCTCACCCCCACTTGGACCCGCCCCGTTGACTTGCCAGGGGGACTTCCTTCGGGTGCCCGGTTCATCGACATGTATCCCGTGGGGCCGCTCTGGGTTGCAGCTTTTGACCACACCGATCGCAAGGAAAAACGCCACAGCATGCACGTGGCCGCCCTCAACCCCGATGGCCTTTGGTTGGGGCCCGCCCGCGAGGCCCACTTCCGCAAATACGACAAGTACGAAAACCGCACCTACGAGGTGTTCACCTCGGCCGACAGCACACGACTCGTGGGCCACCTCGCCGGACCCTTTGGCAAGGAAGAACTGGCCGAACACGCCTTGGTGGTGTTGGACGCAGACTTGGAACCGCTCTACACCCGCGAACTGGTGCTGCCCTACAGCGACGACCAACTGCGCGTGCGCGACCTCCTGCTGGACACCCAAGGCAACATCCACCTCTACGCCGCTCAACCCCGCCCCAAAGTGCGGCTGGACTCGCAACGCGCAGTAGAGGAGCGCAAGAACCACACGCTGTTCAGCTACTACTGGAAGTCCAACACCCTCAAGGAGCTCGAAATCGACCTGCAAACCCAGTGGATCACCGATGCCCGGGTGGCCTTTACTCCCGGGGGCGCCATCGGAGTGGCGGGCCTCTACTCCAACGGGCCGTATTTCCGCACCAAGGGCATCTTTGGTCTGGTACTGGAGCCTGTTTCGCGCAGGATCTTGAGCCAAGGACTGGTGCAGCTGCCCAAGGAAACCATTGACGGGTTTTCGTCACGCCGTCGCTCTGACGGAGGGCGTGAGATTACCAACCTGTACTTGGACCACGCCCTGTTCCCTACAGACACCACCTGGACGCTGGTCGCCGAGCAATTTGAAGTGGTCGAACGCGTGAGTACCGATCCCGCCACTGGGCGCCAAATCATCACCTATTCCTACCGTTACGAGGACATCTTGGTGGCCACCGGCGGGGCCAACAACGCACTGCTGGGCACCACCCAAGTGCGCAAGTCGCAAGCCATCACCGTGGACCCCGAATGGTACTCGAGCTACACCTGCATCCCCCGTCGTGGCGGGATCACCCTGCTTTTCAATGACCACCCAGACAACGGCACATTGGACGGCGATGCCCGCTCACTGGTGGGGTTGAGAAAAGTGTCTGTCCGGCGTGTGGATGTGGCCCGCTCCGGCGTGCAAAATCGCACCGAAGTGGACTTCATGGGCGAAGACGGACCCAACTTTCGACCAGAGTTATTCTTGGAATTGGGCTCCCGTGGCGTAGTCCTCTTTGGGCAATACAAGCGCACCTACCGCCTCGGCATTCTGGATTTTTGAGATTCCCGCGACCTTCTGGCGTCCAACTCGGCGTACCTTCGCAATCCCATTCACGAACTGTGGCCCGGCCACTTTGTTTGAAAGGCATGGACATGACCCTCACGGCACTCGATACTGAACTGCGCGACCAATTCCCCATCCTGCACCAAGATGTGCACGGGAACCCCTTGGTATACCTCGACAACGCGGCTACTTCTCAAAAGCCCAAACGGGTGGTGGATGCCCTCGACAAGTACTACCATGGCTACAATGCAAACATCCACCGCGGGGTGCATGCCCTGGCCCAACGCGCCACAGAAGCGTACGAAGAGGCGCGCAAACGCATTGCGGCTTTCATCGGTGCGCCGGATGCTGCAAACGTGATTTACACCTCGGGCACCACCGCATCCATCAACCTGGTAGCGCAATCGTGGGGCCGCGCCAACCTCTCACAAGGAGACGTGGTGCTGGTGTCTCGCATGGACCACCACAGCAACATGGTGCCTTGGCAACTTGTGGCTGAAGAGGTGGGCGCACACGTGCTTCCCATTGAAATCGACCGCGCCGGCAACCTGCTGCTGGATGCCTTGCAAGAGCAGCTCAAGACCTTGCCCGTGAAAGTGGTCGCATTCCCGCACGTGAGCAATGCTTTGGGCACCATCAACCCTGCCGCGCAAATTGTAGCCATGGCCCACGCTGCAGGCGCCATTGCCATGGTGGACGGCGCGCAAGCGGTGCCCCACGCCAAGGTTGATGTGCAAGCCCTGAACGCCGACTTCTACGCCTTCAGCGGCCACAAGATGTACGGACCCACAGGCATCGGCATCCTCTATGGAAAGGCCGAGTTGCTGGACCAAATGCCGCCTTGGCTGGGCGGTGGCGAAATGATTGCCACCGTGTCGTTTGACGGCACCACCTACAACACCTTGCCCCACAAGTTTGAAGCCGGCACACCCAACATTGCCGCAGGCATTGCCCTGGGTGAGGCGGTAGACTTCATGCAAGAGGTCGGTGTGGAGCGCATTGCGGCCTGGGAAGCACACTTGTTGGCGCTGACCACCAAAAAACTCGGAGCCATAGACGGTATGCAGGTGTATGGCACCGCTGCGCACAAAGCAGGCGTGTATTCCTTCTTGGTGGAAGGGGTGCACCCCTACGATTTGGGCACACTGCTGGACCAACAGGGCGTGGCCGTGCGTACCGGGCACCACTGCACCGAACCACTCATGGATTGGCTAGGCATTCCAGGTACCGTTCGTGCCTCGTTTGCTGCCTACAACTCTGAATCGGACGTGGACCGTCTGGAAGCCGCGGTGCGCAAGGCCGTGAGCATGCTTCGCTAAGGATGTCCATCGTACATTTGCAAAAAAATTCGCCTGTGGCCACCATTGCCGAAATACAACAGGAAATCACCGAGGAGTTCGCACTGTTCGACAGCTGGATGGACAAGTACGAGCACCTCATCGAACTTGGGAAAGAGCTACCGCTTATTGACGCGGAGCACAAAACCGAGGACCGCTTGATCAAGGGCTGTCAAAGCCGGGTGTGGCTGCACGCCGCCCAGGCGGACAACGGCACGGTGCACTTCACCGCCGATTCAGACGCCATCATCACCAAAGGACTGGTTGCGTTGATGGTCCGCGCATTGAGTGACCAGCCCGCCGCAGATATCGCCAACGCCGACATGGCGTTTTTGGACGAAATCGGACTGCGCGAGCACCTGAGCCCCACGCGCAGCAACGGTTTGTTGAGCATGGTCAAGCAAATGAAACTGTACGGATTGGCCCTGGCGCAAACCGGAGCGTAATGGCATTGTTGAAGAACACAGAAACCCTCGCACCTGTGAACAAACGAGAACTGGAAAACCGTGTGATTGAGGTCATTAAGACCATTTACGATCCCGAAATCCCCGTGGACATTTACGAACTCGGGCTGATCTACGATGTAAAGGTGAGCGAAGAGGCCCACGTGCACATCACCATGACCCTCACCTCGCCTTCGTGCCCGGTGGCCGAGTCCCTCCCCTTGGAAGTGGAGGAAAAAGTGGCCGGCACCAAAGACATCAACTCGGCCAAAGTCGAGATCGTGTTTGATCCCCCCTGGGACAAGTCCATGATGAGTGAAGAAGCACTGCTCGAATTGGGCTTCATGTAAGGTTGTCCAACCCGTACCAAACCGGCATCTTTGCCGCTGAAAATTCCCTCTGGCATGTCTGACGTACGCGTCCGTTTTGCGCCCAGCCCCACCGGTCCCTTGCACATGGGCGGGGTGCGCACCGCACTTTATAACTACCTGTTCGCCCGCAAGCACGGCGGCACCTTCATCCTCCGCATCGAGGACACCGATCAAACCCGCTTTGTCCCCGGCGCCGAAGCCTACATCGAGGAATCCCTCGCGTGGTTGGGCATTGCCCCAGACGAGAGTGCCTCTGCAGGCGGCGATTTTGGTCCCTACCGTCAAAGCGAGCGGCGGGAGCGTTACCGCGGTTTTGCCGACGCACTGGTGATCAAAGGACACGCCTACATCGCCTTTGACAGTCCCGAGGCCATCGATGCCAAGCGCACCGCCAACGAACAAAGTGGACTGCCCCCGTGGCAGTACGACCACACCACCCGTGGTGAGATGGAGAACTCGCTCAGCCTGAGCGAAGAGGAAGTGCAAACCCGCATGGACCGCGGAGATGCGTATGTGATCCGCTTCAAGATTCCCGCCGACCGTGATGTGAAGTTCACTGATCTGGTACGCGGCGAGGTGACCTACCCCACCAAGGTGTTAGACGACAAAGTGCTGTTCAAGTCTGACGGCATGCCTACCTACCACCTGGCCAACGTAGTAGACGACCACGAAATGGCCATCTCGCATGTGATCCGTGGCGAGGAGTGGTTACCGTCGGCTCCGTTGCACGTGCTGCTGTACGAGGCCTTTGGTTGGGACCGCCCCACGTTTGCCCACCTGCCGCTCATCCTCAAGCCTTCGGGCCCGGGTAAGCTTAGCAAGCGCGACGGCGACAAGTTTGGGTTCCCGGTGTTCCCCTTGGAATGGTCCGACCCCAAAAACGGCGAGCTGTCCCGCGGGTTCCGCGAAGACGGCTATCTCCCATCGGCCTTTTTGAACATGCTGCTGATGCTCGGCTGGAACCCCGGCGACGAGCGCGAGCTGTTTGCCCTCGAGGAAATGGCCGCCTGCTTTAGCATCGACCGCGTGCAAAAAGCGGGCGCGCGTTTTTCGCCCGACAAAGCCAAGTGGTTCAACGAACAATACCTGCGTGCCCTCACCCCTGAAGCCTTGGCAGCTGCCGTGGCTCCTTGGACCCAGGGTCGCGGTCTGACCCCAGAACAAGTCTTGGGCGCCTGCGCCTTGATGGCCGAACGCTCCACCTTGCTGCCCGACCTGCTTGGCGCCGCTTACCTCTTTGCTCCCCCGGCCACCTACGACGAAAAAACCGTCCGCAAAAAGTGGAAAGAGCACTCCCCCGGCATCGTGACCGATCTGCGTGCACGCTTTGCCGCACTGGGCGCGTTTGACGAGACCTCAGTAGACGCCGCCTTCAAGGGCTACATGGAAGAAAAAGAACTTGGCTTTGGCCAAGTGGGGCCAGCCTTGCGCTTGGTACTCACCGGCTTGGGCAGCGGCCCTTCCATCCCAGCGATTGCAGCCTTCTTGGGCCGCGAAGAGGTGCTGGCACGTATGGACGCTGGACTCCAAAACTTGGGTGCGTAATGGGCGTGGTGAACGTAGCAGGCATCCGCACTTACGCCTACCACGGCTGCAT
Organism: Flavobacteriales bacterium; assembly: GCA_049594615.1. GTDB lineage: Bacteria > Bacteroidota > Bacteroidia > Flavobacteriales_D > Sanyastnellaceae > CAXPZW01. The sequence continues at coordinate 37,355 of JBMYJR010000010.1, forward strand.
GCCCGAAGAAGCGGCCATTGGCACCTGGTTTGAGACCCATGTGGCCATCACCGCAGACCTTTCCGACGCAGCCGAGAACGACAAACTTTCGCAAACCGTCGATTACGTAGTGGTAGGGCAAATCGTGAAGGAAGAAATGGCGCTCCGCGCAGCGTTGATTGAAAACGTGGCGCACCGCATCATTGAGCGCTGCAAAGCAGAATGGGCCTTTGCCACTCACGTCAAAGTGGAAGTGCGCAAGTTCAATGCGCCCATGAATGCTGAGGTGGGCTACGTTTCTGTGGTACTCGAGGGCTAGTCCCGGCGCAACACCACTTTCTCAACGGCAATCACTTCTTGACCGTCCAAGATCTGGACGACGTACACCCCTTGGGGCGCTTCGGTGTTTTCCAATCGGAAGGCTTCGCCATTGGGCAAGGCCTGCTGAGCCCATACCTGTCCGCGGAGGTCCTGCACCAACACGGTGGCCTTATCGGTGAAGTACTGCTTGGCGCGCACGCGACCGTCGGGCTCCTGTTGGATGGCGGCAAAGGGCGCTTGGGTCCAAGTCTCTGCCGATCTGAACGCTGACTGTACATCTGGGCGGTAGAGTCGAATCAACTTGTCGTCGTTGGGCCGCTTGGCGGCGCCGGCCACAATTTCCATGTTAGAGGTGCACAGCAGCAGGCTGCCGTCGGGCAATTCAATCACATCACGCAAGCGGCCGAACTGCTTGGCAAACAACGGCTGTGATTGCCACTCGCCGCTGTCGTTGGCATTCGGGTTCACCTGCAGCAACGTTTGGCTTTTCAGGGTGCCCACCAAGATGTTGCCACGCAGCGGGTTGTCGGGGTGTTGGCAGTAGCTCATGCCGGACACCGCCATGGTGGGGTTCCAAACCAACAGCGGCTCGCGCACGTTCAGCGAATCGCAGATGTGCTGCTTTTCGGGCGTATCGCACGCACCGAGTACCAACGGCCAGCCATAGTTGCGGAAGCGCTCCACCACATTGAATTCGTCGTCGGTATCAGGGCCGTGTTCGGAGATGTAAAGCTGGCCGTCAGGACCAAAGCACATGCCTTGGGGATTGCGGTGGCCGATGGTCCACACCGGGTTGTCAGGGATGGGGTTGCCTGGGAAAGCGCCGCCGTTTTCGTCCATGCGCAGCACCTTGCCGTTGACGTGGGTGGTGTCTTGCGGGAATTCATCGCGGGTGTAGGCATCGCCGATGGTCATGAACAAGGCGCCCTCGTCATCCCACACCAAGCGGCTGCCGTTGTGGGAAGTGTTGGCCTTGAACTTGCGGAGCTCTTCGCGGTTTTCCAGGGCACCGCCACGGTAGGTGTAACGCACGAGCTTGCTGTCGTATTTGGCGTAGCAGTAGTGCACGTAAACCCACCCGTTCTTATCAAAATTCGGGTGGAGAGCAAGGCTGTGCATACCGCTGTTCTCCTGGGTCTCGTAAGTCTCTTCTTCCCAGTGAACCAGGGTGCGTTTACCGGTGCGCATGTCTACCGTTGAGATGCTGCCATCCCGTTCGGTCATCCATACCGTGTGGCCATCGGGGGCCAATTCCAAGTCCCACGGCACGCGGAGATCATATGCCACCACCTCGGCAGTGAACATGTCCTCAATTTGCGCTGGAGTGCGGGTGATCTGAGCGGTGCTTGACAGGGCCAGCAGCGCCAACAGGGCAACGACTGCGTACTTCATTTATAGCTGCATTTCGGGCACTTCGGCCGGCACCACGAGTTCGCCTTCGGTGGCGTTGCGGATGTCGTCGACGGTGACCCCTGGGGCGCGTTCCAGCAGGTGGAAGGCGCCGTCTTTGATTTCGATGGTGGCCAGGTTGGTCACCACTTTCTTCACACATCCCACTCCTGTGAGCGGCAAGGTGCAATCGGCCAACAACTTGGACTCGCCGCGTTTGTTGGTATGCATCATAGCCACGATGATGTTTTCGGCAGAGGCTACCAAATCCATGGCGCCGCCCATGCCCTTGACCATGCGTCCGGGAATCTTCCAGTTGGCGATGTCCCCATTTTGGCTGACCTCCATGGCGCCGAGCACAGTGAGCTGCACGTGGCGCCCACGGATCATGGCAAAGCTGGTGGCCGAATCAAAAAACGTCGCCCCAGGCAGGGTGGTGATGGTTTGCTTTCCGGCGTTGATCAAGTCGGCGTCCTCGTCGCCTTCAAAAGGGAAGGGGCCCATGCCCAGCACGCCGTTTTCACTTTGGAATTCGACGGCAATGCCTTCGGGAATGTAGTTGGCCACCAAGGTGGGGATGCCAATTCCCAGGTTTACGTAGAAGCCGTCCCGGAGCTCTTGTGCGATGCGTTTCGCGATGCCTTGTTTATCCAGCATTATTCACGTTTTTCAGGCGGTCAGCTGCGGGGGCGTACCGTGCGTTGTTCGATGCGTTTTTCGTAGCCTCTCCCTTCGAAAATGCGCTGGACAAAGATGCCCGGGGTGTGGATCTGGTTGGGGTCGAGCTCGCCGAGGGGCACCAATTCTTCCACCTCAGCGATGGTAATGGTGCCGGCCATGGCCATCATGGGGTTGAAGTTGCGCGCGGTGCCCTTGAAGATCAGGTTACCGGCCTCGTCGCCTTTCCAGGCCTTGACGATGGCGTAATCTGCGGTCAGGGCGGTTTCAAGGATATGCGGCTTGCCGTTGAACTCACGGACCTCCTTGCCTTCGCCCACTTCGGTGCCATATCCGGCTGGGGTAAAGAACGCGGGAATACCCGCACCGCCTGCACGGCAGCGCTCGGCCAGCGAGCCTTGGGGAATCAGGTCCACTTCCAACTCGCCCGAGAGCATTTGGCGCTCGAACTCATCGTTTTCGCCCACGTAGGAGCTGATCATTTTCTTGATTTGGCGCTGCTGCAACAGCAGGCCCAATCCGAAGTCGTCGACCCCGGCATTATTGGAGATGCAGGTCAGGTTGTTGACCCCCATCTTCACCAATTCGGCGATGGAATTTTCCGGGATGCCACAGAGGCCAAAGCCGCCGAGCATCAGGGTCATTCCGCTTTGAATGCCTCGGCACGCCTCTTCAGGGCCAGACACCACTTTCAAAATGGCCATGAGCAGGGAGTTTAATCGAAGATGCCCTCTTCGGACTCTTCGGCGGGAAGGTCGTCAAAATTTGTGGATTCAATGCCCTCATTGTACAGGGTGCAATCCATCTCTGGTGGGTAGCCGGTGCCTTCGGGAAGTTCAAAATCCAGTTGCTGGAAACCGTAGGATTTGTCGTCCACCACTTTGTTCATGAAGAACCCGAAAATGGGCAGTCCGGTGTTGGCTCCCTGGCCCAGCGAAGTGGTGCTGAAGCGCACCGAAGGGTCTTGTGCACCCACCCATACGCCAGTAACCAGCTCAGGGGTAAGGCCCATGAACCAACCGTCGGTGTTGTTCTGGGTGGTGCCGGTTTTGCCGGCCATCGGGATCTTCAGGTTGTCGTACTTGCGGCGGGCGATGTCCATACGCAGGCGTACGCCGGTACCCGAACGCTTGCCGCGCTCACGACTGTAAGCACCGTCCACCACGCCCTTCATCATCTCCAAGGTGGTATAGGCGATGTCTGGACGCAAAGCCTCGTGCGGGTTGGGATCGGCCTCGAAAATCACGTCGCCGTTTTTGTCCTCGATGCGCAGGATAAAAGTGGGCTCCACATACATGCCGTAGTTGGCCAACGTGGCATTGGCCACAGTCATTTCATACAGGCTCAACTCGGCCACGCCCAAGGCAATCGAAGGCACATTTGGGATCTCGGAAGTGACACCCATTTTATGCGCCAAATCAATCACTGGGCTGGGCCCCAAATCCTTCATCAGGCGGGCGGTCAAGGTGTTGACCGAGTTGGCCAAACCGTACTTGAGGGTCATCATGTCCCCATACTTGAAGTCCGAGTTCTCGGGACACCATGGGGGTTGGTCGCCGGGCAAGTCGATGCAGACTTTTTGGTTGGGCAGCTCCTTGCACGGTTGGTACTTGTCGCCGCGCGCCTCGAGGGCCTTGGCGTACACAAACGGCTTGAAGGTCGAACCCACCTGACGGCGCGACTGGTACACGTTGTCGTACTGGAACTGCTTGTAGTTGATGCCGCCCACCCACGCCTTGATGTGGCCAGTGCTGGGCTCAATGCTGAGCAGTCCGGCGTGCAAGAACGCCTTGTGGTACTTGATGGAATCAATCGGGCTCATGACCGTATCAATCATACCGGTGTGGCTGAACACGCGTGTCGGGGTGGGCGTCTCAAACACCTTGTTGATCTCGTCCTCAGTCAGCTGGTCCCAACTGTGCCCACAACCGCCGTCCTCGGCCGAGCAATAGAAGAGCTTGCGCCCGTCTTCAGTGGTTTTGCGGATGTAGAATGCGGGGCGTTTGCAATTGGGGCACAGGTTCCCGGTGAGCATCTTGTAGCGCTCGCTGCCCTTGACCGCTTGGGTCATGATGCGCTCGCGGTCCTTGTCTTTGATGCCGTTGTAGAAGGGGTAGTTCTTCTTTTTGCGGCGCTTGAGGTTCTTTTCGAAATCCACCTGTAACTCACCTGCGAGGTGTTGTTGCACGGCGTACTCCGCGTACTCCTGCAAGCGAGAATCCAAGGTGGTGTATACCTTGAGGCCGTCACCGTAGATGTCATACTTCTCGCCGTTCTTCTTGCGGGGGATGACCCAATTGCCGTCTTCGTCCTTGTCCTCCAACAGCTTCTTGAGCTCGGCGCGCAGGACCTCACGGAAATAAGGAGCAGGGCCTTCGTCGTGCGACACGCGTTGGAAATCCAGGGTGATGGGCAGCTGGCGCAGCGAGTCGTAATCGGCCTGGGCCAAGTAGCCGTACTTGACCATTTGCCCCAGCACCACTTCACGCCGTTGCAAGGCGCGCTCAGGAAACTTCTTGGGATTGTACAGCGATGGGTTCTTCAACATGCCCACCAGCATGGCCGACTCTTGCAGATTCAGCGAGTCCACTGGTTTGTTGAAGTATACGCCAGCAGCACTCTTGATGCCCACCGCTTGGTATAGGAAATCCACCCGGTTGAGGTACAGGGTGATGATCTCGTTTTTGGTGTACTGCTTCTCCAAACGGGTGGCAATGATCCACTCACGCGGTTTTTGAAGCGCAGCACGCTCAAGCTTGGAGATGTTTTCGAAATCGCCGGTGAACAGCAGCTTGGCCAGCTGTTGGGAGATGGTACTTCCCCCGCCCCCTTTGCCCATTTTGGCAACCGCACGGGCAAGTCCACGGAAATCGATGCCGGAATGCTCACGGTAGCGCGCGTCCTCGGTCGCAATCAGTGCGTCAACCAAGTGCAAAGGCAAGTTTTCGAACTTGATGTCCGAGCGGTTCTCTTTGTAATAACGGCCGATGACTTTGTTGTCGGCGGTGACGACCTCGGTGGCAAGATTGGTTTTGGGGTTGGCCAACTCCTCAGTGTTGGGCAGGGCGCCAAAACGGGCAATCAGCAGCAGCGCGGTCAGCGCGAGCACAGGCATACAGGCAAACACCCAAAACAGGCGCACCCACTTTTTGTGGGACGGAGCTGCCTTCTTGGTGTTCTTCTTTTTGCCGGATGCAGCCGGCTTGCGGGTGGGTTTCTTGGCCATGAACTGGAATTCCTTGCACAAAGGTAACGCGCACCTAGCCCTTGGCGTGTGGCAGTCACAGATTCTTTGAACAGGCGCTCGGGGTTTTAGAGGAAGTGTTGACGCGCTGCGAAAAGCTCCCCTGGTCTTTTTGCTTTTTCTCGCCTGCGGTAGCCCGGGTGTAGATGCCCCCTCCGATGTTGACCGTGCGCTTTACTTGTATGACTGGATCTTCGCTAAACGCAAGGAGTCCTTCTGCGCAGCGGTCCAAGCGCGGCTGCCTTCGTAAATGCCTTTGGACTCCCAGTCGCCGTACATGGCATTGGGCAGGACGATGAACTGGTCTCCAAACTCCTTTTTCAGCGATGCTGCAAACTGGCCTCGTACTGCGGTCGATTGACCGTCAAACACCTGCGAAAAATCAGAAAGGTTATCGCCCAAGTAAAGCACCACTTCGTAGTCCGCCAACACGCGGTCGCGACGGGCTTGTTTTTCGCTGGTGTCGGTTTTGAGGAAAACGTGGTCAGTATCTGCGTTGGGAAAGCCCTTTTGTTGCAGGTTCGCTACGGTTTCATCCAACTGATTTTGATAGCGGTTGGAGATGTAAAAGACCTCCACCCCGAGGGAGTCTGCAAGGTTGAAAAAGTCCACAGCACCTGGCACCGGTTGGGCCGATTGCTGCATGCCCCACTCCTTCCAGGCTTCTTTGGTGAATTCCTCGTCTTCCAAGATTTGCATGCCGCTGTACGGGCTGTTGTCCAAAGCGGTTTCGTCAATGTCGGTGATCACCGCAAGGGGCTTTCCAGAGGTCGAGCCTGCCTGCGTAACGCGTTCAGAAGCCAAGTTGAAGGCTTGGTAGCACAACGCCTGGTATTCTGCAGCGTGTTGTTGGAACAGCACCGCCGATACGTTGTATTCCCGCTTGGGTTTGGCGAGGGATTCAGCAGGGGTATTTGTCCCCGATTGACCACTCAGGGTGTCGTTTTCCCCTTCTTGGAACATGCCCCAAAGTCCAGCGGCCAACAGGACCACCACGCCCAACATGAGCAACCCTATCGCGCGCAACGAACCCGAATGAGGCTCGGCTTTTTTCTGTTCGAGGGTCCGTAAATGGGTCGCCAGCAAGGCAAGCAAGAAGGCGACGGCCAAAACGAGGTAGGTCAGCATGGGTTCGGGGTTACGTGCAAAATTGGGGGCGATTGCCGGTGCAACCGTAGTCAAATCTAGGGGACGGCGCCCTTGCTGCGAAGCAATGCCGCGGTTTTTCAGCCAAGCAATGGTGGACAATACCACATCATGTCCCCATCACAAGCCAAGATCAGTGGCGGTACGACCCATCTGGGGTCACCCTTGGCATGGGATACCTCGGATCGGTCAACAGACGGTAGATGGATGTGTCGGTGGCCGCTACTTTACCTCGGGTGTTGAGCCGCCATTCGTCACCGATTTCCTCCAAGCGGTTCGCTTGCGCACCGATCATCGAAGTGAGGGCCCAATAGAGGTATTCGATGGTTTGGCAGGAGGCGTAGTCGCAGGTTTTATCGGTGTAGGTGTACCAAGCGTCCTGCGGATATTCCTTAGGGATGCGCTCAAAATGCCCGCCACGAGCACGATCCATCGCACGGGCCAATTCCGACCCTTCAACCTGCCCAAACACTTGGGGGTATGCCTGAGATAGCCCGGCGTAATGGACCAGATGCAGCACTTCTTCCAGCGATGCGTCAAAGCGTCCGGTTTTGCCGCGTGACACGTAATCTGGCACAGTTTCATCGCGCCCCAAGTCTTGGCCCATGCGGCCTTTCACAAAGCTGCCCAGCAGGTCCCTTCGGGAGTTCCAGAGCACGAGGTAGGCCTTGTTTTCATGCAGTTTTTCCAGCACGTTGGGATCGTCCACCTCGCCGTCTTCGTCGTTGTCTAGGTATTGGGCCAAGACGTTGGCCGCGTGCAACAGTTTGGCGTCCTCCACCTTGGCCACGGCATACACATCCACGCCAAAGACCACCACTTTGCGGTTGTAGTTGCGCAAGCCCGCATCTTGGTGGGCAACGATGGAAAAATTCGGATCGTTCCCCGGGTCGATGGGGGCCGACCTGCGCCAGGAAACACCCACGAGGAGCAGGGCGAGCAGTAGGCTCACCCCGAAAAGTCTATGGACAGATTTGCTTGGAATCAATGCGGTGCGGATTGCCGCTGCTGCTGCAGGGCTTGGGCCGCAAGATACCCCGATTCCATGGCCGCGTTCAAGGATCCGTTGAGCAAATGGTCGCCTGCGAGCACCACCTTGTCTTGCACCAAGAAGTCCTCGGGTGCAGTGGTCATAAGCAAATCTGTGCGGTCGGGAAGGGCTTGGGGGATGAGGAAATGGTGGAGGAAGGTGGCCCGCTTCACGCCAGCAAAGCGTTTGATTTCCTTCTCGATGGTCCCGATGACTTCTTGATCGGGCTTGCCGGCGTATTTCAGTGTGGTGACCGAAAGCACGGTTTTGCCCGAAGCGATATCCGTGTACGCGTAGAGGTTGTTGGACAGTTGCCGGGGTTCGGCAAGCAGGGCAATGGTCTCATAGGGGATGTTGGTGCGGTCCACCTCGAAGTAGACGCACATGCAGGATTTCCATGAAGTAGGCTCGCCTTTGAATCCTTCAAGCAGCGGTGCGGGTGGTGCCGCGATGATCACCCCTTCGTGCGGTATGCTTTCTCCTGAAGCGAGTTGGATATGGTCACTGGTGACGCCCGAAACCTCGGTGTTGAAGCGGAATTCCGTGCGCGAAAGCTTGGCTTTGAGTTGGTTGGAAATGGCGCCGATACCGCCCTCGGGAATGGTCGCGTAGCCTTCCCCAAACATCTTGTACACGAACTCAAACATGCGGCTGGAGGTGCGCAAATCAGGCTCCAAGAATATCCCCGAAAGGAAAGGCATAAAAAAGCGGTTGATGATGCGAGGGGAGAATCCGAAGTCCTTCAAATACTGCCTGGTGGTGGTTTCCGAAGACATGAAAATGGCATCGATGGACTTGGCCTTCATGCGCTTGTTCAGCTTCAGAATCTTCAGCTTGTCGCCAATCGAGCCCACTCCAGCTAAAAGCGTGGGCAACAGCGCCTTCCAATCGCGCAGGGGATCTCCAATCAAATGCGCAGTCCCACCGGCGTATACCAACGCTCCAGAAGCCAGCTGACGCAGGTTGAGCGCCTCCATGTCCAGGTACCGCTGCGCCAACGGATAGGCACTCAACAACACTTGGAACCCCACATCCAAGTCGAACCCACCGGCCTGCACGGTTTTCACGCGCCCGCCCACCACGCCCGATCTCTCAAGCACAACAACGCGGTGGCCGGTCTGCTCCAACTCAAAAGCCGCAATCAAACCGCTGACCCCAGCGCCAATGATGTATACAGGAGGTTGTGCTTGCACGCTTATTTCTTTACCCCAGAAGAACAACCCAACCCCACCAAGGTTCCCTCAACCCCAGCCTTCCACTCAACCCTTGCACCAACCCCCCTGCACTTCCGCCAACCACTCTTCTATTTGCCTTCCTTAACACTCCCAACCCCAAAACCCCGCCGCGCTTTCCTCCCGCCCCACTGCAATGCCGTACTTTTACGCGCGCTTATTGCAACGCTGAACATGGACATTCTTATCAAAGCCGCCCAACTCATCCTCAGCCTCTCCATTTTGGTAGTGCTGCACGAGCTGGGGCACTTCATCCCCGCCAAACTGTTCAAGACCCGAGTTGAGAAGTTCTACTTGTTCTTCAACCCGTGGTTCAGCCTGTTCAAAGTCCAACGCGGCGAAACCGAGTATGGCATCGGCTGGCTGCCGCTGGGCGGGTACGTGAAGATCTCCGGCATGGTGGACGAATCCATGGACAAGGAGCAGATGGCCCAAGAACCACAGCCTTGGGAGTTCCGCAGCAAGCCAGCCTGGCAACGCCTGATCATTATGGTGGGCGGCGTTGTGGTGAATTTGATTCTGGGCTTCCTGATCTTCTCCATGGTGCTTGGCGTTTGGGGAACCGATTATGTGAAGCCTGAAAACGTCACCTACGGCCTGCACTTCCACGACACCTTGAAAGAGAAGTACGGCTTCCAAGAAGGCGACAACCTGATTGCCATCGACGGCGTGCGGCAAGAGGCCGAGGCTGATTTTCGCCCCAAACTGCTGCTGAACGACGTGCAAAACGTGACCGTCACACGCGGCGGCAAAGAGCTGGTGATTGACCTGCCCGGTGATTTTGGCCAGCTGCTGCTGGACAGCGGCATCAAATCTCCCTTCGGGGTGCGCGTGCCTACGGTCATCGACACGGTTGTGGTCGGGCGCATTGCTGCCGAGGCGGGATTGCTCAAGGGCGACAGCGTGGTAGGCGTCAATGAGGTAAACAGCCCCTTTTTCGGGGACATCCGCCCAGAAATTGTCGCGTGTGCCGGCCAGGAAATCGAAGTGCGCGTGATGCGCGAAGGCCACCTGGTCAAGCTTACCATGACCCCGGACGCGGACGGCACAGTGGGCTTCCGCCCAGTGGCCAAAATGGCACGCTTCTTCGACACCGATAAGAAAGAGTACTCCTTCCTGGAGTCCTTTGGCGCCGGCTACACCCACGCCAAAAAGGAGCTGCAGAACTACGTGATCTCTCTGAAGTTCCTGTTCACCAAATCAGGCATCCAGCAGATTGGTGGGTTCGGGACCATTGGTGGCATTTTTGACGCGCATTGGAATTGGAAGACGTTCTGGGACCGCACCGCATGGCTCTCGCTAGTATTGGCTTTCATGAACATCCTGCCCATTCCCGCGCTCGACGGAGGACACGTGTTGTTCCTGCTGGTAGAGATGATCACCGGCCGCAAGCCGTCTGACAAGTTCTTGGAGCGCGCCCAAATCGCGGGCATGGTTTTGCTGCTGAGCTTGATGCTCTACGCCAACGGTATGGATGTGGTCCGGGCCTGGTTCAGGTAGCCCCTTCGTTGCTTTTCTGACCCCGCCAATGCGCGAGGTTTATCGATCAGATCGGCCACGTTCGCGCATGGGTCGGAAAACCTGTCCTGCCCATCGAAGAGCCATGAAATTTCCTGCGACTGCAGGCGATGGTCTCCCACACTGTGCCCGAAGGCTACATCCAACTGCCCTTGAATGACTCCACGCGGTACAGCGCATAGTCGTAGAGTTCGCGGGCTTGGTCGATGGAGAGGTAACGCACCGTGCGTGAACCCCCTGCTGTAAACAGCGTCACGTGCGCCACACCGCGGTGGCGGTGAAGGAAGTTCTGGTGGATTTGAATGCGCTGAAGCTTGTGCACGTGCATCACCGTGCGCACAGTAAACGCCCAGCCGCGCTGGTACACCAACACGTGTCCGTTGCTTTCGAGCGAAACGCTGCGGTGGTATTTGCCCGTCCACATCCACGCCAGCGCAGTGTAAGCCACCATGCAGCCGATCAGCCAAGGGTTGAATCCACCCATCAGCAACGGAAACACCAGCGGCAATAGCACAAACCCAAAGCGTAAGTAACGCGCATATCCGTGCGGAAGCAACACCTCTGTAGGCCCTTCGTGTTGGCCCTCGAAAACCTGCTGCACAATGTGCACGGTTTGTTCGGGGAAGACTGCCGGAATGCTGACGTTCATGGCGCCCGGCACATTCTCTTGGCTGCGGCCTTGCACAATCCGCAAGGTTTCAAACCCCGGAATACGCCGCAAGAAATTCCCCCGCCACTCCAGGAACTGCACCTTTCGCAAAGGAATGGTGTGCTCGTTGCGTTTGAGCAAACCGGCCACCACGGTGAACGATTGGCTGCTCAGCGAGGCCTTGAGCCCGTAGTACCGCAGCACCACTTGAACAATTGAAAACAAGACCGATGCGGCCAAAAACACCAGGACTCCCACCAACACCGTGGCCAATACAAACGCACGCGCCAGGGCCAAGGTGTCCTCGTCGATTTGGTCGATAGCCTGCTCGACCCAATTGTCGAACTGTGAGTAGGTACCCACCAAAAAACCCACCGCCACCAACCCATTGCGGATGTGGTTCTGGGTCAAGCCCACCAACAACAACCTGCCTAGCGACAACTTTACCAGCGTTTCGCTGGGTGCGGCAGGAGCTTCTGGCACAGTCTGAGGATCTTCCTCCGAGGGGGATGGAAACACGGGGCGACCGTCGGCCAAGGCGTAGTGTTGGAGGATGCGCTGCAAGGCTTGGGCCTCGCCGCGTTTGAGGGCGTGGATTTGAAGCTCCTTTTTACCAGAACCCGCCGTGTCCACCTTGACTCCGGTCAGCGACAAAATGCGCTGGACCACGTTTTGATGCAGGTGTACAGTTTGGATGCGATCAAAGGGAATGGTGATGTTTTCGCGAACAAGGACTCCTTTGGTAATGCGCAGCGCATCACCGTCTACATGGAACAAAAAGCGTCGGTATTGCAACCACGAAAACGTGGCGTTGATCACCACTCCAGCAATTACCGCCACCCACAGGTAGGTGAAGAGTTTGGGGCTGATGGCCGCACCGGCGATCAGACCAAACAGCACGCGCACGAATTTGCGCACGTTCTCCACAAAAAAAATGATCAGCCCCAACAGCTCTTGGCGGCGGGGTGCGGCGAACGCCTCATGCATGGTCCTGGGATTGGCCGTTCACAAAATCGCGCAGACGCACTGCCACTTCAGGGTCCAACCCTGGGATACTTAAATCGGAAGTGGAGCCGCCAGCGGTGTAAATCTTCAACCGGTTGAGGCGAAACAGTCGCCCAAGCGGCCCTTGGGAGATTTCGCTGTGTTGGATGCGGTTGAAAGGGATGGTGGTGACCTTGCGGAACATCCAACCCGCGCGGTAGGTCAAGTCCTTGTCCCTCAGGACATAGCCGCGCATCGGGAAGCCCTTGAATTCCTCCAAGAACAATAGGCCAAACAACAGGGTCCAACTGCTGCCAAACACCATGGCCAGCCGGCGCAAAGCCATGGGGTCGGATGCTTCCAATTCGGTGAAGGACATCAGCCATGGCACCAGCCAAGCGGCCGAGGTGACCAACGCGGCAATCACCAAACTCCACAACCGAAAGCGGTGGAAACGAGGAGGCAGTCTTTCAAAGGTGTCGGGGTCCAAGCGGGGCAAGTCCCGGGTGTCGAGTACCGGGTTTTCGAAGGGGGCGGTTGGGGTTGGCTCTTCCACAGGCATGTTTGCAAAACTCAGCTCCGGCGGCGCAGGGCCCCGGGTGGTTGTGGACTAAATTACACGTCCAATGTGGCATATGAAACACTTCTTGGTTTGGGCCTGTGTGGTCCTGGTTTCGAGTTCGGTCTTTGGGCAGGACAAAACCTACTCTACCGGCATGCTCCCCTTTCAGCTCACCGACGACCAGGTAGCCGTGCTGCCCTGCCGCCCAGACATGCTGATCTGTGACTTGGACCGCGAGCTGGTCAACCGTGAAAACCGCGAACTCGCAGACATACGCGAAACCCTGCGCCAAAGCATGACCGACGCCGTAGCCGAGCAATGCATGGCGTTTGCCACCGGCCAAGTACACGAACCCTTGACCGAGCACCGCGAAGGCTACCAACAGCTATTTGGGCAGGCGAGTTACCAAGAGCTGCCCGTGCCACAATCCCAGGAGAGCCCAGAGCGTCTGCAGCGCATCAAAGCCCTGCTGGACGCCTCACAAGACGGCCCCGATGCGGGAACACGCGTGGAACAAGGCCAGCTACGCACCTACTTTGGCAAAGGCGAAACCTTCATGCAACTGGTGCTCAGAAACGACTCTGCAGTGGCCGGCATACAGGCCCAAACCCAGTTCGATTACCTGGTGTGCATCAACGAAATAGACATTCGCGTGTTGCGCCAACACGAAGCCGAGATGGGCCAAGACTGGGACCGTCGCGTCAAGGTGCATTACACGATCTTTGACCCGGCTGGCAAGACCGTGGCCGGAGGTGCAGCGTACAGCACTTACGCCGGCACAGAAAAAGGGATCGCACCTTTGATCCGCACCGAGTTTCCGAAGGTGGCCGCACAAATCGCGGCTGAATTGGTCAAACTTGCGCCGAACGTGACTTCTCCGGCTGTACCCGTCCCAACTACAACTCAACCCAACAAGCGCAAGGCCAACGCCAAAAACGCCGACGACGACTTTTAATCCATGCTTCTCGCTGCCAATCCCGGGCTGGACATCAATGCCCCCTGGTTGGTGATCACCGCATCGGTCATCATCATCCTGTCCTACATCTGCAACCTCATCGCGCGCAAGACCAACATTCCAAGCGTGCTGCTGCTGATTTTGATGGGCATCCTCATCAAAGAGGGCCTCGACAGCCTTGAAATCCCTTGGCTCAATACCGAAGACGAGGGGCTGGTGCTGGAACTTTTGGGCACTGTTGGTCTGATTTTCATTGTGTTGGAGGCCGCCCTAGACCTCAAACTCACGCGGGAAAAATGGCCCATCATCTGGAAGAGTTTTGTGACTGCACTGGTGGCCCTGTTGCTCAGCTCTGGCGCCATAGCACTGATCATCCACCAGTTCATTTTGCCCGAGGCCACGGCTGCGGAAGGAGCCGCGGCTTGGGTCAAGTGTTTTACCTACGCCATTCCGCTTTCGATCATGTCCAGCGCCATCATCATCCCTAGCGTGGCTGGGCTGGCCGAGGACCCCAAAGAATTCATGATTTACGAGTCCACCTTCTCGGACATCCTGGGGATCATGTTCTTCTACCTGCTGCTCGGGAACGCCGATTCCACCACCGGGGGAGCTGTGGCCGGAAGCGTGGTGACCAACATCGCGCTCACGTTGCTGCTCAGCATCGTGGTAAGCTACGCGCTGTCTTGGCTTGTGCAGCGCATCACCGGCAACCTGAAGCTGTTCTTAACCATTGCGTGCTTGCTGCTGCTGTACCAAATTGGCAAGCTGGCGCACTTGTCTCCACTGGTGTTGATCTTGGTGTTTGGCCTGATGCTGAACAACCCCAAACTCTTCTGGCGCAGCAAGCTGCAACGGTTCGTGGACTTCGACCGCATCCACAGCGTAACCCACGAATTTCACCTGTTGACCCTGGAGACTGCATTCGTAGTGCGCACCTTTTTCTTTGTGATTTTCGGGATCACCATTGTGCTCAGCTCGCTGCTGGACATCGGCATCGTATTCTATTCTCTGATGATGGTCGTGGCGCTGTATGTGGTGCGCCTGTTGGCCTTGCTGGTGTTCAACAAGAAGGACCTCTTTCCGCTTCTGTATGTGGCCCCGCGTGGGTTGATCACCATCCTGCTCTACTTCCAGATCCAAGGGAGCTACAGCGAGCAGTTCATCCCCGAATTCAACCAAGGGATCCTGCTGTTTGTGATCATCGCGACCTCGGTGGTGATGACCATTTCCCTCATTCAGAATGGGTTGGCCAGTGGACGCGTGCCACAGGAAGGCGAAATGCTACCAGAAAATGGTGAAGCACTACCAGCGAACGATGTAGATGTTCATCTTACAGAAAAGGATTCCGAAAGTGACGCGAGTTCTGCGGAATGAGGCGATTTTTGCCGTTATTCAAATGCAGACATGTCTCAATCCTTGATCAACCTCAACGCCCTGCGTGCCATCTCACGCAACAACGAATCCTTCGTGCGGGAAGTGCTGGATGTATTCCAAGCCAACACCCCCAAGGATTTGGATCAGCTCGCCGGACACATCGGTGAGGGGCGAGGAGAACAAGTCCGCTACTTCGCACACAAGCTCAAGTCTTCCTGCTTTACCATCGGCTTTGAAAAAGGCTACGAGTTCTTCAAAGGGATTGAAACCGCCGCCGAAAAGCAAGAGCAAGACCGTTGGCAACCGCTGCTTGAGAGCGCACAAGAAGTCTGCGCCCAAGCCCTTTCTGAAATCCGAGCGCTGCTCAACCAGCCCCAGATGTAGTCCATTTCTCACACGAGAGCAGGACACTTGACCACGAAGTAGGCGAAGCTCCTCGACTATCCTTGGTATTGAAAACAAGGCTATCGATTATGATTGATCTCCACCTGCTCCTCCGCATCTCAAGCGATGACACTGAGTTTCGCAAACGCGTGATGACCAAGATTTACGCCAAGGGCCAAGCCTTTGAGCGGGAATTGCGCAACGCCATCGGTCAAGGCAAATGGAACAACTGCTTCTACCTGCTGCAAGGGTTCTACAACCAGATCACCCCCTACGGCCAACTGTCCTTCCTCGAACAGATCAACGACACCATGTCGGCCCTGCTGCACGAGACCGACTCCGCGCAAAAAGCCGCCGCTTGCAACCGCATCCTCCACCTGGTGGAAACCGGCTTACAGTCCATCAACCCCATGACCGTGCGCCCGCAGGACACCCCTGCTACCCGTCAAATGGCTTCGTAACGCGTGCCGGGCAACACCCGGACGCGACCCAAACATTCCAACTCCAACAGGCCCGCGGTCGTTTGCGACCCGGGCCTTTTTATGTACAACTCATCGCGGTGCACCGGACCAAACTGGGCCAACCACGCATGCAAGTCTTTCAAATGCGCAGGCACCGGAGTCAGAGATGCAGGCACGGTGCCTGTCCCCCAACCTAATTCGCGAACCACTTGCCCTGCGTCCACGGCCACAGCTGCCGCATGGTGCACCAGCAATTGCAGGCAGCCTTGCGCAACGGTTTCATCCGGGCGTCCCGGCACAGCATACACTTCCCGATCGTAGCCGTGGGCCAACCGGGCAGTGATGAGCGAGCCGCCTTTGATCGCAGACTCCACCACCACCACCGCGTCCACCAATCCCGCGACAATGCGGTTGCGCCTTGGGAATGCCCCAGGAGTTGGGGTCTGCTCAAACGGACACTCGCTGATTACGGCCCCGCCTGAGGCGATCATGTTGTTGGCCAACGGGGCATGTTGGCGTGGAGAAACGGCGTGCAATCCCGCAGCGTGGACGCCCCAGGTTTCCAATCCACGCTCCAAGGCAGCCCTGTGTACGGCGCCGTCGATACCCAGCGCCAATCCGCTGACCACCACCACCCCGGGAGGCAAGTTGCGCACGAAGCTTTGGGTCCAACGCAAGCCCTTTTGGCTGCACCGGCGGGTGCCCACCACGGCCAGTACTTTTTTGCTGTTCCACGTAGGCGTGCCGCGGGTGAAGAGCACCAACGGAGCATCTTTGCATTGGCGCAAACGTTCAGGAAAAGCGTCTTGATGTCGGCCCCAGGCGAGCACACCTTGGGCCTCGGCCAACTCCAATTCAGATCGGGCATACTGCCAAGCCTTGCGCCGCGCTGCAGGACCAAAACGCTCGCGTTGTACAGCCGTCAGCCGGGCTTCCAATTCGGGGCCAAAGCCGTGGGTGATGAACGCGTGAGCGGTGCCTGAGAGTTCCAGTATTCGGGTCCATGCAGCAGGGCCTGCGCCGGGCAGCAATTGCAGGGCTAGTAGTGCGGTAAGTTCGACATCCATGGAGGCAAAATTCCAGCCTTGAACGGGGCTAAAAAAGGCATATCAGCTTTTGGCTTATACTTGTCCTCTATGACAGAACTAATGGTGCGTTTGGCTTTGTGGATGGCGGTTTTGCTGTTCCCTGCCGCGATGGCAGCGCAAACCCTAAAAGGGGAAGTGCGCGATGCTTCTACAGGCGACCCGGTGGTGGGTGCTACCGTATCGCAAGACTCCAGTGTTGTAGCCGTGAGTGACGTCGACGGCCTATTTTCAGTGACCTACGACCCCAAGCGACCAGCACTGGCCTTGACGGTTTCCGCCCTGGGATTCGACGACCTCACCCGTACCTTTGACCCACAAGCGCTGCCCGCCCGTCCTGTGGTATTTGCCCTGCAACCCGCCACCAACCGATTGGGCCTAGCGGTGGTCTCCGCGGGCAAGTTTGAACAAGACGTTTCCGAGCTCACCGTATCCATGGAGGTGCTGCAGCCTGGGCTCATAGAGGGCAAGAACACCCTCAATATGGACGAAGCCCTGCAACAAACCCCCGGGGTGGTGATTGTGGATTCCGAACCGCAAATCCGCGGGGGAAGCGGCTACAGTTTTGGCGCAGGCAGCCGCGTGCAGGTGTTGGTGGACGACTTGCCCTTGCTCTCCGGAGATGCCGGACGCCCGATCTGGGGATTCCTCCCGGTGGAAAACGTGGAGCAAGTGGAGGTCATCAAAGGCGCATCCAGCGTGCTCTACGGAAGTGCGGCGCTCTCCGGAGTCATCAACGTACGCACCGCACGACCTACCGACACGCCCACCACGCGCATCCAGACCTACCACGGCTTTTATTCGGATCCCCCCAACACCGAGGCCAAGTACTGGGACAACACCCACATGCTCTCGGGCGTCAACGCCTTCCATGCCCGAAAAATCGGGCGGCTGGATTTGGTCGTGGGACTGAGTTTGTTGGGAAACGACGGTTACAAAGGACCTGTTCTGGATACGAGCGGGGCGCTTCCATCCGAAGGCTACAATCCGTTTGAAGTCAACACCTATGATGGCGAGAATCGGGCGCGCATCAATGTGAACACCCGTTACACCAGCTCAAAGATCTCCGGACTCAGCTTTGGCATCAACACCAACTGGCTCAAAGGAGAGTCGATATCCACGCTGATCTGGGAAAACGACAGCACAGGCATTTTTGGCACCTACACAGGGGCTGCCACACGAACCAAGCAAGTGGTGGGCACCGTCGACCCGTTTGTAGAGTACTTAAGCCCGAATGGCACCCGGCATGCCTTGCGCGGCCGCTGGCAAAGCCTAGACAACGACAACGACAACAACCAAGGCAACTTCTCGGATGTGTATTACGGGTCTTACCAGATCCAACGCGGCTTGGGTGAAGTGATGCTGACCGCCGGAATGGTGGGCCAGTACACCGATGCCCGAGGCCAGCTCTTCACCGGGGGCAATCCGGACGGCAACAACACGGCTTCCAACACCGCCGGGTTCTTGCAAGCAGATTGGAAACACGGGTTGTGGAACATTTCCGGTGGGATGCGTTACGAGTCCTTCACCATCAACGGCGAACAAGAAGGTCGCCCGGTATTCCGCGCTGGGGCCAATTATCAAGCTGCAGAGGCCACCTTCCTCCGCGCGAGTTTTGGACAGGGCTACCGCTTCCCTTCCATTGCAGAAAAATTCATCCAAACCGCTGTGGGCGTCGGGATCTATCCAAATCCAGACCTGCGTAGTGAAACCTCTTACAACGCTGAGGTCGGCCTCAAGCAAGGCTTCCAAATCGGGGAATTCAAAGGATATGCCGATGTCGCGCTGTTCTACCAGCGCTTCGAAAACTTCATCGAATTCACCTTCAACCAATGGGGTGTTCCGTTGGTTGATGACTTGTTTGGGTTTGGATTCAAAAGCGTAAATACCGCCGATGCCGAAGTGGCTGGGGTCGACGCCAGTATTTTGGGAACCGGTACCATCGGCAAAGTGGAATTCACCGCATTGGCCGGATACACCTACACGCGTCCACGTGCGCTGTACCCCGACTCGGTATATGCCGGGGAAGACCTGTCCTACAGTAGCACCAGTTCGTTCACCGAAAACAACCTGCTCAAGTACCGCATGCCCCACGTGGTACGTGCGGACCTGCAAGCCAACTACCAGTCCTTCGAAGTCGGGGTCAGCTACCGGTTCAATTCGTACATACAGAACGTAGACCAAGCCTTCTTCGATATTGAAGACTTCAATCTCCCTGGGGTGTCCTCTTGGCAAGCCGATCGCGCCTCTGGTGGAGACTCAGTGGTAGACTTGCGCGTAGGCTACCACGTGGCAGATCAGCACAAGGTGTCCCTGGTGGTCAACAACCTGTTCAACCGACTGTATGCCATTCGTCCGTTGGCCATTGAAAGCACGCGGCAAGTGGTACTCCAATACCTGATTGTCCTGTGAAGATTGTCGGCATCATCCCGGCCCGGTATGGAAGCACGCGCTTTCCTGGAAAACCGTTGGCCGAACTGCGCGGCAAACCCATGATCCTGCACACGTTGGAATCGGCGTTGTCGAGCACGGCCTTGGAGCACGTTGTGGTTGCCACCGATCACCCGGGCATTTACGAAACGGTGACCGCAGCTGGGCACCGGGCCGTCATGACCCGCGAAGACCACCCCTCCGGCACCGATCGTTGCTTGGAGGCGCTCCACCAGTTGGATGCGTCCGTAGAGGCGGTGATCAACATCCAAGGCGACGAACCTTTTGTGTCCCCCGAAGCCATTGCTGAACTGGCCGCATTGCTGCGCGCTGGGGCTCCTGTGGCCACGTTGTGTACACCCTTGCCCCGCGCCGAAGCAGCCAATCCCAACCGCGTCAAAGTGGTCAAAGATCTGCACGGGCGTGCGTTGTACTTCTCCCGCAGCATTGTGCCCTTCGACCGCGGCGGCGTTGCCCCGGAAAATTGCTTTTTACACCTAGGCATGTACGGCTATTCGCGTTCGGGGCTGGAAACCATCGCAGCGTTGGCGCCTTCAGACCTCGAACGCACCGAGTCGTTGGAACAACTCCGTTGGCTGGAGCACGGAGTCGAGATCCGCATTGCCGAAACCGCACATACCGCACACGGCGTGGACACCCCTGAAGATTTGGAAGCCCTCAACCGGCAACCCGGAAGTTGAAAATCCCGTAAATTAGCGTGTCCGAATCCCCACGACACATGGCCTTGGAGTCCCATTTGCGTACGCTACTGTATGACCACGATTGCGTGATCATACCGGAATTTGGCGGCTTTTTGACCCGCTACCGTCCGGCGCATATCCATGCGCTGCAGCAAACGCTTGTACCTCCTTCCAAGGTGCTCACCTTCAACCGCCGCCTGGTGTCCAACGACGGGCTGATCGCTCAGGAAATCATGCGGAGAGAAGGCGTTTCGTTTGACCAAGCCATGGCTCACATCCAGCATCGGGTGGCCGAGATGGAAATGGCCTTGGCCAGCACCCAACGCGTGGTGCTCGAGGGGATTGGCACCTTTCATGCGGACGCCGCGGGCACGTTACAGTTCACGCCAGAAGCCGGTCAAAACTTCCTCAAGGATGCGTTTGGTCTTGCTTCGGTTGCACTGGACACCCCTGCTGCAATGGCCGCTGAGCCAGAAGTGGTGGAAACGGAGGTGGCCGCTGAGCCAGAAGCCGAGCCTGAGACCCCGGTGATCGTGCTCACCCCTTCCCCTGAAGCGACTCCCGCTCAAGTGGAACGTACGCCCGAAGCACCGCGCAAAAAGCGTCGCTGGATGGTGGCCGCAGTAGCGCTGCCTTTGGTGGCGGCCGGTGTGTATTTCATGCGCGACACCTTGCCGCTCAACGGCCAGAGGTTTGGATTTCTCAATGCCCCCTCTCCGGTGGTAGCCTCTGAGTTCCAACCCCGCTTTCCCGAGGAGGACATTGTCTTCCCGGCCACAGACGATCAAAACCGCATCGCTGCCATTGCGGAAAGCAACCCCAGTTTGGCCAGCATTTTCTTCGATTTCGAAGTAAACGAAATGAGCCCCGGCGGCATTCGCGTGGTGCTCAACGCGGCTGAAACAGCTGCTGACACGCCAACTCCTGAACCCGCTGCCGAAACGCCTGCACCCGCACCGGCCAATTCCAACTTGGACGTGTACTTCGTGGTGGGCGGCGCATTCAGCAAAAAAGCCAACGCCGACCGTTTGGTGGGCACCCTCCAAGCCAAAGGCTTTGACGCCTATGTGTTTGGCCAGTCACGCGGGCTGCACTTGGTGTGCTACGGCAGCTATACCAACAAAGTAGCCGCGCGTAAAGCCCTGGCAGAGGTAAAGGCCTCTGAGAACGCCAAAGCTTGGCTCAAGCGCCACTGATCCGGCTATCTTCGCAGGCAAATCACCTGCCGTGCACCAACCCCTTCCCTCCGAAATCGATGCCATCATTTTTGACTTTGGTGGCGTTCTGTTCGACATCGATTACTCCGCTCCAGCACGCGCATTCAAATCGCTAGGAGTCCAGAACTTTGAAGGGCTATACTCCAAGGCCAACCAAAACGATTTGTTCGACCGTCTGGAGGTGGGCACCATCTCCAACGCTGATTTTCTGGAAGAGCTGCGCCAACTCACAGGCGGCACCTTGACCACTGCACAAGTGCTCTGGGCATGGAACGCGATTTTGACGGGCATCCCCGTTGGGCGCGTGGAAGCGCTGCACAGCCTGCAGGGCCGTTTCCGCTGTTTTCTGCTGAGCAACACCAATGCTATCCATGTGGCGGCTTTTGAGCCCATGGTGGACGACGCGGTGGGGCTCGCCCACTTCAAATCGGCGTTCGAAAAAACACATTACTCCAACGAGATCGGCATGCGCAAACCGCACCCCGAGACGTACCTGGAAGTATGTAAATGGCACAGCTTGACTCCCAGCCGCACGCTGTTCATCGACGACTCCCCTCAGCACGTGGAAGGGGCGCTGAAAGCAGGGCTACACGCCTACCACCTGGTGGTGGAAAAAGAAGACATTCGTGACGTGATTGCGCGGCTTTGATCAGCGCGCACCTGTAGCTTCTCCACCCACATTCGGACGGCCAAAGGCCAATACCAAGCCAAAGGACCCTTGCCACGTTTTGTGGTTTTCAGGTCGGACCAGCCCTGGGATGTTGCCCGATTGGGCAAACAACAGTACAGGTCCCGCACGCAGCGCAAAACCTGCCCCGATCAACACTTGATCGCCTTCGAACCATTGGGCACCGGCTTGCAAGGTCAACACGCGACCAAACTGGTGCGAGGCCCCAAAGTGCATCCCGTTGAACGGCTCGCCCAAGCGACGCACTGAGTTGAATCCGGCATAGACCTGGCCACCTTCCCACAGGCTGCGGCGCACGGTCACTTGCACGCGTGCGCTGGTTGGGGTCCGGAAGGAGGTTGGGGTCTCGTCCACCGAGAAAACAGTGGTGAGTGAATCCACAACGGTGTTGAGCACTGCCTCGGTGCTATCGGGGTTGTCTATAAACTCCTGCAAGTCAAAACCCGAAAAAGAGAACTCGGCGTCGGAGAGGGTGTATTGGGTGGCATTTTCTTCCCAACGGATGCCTCCAAGGTTCATCACCGAAGCATCCAAGGTCCAATCTTCCAAGCTGAACGAGGCCCCCAAGTCCACCGCCAAACCGAGGTTGACGCCCGAGCCAATGTTGGCCGCGTCAAACTCCACGACGTTGGAGTCCAACAACACAGCACCGCCTACCAGCAAGTCAAACTCGCCGTCGGCCGTCAGGGTATAGTCCTCGGCGTCGGTGGTGAGGCCAAAGCGGCTGTTTTGGGTGTAAATGGTGCCGATACCATTGAGCAAGTGCACGTTGCCACCAATGTTCAAGCGGCCTTCCATCAGATTGGCAGTGGCTCCCAAGTACACATCGGTGTAACCCTTAGCATTCACGCCAAAGCCATCAAAATTCAAACGGCGTCCGATCAAGTCTGGGTGGCCGTTGCCTTTCCAGGCCAGTTCCAGCAGCTCACCAGGGTAGGCCAAGCGCGATTCACTCACAGCGGCGGCACCCAATCGGAAGTAGAGGTTGCGCACACGAAACCCACCTTGGAACACCGGCACACGGGTTTCGGTCCACAAGTGGTTGGTGCCGTCAAGTGTGCCCAGCACGCGTTCAATGTCAAGGTAGTTGCCATCCAAGGCGTCACTCAACGTGAAGGCCGAGTGGCCAGCGGCGGTGGACAAACCACCCAAACCCGGCAGCCAAATGTGCCAGTTGTTTTGGGTGTCCAACGCGGGGTTTACTGTCACCGATGCGGTAGGCACCTGCGATTGCAAAGCCAACCCGTCGATTTGGGCCTGTGCGGTGCATGCAAAGCACACCGCCAGCAGGCCAGTCAAAAAGCGCTTACAGTTCTGCACGGACGTAGATTTTCGCGCCGAGCTTGACCTCAATGGCAGCGGATTCATCAAACGTAACCATGGCCTCAGAGCCAGAGTCGGTCGTGTTCATGACACCTCGAATTACGAGGTGTCCAGTATCCCTGATCACATCAACCCTTTCTTGATCAAGGGTCACAAAGTGTTCGACACTTGCACTGGTGTTCGGAAATCCACCTGCATCTACAAGCGCCGGAGCGATCAAGAACTCAGGGGCTGAGAACAAACTGTCTAACGCTTGGTAATTCGTGTCAAGAAAGACCACTTGCACTTCTCCGCCGAAGGGAAAAGTATTGGCCGTGTACAGCCGGAATTCCACCGAATCTACATTGTCAATGGTGCCCAAATCCAAACTCGTAGCAATGGTGTCGAGCACATTGAGATTTTGAATGTATCCGGCCAGAGGCAAAGTCAACTCCACGCCCACATCGATGCTGCTCTGGTTGGTCACGAAATTTGGTGCTTCCAAGGGCGGTGGTCCTTCAGGGTTGGCAGTGGCCTGCCCTGAGAACCTCGCAAGCTGGGGTGCCGGGATGATTAGATCCAGCAGGTTAGAGTTGGTGTGGTCCAGCGTATACAACACTTCTTCTGGCTCAGAGGTCAAGCTGGCCTGTCCGGCCAACATAAACGTTTCATCAACCTCCAAGTATATCAGCTCACCGGTGTCCAAATTCTCACTTACTACATCCCCAAGATCAAGCAGGGCGGGTACGCCAAAACTATTGGTCACCTTGAGGTCAACATAAATTTGATCAAAGCGGAAGTCATCCACTTCGAATGCATCACCGATCACAGTCACCTCAATGCTGTCTGTTTCAACTGCTATTTCCAAGCTTCCAAAGTCCCCGATCACATGTTGAAATTCCAATCCCGTCAACGTCACCAATACATCAAACCCGTCGCCTGGCTGTGAGACATAATCGGGGTTGTTCTCAATCAGCACTTCAGCAACCACAGTAACCTGGTTGTCATAGGGATCGTCTGGATGATCTGGTAAAATCCGATACCCCGCCAGATCTACATTTTCATCCAGATCCCCCAGCGAAGCATCGACATCCAGCGTATACGGATTTCCTGCAGGATCCTGCAGTTGCGGAATAACCACTGTTGCTGTCAAAAACTCCTCTGTCACAAAGTCCACATCCATATTCAGCGTTCCACTTAGAAGTAAAGCCTCGTCTACTCGAATGCCTGCTGGCTCCGTCTCAAGGCCGTATTCAAGTGTAACAGGGAAAGCAACCACACTGCCGCTTTCTACAACTGAAGCGTCGCTCACTGACAACGTGTGACCCAGTGAAATCTCTTGTTGCTCCAAGGTTAAAATGGAATCCAAGTCCAACGAAAAGACCTCCTTGGTATAAGTCAGTGCATACTGACCTTGATTGCCAAAGGGAACAACCGTTGAATCCAATTCGGTCAACACATCATTTACTCCAAAAGAAGCGTGTGCGATTGGAACGGCGAGTATGGGCCTCCAATCGTCAACGTTTACCTCATCCAAGTCTTTCTGACAAGAAATAAGGGCAACAGTGAAAAAAACAGCCAGCCAGCCATAACTGCATCTTCTGCATTCGTCGGTGTGGGTCATAGGTCTCGTTTGGGCGCATCCAAGGGCAACTTACTCTCGAATGCCGTATCACTGATGAAAGTTACCAATCTCGCATGAAATGTCTGAAAGACACTGTCTGACATTCGACGTCATATTCTACCTCAGAAACCGGATAATCCTCACTCCGAGACCCCGGCCAGATCCAGCATGAACGCGTATTCCTTGGCGGTCTCTTTGTAGCGTTTCAGCCGCCCGGAGGCCCCGCCGTGGCCCGCTTCCATGTCGCAGGTCATCAGCAAGGCGTTGTTGTCGGTTTTGAGCTCGCGCATCAAGGCCACCCACTTGGCGGGCTCCCAATACTGCACTTGGCTGTCCCAGTAACCGGTGGTCACCAGCATGTTGGGGTAGTCCTTGGCCTCTACGTTGTCGTAGGGAGAGTATGACTTCATGTAGTCGTAGTACTCCTTTTCGCGCGGATCACCCCACTCGTCCCACTCAAAGGTGGTCAGTGGAATGGTCTCGTCCAGCATGGTGGTAACCACGTCCACAAACGGTACAGCTGCCACCACACCAGCCCACATGTCAGGGCGCATGTTGACGATGGCACCCATCAGCAGGCCACCGGCGCTTCCGCCCATGGCAAAGACCTTGTCTGCGGCGGCGTATTTCTGCTCCACCAAGTGCTCGCTCACGTCAATGAAATCGGTGAAGGTGTTCTTCTTGTTGAGCAGCTTGCCGTTTTCATACCACTGGCGGCCCATCTCTTGACCGCCGCGTACGTGCGCCAAGGCAAACACAAAACCTCGGTCAAGCAGGCTCAAACGTGCAATAGAGAAGTACGGGTCCATGGTGCTGCCGTAGCTGCCGTAGGCGTATACCAAGATCGGGGCCGAACCATCCTTCGGGGTGTTCTTGTGGTACACGATACTCACGGGCACCTCCACACCGTCACGGGCTGGGGCCATGATGCGGTCTGAAATGTAGTTGTCCGGCGAGAAATTCTCGTCGATCACTTCGTCTTGCTTCTTGACCTCCCGTTCGCGGGTGGCAAACGTGTAGTCGATGGTTGCACGCGGGCGGTTCATGGCCACATACGAGTAACGCAGGGTTGGGCTGTCAAATTCAGGGTTGTAGGCGGTGCCGGCGCTGTAGGCTTTGTCAGGGAACTCCATGTAGTAGTCCTCAGAGCCGTCCCACTTCTTGATGCGCAGTTGCTTCAAACCGTCTTTGCGCTCATCCACCACCAGGTAATCTTTGAAGATTTCGATGCCTTCAAGGAAGACGTTGTCGCGGTGGGGCAACACCTCGGTCCAGTTGTCCATGCCGGGGTTTGACACTGGGGTCTTGTCCAAGCGGAAGTTGGATGCCCCGTCGCGGTTACTGATGATGTAAAAGTCATCTCCGTAGTGCGATACGCTGTATTCGAGGTCGCGCTGGCGGGGTTGGATCACTTTCCACTCGCCATTGGGCGTGTTGGCGTCCAAGAATCGGTATTCGGTGGACAGGGTTTGGCTGGAGCCGATGATCAGGTAATCGTCGCTCTTGGTCTTATACACAAAGCACGAGAAGGTCTCGTCGGTTTCCTCGAACACCAGCTCATCCGATGCCGGATCGGTGCCGAGCACGTGCTTGTAAATGCGGTATGCGCGCAAGGTCTCCTCGTCACGGCGGGTGTAAAAGACGGTTTTGTTGTCGCCTGCCCAAGTGATGCCGCCGGTGGTGTTCTCGATGTAATCGGGAAGTTTCTCGCCAGTGGTCAGGTTCTTGAACTCAATGTTGTAGCGGCGGCGCGACTGGGTGTCGGTGCTGTAGGCCAGCAGGTTGTTGTTGGTCGATACCGACGACCCTCCTAAAGAGAAATATGCGAGGCCGGCTCCCATCTCAGGTCCGTTGAGCATGATCTGCTCTTCGGCTTCCAATGAGCCTTGCTTGCGGCAAATCAGCGGGTAATCCTGGCCTTCCTCGTAGCGCGAGTAGTACCAGTAGCCGCGGCGTTGGTAGGGCAACGACTCGTCGTTTTGCTTGAGCCGGCCTGTCATTTCGGTGTAGAGGGTCTCTTGCAAACCTTCGGTGTGGGCCAGCATGGCGTCGCTGTAATCGTTCTCGGCGTTGAGGTAGTCGAGCACGTCTTGGGTCTGGCCATCGCGGGCCGAATCTGACGCCTCTTTTTGCTCGTCGCTCAGACGCATCCAGTAGTAGTCGTCTTGGCGCACATCACCGTGGGTTTCCATCGGGTGGGCCACTTTCTTGGCTACAGGGGGGTTGGGCATGTTGGAGTCGTTGGAAGTTGTATCCACCGCATCACCGGCGGGTTCACAGGCTGCCAGAAATACACCGGCGCCAAACAGGAGAGCAAAACTACGTTTCATAAGTTGTTCTTGTAGGGTCGCCGCAAAGTAGAACTTACCTGCGATCTGAGGGGGTAAATGGGGCGAGGTTTTGGAAAGAATGGGATTCGAAGAGGGAGGTCAATCCAGCGCATGGGAACTGACACTAAGGAACTGGGCGTACGCGTACCCCAAGCCCTGGTGGCCAGCGCACCACCTAGCACAACGTTCGAAGCCGCCCGCACAAGAGCCGGGATCGACCCGTTTCTACCCGGGTATAAACGCTTCTACACGACTTTACTACAAACTTTGACACCACGCAACCAAAGCTGCAGCGAACGGGTCAAATAGGCATGTATAAGTTAACTCTAAGAATTGTATTCCCTTTGTTCTTCGCAGTGTTCCTTGCTGTTCAGTTGCAAGGCCAGTCTCTGACGCTCAGTCTCAGCAATGTCCCCGAGGATATCGAATGTAACGAGGTTTGGACCGAGCAGGACTTAACCCTGAGCTTCGTGAACACAACCAGTGATGACTGTGGTCCAGGAGCGTGTTCCTTCGCAGCGAGTGGCCCGGCCATTGGCTATCCCGAATCTGTGATGTTATGGCC
>JBMYJR010000011.1:0-58601 GCA_049594615.1 Flavobacteriales bacterium
GACATGGGCGCATGCAACTACGACGCTACCGTCACCATCGACGACGGCAGCTGTGAATTCTTGAGCTGCGCGGGCTGTACCGACCCCACTGCGTGTAACTATGACGCCACTGCCACCATCGACGACATGAGCTGCATCCTGCCCGACGGCTGTACCGACATGGGCGCGTGCAACTACGACGCCACTGCCAACTGCGACGACGGTTCTTGCGAATACTTCACCTGTGCGGGATGTTTGGACCCCATGGCGTGTAATTACGACGCCACTGCCACCATTGACAACGGCAGTTGCGAGTTCTTGACCTGCGAAGGATGCACCAACATGACCGCGTGCAATTACGACGCCACCGCAACCATCGATAACGGCTCGTGCATCTTGCCCGACGGCTGCACCGATGACACTGCTTGCAACTACGACGTCACCGCCCTGTGCGACAACGGCTCGTGCGAATACTCTTCATGTACCCCTTGCTACGGCGACTTGGACGGAGACGGTTTGCGCAGCGTGGGTGACCTGCTGATCGTCCTGGGCGACTTTGGTTGCGTCGCTGGTGCAGAATCTTGCCCAGGCGACTTGACCGGCGACGGCCAAGTCAATACGTCAGACGTGCTGGACCTGATTGGCGTTTTTGGACTTCCTTGTCCGTGATTTACCGGCGAGGTATTGCTTGAAAAAACCGGGATGCGTGCGTGTCCCGGTTTTTTTATGCGCGGTCCTCAGCGAGTTGTTGGCGGTAAAGGTCGGCGTAGGTGCCTTCGCTGTCCACCAGTTGCTGGTGGGTGCCTTGCTCGATCACGCGTCCTTGGTCCAACACCAAGATGCGGTCGGCGTGCTTGATGGTGGACACGCGGTGGGCAATGATGATGCTCGTCTTGCCTTCCATTATGCGCTTGAGGGCGCTGAGGATCTTCTCTTCGGTTTCGGTATCGACCGCCGAGAGGCAATCATCAAAGATCAGGATGTCGGGGTTCTTGATGATGGCCCGGGCAATGGAGATGCGCTGCTTCTGCCCTCCCGAGAGGTTGATGCCGCGCTCACCCAGCAAGGTTTGGTACCCCTTCGCGAAGCCCAGAATGTTCTCGTGAATATCGGCGTCTTGGGCAGCCTGTACAACGCGCGCTTCGTTGGCCTCGTCTACCCCAAACTTGATGTTGTTGTAGATGCTGTCTGAGAACAAGAATACGTCCTGAGGCACGTAGCCCATGGCTGCGCGCAGGTCGTACAAATTGACGTCTTGAATGGGCGCACCATCCACGCGGATTTGGCCCGCTGTGACGTCGTACTGCCGTGCCACCAAGTTGGCCAATGTGCTTTTACCGCTACCGGTGCGTCCGATGACTGCAAGGGTCTCCCCGGGTTGGATTTCGAAGGAGACGTTTTTCAAGGCCTCGATGCCACTGTCTGGATACGTAAACGATACGTTATCAAACGCGATGCCTCCGTGCACTTGCAGGGGCGCTTCATTGGTGTTGACCACCTCAGGATCGGTGAGCAGGAATTCGTTGATGCGCTTTTGTGAGGCTTCGGCTTTTTGGACCAGGGAGGTCACCCAACCCACAGAAGCAAACGGCCAAGTCAACAGGTTAACGTAGAACACGAACTGGAAAATCTGCCCGATCTCCAATTCGCCGGCCACCACCTTGGTGCCCCCGATGTAGATGGTCAAAATCGTAGACAAGCCTACCAACAGTACGATGATGGGCATGAACAGTGCTTCCACCTTCACCAAATCCAAGAGCTTGACTTTGTATAGGTCGCTTTGGTCGGCGAAGGTCTCTTGTTGAGCGGTTTCGCGGTTGTAGGCCTTGAGTACGCGCACACCAGAGATGCTCTCCTGCACCATGGTACTGAGGTGGCTTTGCTGCTTTTGTACCGCCTCGCTCTTTTTGTTGATGGTGCTGCTTACAAGGTAAATGCTGATGGACATGAAGGGCAGCGGTGCCAGGCTCCACAGGGTCAGTTCTGCATCGATGTACAGCATAACGGTGATCACCATCACAAGGAGCACAAACAGGTTGATCGTGTACATCACCGCAGGGCCCAAATACATGCGTACACGGGACACATCCTCTGAGATGCGGTTCATCAAGTCGCCCGTGTTGTTGCGCTTGTAGAAGGCCATAGACAAGCGCTGATAGTGGTCGTAGACCTCGTTCTTGAGGTCGTACTCGATCAGGCGGCTCATCACAATGATGGTCTGGCGCGTGAGGAAAGAAAACACCCCTTTGACAAAGTAGAGCACGATGTACAGCAGCCCCAATGCCAGTGCAACACGCAGCATGAGTCCGCCCAAGTTGTCGACGTTGGCCACTTGGGGGTCCATGAACCACTGCAGGCTCTCAGGCAAGTCGAGGGTTTGCTCGGCGTCCGGATTTTCTTGGAAGCTGGAGTAGGTCTCGTTCAGGAAGTTGACGGCCTCTCGGATCACCTGAGGAGCATATACGGTAAACACGTTGCTGCACACCACAAAGACGGTCCCAAGCAGGATGCGCCACTTGTATTTCCAGAAGTACTTGTTGAGGTATTGTAGCGCTTTCACGTGTGGATCAGAACTTGAAATTCCAGGTGACCGAAGGCAAGATGGGGAAGAGACTCACTTGGTAGGCTTGGATCTGCAGGGTGCCTTCGCTCAGCTGGCCTTCGTTGCCAAAGTAGATGAAATAGGGGTTGGCGCGGTTGTACACATTGTAGATGCTGAAGGCCCACGACGACTCGAAGCGACGGTCTTCGAAGATGGTCTCGCCGGTTTCGGGGTCGGTGATTTCCTTTTGCTTGGCCGGAGTGTAGGTGGCCGAGAGGTCTACGCGGTGATAGGGCGCCATGCGGAAGCTGTTGCGCTCGCCGTAGACGTCCACAATGTAGCCCTCATAGAAGTAACGCTCCACAGGCAAGGTGATGGCGTTGCCGGTGGCGTACACAAACGCGGTTCCGAATTGCCACTTGTCATTCAGGTCGTAGTTGAGGATGATCGACAGGTCGTGGCGGCGGTCAAAACGGGCCGGGTATTCGTTGCCGTTGTTGATGGCCTCGAAGGTGCGCATGGTCTTGCTCCAGGTGTAACCAATCCAACCGTTGAGGTCGCCCAAGCGCTTTTTGAGGAAAAACTCTGCACCGTAGCTGTAGCCTACCCCAGTGGTGAGGTTGGCATCGATGTTGGCAGCCACGTTGTCTTCGGGGCGGGTGCCCTCTTTGTATTCCACCAGGTTTTGGAGGTCCTTGTAGTACAATTCGATCGACCCTTCCCACACGTTGTCTTGGGTGTTGCGGAAGTAACCCACCGAGTATTGGATGCCGTATTGCGGCTCCAAGCGGTCGGTAGAAGGCATCCAAATGTCCGTGGGCAGCGAGGTGGCAGACAAACTGGTGAGGTGCAAGTATTGGTAGTTCTGTTGGTAGCCGGCTTTGACCGAGCTCAGGCTGTTGAGGGTATAGCGCATGGAGAGGCGTGGCTCCAAGAAGTTGTACGTGCGCAGGACATCGCCTGAGGTGTAATCAATGGTTTCCACCACGCTGCCGGGCGCGTTGCCTTGGCCCTGGGTTTGCACGTACTTGGTGTAGGGCCCTACGTGTGCAAAGAAGCTGTAGCGCAAACCTGCGTTGATACGGAAGCGCTCGGTGACGTCAAATTCGTCCAACACAAACAGGGCGGCTTCGTGGCTGAAGATCTGTTCGGCATCGCCGGTATCGAATTCCACTTCGCCACTACTGGCGGTCACGTTGTTGGGAGTGAATCGGTGGAAGGTGTATTCGCCGCCCGCCTTGACCTGGTGGCGCAAATTGGGATACCAGCTCAATTGGGTCTTGGCACTCCAGTCCTCTATACCGGATGCCACACCGAACGAAAAGTCCTCCTGCTCGGCCTTGAACTGGAAGGTGTAGTCCGAGTAGGTCGCGATGGTGTTCATGAAGAGCTTGTCGTTGAACAGGTGGTTCCAACGCAAGGATGCCGTAGCGTTCCCCCAAGGGATGCTCGTCTCAAACCCGGCCGAGGCACTGCTAAAGGTGAATACGTCGCGTCCAAAGTAGCCACTGAGGTAGAGTTGGTCCTTGTCTGACAAGCGCCAATTGACCTTGGTGTTGAGGTCGTAAAAGAAGTAGGATGATCCCGCGAGATCGGCTTCGGGATTGATGAAGGGCTTTGCAAGCACATCAATGTAGGTGCGGCGTCCACTCACAATAAAGGAGCTGACATCCTTCTTAATGGGTCCCTCCAATGTCAGGCGTGAAGAAATCAGTCCAATGCCTCCGGCGCCCGAGAACTTCTTGGAGTTGCCTTCTTTCAGGGAGATGTCCAAGACCGAGGATACCCGTCCACCGTAGTTGGCCGGCATGCCCCCTTTGATAAGCTCGATGTTTTTGACCGCATCGGCATTGAAGACGCTGAAGAAGCCAAACAAGTGGGATACGTTGTACACGATGGCGTTGTCCAAGAGCACCAGGTTTTGATCCGGACCTCCTCCACGTACGTAAAAGCCGCTGTTGCCCTCACCGGCCGATTGCACCCCTGGCAGAAACTGGATGGTCTTGAGAATGTCCACCTCACCAAGCAGCGCAGGGAGCTTTTTGATCTTCTCCACTTCCAACTCCACGCGACCCATGTCGGTGCTCTCGGTGTTGGCATTTTTTTCGCCCACCACTTCTGCCGCAGCCGAGACGATGGTGTTGGTGCTCAGTTCTAGATTGATGGTCTGGTCCGCAGTAAGTTCAACTTGCTTCTCCCGAGAGACATACCCAATGAAAGAATACACCAAGTTGTAACTCCCCTCTGGCAAGGTCAGCGAATAAAACCCATAGAGGTTTGAGGTGGTGCCCGCGCCGGACTCCTTGTCAAAAATACTGGCGCCAAGGACGGTTTCGCCGGTTTCGGCATCGCGGATCACTCCACTGATGGTGTATGAATCTTGGGCAAGTAGTCCTGAGGTGAGCAGCAGGACAATCAGTGTAGACAGCAGGCGCATGACGGTGTTTAAGCTGAGCGGGAAGACAGGGATCAAAGGTAGCCACCCGGCCCGGGTTCACCCGGCATTCACCCCGCAGAAAAAAAAATCTTCAAAAAGTTTAACCCTAGACGAGTTTCTCCCGTATAGGAACATGTACAACGCACTGAATGATCAATTCATCGCAAATCATTCAACCCAACGAAACCAAGCGTTCGTGATTTCCGTAATCATGGATGTAACACTTGAGATAGTATGAAGCAACTGATGACACTCCTGGCGGCCTTGGCAATGACCTCGGCAGTATTCGCCCAAGACAATGCCTCGAAAGATTACCTCAACGCTATGTTTGAGGAATGCCCCCAGTACGAAGCCCTTTACGTTCGGACCTTGACCGACACGGGTAACGGTATGTTTCGGGCGCAAGTGCAAGACCTTTCCGGCGCTACCAAGATGGAAGGGGCGTACCTCAATACCGGCGACGATATGCTCGAGCACGGCAAGTTCACCTTCTATTACGGAAACGGCCAGGTGGAGTCGCTCGGCTACTACGAGCAAGGCATCAAAGTGGGCAACTGGAAACGGTTTACCCTCTTGGGTGAGCCCCGGGCAGACCGCTACTACAACCCTGAATCGGTGGGTTTCTTGCGGAGTGTGATGGACGGCAACACGCAGATGATGCGTAACCGCTAGGAGAACAACGGCTTCAAACGATATTTTAGTCCCGGTGAAATCACCGGGACTTTTTTTGTTGTTAGCCTTGGCCTTTGTGGGCTGTGGTGGCCCTGCCGATCAGGCGGGCAAATCCGTATTTCACTACAATGAGAGCGTAGGCATCTCCTCGCTCGACCCGGCATACGCACGCAACTTGGAAAACATGTGGGCAGTCAACCAGGTCTTTGACGGGCTGGTAGAACTCAATGCCGACTTGGAAGTGGTGCCACTGCTGGCCCGCGCATGGGACGTTTCCGATTCAGGACGCACGTACACCTTTCATCTGAGAAACGACGTCTTGTTTCACGCCGATCCCAACCTCGGCCCAGTGCGCAAACTGGTGGCCAGCGACGTGGTGTACAGCTTCAACCGCATCTTGGATCCTGAAGTGGCCTCACCGGGCAAGTGGATCTTCGGACCTGTAGACACCGACCGGGGCGGGTTTGAGGCTTTGAACGACTCTACGCTCAACATCTACTTGCGCCAACCTTTCCCGCCATTTCTGGGCATGCTCGCTACCCAGTACTGCAACGTGGTGAGTCCCGAAGCGGTAGCCCATTACGGAGCGGACTTTCGCAGCCATCCGGTGGGCACCGGTCCGTTTCAGTTTGCCCATTGGTTGGAGGACGTGGCGCTGGTCTTTCACAAACATCCGGACTTCTGGCAGCGCGATGCTTCCGGAGTCTCTCTGCCCTACCTGGATGCCATCAAGATTGACTTTGTGCGCGACATGAGCGTGGAGTACCTCGGCTTGCTCAAGGGCGAATACGACTTTATGAGTGGGCTGCATCCCGCATACAAGGATGAGCTGTTGACGTTCGAAGGCCAACTCTCCCCCACCTTTGAGGACAGACTCAAGCTGCAAACCACGCCCTTTCTAAAGACGGACTACCTTGGGATTTTGGTGGACGATTCCTTGGAACTCTCCTCAGGCCACCCCCTGCACGACGCCCGGGTGCGCCGAGCTTTGAGCACGGCTATCAACCGTGCTGAAATGGTACGTTACCTTCGCAACAACGCCGTGGTTCCGGCAGACGGCGGTTTTGTGCCCAAAGGCATGGCGGGCCATGCAGGAGGCGATGTGCTCTACGACGTGGAGGCTGCCAAAACATTGTTGGCTGAAGCGGGATATCCTTCGGGCCAGGGCATTCCCCCCATTGACATTACCACCACCAGCGACTACGTAGACCTCTGCGAATTTGTCCAGTTTGCCTGGCGCGGATTGGGACTGCAGGTCACCGTGGACGTCCAACAAGGCGCCACCCACCGGGAAAACGTGGCCCAGTCCCGGGCGTTGGTCTTCCGCAAATCCTGGCTGGCGGACTATGCGGATGCCGAGAACTTCTTGGGCCTGTTTCACTCGGGTAATTTTGCACCCAACGGTCCCAACTACACCCACTACTCCAACCCGCAGTTTGACGCATGGTACGACCAAGCCATTGCAGCTACTTCCGACACCGAACGCACCGCGCTCTACCAACGCATGGATTCACTCGTGCGCGCCGACAGCCCTGTGATTCCGCTGTTCTACGATCAGGTGACACACTTTGTGGGGCAGCGTGTGGAAGGGCTGCAGACCAACGGGGTGAACATGTTGGATTTGAAATGGGTGTCGGTTCGGGATTGATTGGATGGGTCCATGACCGATTCTCATTCGATTTCCTTGCTAACGTCCGGGCATCCCCGAGTGGGGCCCCCTCCGCCCCCTTCCCCGCCTCCGCCGCTCAGACCCCCCAATTTCCCACACCACAACCACCCCACCAAACCTCCACCCCCACACTTTGTATACGGTCGTCCAGAGCACATGAATCGCAACCCTCACCCCACCCCTGGTAAAAAAACCCTGCACGAACCCCTTGCACTTCCACCTGCACTAGCCCCCGCTTTTCACTTTTCACTACTCATCCGTCGTTGTATTTTCGTCCCAAACCTCAATCCATGCGCTTTTCCCTCGCTTTTGCCGCCTTGTGTGGCCTGTGCCTGTCCGCTTGTATGATGGACAACAAACCTCCCGCTGACGATGCCGCCGCTATCCCCGATCACCACTTCAACTGGAAAGATGGGTTTGACCAGTCTCGTGCCGACATCTACACATCGGTACAATTGACCACAGACTTGTCGGCGCTCAACGAAACTCACAAACAGGTCATTCCCATTTTGATTGAAGTGGCCGGGCTCATGGACGAGATGTTCTGGGCTGAAGCATACGGTGACAAGGACGAGCTGCTCTCCGGCATCCAAGACGAAAAGCTCCGTCGATTTGCCGAGGTGAACTATGGCCCCTGGGACCGCTTGGATGATAACACCCCCTTTATCGACGGCTTTGATCAAAAGCCACTGGGTGCCAACTACTACCCCGCAGACATGACCAAGGAAGAGTTTGAAGCCTGGGATGATCCTAACAAATCCTCACTCTACACCATGGTAGTACGCGAAGACAGCACTCTGAAAAGCGTGTGGTACCACGAGTACTTTGCCGAGCAGGTGGAACGCGCCGCTGCTTTGCTCGACTCAGCATCGGCCTTGGCCATGGAAGCCGATCCTGAATTTGCCATCTACCTCGAAGCCCGCGCCAAGTCATTGCGGACCGACCGTTACAACCCTTCAGATGTCGGGTGGTTGCAAATGGATAGCAACGTCCTGGACTTCATTGTGGGGCCCATTGAAAACTACGAGGATCACCTCTACAACTACAAGGCCGCACACGAGGCATACGTGCTGGTCAAAGACGTGGCATGGAGCGAGCGTCTCAAACGCTACAAAGCCCTGCTTCCCCGCCTGCAAGAGGAGCTCCCGGTGGACGCCAAGTACAAGCAAGACGCCATCGGTGGCAACGCACAGCTCAACGCATACGATGTGATCTACTACGCCGGTGACTGCAACTCGGGCTCCAAGACCATTGCGGTCAACCTGCCCAACGACGAAGGCCTCCAGCAGCAGTACGGCACCCGCCGCTCGCAG
Organism: Flavobacteriales bacterium; assembly: GCA_049594615.1. Classification (GTDB taxonomy): domain Bacteria; phylum Bacteroidota; class Bacteroidia; order Flavobacteriales_D; family Sanyastnellaceae; genus CAXPZW01. The sequence goes on from JBMYJR010000011.1 coordinate 8,613, forward strand.
CTAAAAAACGCCATGCAAGCCAAGTATGACAAGATCTTGCTGCCCATCGCCGAGGTATTGATTGCCACCGACCAACGGAAGCACATCACCTTTGATGCCTTCTTCTCCAACACCATGTTCCACGAGGTGGCGCATGGACTCGGCATCAAAAACACCATCAATGACCAAGGCACGGTGCGCGATGCACTCAAAGAGCAATCCAGCTGGTTGGAAGAAGGGAAGGCCGACATTTTGGGCCTGTGGATGGTGACCAAACTCCGTGAATGGGACGAAGTCTCCGAAGGCGAGTTGATGGACAACTACGTGACCTTCTTGGCCGGCATCTTCCGCTCGGTGCGCTTTGGTGCGGCCAGTGCCCATGGCAAGGCCAACATGCTGCGCTTCAACTTCTTTGAAGAAGCCGGAGCGTTCACCTACGACGATGTCACCCAAACCTACGCGGTCGACGCCGAGAAGATGGGCCAAGCCGTGGAAGACCTCAGTCGTATGATCATTGAGCTCCAAGGAGACGGCGCCTACCTTCAGGTCAAAGAAATCTCGGAAACCAAAGCTGTTATCGGAAACATGCTGCAATCACAATTGGACCGCCTGTCCTCGGAAGGCATTCCGGTGGATGTCGTGTTTGAGCAAGGCGTGGACGTACTTGGCCTGTGATTTGACGTTGTAGTAGAAACCCTGCACGCATGAAATTCACCTTTGCACTATTGGCGGCGGCCATGCTGACTTTCGCCCCTGCCAAAGACCAGGTCTTCCCCGCCCTCACCGGAGAAACCCTCGACGGCAAAAACTTCACCATCCCTGCCGACACCGGCGGCAAGGTGACCATTGTGGGCATGAGCTACTCCAAAAAGGCCGAAGGCACGCTCAAGACATGGTACCAGCCCATGTACGACAAGTTCGTGCTCAAGCGCGGCATGTTTGACAGCCAGTACGACATCAACTTCTTGTTTGTGCCCATGTTTACCGGTGCCAAGAAGACCGCGTATGGCCCGGCCCTGAAGAAAATGAAGGAGTCCAACCGCAAGGACCTCTACCCGCACCTGCTCTTCTATAAAGGCGACCTCGAACCGTACAAGACCGACTTGGACATGGATGACAAGAACCTGCCTTACCTCTTTGTATTGGACGAGGAAGGCAAGATCGTCTACCAAACCAAAGGCCTCTACAACGAGAAGAAGATGGAGAACATCGAGGAGGTGTTGGACGCGCGGCTTTAGGCCTGATGCGTGAAGGCCAAAGCGGAGCATAGCCATTTCCTGTGGCGGCCTTTGATTTGAACGAGCTCATAGGCTGTGTGGCTCCAACGCGGCTGGTCGCCTTGATTCGCTATTCCGACAAACGCAACCTCCAGAAAAAGACCCATTGATCAGGACACAAGCTTTGGAGCCATGGGCGCACACTGGCCTAAATCCTCATCAGCTAAACGCTGCATACATTGCTAATTGCAGGATAATTGTGGGCAGTCTACGCTGTCATGAAGCCGCGTATACCCGTGTATATCCGTTTCTAAACGGGTAACTCCCGGCTAGTTCAAAGACGTCAACCAAACTTTACAGTTGAGGGATTCTGCACCCCCCTATAGGTGGGGCCTTCGCGCGCGCGCAAAGCAGTCGATCTAAGACAACATCAAACGGGAACAACAAGCCCTAGCCCTGCACCGTCTCTTCCCCATCGGTCTTCACCGGGGGCTTGTACCCAAAGAGCTTGTTCTCCTTGATGATGGTATCGACGTAGGTAGGCACCATGTCCTCCCACCCGGATTCGCCGCAGCGGATCATGCGCAGCACCTCACGAGAATAGACATCGAGGATTTCCTCGTTGTAATCCTCGATATCCACCATGCGCTTGTTGAACAACAGGTAGTCAAAGAGCGGCTTGAGGCGTGGGTGAATGGGGGTGTTTTTAGTGGTGAGCAGTGCGTCGGTCTCTCGATCGTGCCAGGGGTAGAGGTAGATCTTGAGGTCACGGCTGAACAAGATACCAAAGGCTTCAAGCACCCCGCCATTGAGGTCGCGGTAGTACTTCTCGTTGAAGACATCGAGCAGGTTGTTTGTGCCCATGATGATGCCCATGCGTTTTTTGGTATAGCGGCTGAAGTACTCTACCAGCTTGTAGTACTTCATGTAATTCGAGATGAGCACAGTTTGGCCGAGCGAACAAAGGATGTCTGCGCGGTCCAAGAAGTCTTGCTCGTCGATGTCTCCTTCGGCCTTGAGGTTGCTGAGGGTGATCTCAAAGAGGACTTGTACGCGTTCGGGGTCCACCTTCTCTTCGGCTTCAAACATCTGGAAGCCTTTCATGATCATATCGATGTTCACCTTGGTCACCGGGCGGAAGGAGCCGCGGATGGCCAGGATGTTCTTCTTGTACAGCACATCTGCGGCTTGCAGGTTGCGGCCGTCGGGCGAGAAGATCACCGCGTCGGTCATGCCGTTTTTCACCAGCTGCAGGCTCATCAGGCGGTTGTCGACGTGCTCAAAGTCTGGCCCGTCCATTTCCACCATGTCGATCTCAATTTGATCGCGCTGCAGGTTATCGTAGAGCGAGAGCAGCAGCTCACGCGGCTTGTCGTAGAAATAAAAACACCCGTACAGCAAATTCACCCCGAGGATGCCGGAGGTCAGCTGCTGTAACACCGCCTCGTTCTCGTGGAAGCGCACGTGGATCACCACCGTTGAAGGCGCGCGATCGGGTGCGGTTTGGAACTTCACTCCCATCCATCCGTGGCCTTGAATGGTCTTTTGGAAATTGATGGTGGCGATGGTGTTGGCGTACGCAAAGAAGCACTTGGTAGGGTGGTCTTGGCGGCTCAAACGCTCCTCCATAAGGTTGTACTCATGCTGCAGCATGCGCACCAAGCGCGGACGACACACGTATCGGCCTTTGGCTTCCTTGCCGTAAATGGCGTCCGAGAAGTCCTTGTCGTAGGCACTCATGGCCTTGGCGATGGTGCCCGAAGCACCGCCCGCTTGGAAGAAGTGGCGGACCACCTCTTGGCCTGCACCGATTTCGGCGAAGGTGCCGTAGATGTCCCGGTTCAGATTGATCCGGAGGGCTTTTTGCTTGGACGATAGTATGACGCGATCCACAGGGGGTTCGTTTGCTTTAAAACAAAACTAACAGAGTTTCTTACGTAAGCCTCAACGCCGGGCGCGATTCTGCCCAACAAAAGTGGTCAGCTGCTCCAGCTTACTACCTTTGCCCGCACATGGCAGGCCAACCGTTTACCGTCACTTTTTTGGGTACCGGCACCTCGCAAGGGGTGCCCGTGATCGCGTGCGATTGCCCCGTGTGCACCTCCACTGATCCGCGCGACAAGCGGCTGCGCTGCGCGGTCCTGCTCAGCTTTGGCGACAAACACTACGTGATCGACGCCGGGCCGGATTTCCGCCAGCAAATGCTGCGCGCACAGGTGAAGACCTTGGAAGCCGTGTTGTTCACCCACGAACACAAAGACCACGTGGCCGGGTTGGACGACGTTCGGGCTTACAATTTTTCCATGAAAAGGGACATGCGCATCTACGGCAACACCCGCGTGGAAGAGACCCTCAAACGCGATTTCCACTACGCCTTTGCCGAGGTCAAATACCCCGGTGTCCCCCGTTTGGACTTTACCGAGATCGACACCCGCGCATTTGAGGTGGACGGCATCCGCTTTCAGCCGGTGGAAGTGATGCACTATAAACTGCCAGTGCTGGGCTTCCGTGTGGGAGATTTCACCTACATCACCGACGCCAAAACCATTTCCGAAGAGGAGAAAGCCAAAATCCGCGGCAGCAAGACCTTGGTCATCAACGCCCTGCGCAAAGAAGAACACATTTCCCACCTCAACCTTGACCAGGCCTTGGCTCTGATCGAAGAACTCGAGGTGGAAACCGCCTACCTGACCCACCTGAGCCACTTGATGGGCCTGCACGCCGATCTGGTGCCTCAACTCCCGCCCCATGTTCACCTGGCCTACGACGGCCTCCAAATCCCCGCAACTCTCTGATATGGGAAGTGCCCTGCTCTATTACTTGGTGATCAAGCCCATCAGCTTGCTCCCTTATCCGCTGCTCTACTTAGTGTCGGACCTCACCCGCCTGATCGTCTACCGCGTGGTGGGCTACCGTCGCAAGGTGGTCGCCTCCAACATCGCGGGCGCGTTTCCAGACCTCTCTCCCCGAGAACGCGTGGCCATCGAACGCAAGTTCTACAAGCACTTCTGCGACCTGATCGTGGAGAGCCTCAAGAACTTCAGCATCACCGAAAAACAGGCGCGAAAACGCATGGTGGAGCGCAACCCCGAGGTCATCAACCGCTACGCCAGCCAAGGCATCTCTACAGTCATGTGCGGGGGACACTTCAACAACTGGGAACTCTGGGCGGTGGAAGCCGGCCTCTCCTTGGATCCGCTGGTGGTGGGTATCTACAAACGGCTCAGCAACCCGTTCTTCGACAAGAAGATGAAGGATTCGCGCAGCAAGTTTGGGCTGATGATGATCCCCACCAAGGAGGTGGGCAAGGAAATGAAGCGGCTCAAAGACACGGTCAAAACCACCGTATACGCCATCGATCAATCCCCGGCCAACCCGCAGAAGGCTTACTGGATGTACTTCTTGGGGCGCGAGACAGCCTGCTACTACGGCCCTGAGAAATACGCCCGGGATCACCGTTCACCGGTCCTGTTTGCCCGCATCCACAAGGTCAAACGCGGCCACTACGAAGTGGAGTACGAACCGGTCATGGATCGCCCCGAAGATGCCGAATACGGCGAGGTGATTCACGCAGTGCAGCGCATGTTGGAAAAGGATGTGCGCAAGTGGCCCGAGTACTGGCTCTGGACCCACAAACGCTGGAAGCATCAACGCCCGGAAAATGTGGTCCTGGACGATCGTCCGTGACTAGCGTTCGCCCAACACTTCGGGTACAATAGTTCCGGTAGTCCCGGTCGGTGACTGCACCCCAAGGATGGCCGCGACGGTAGGAGCGATGTCACGCACATGGGTTTGACGGAAAGTTTCTCCGGGCATCACCCCAGCCCCAAACATGCTGAAGGGCACATGGGTGTCGTAAGTAAACGGCGAGCCGTGAGAAGTACCCGTACGCCCGTATTGCAACCAACCCGGTTCAAGCACAACAACCACATCTCCGCTCAAGCGGTGGTGGTAGCCCCGTTGAATGCGGCTGGCAATGTCCCCTTGAAATTCACCCTCGCGCAAGGCCGACCCTGTGTACACTTGCATCACGCCTTCAAAATCGCGCATAAAGTCCGCAGCGAAAATTTCTGCTTGGCGCACGTCCACGCCGCGCGCATCCATCAGCGCGCAGTCAAAGTACACCTGTTCGTTGCTGTAATTGCGAATCCACTCGCCCTCCCCGTAGCGCGCATTCAAGGCTACTTTCAGGGAGTCTACCATGTTGCCCGGTTGCCAGTAGCCGGTGGCAATACCTAGGCTTTCCAAATGGCTGGGCACCTGCACTGCGCCGTGGTCGGCAGTGAGGAATACCGTGTAGTTGCCCGCTCCCACTTCACCGTCCAAAAACGCAAAGAATTCCGCCAAGTCGCGGTCGAGGCGCAGGTAAGTGTCTTGCGCCTCTCGGCTCATTGGACCTGCACGGTGGCCCACGTAGTCCGTTGACGAACAGCTCACCGCCAACACATCCACATGCGCGTCTTGCCCGAGGCCCGCCATGCGCACAGCGGTCTTGGCAAAGTCCAAGGTGACGGTATTGCCGTAGGGCGTGGCTTTGATGATGTCACGTCCGCCGTTTTGCGCGGCAGCTGCGCTCAAATCGTACGGAAAAGTGGGACGCAGTTGGCCGGAGTAGGGGCCTTCGAAGGGGTTGTTGTCTGGCAAGCTTTCGTCGTACGCTTCGGGATCCAAGAGCAGGTCCCATCCGCCGGCAATCCAACCGTCCACTTTGCCGTTGGCGTTGTAAGCACTCACCCATTCGGGCAGTGTATCGGCATACCAGCTGCTGGTGACCCAGTCGCCGCCGACCATCCAATAGGCCGCATCGCCACCGCCTCCTGCAGGCAAAATGGACCCGCGGTCCTTGAGGGAAATGCCAATGGTTTTGCCCCGTCCGTTGGTGGCCAACTCCACCTGTTCGCAAAGCGTTGAACTGCGCAGGTAATGGGGACTCATTTTGCCGCCGGCTGCGCTGGTGCCGACGCCAGTTACGGTAGAATCTCCGGCGCAATACACGGTTTTACCTGTGCGCTTATCAAACCAGTTGTTGGAGATCACGCCGTTGACCGCCGGGGTGGTTCCGGTGTAAATGGCCGCGTGTCCTGGACCCGTGTAGGTGGGTGCGTAGCTGTAGTGGTTGTTGTGGCACACAAACCCTTCTGCAGCAAAGCGTTTAAATCCGCCTTCCACAAAGTCTCCAGCAAAGCGCGTGAGGTAGTCGTAGCGCATTTGGTCTACCACAAGTCCCACGACCAGTTTGGGCGCGGTGCGCCCGGGTGCGTTTTCGCCGATGACAACACGAGTGGCCGGGACAGCGTTCTCGACGACGACAACATCGGTGGTGCCACAAGCCGTCAGCAACAAGGCAGACGCCAGAATAACAGGAAAACGCATGCAGGTCGGTTTGCAGGCAAAGGTAGAAAGCCCAACGGTATTGCCTACCCCTGGCGCAAGATCACCAGCGACAAAACCAGGCAGGCGAGGACGCTGACCCCAATGTTGACCGTGGCCCATGGCCAATGACCGGACTTGACCAACTGCGCACTTTCCACACTGAAGGTCGAAAAGGTGCTGAACCCTCCGCAGAAGCCGGTGGTCAACAGTTTGGTCGCCAACGGCTGGTCACGCAGCCATCCTTTCATCCAACCGCCGATGATCAGCGCCAGCAGCAAAGTGGCCAGGATGTTGGCAGCCAAAGTAGCCCATGGAAATTGCCCTGTTCCTGAGGGAAACAAACGCGTAAATCCGTACCGGGCTACCGAGCCCAGCCCCCCTCCTACGAAAACAGCCAACCAAACATTCATGGGCACAAGCTAGCAATCATGTCCAACTGTCGGGCAAGGGTTTGCCCACATCGGTGGTACTCAAGCGGCGAATCACCCAGCGCACAATCCGGTGCGCAAGCCAACCCAACCCAAGGCCCAAAAGCGCTCCGGCAACAATATCCCCGGGGTAGTGCACGCCCAGGTAGATGCGCGTGTAACTCACAAATGCGGCCCAACTGAACAGCATCAACACCACCCACCGTTTGGCGGGGCGCAACCACAACCAGAAGTACATGGCCATACCAAAGAAGTTGGTGGCATGTGAAGACACAAATCCGTACCAGCCTCCGGTGTAGGGGTTGCCGTTGTCGTCGATGTGCAAATGCAGGAGGTCTCCGATCTCGAGGTTGCGCGAGGGGCGGTAACGCTGAAACACTTCCTTGAAGAGCTCGACCGAAACACGGTCACAAAAAAGCACCACCACACCGGTACCTCCGGCCACGGCAAGCGCGGTTTGCCACCCATACTTCTTGTGTAAAAGCACCAAAATGGCCACAAACCACGGCAGGGATCCGGCGGCCTTGGTAAAGAACCACATCACCGGATCCATCCACGGGGCATGCCACCCGTTGAGCCAGAGCAACAGGTCGCGGTCCAGGGCTTCTAGCCATTCCATCGGTTACTCGCCGTAGATGTCGGCGATGGCCGCGGCGAAGTTCTTCTTGATGATTTTACGCTTGAGCTTCAAGGTGGGCGTCAACTCGCCGTCCTCGATGGTCCAAACGCGTTCGAGAACGCGCATTTGCTTGACCTGCTCCCATTTAGCAAAGCCTTCGTTGGCCGCCTGAATATCGCGCCAGATGCGGTCGGTGATGTTCTTGTCAGTGTGGCAGGCGCTGTCGCCGGGGTAGGTGTGATTGTGGCGTTTGGCCCATTCTTGACAGGCCTCGTAGGCCGGTACAATGAGCACTGCAGGGAACTTCTGTCCCTCGCCGATGACCATGCACTGTTCCACAAAGCGCGACTCCTTGAAGGCATTTTCCAGCAGCTGGGGAGCCACGTACTTGCCTCCGGAGGTCTTGAACATTTCCTTCTTGCGGTCGGTGATGCGCAGGAAGCCTTCCTCCACCACACCGATATCGCCGGTGTGGAACCAACCGTCTTTGAGCACCTCGTCGGTTTTCTCTTGGTCCTTGAAATACCCGGTCATTACGTTAGGGCCTTTGACCAGAATCTCACCGTCTTGAGCGATGCGTACTTCTTGGTTGGCCAGGACTTTACCCACGCTGCCCACGCGGAGCATGCCGGGTTGATTCAGGGTGTTCACCGAGATCACAGGTGAGGTCTCGGTCAGTCCGTAGCCTTCAAATACCGGAATGCCCGCCCCGTTGAAGAAACGCGCCAGGCGAGGCTGCAACGCCGCTGAGCCGCAGGCCACCGCCTCGATTTCGGTCAGGCCAAGGGCCTCTTTCACCTTGCTGAACACCAGCTTGCGAGCAAAACGCAATTTGCGCTCGTACCCATTGCCATTGCGGCGGTCCGGCTCCCATTTGAGTGCTTGCGCCACCGCCCACATGAACAGCTTGGCTTTGATGCCACCGGCCGATTGCCCCTTGGCTACAATGCCGTCGTAGAACTTCTCGAGCAAGCGCGGTACAGCCGTAAACACATGCGGCTTGGCATAATTCAAATCTTCCTTGATGGTCTCCAGGCTATCGGCAAAGTAAATGCTGACCCCGTTGTACATGTACAGGTAGTGCAGCATGCGCTCAAAGATGTGACACACCGGCAGGAAGCTCAAACAACGTGAGGTTCCCGGTGCGCGGTCCGGCAGACGCGGGGTGCTGTCTACCGCGTTGGACACGATGTTGCTGTGACGCAGCATCACCCCTTTGGGACGCCCAGTGGTGCCCGAGGTGTAAATGATGGTAGCCAAATCGCCGCCGTCCACATTGGCCATACGCTGGGTGACTTGGTCTTGAGTGGAGGTATCCGCCCCCAGTTCCAGCAGCGCAGACCAGTGGTCGCGGCCTTCGTATTGTTCAAAGGTCCACACGCCCTCCAGTGCAGGCACTTGGCTGCGGATGCTGGCCACTTTGTCGTACAACTCGTCGTTGGACACAAAGCAAAAGCGCGATTCAGAATGGTTGAGGATGTAGTCGTAATCCTCCTCGGTCATGGTGGGGTAGATCGGCACGTCGATGGCACCCACTTGGAGGATGGCCAAATCCATGATGTTCCACTCGCAGCGGTTGTTGTGCGAGATCAGGGCCACCTTGTCTCCAGGCTGGACCCCCAATTTGATCAGTCCGCGGCTGGCGGTATTGACCGCATCTACCAGTTCTTGAGTGGAGTAGGTTTTCCACTGACCGCCCACACGGGAGGTCATGCACAGGTCCAATGGGAAGTGCTCCAGCTGGTAATGCAAGAAGTCAAAAAGTCGGGTCGGTTGATCCATGACAAGGGGTTGTTGAAGACGGAAAGATAACGCATCGCTCCTTCCGGTTCAATATTCCTTCTCCATCACGGGTTCGGAAGGCGTTCTGGGCGGGGTTGGATGCCGTACGCTTGGTAGATCACCTCTTGGATGCGCGTGCGAATGTCGAGGGTGATGAGCTTGCGGTTGGCCGCGTCTGGGTAGATGCGGTTGGACAGAAACACGTACACCAAATCGTGCTCAGGATCAGCCCAGGTCAGCGTGCCGGTGAAGCCCGAGTGGCCAAAGCTCGATGCGGAAGCCTCGTTGCAGGTGGGACCTGCGTTGAGTTGCAAGGTGGGTTTGTCAAAGCCAATGCCGCGGCGGTTGTCCTCGTAGCAGAAATGACAAGTAGTGTACTCCGAGATGGTCTCGGGCGAGAGGAATTGCATGCCCGCATAGTCACCACCACGCTCGAGCATGTGCATGAGCACCGCCAAGTCCCAAGCATTGGAAAACAAACCTGCGTGACCGCCCACACCGCCCATCATGGCTGCGCCGGGATCGTGCACAAATCCGTGGATCAGTTGGCCTCGGAAGTACCCGTCTTCCTCGGTGGGTGCAATCACTCCGCGGTCCATGTACTCCAGCGGATTGTACCGCATCGAATGCAAGCCCAACGGCCGGTAATAGTGATCCAACGCATAGTCCGCCAGGCCAGTTCCGGTTTGCTGCTCTATGATGTCCTTGACGAAGTAGTACCCCAAATCCGAGTAACGGTAGTCCCGGTTTTCGCGCAGGCCGTTTTGCAGGATGACCTGCTTCATGCTGTCCACATAGGTGTCCATGATGAAACATTGATCGGCCACGCATACCGTGTACCCGTCGCTGGGCAGACGCTTGTAGACCGAGGGGTCCAGTCCTCCGGACACCAGGGTTTGGGAGTAAAACGGGATCCACGGCTTCAACCGCGCTGTGTGGCTCAGCATCTCGCGCAGGTTCATGTTGAAGTGATCATTGGAATCCGGGATGGCGAGGTAGTCGCACAAGTTGTAGTCAGGGTGGACTTGGCCTTGCTCGTGCAACGCCATCAGCGATACTGTCGAAGCCGCCACCTTAGTGATGGAAGCCAAATCGTATACCGTCTCTTGGGTGACGGGCTTTTTACCTGCGTAGGTGTGGTGACCAAAGGCCTTGTCGTAGACGACAGTACCTTCTTTGACCACCAATACGCGGCAACCGGGAAAGGCCTGTTCGGCAATGCCTTCGACAGCGATGGTATCGATGGCCGCCAAGCGGGTCGCTTCAATGCCGGTGTCCTCAGGAAAGCCCATAGACAAACGCCCGTTGGGCTGGGTCACCAGTCCAAAGCCTTCGGGATACTTGGCGCTGATGGTGACCGGCAAGCGGCCTTGTGCACCGCGGGCACCCACCATCATTTCGGCGAGTTCTTCCAGGGTGGCTTCCGAGTCCTGATAGGCCACCACCACGGCATCAATGCTTTCCCAATCACGCAGTTTACGCAGGGCATACGGGTTGGCGGTGATGCCTACGGCAACCTGTGCGTCTACGCCGGCCAGCATGCGTAGGGCGTCTTGGGTGATGTTGTAGTTCTTGCTTCCGCGGTTGCTGGTGTTCTCAAATACGGCCAGCACCACATCATACTTGCCCAGCTTGGATTGCATGCTTTTGAGCGTGCTGAAATCCGGGTTGCGGCTCATCACCAAGTGCGCGGCGTCTAGGTGGCGGTCAACGGTGCGCACAAACGCATTCTTGCCGTCGCCTCCAATGGTCAGTGTTGCCCATTTGAGCGTGTCCGGACCAAGGGGAAGCAGGTCATTCTGGTTGCGTAAGACGGTCAGCGCCTCGCCTGCAATACGGTGTTCGAGGGCTTGAGCACGCGAGTCATTCAACCCTTCGGTCAGCCCTTCGAGCGGGTGCGGCGCCCAGTTGTGTAGGCCCGCCCACTCCTTGGTTTTGAGCACGCGGTGGCAACGCTCGGCAATGCGTTCTTTGGTCAGCACACTGTCGGCAATGGCCTGTTTGATGCGAGCCAGAGCGACCTTCACATCGCCAGGAAAAAGCAACACATCGTTGCCCGCCTCGAGCGCCTTGACGTGCATTTCACCAGGTTCAAAGTACTTGGCCAGCCCTTGCATGGTCATGGCATCGGTGAATACCAGACCTTCAAACCCGAGGCTATCGCGCAGCAGATCAGTAACGATCTTTTCGCTGAGGGTAGACGGCTTGAGCGCAGTGGAATCCAACGCGGGTACATACAGGTGCGCAATCATCACACTCCCCAATCCGGTCTTGGCCAACTCGCGGAACGGATACAGTTCCAAGCTGTCGAGCCGGGCACGGTCGTGCATGATGTAAGGGAGGTCTTTGTGGGAGTCCACATCGGTGTCGCCGTGTCCGGGGAAGTGTTTGGCACAGGCCAGTACACGGCCGTCTTGCAAACCGCGGGCGTAGGCATCACCCAGCACGGCCACGCGTTGGCGGTTTTCACCAAACGAACGGTTGTTGATCACCGGATTCTTGGGGTTGTTGTTGACGTCCACCACCGGACCAAAATTCACGTGTACCCCAAGCGCACGCAGTTGACGCGCGCATTCCAACCCAAATTGGTAAGTCAACCCTGGAGAGTTGGCCGCCCCAAGGGTCATTTGACGCGGGTAGCGAATGGTGCTGTCCAATCGCATGCCTGGGCCCCATTCGGCATCCATGGCAATGAGCAGCGGCACCTTGCTGCGCTGCTGGTAATCGTTGGTGAGGGTGACTTGCTTGTGGGGAGACCCTTGCATGAAAATCAATCCCCCTACCTCGTAATTGTCGATCAACGCACGGACCTCATTCTCGTGGGCAACGCCTTGATTGGAGTAGGCCGGAATCATGAACAGCTGGCCAATCATTTGGTCCAGCGTCAGGGTTTCCATCAGAGAGTCGGCCCAGGGCGTGGGGCGTTCCAGCATGGCGGCTTTTCGAGGGGTGATCTCCACCGGGGGCACGTCTCCCCTAACGCCTGCGCTGCAGGTGAAAAATGCGGTGGCCACTGCCAACGTCATCAACCAGATCCAATGCTGTTTCATACGCCTTCCAGATTCCTCAAACAAAGGTAGCCCAACACGTCCCCTACACAGGGATGCGAAAAACCGGTTTTCAACAGCGGTTAGCGCAGATTGGGTGGGAAAGTGAACGCAGGAACCGTGCCGGTTATTCGGCTGCAGCAGTCAATTCAGCCGTTTTTTTTTCCTGCTCCTTGCGCACCAGGTTGAGTACAAAGGCGTACTGCTCCTCCATGGTGAGGTTGGTGTTGTCCAGCACAACGGCGTCTTTGGCTTGTCGCAACGGATCAGTTTCGCGCGTAGAATCCAGGTGATCGCGCATGTTGAGGTTGTTGACCACCTCCTCGAGGGTCACCGACATGCCTTTGGCCATGAGCTCGTCATAACGGCGCTGGGCACGCACCTTTCTGTCGGCGGTCACAAAGATTTTGAGCTCGGCGTCGGGCAACACCACGGTGCCAATGTCGCGCCCGTCCATCACCACTCCGCGGCTTTCGGCCATGCGCTGTTGCAAGCGTACGAGCTTTTGGCGCACCTCAACCACGTCGCTCACTTGGCTCACGTAGCTGCTGACCTGCAGCGAACGGATTTCCAACTCCACATTTTGACCGTTAAGGTAGGTCTCGCTCAATTGCTTATCGCTGTTGTAGCGGAAGGAGATGTAGGCGCTGTCGAGCGCCTTCACCAAGGCTTCGCGGTCCACTTTACCGTCTTTGATCACGCCTTGTTGGAGGGCATGGAGGGCAACCGCGCGGTACATCGCTCCGGTGTCAATGTAGATGTAGTTGAGCTCCTTGGCCACTTGTTTGGCCATGGTGCTCTTTCCACAGGACGAATAGCCGTCGATGGCGATGTTAATCTTGTTGTTCAAAGCGCTCGATTTGATCCGTGCAAATATAGCCAAACGCAGCGTGCCCTCCGGTATCAGACAGGGCTGTAATCCGCGTCAGAAAGCACGGGTGCGCACCTTACCAATTGGTGAATCCAGTAGCGATCGAGAGCTGATTGGTGGCCCCTGCAATGCTGTAGGTGGCCCGGGTGTAGTTGACGTCAAAGCGCTTCACGCGCATGCCAAATCCCCACGAGAATCCAGCGGTTCCGGGTTTGTCGTTGACCTTGAGTTCCTGGCGGCGACGATAGTTGTAACCCATGCGCGCGTGGAAGTTGTCGCCGAGCAAAAACTCGGTCCCAAACACCATGTGGCGCATCAGTCTGTCGCCAAACTCCCAAGTGGTGTCTCCGATCACCTCGCCTGTGATGGGGTCGATGATGACCTGCGCATTGGGATCCGAATAGGTCAGGTCCCAGGTTTGCAGGTTCTCGGCCACGATGGTAAAGCGGAACGGCGCGTGCTTGAACTGCTTGGCAATACCCAATTGGATTTGGAAGGGCAGGTCTTCCTTGACCTCTTCGAAGTAGGTGTTGAACTGCACCCCCAGGTTGCGCACCACCAAACCGGCCGAAAAGCGCTTGGCCGGATTGAAGTAACTGGCCCCCAAGTCCAAGGCCGCAGCCGCAGAGTAGTAACTGTCCACCGCACTGTAAATGAACTTCGCAGAGGCCCCAACCGTCCAAGCCGTATCGATGGGCACCGCTCCCGAAAGCGAGAAAATGAAGTCGTTGGCCGTGAAGTTGCCGATGACCTGGCCGGTTTCATCGGTGCGGTCAAAGTCGCCATAACCCAAGTAAGAAACCGAGGCTGAAAAAGTGGCCAAACTGTCCACGTGGTGCCCGTAACTGGCATATCCGGCCCGCGAACCGGCAAAGTACCCCAAATAACCCATGGAGAGTTGTTGGTGGGCAAGCGAGTCCAGCAGCGCTGGGTTCATCAACGCCAGGTTGAGGTCGCCGTCGCGCACGGCAATGTTGTTACCCCCGAGCGCGGCTGCGCGCGGAGCGTAGGGGATGTCCAGCGCTGCAAACGAAGTGCTGCCGCCGAGTTGAGCCAGGATGGATACAGGGGCCAAAAACAGGGCCCAGAGCATTGTTGCCTTCAAGGTGTGTCTTGGGTTTCGTGGTGCAAACGCGGAGCGGGTGCCATTTATTTCGCGACCAGTCGGTTGCAAATGTGCACATTCGTAGGCGCAACAAAAACAGCATCGCTCCTGTTCTTATCTGCAAAGCTCGAATCATGACCCACCTCAAACCCGGAGATCCCGCTCCTGACTTCTCGGCACCCGACCAAAACGGCAACACCCTCACCCTCGGTGATTTCAAAGGCCAAAAGCTGGTCCTGTTCTTCTATCCACACGACATGACCCCCACCTGCACTGTGGAAGCCTGCAACCTGCGCGACCACTACGCTGAGCTGCAAAAGGCCGGTTACGCTGTACTTGGAGTGAGCGAAGACAGCGAGGCCAAGCACCAGAAGTTCATCGCCAAACACGAACTCCCCTACCCCCTCATTGCCGATACCGAGCATCAACTCTTGAAGGCATACGGCGTCTGGGGTGAAAAGAAATTCATGGGAAAAATTTACGACGGCACCCACCGCACCACCTTTGTGATCGACGAAAAAGGCGCGATCCAGCAGGTCATCACCAAAGTCAAAAGCAAAATCCACGCGGAACAAATTTTGGAGGGCGCCACGGCTTAAGCCTGATCTTTCCTTTTACATGAAAAGCCGCTTATTGCGGCTTTTTTTGTGAAGGTAAGATGAGGGCAAGTAGACGTGTTTCGTGCAAGGACGGGGCTTGAGGATCCTTTAGCTGTGGAAGACCAGGCGGAAGGCGATGCGGTCGAGGAAGAGTTGGTCTAAGACACCATCCAATTCGGGCGAGGTACTGAAGCGGTAGAGGTTTTGGGTGCCGAAGATGTAGGTGATCTCAGGCGAAACATGGAAATGTCCGAAGTCGAAGTCTTTTCCCAGCCCCACTTCAAATGAGGTGAAGCGCTCCTGCAACCCCAACGCTTGGTTGAGTTCAGGCTGCAGGGCACGGCTGTAGCGCATGCCAAAGAGCACCGCAATGTTCTGGGTAAGGTTCTGGTGGGCAAACATGAAGTGAAAAGGCACCTCGATGTAGGTATTGGGCATCTGAAATTCCACAGAGGCGCCGTCGGGATAGGTGTACTGCAGGCTGTGGTTGACAAAGGCCAAGTTCACCCCCGGACGCAACCGTATGGATTCGCCCAAGTCCAGTTGAGCCTGTAACCCCAAATCCAATCCGGGTTTGTTAACGGTACGCAGCGAGGCGCCATCCTCCATAACCCCGGTGGTTTGCAAGGAGAGCAAGCTGTGGTTGACTCCAACATTGAATCCGTATCCCACGCGCACCCCCCCATCATCTTGGGCGGCGGTTGAAAGCGAAATCACCAAGCAGAGCAGCAGAGAAAAACGTTGGCGTGGGTGCATTGTGTTTGTAGTCGCCCTTAAAACGGAAGACGCCCATGCTTATTGCTGAACGCAGATCAGCGGAGGATTGGGGCTTTGCGCAAAGACGTTCAAAGTCTTCGCGTGTGGCGCCCAACAGGGGTCACCCACAAACAAAACCGCCCGATCCATGGGACCGGGCGGTGTCAATCTTGTTGGAGATTCCGGGGATCAGTTCACGTCAAACTCGGAATCCTTGAGGTTCACATTCAGCTTCACCTCATCAAAGGTGATGGTGATGGTTTGCGGACCGGCTACGGTTGTCATGGTTTTGGGAAACTTGACCCCGTCCACCTCTATGTAGTCCTTGTAGTTGACCACCGAAGTGATGGTCTCACCTCCCGGCAGGGCATCGGTGGATGAGCGCTGGACGCGCAAACCGGTTTCTACAGAGAAATAGTCCATGCGCGTGGTTTCGTCTGGGAAGGTGTATTCCACCACGTAGACGTCTTGCTCTTCCACTTCTTCCAGGCCCAACAGCACCGCGTGAATGCCGTAGTCGCCGAGGTGCTTTTCAAAGAGCAGATCCGCTTCGTACTTGCTGTCGGTCAGCTGGCTTTCGTCCATGGGGATGCTCTGGCCCATTTGGGACACTTTGCCCGCGGTGCCATTGTAGACTTGCTCCATGGCCACCATGCCCATCATTTCCACCTTGGTGCTCATCATGGTGTTGCCCTTGACCTTGTTGGTCAGGGTCATGCTCATGCCCGATGTTTCCAAGGTGCCCACAGCCACGTAGGAGCTTACCTCCATCAAGGCTTGTTCACCTCCGATGGCATCCACGTAATCGTCCAGCACTTGGGTGATGGTCACCCCTTCTGGAGCAGGACGACGCTCGGTGTACGGTCCGCCGTACATGTCGTAGAAGGTCACGGTGCCAAACGCGTCAAGTTTGCCTTCGAGGTCTTCCTTGGAGCCCACAACAGTGATGTATGCGTTGTTGGGCTTGAGGTAGCGCTTGGCCACGCGTTGCAGGTCTGCGCTGGTCACTGCGTTGAGGCGCGAGAGGTAACGCTGGTAATAATCCTTGGGCAAGCCGTAGCGCTCGATGTTCAAAGCGTAGCGCGCAATGGTTTGCGGCGACTCCAAGCCCAGGGCAAACGTACCGGTCATCCAATTTTTCATGAACTGCAAGGTGCTATCGGGCACGGGATCTTTGATCATGCGACGCACCTCATACATGATTTCCACCACAGCACTGTCGGTCACCTCATTTCGTACTGAGGTGTTGGCCGAGAACGATCCGATCAGCGGATCTGAGCTCAGGCTCGAGTACGCGCCGTAGGTGAAGGCCTTGTCTTCACGCAGGTTTTGGAACAGGCGACCCGAGAAGGTACCGCCGCCCAAAATGTTGTTCATCACGCGCACTGCGATCTCGTCTTGGTCCCCGGGCTTGAGCTCCACAGGAAAAGTCACGTCGATCACGCTTTGCACCGCTCCTGGCAAGGGAACTACCGCCACCTCGGTGGTGCGTGGTGCTTGCGGAGTGGGCCAGGTGGGCTTGTCCACTTGCTCGCCTGCTTTCCAGGTGCCAAAGTGCTTGTCCACCAAGTCTTCGGCCTCGGCCAACGTGATGTCGCCCACGATGGTCAGGTAAGAAATGTTCGGTTTGAAGTAGCTGTTGTAGAACGCCTTGAGATCGGCTTGATCGATGGCCTCAATGGTTTTCTCGGTCACCAATTCGCCGTAAGGGTGATCGCCGTAATTGAGCGCGCTGGTGATGTTGGATGAGATGGTATTGGGATCGGTCTTGCTCGAGGTCAGTCCCGAAATGGTACGGCGCTTCTCCTTGGCCAGTTCTTCGCTGGGGAAGGTCGGACGCAGGACCACATCGGCCATAAGTTCGATCACATCCTCTTTGTGTTTGCTGAGGCCTGAGGCAAACGCCCCTGAGCTGGTAGTAGAGAGCGACGCGCCCATGAAATCTACCGTTTCATCGATTTCAGCCTTGCTCTTGGTAGCGGTTCCTGACTTGAGCAGTCCGCCAGCCAGGCTCGCAGCACCGGCCTTGCTTCCCTCGGCAATGGGGCCGTGGTCCACAAAAAGTTGGAAGGATACGCGGGGCAGTTTGTTGTTCTGCACCACAATCACCTTGAGCCCGTTGTCCAGATTGAAGGTGTCGTAAGACCCGAGTTGAATCTCAGGTGCGGGTGCCGGAGCGGGAACCACCGAGCGGTCCACCTTGGGGGCACAGCTGGCTAAGAGCAAAGCCGCTCCAGCCAGGATCGTATAGGAAATGCGTGTAATAGACGTCATGGCTGTGTGCTTACTCGTTGGTGTTTTCGTCGTACAGGAAGTAGAGCACCACGCGGTTGTCGTTCACGTAGTACTTCTGGGCCACGCGAAGCAAATCATCGCGGGTCACGGCCATGTACTTTTCGATTTCGGAATTGATCAGGCTGGTGTTGCCGTAGAACACGTGGTAGTTGGCCAAGCTCTCGGCGATGCCCGCCAAGCGAGAGTTGCTCGACACAAAGTCGTTTTCGATCTGGTTGCGCACCTTCTCAAATTCACGCTCGCTCACCAG
This sequence comes from Flavobacteriales bacterium, assembly GCA_049594615.1. GTDB lineage: Bacteria > Bacteroidota > Bacteroidia > Flavobacteriales_D > Sanyastnellaceae > CAXPZW01. The sequence continues at coordinate 26,934 of JBMYJR010000011.1, forward strand.
TTCGGTGCGCACGCGCTCGACCTCTGTATCGAAGGCTTGTTCCACATCCAAGGGATCCACACCCATGTTGCACATCACAAAACCCAGGGTCAAACCCGGATCTTCAAGCCCAAAGCTGAAGGCGCCGGCAAACATGGCCAGCTCTTGGTCTTGCACCAGCGAGCGGTTCAAACGTGAAGACTCACCGGTCGATAAGATGCGGTTGAGCATATCGACTGCATAGTAATCCTCGGAGTCCATCTCCGGAATGCGGTAGGCTTGAAGCACGAGCGGCAGTTGGTCGTCGCCCATGATCGTGTCGCGTACCTCGCCGGGGTTGGTCGGCTCATTGTTGACCGGTCGTGGAATGTCGGCCTTGCCCGTGGGGATGCCTCCAAAGTACTTTTGGATGAGCTTTTTGGTCTCGGCCACGTCGATGTCACCCGCGATGCTGAGGGTGGCGTTGTCGGGCACGTAGAACTTCTTGTAGAAGGCCTGGAATTCCTCGGCCTGAGCTGCGTCCAAGTGCTCCATGCTACCGATGGTAGTCCAGCGGTAGGGGTGCTCGGAGTATGCGCGGTCCATGGTCTCAGCAATCAGGTTGCCGTACGGTTGGTTGTCCACGCGCAGGCGCTTTTCTTCTTTCACGACCTCGCGTTGGGTCTCGATGCCGTCAATGTCCACCTTGGCATGCAGCATGCGCTCAGACTCCAGCCACAGGCCAAGTTCGAGTTGGTTGGAAGGCAACAGCTCGTAGTAGAACGTACGGTCGTTGGTGGTGTTGGCGTTGAGTACACCGCCCGCGTTCTCCACGTAGCGTGAGAACTCGCCGCGACCGATGTTTTCGGAGCCTTCAAACAGCAAGTGCTCAAAAAAGTGCGCCATGCCGGTACGGTTGGGGTCTTCGTTTTTGGAACCCACGTGGTACATGATGGTCACGGCCACAATGGGGGTGGAATGGTCTTCGTGAAGGATCACGTGCATTCCGTTTTTCAGGTCGTACTCCTCGAAGGCGATCTGAGGTGTTTGGGCGGCGGCAAGCACGGACATCAAAAGCCCTGCGCTCAAAAGGCCCAGACGTTGGAAGTTCATAATGGGGGCATTTGGGGTCCCAAAAATAGTGAGCCGAGGCTCCGTACGCACCCGTTCTTTGGCAGTGGATTTCAAAAAAAATGGAAACCCGAGGTGAACTTACCCTTGTGCTGTACAAACAAAAGTGAGAACATTTCCAACACATTGCACGTGGTGGCCGAACGATCAAACGCCGGTCCCGACGACTCCTACACCGCACGACTGCGCAGCAAAGGGATCGCCAAGGTGGCGTAAAAAGTGGGAGAAGAAGCAGTGGAAACCGTCATCGAAGCCCTGCAATCCAACCGCAAGAAATTCCTGGAGGAATCCGCAGACTTGTTCTACCACTACTTGGTGCTGGCCGCCGAAATGGGCGTCCAACTCAAGGATGTAGAAGCCGTTTTGAAGGCGCGACACGCAGGCTGATTGCCGTACATTCGGAGGCATGAAATACGCCTTGTTTGCCTGCGCCACCGTGCTGCTTTGTGCCTGCGGTTCGGACTCCGGACCCGACAACAACGCCAACTTGCCACCACTTGCGGTGGCCAATCACCCGGAACTGCCCGGCCACCACGACTACCCCAAAGATGTGCTGGCCCAAGAGGTGACTGTGCTGCAGGAAACCTTGGAAGAACTCTACCCCGGCTTGTACGACGTGCGTTCCAAAGCGCGCATGCAACAGCGTTTTGACCACATGCGCGGCGTGGCCTCGGGCGAGGGCACCCTGAGCTACAGCCAATGGCTCTCTCAAATCGTGCAGTTGACCGTGGACTTGGGTGATCAGGCCTTCCTGTGGGAACACAGTCCCAACTACCGCCAATGGTGGGACAACGCAGTCAACGTCCCTCCATTCAACCTACGCCAAGAAAACGGCAAGTGGGTGATTCACCAGGTGCACGACGACGACGCCGGACTGGTGCCCGGAACGGAAATCACGGCCATCCAAGGCAAGACCTTGGACCAGTATTTGGCGTTGAACAGCGGCTTGCTCCCGGTCCAAGACACCTCCGCATCCACCCAAGCTGAATGGCTGGAAGACGCCTTTGCCATGCACCACACCAGTTTTTGGGAACGCCCTGACACCTACACCCTCACCTTGGGTGACGGTACCCAGAAAGTGGTCGATGGCATTACTGGAGCGGAGTACAATGTGGCCTCGGACTTCATGCGTACCCAGCCTCGCATCGGTTTTGAATCGCAGGAGCAGGTGGCCATCATGACCCTGCCATCCCTAAATTACCGAGAGCTGGAGAACGGTGGCACCCCCTACGAGCAAGCCATAGGCGCGGTGTTTTCAACCGTGAAAAATCGTGGGTGTACCTCGTTGGTGATTGACCTTCGCGGCACAGCCGATGGGCACATCAAAGTGGGGCGTGAGCTGCTCTCCTACCTGACCGACCAGCCCTTGCTCGACAGCATTTACAAATCACCGACCATCAACATCACTCACCGCGTCTATGCACAGTCCACCAAAATGTTGGAGCCGAAATTTTTGGTGTCCATGATGCGCGGCCCCGAGCAACCCGATCTGGCGTTTGACGGCAAGGTGGTGGTGCTCACCGACGGCGACAACCGCGGCGCGACCGGACTGCTGGTGGCCGCCCTGCGCAAACGCCCGAACACCTTGATCGTAGGCGAACAGCCACCAGTCTATGCTTGGGGCATTCACCATGGCACTTACTATTTGGAGATGCCCTACAGCAAAGTGATGGTGGGCATTCCCTCCACGCGGCTGATTGTGGACAAGTCCAAAGCGAGCACTGCCGTGCTAGTGGCCCTGGACCAAACCATCGCCGACGGACCCAATGCACTGGCCACGGCCATAGCCTTGGCGGCAAAGCCGTAGATTCGCAACTGCCCAAAATCAACCCCGCGATGGAATTGCGTCACGATGCTCCCTGGACCCTTGAGCAAGTGTCGGCCCAATTGCGCGATCCCCAGCCACTGACTCTGGCGGACGCCACCGAGGCCCACATCCAACACTGCCGCGCTTATTTGGAAGCGCGCATGGCCCGTTCTTCCGACCCCATTTACGGCATAAACACCGGCTTTGGCGACTTGCACAACAAGCAAGTGGCCGCAGAAGACATGGCCCAACTGCAAGTCAACTTGGTCCGCTCGCATGCTTGCGGCGCTGGCGAAACGGTCGACCCTGAATTGGTGCGCCTGATGTTGCTGCTCAAGGCCATCGGCCTGTGCCAAGGCCACTCGGGGGTGCAAGTGGGCACAGTCAAACAGCTGTTGGCCTTCTTCAATACAGGGATTTCACCGGTAGTGTACACACAAGGCTCCTTGGGGGCCTCAGGCGACTTGGCTCCGCTGGCACACCTGACCTTGGGCCTGATGGGCGAAGGTGAAGTGTGGTACAACGGACGACGCATGCCAGCGGCATCGGCTTTGGAAGCCACCGGTTTGCAACCGATTGTGCTGGGCGCCAAGGAAGGCTTGGCCCTGTTGAACGGCACTCAATTCATGAGTGCCTACGCCACCCACATCCTGCTGCGCGCTGCACGTTTGGCCGATTGGGCAGACGTACTCGCGGCGCTCTCTTTGGAAGCCTTCGACGGCCGTCCTGAGCCCTTCAGCGATGAAGTGCACGCTGTGCGTCCCCATGCCGGCCAACGTCACGTGGCTGCCCGCATACGCAAACTGCTGGAAGGCAGCGCGCGTATCGCCCGTGCCAAAGCCCACGTGCAAGATCCGTACAGCTTCCGCTGCGTGCCGCAGGTGCACGGTGCCTCTCGCGATGCGCTGAGCCACGCGCGCCAAGTGGTGGAGACCGAAATCAACGCGGTGACCGACAACCCGACCATCTTCCCCGAGCAGGACCGCATCATTTCTGCCGGGAACTTCCACGGCCAACCCCTGGCCTTGGTGCTGGATTACGCCGCCATTGCCCTGGCCGAGTTCGGGAGCATTTCGGAACGACGGGTGTACAAACTCATCAGTGGACAACGAGGGTTGCCGCCGTTTTTGACCCCGAACCCCGGGTTGAACTCTGGGTTCATGATTCCGCAGTACACCGCTGCATCAGTGGTTTCGCGCAACAAGGGACTGTGCACACCGGCAAGTGTGGACACCATCGACTCCTCCAATGGACAGGAGGACCACGTGAGCATGGGCGCCAATGCAGCCGTCAAATGCAAACAAGTCATAGACCACTTAGAGATTTTGTTGGGCATTGAAGCGGTGGTTGCTGCACAGGCGTTTGAACTGGGCGGAACAACCCCAACAAGCTCAAAGTTGCAAAGCGTAGTGGCAACACTGCGTGAAACAATACCTGCCATTACCAACGACGTCATTCTTGAGCCATTACTGAGTGCCGGGAAACGCTTCGTGTCGGAGACACCGCCGCCAGCAGTAGACTAAGTTTGTCGAGGTCAATCGCTGACCAAGACAAACGGTTCATTGGCCGAAATGCTCAACATGCAGCTGCATAGCGCCAACAGTTCGTCGCGACTATTCGAATTTCCGACGAAACTTTCTAGTCATAGATAGAATGAAGTTTCATCTTATCGGAACACTCATTCAATGATTTGACCGATGCGATACCGATTTTTTCTGACCTCACTGGCATTTTTGGTTGGTAGCCTTACATGGGGCCAACACGTCTCCGATGGAATGAACATGAATCATTCTAACTCATCAAAAGCCGCTAACCACGGGGGTCGTTTAGACTGGGTCCTCTCCCCTGAAACCGGTCCAAGCGGGGTAACGCAAGGGTTTGGTGATCCAAGAAATCCTGTTGTTGATCCTTGGGAAATTCGCGTAACAACCGTGGCGAAGACTGGTGGTGAGAACAGTTATATGAACCGCAATGATCGCGGTGGTCATTCCAAGCAAAGCGCTATCCCTACCACAGATGACGAAAACCCGGCAATGCGCACTGCTTCAGCCATACAACCGCTGATCAATGTCGAAGTTGGTAGTACCTATTCTGCCGGAGCTTCTAACGTGCCTGACGGTTGTGCGGCTGTATCCAATACCGGATTCATCGTTGCTTCAAACAACACCCATGTAGAGTTCTTCGACGAACAAGGAAATGTGCTCTACTCAGAGGGAGAAGACACTTTTTGGGCGACCAATGGCCCTACGGCGAATATCTACGATCCAAAAATCCTGTACCACGCAGGGGAAGACAAATTCATTTTACTCGCTTTGCACGGAAGCTCGAGCTCATTGACTGAGATGTACATCGCATTTTCTGCGAGTAACAATCCCCTAGATGGCTGGTGGTACTACAAGATTGACGCCAACCCAGGGTCGCTCTCATCTTGGTGGTTTGACTATCCTTCCATAGGACACTCCGAAAATTTGTTCATCTCGGGTAATATGTTCACCAATTCCGACTCTTACCAAGCCACTGCACTCTTTGCGATGGACATCTCCAATACCTTCACAGGCGGAGCATACAGCACGGAATATTGGCCAGACGTAGAGCAAGTCGATGACGCTAATGCCTTTACGGTGAAGCCCTTACAGTACCCGTTCGGAGAGTATGGCCCCGGCATTTACTGTGCTAGTATGGGCAATGACAATGCGTCCATCAACTACTGGAATGTTACAGGCAATGTGGGAGACAGCCCACTCCTGCAACGCTTTACGGTTAGCGCAGAATCTTGGACCAGTGCGAATGATGCAGCGCAAAACGGCACCACCGATCTCTTGGGTACCGGCGGTGACCGTATACGAACAGGGTTCTATGGTGGAGACGGCATTTTACATCTCGCCCATACCGTGGAACGCGGTACCTCCAACTTCGCCCAGTTGAGGTATGTCAAAGTGGATATTAACACTGGTTCTACCGAAATCGAAGAGTTTGGCGTAGACAATTGGGACTATGCCTATCCCTGGATAGTTCCTTGGGCAACCGATGCAGCGACTTGGGATAACGGCATTATGTGCGGCTTTTTGCGTGTTTCTGCAGGCTCCTTCCCTGAATTCCGCTGCGTGCATATGGATGGCGACCTCAACTTTGGCACCTCTGTCAGCATCCGCTCAGGTGACTCCCCCATTAGTGCCAACTCTGGCTCTCCGGATCGCTGGGGCGATTACATCGGTGGCAGTTGGCGCCCAGGACAGTCTATCCCTGAAGTTTGGCTGTACGGACAATATGGTCAAAGCAATGACCACGCATTGTGGCTTGCGGAAGTGGTCGAAGATATCGCTGGTTGCACCGACCCTGCGGCGTGCAACTATGATCCAGATGCGACCATCAATGACAGCTCGTGCACCTTCCCGGGCTGTACTGACTCGCAGGCCTGCAACTGGAACCTTTCGGCGGGGTGCGACGACGGTTCCTGTTGCTACGGAACATGCGTCTCTGTAGACATGGAGCTGGATGGCATTTTTGGCGGAAACGATATGGATTACAGCATCACCGACAACACTGACGGCACCGAGATCATCACCGGAACCAACAGCTTTATAAACGACACTGATCAGTGGTGCATGGAACCGGGCTGCTACACCTTTGAGATCACGTGTACAGACCCAACCGCCGAGTGGGAAATCCGCTTCTCGCCGTTCTTCATCCCCATCGGGATTGACTACACGATCTACGAGGGCACCGGCAACTTCAGTGGCGAATTCATTGTGGGCGATGGCGGCGAGACCGCCGGATGTACCGATCCGTCTGCCTGCAACTACGAAGCGACCGCGATTTGCGACAACGGCAGCTGTTGTAACGACAACTGCTTGACCATTGACATGACTGACAGTTTTGGCGACGGTTGGAGCAACAACCTCTGGGAGGTGATTGACCCCGCCGACGGCTCTGTGGTGGCTTCAGGAACCTTGGAAGACGGCAGTGCTGGGGTAGACGTGGCCTGCTTGGCGATGGGTTGCTACGATTTCCAGATCAACACTTCTGGTGGCTCCTTCCCCACCGAGATTGCCTGGACCCTGCTCGGCACCGATGCCGACGTGGATCCCACCGGTGGCAGCACCGATGCGATCACCTTCACCATCGGTGGCGGCGGTGACGACTACGCGTGCACCGACCCGGCCGCTTGCAACTACTCGGCCATCGCCATTTGCGACGACGGCAGCTGCTGCTACACCAACTGCGCCACCCTGATCAAAAACGATTCCTTCGGAGACGGTTGGAACGGCGGTGTGTTGAATCTGGTCGACGCCGAAGGCACCATCATCGACTCCTACGAAATGCTCACAGGAAGTACCGAAACAGAGACCCTTTGCTTGGACGATGGCTGTTTCCAACTGGTGTTCGTTGCAGGCTCGTTTGCCACTGAGGTCAGCTGGACCCTGACCCTGGACGCCTCTGGACACATGGTGGGCGGCGGCGGCTTCTATGACGAGCAGTTCTCCATCAATAGCGCGGACGGATGTACCGATCCTAATGCTTGCAACTATGACCCAGCCGCTACTTGTGACGACGGCTCCTGCGACTACGGCCTTTGGTACCTGCCCAACAACGTGAGCGACGGTCCGGTGACCCAAGCGTGCGAGGCGCCCGAAGGCTACTACCTTGCTGTACAATCTTGCATTGAAACCGTGATTGCTGCAGATCCTTATTGCGTGAACACGAACTGGGACAACATCTGCATGCGCGCCTACAACTGCTGTTTGGGCATCAACGGATGTGGCGATCCCGGTGCCTGCAACTATGACGTGCAAGCCTGTTGGGACAACACCCTATGTACTTACAGTGGATGCAACGATCCGTTTGCGTGCAACTTCGACCCACTCGCAGGTTGTGACGACGGCTCGTGTACCTACGACTGCTACGGCTGTACCTACGCCGATGCTGAAAACTATGACCCCACCGCTACGGTGGACGACGACTCGTGCACGTTTGCACCCTGCAGCGACGACTGCGCGGCAGACCTGAACGGCGACGGCGAAATTGGAACGCCCGACCTGCTCGATCTCCTCGGTTCATTTGGTGTGACGTGTCCGTAAAAGAACCGCAAATTTGATGCTTAAAACGGCCACCTTCGGGTGGCTGTTTTTGTTTTTGTCAACCGATCAGTACTGCGGCAAATGCACAACTTGAGCCTGCTACAGCAAGGCCAGAGGTTCGGTTCTTGCCAACCTTCAACCACGATGTATGTTTCCCTCTACACAATACGGTTTGGCCCTTTCTGTAGGCCTGCTTTTTAGGCCGGTCCTCGGATATTCTCATTGTGCTGGGTAGCTTTGGTCCCCTTGCCCCGAATAACCGCAACCATGAAACACCTCCTTCTCGCATTTTTTGCCCTGGCCTTGGTGGCCTGTGGCAACACTCCTGAGCCCGAGACCGACCCCTTGGCCCAAGCCCAACAAGTGGACCTGCCGCCCGCGGGATCGGTAGAACCCGTCATTGTCAACGGCGTGGATTACAGCTTTCCGCGCGACACGACTTGGTTTGCCTTGACTGCCGAACGCTGCGCATTCTACGTATTGGTTCCGCCAGAACGCGGAGACTACCGCGCACGCGTGTTTGACACCCGGGGCAACCTGATCAAAACCGTGTATGAATCCGGCTTGAAGGGTGGGATCAACGAAATCTCGTTCAATCCGCAAGCACTTGCACCGGGCAGTTATGAGTATCTGTTAACCAACAACATCTATGCGGATACGGTCCAGCTGTGCCGCTTCGACATGGTCGCGGTGCCGAGCTTAGACTAAGTGTATGTAACGCTGGTTGTTCAGGTCTGGTCCAGCAAAGAGGACAGATCGGGAGGGTTCGCACGCGCTGTTTTGGGCCAGGCGAACCACCACAGCAGGGCTCCGATGGGGCCGTAAACAAGGCTGGCAAAGAGCACCAGTTGCTCGGTATCGCCCATCAATATGCTGACGCCCGATACCACCAGAATATCCAAAGCCGCAATGATGGCATAGGCGAACATGCCTTGGGACCGTGTGACGTAGTCTACTTTGAGCAAGCGTCGCCCGACGGCATTCCAGATCAGGAACAACACCAACGCGGGTGCACCACAAACCCCAGCAACTGCCATGACTGCCAATACGCCCTCAGGTTCGCCCAAGTCAATAAGGAACGCAAACAACGGGCTGCCCAACAATACAGTAGCCAGCCAAAGCAGGATGGGTGTGTACCAAGCCATGATTCAAAACTAAAGCAATCACCACACGACCGCTGTTAAACGGTGGTAACGTGCAACGGTTGCCGATTAATCGCTCACCGCTACCGTTCCCGAGATCGGTATCGCCAAAAAAAAAGTGGGTCCAAGAGGTAGGGCTAAGGCGCCTTTACTTCGTACTGTGAATGAACCCAACCCCTTTCACATCTCAACTGCAAGGCGATGCTGAAAAACACCCTCTCCCTCCTAACCCAAGCGCTGCTGGCAACGGTCCTGGTAGCCGCTACCCAATCCCTCACTGCTCAAGTGGGCGTACGCCACCTCGCCTACCCCGATGTCACTTCTTTGAGCAAAGGAAAAGTGAAAAACATGCACTCCTTTGAAGCCCCGGCCCAGGCAACCATCCACCTGGATGACCTGACCTTACGCATACCCGATACAGGCACCGTCTTCACCTTTGAATTTCAAACCGACTGGCGTAAAGAGGGTGAACACCTCTATTCCATAGGGATGGTGGACGCCACTGGATGGCAGTGGGTGGCCACCTTCGACACCCAAAACGGCTCACTTGTGCTTTCCGACGGGACCAAGTGGAAATACCGGTATTCGGTGGACGCTCTCAGCGAGCAGCTTCCCTAAAGTCACCATTGGTAACACAAGCAGGCGCCGCAGCGGAACTTTCGTTGGGGCGCTTTTTTTGTCCGCAACCCTCGGGCTTTGGTACCTTCGCCCCACCCAACACCCCAACATGAGCTATCCTGAGCAAGACCTCTCCTTCAACAAGAACGAGGACAAGATGAAGCACCTGCTCGCCGACCTGCGTCGCAAACTCGAGCAAATCTACCTCGGCGGCGGCCAGAAGAAGATTGACAAGGAACACAGCAAAGGCAAAATGACCGCCCGCGAACGGGTGAACTACCTGCTCGACACCGGTACCGAACGCATTGAGATTGGTGCGTTTGCAGCCGATGGCATGTACGAGGAATACGGCGGCTGCCCCGGCGCTGGCGTAGTGGTGGTGATCGGCTACGTATCTGGACGACAAGTGATGGTGGTGGCCAACGACGCCACGGTAAAAGCCGGGGCGTGGTTTCCCATGACAGGCAAAAAGAACCTGCGCGCACAGGAAATTGCCATGGAAAACAACCTGCCCATCATCTACTTGGTGGACAGCGCCGGGGTGTTCCTGCCCATGCAAGACGAGATCTTCCCCGACAAAGAGCACTTCGGGCGCATCTTCCGCAACAACGCCATCATGAGCAGCCGCGGCATTCCACAGATTTCGGCGGTGATGGGTTCGTGTGTGGCGGGCGGCGCTTACCTACCTATTATGAGCGATGAGGCGCTGATCGTCAACAAGACCGGCACCATTTTCTTGGCCGGCAGCTACCTGGTGAAGGCCGCCATCGGCGAGGACATCGACAACGAAACCCTTGGCGGGGCCACCACCCACTCCGAAATTTCAGGCGTCACCGATTACAAGGCGGAGGACGACAAGGACGCCTTGGACACCATCAAGAAACTGGTCGATAAAATCGGACGCACCCACGGGGATGCCGGATTTGACCGTGCCGAACCCGCTGCGCCCAAAGACCCCATCAAAGAGGTCTACGGCATCCTGCCCGCAGACCGCAGCAAGCCTTATGACATGCGCGACATCATTGCGCGTCTGGTGGACGACTCGGACTTTACCGAGTACAAAAAGGAATACGGCAAAACCATCCTCACCGGCTACGCCCGCATCGACGGCTGGAGCGTGGGGATTGTGGCCAACCAACGCATGCTGATCAAGAGCAAAAAGGACGGCATGCAATTCGGCGGGGTGATCTACTCCGACAGCGCCGACAAAGCCGCCCGCTTCATCATGAACTGCAACCAAAAAAACATCCCCTTGGTGTTCTTGCAAGACGTGACCGGATTCATGGTGGGTTCACGCAGCGAGCACGGGGGCATTATCAAAGACGGCGCAAAGCTCGTGAACGCCATGAGTAACTCGGTAGTGCCCAAGTTCACCGTGGTGGTGGGCAACAGCTACGGCGCGGGCAACTACGCCATGTGTGGAAAGGCGTACGATCCGCGTTTGATTGTGGGCTGGCCTACGGCAGAGATCGCCGTAATGGGCGGTGCGCAAGCGGCCAAGGTGCTGCTGCAAATCGAGGTGGCCTCGCTCAAAAAGAAGGGCGAAGAAATCACCCCTGAGAAAGAAACCGAGCTCTACAACAACATCAAGGACCGCTACGATTCGCAGATTTCGCCGTATTACGCCGCCTCGCGCTTGTGGTTGGATGCGGTGATCGATCCGGCCGATACGCGGACCTGGATTTCCATGGGCATCGAAGCCGCCAGCAAGGCCCCGGCAGAAAAGCCGTTCAATGCTGGCGTGATCCAGACCTGATCCCCCCGGAAGCTTTGTACTTTCGCCCCCAGTGATTGACCTGCGGAAATACTGGAACGAGTACCCACTGGCATTTGTCATGGTATGCGCCCTGATTGTGCGCATGTGCGCGGCGTTTTTTGCTGGCGGGTACCTGATGAGTGACGACCACTTTGTGATTGTAGAGGCCGCCTCCAGCTGGAGCGACGGCCACGACTTCAACCGCTGGCTCCCGTGGACACCGGGCAACCAAGGCCCGCAGTGGACCTCGTTGTTCTACATCGGCATCATGTGGGTGCTGTTTGAAGGGATGCAGGCCGTTGGGCTGGACCACCCCGGAGATCAAATGCTGGTCATACGTATCATCCACGGGCTGTTTTCGCTGCTGGTGGTGCTGTATGGTTACAAGATCGCCAAGCGCTTTTCGGACGTCAAAACAGCGCGCACAGTGGGCATGCTGCTGGCCCTGTTTGCGTTTTTGCCCAACCTCTCGGTCAAGCAATTGCAGGAGATGGTGAGCATTCCGCCGCTGATGATCGGCTTGTGGTGGCTGGTCAAAGACGAAACCCCAGTTAGCGTGCGCAACGCACTGATTGGCGGGTTCATCGCCGGGTTTGCCGTAAGCGTGCGCTTCCAAGCGGGCTTGGTGCCATTGGGGGCTGGACTGGCGCTGTTGGCGCAGAAAAACTGGAAGGCCTTCTTGGGCTTTGGCGGTGCTTCGCTGGCGTCGTTCGCAATTTCTCAAGGGCAGGACCTCTACCTCTGGGGCCGGCCGTTTGCGCATTTGCAGGCTTACATGGAGTACAACTCCAACCCCGAAAACATCCGTAGCTACATCGTACTCCCTTGGTACAACTACATCTTCACGCTGTTGGGCTTCTTGATTCCCCCGGCGAGTTTGATGCTGCTGTTTGGCTTTTACCGCGAGAGCAAGCGCGCGCTGCTGATTGTGGTACCGGTGACCTTGTTCATCGTGTTCCATTCGTTTTACCCCAACAAGCAAGAGCGTTTCTTGCTGCCAGTGTTGCCGCTGATCATCACCATTGGAACGGTGGGCTGGTATCGGTTTGTGCGCGGCAGCCGTTTTTGGCAAAAGGCGCGTGTGTTGCACATTTCGCTGTGGACCCTCTTTTGGGTGATCAACGCCTCGGCACTGGTGGTGTTCACCTTCTCGGCATCCAAAAAGCAGAAGATCGACGCCATGACCTGGCTCTATGAGCAGGGCGACTCACGCACCTTTATCCAGGAGTTTACCCACCGTAGCGGCGCCCCGCAACCGCCCCAGCATTACACCGACAACTGGCGCAGCTACTACCCTTGGGACGAAGGCACCGACTTGCAAATCCAGTGGGACCGCCTCATGCAACGCGATTCACTGCAACGCCCGAACTACATCGTATTTTGCTACAAGGAAAACTTGGAGGCGCGTGTGCATGCCTTGGATTCGGTGACCGGTGGACTGGTCTACCGCAAAACATTTGATCCCGGGTTCATGGATGTCATCCTCAACCGCCTCAACCCCAAGTACAACTCCGCGGAGCGGTTATACATCTACGAGGTGCGCCACCCAGACGGCGTGTGGAAAGAGGAAAAGTGGTTTGAACGCTAGGGCGGTCCCCGGTGTTGAAGTAGGAAACGTCAACCCCTGTAAACCGTCGGCGTTTGCCTTGAACCACATTTCTCAACTCGCCCCCATGCAGTACTTCACCCAAGACTTCCTCGATTTCTTCAACGAGCTCTCGCGCAACAACGAACGCGACTGGTTTCACGCCAACAAGAAACGCTACGAAAAGAGCGTCAAGGAGCCCTTCAAGGCCTTTGTCACCGATGTGATTGCCGCCGTGGGGAAAGTGGATCCAGAGGTCTCGCTTGAGGCCAAAGACGCCATTTTCCGCATCAACCGCGACATCCGTTTTTCCAAGGACAAGTCGCCCTACAAGCTGCACAGCTCAGCAGTGGTGAGCAAGTACGGCCGCAGAGACCAAGCTTACCCTGGGTTGTACCTGGCCCTGTCGCACGAGTACATGCACGTGGGCGGTGGCTGCTACATGCCGCCCAAAGAGGAACTCTGGCGCCTGCGCGACAGCATTGCACGCGATCCCAAGGCCTTCCGCAAGACCATTGAGGACAAGGCGTTCAAACACTACTTCGGAGAGCTGAGGGGCGACAAAAACAAAGTGCTGCCCAAGGAATTCAAAGAAGCCGCGGCCTCAGAGCCGTACATCTTCAACAAACAATTCTACTACATGGGGGACTTTGCGCCTGCCGACATCTTGAGCAACACCTTGGTCGAGGATGTGATGAAGATGCACAAGGCCGCCCTGCCCTACCAGCGTTGGATGCTGGAAAGCATGGCCGATTAGCGGCGCAACACGCGGTCGGTCCAGGTGCCCGCTGATGAACGTACCACCACCAAGTAGGCGCCTGCAGCGTTAGGCAATTGCAACTCGGTTTGCTGGCCGTTGCCGCGCCAGGTTTGCACCCACTGACCGCCCGCGGTAAACACCTCGATCTGGATGTCCTGCTGGCCACCGTGCTGGACCACGATGCGCCCGTCTGCGGTGGGGTTGGGGTAGAGCGAGGTGTACACAGCGGTTTCGTCCACGCCCACCACGGTTTGGGTGATGGACTCGATGTCGACTTCCACGGCGTCGGGACCTACGTCCCAATACATTTCCTCGAACAGTTCGATTTCCTCGGTTTCAAACGAGAACATCTCCTCCATCCATTTGGGTGGGGTACTCTGGTACATCAGGCGTGCCTGCACGGTAAACTCTCCCGCGTAACCGTCCAACGGGATGTGGTAATAGAGCTTGTCGCCCCCGGTGCCTTCGGTGCCCAATTCGTCGTGATTCCAGTCGAGGTCCAAAAGGGCCTCGCCCACTACCAGCGTGGTGTCGTAGCTGGGGTGCGAGGTGCTGAAACCGAGCGGAGCCAAACGGTTGTCCTTGATGGATACATTGGCGCGTTCCAGCACAGTGGTCACATCGCCGTTGACATCGCCAAGGACCATTTCGTAGATCTGGACTTGGTCTTGTTCGGTGATGGTTTGGTAGTGCGGTTCCCAATCTTCGTTTTGGCCGCTGATCTCATAGTCGGCGCCCATGACGCCGCTTTGCCACAGCGTACTGCCGTCAGCAGCGGTGGCCACCACTTCAATGTAAGCGCGGCGCGCAGGGTAGCCAGAGGGGAAACGGTGACCGGTGTTGTTGATCACCGTCACCTCAAAGTAGGCCGTATCGTCTTCGATGCCTTGGTCCACCATCTCCAACACGGCGCTCTCGTTCTGGAGGGCGTCCAAGGTGCGGTTGATGACCGGGTCGAATTGTTCTTCGGTGGCAGTAATCCCCAGTTCGGAGATGTTTTGCTGCATGAGCTCAAGCATGAAGCTGTTGCCACCCACCATGTAGTGCAGGCCATACGGCGATCGGCCCGGCAAGAACACGTAGTTGGCCGAGATCACCACCTCATCATCGATGCGGGGGAAGTGGCACCCTTGGCACTCCTGTTGAAATTCAGAAGCCTCATCGGCATAGGCGCTGTTGAGCCACTCGTGGTAGGTGGCCTGCTCCACAAACTTGCCTCCTGTGTAGTTGCCGTCCAGGTCTACTGTAGAGGTGACCAAGGTGTGGCAGCCTGCGCACGATTCGCTTTCGGAAATGTGCGCGCCGTAGACCGGTTCGAAGCCCACAAAGCTGGTCATGGGTTGGCTGAACAGGGGGATTTCTTCACTGCCGTCGCCGTACGGACCGTACAGGGTGTCGAGCACGTAGCGCAGCTCACCGCTGAATAATTTGCCGATGGAATCGGGGTCTTGTTGGTGGCACGCGTTGCAACTCACCCCGTCGCGCCCAAGCGAGTCCATGGCCAGGCTATCCAGATTGTAGAACTCAGAGCCGTTGTACATGGCGGCAAAGTGGCCCATGGGTGCGTGGCAGGTAGTGCACTTGTTTTGCAGGTCTGCGGCGTGGCTGGGGTTGACGCTGATTTCGTGAGTGACCTTGGCTTTCCAAAACGGGTCTTTGGCCGAATTGGCCATCATGGTCGGCTGCCAGTCGTCGACCACGTTGACGTCTTCGCCTTCTTCGGTGACCGAAGCAATGCCTGTGGGGTCGCTGCCGTGGCATCCGGCGCAACGTCCCGAACCGGTGAATACGCCGTTGCTGCCGCTGGGCAGTGGATTCTCAACTGTACCGTCACCCCCACCTTGGACAGCAGGCAGGTCGTGCCAATCGTGGTAGTACACGGGCTCAGAGGTGTCCACGGTACCCGAGGAGAGCACCACAATCAAGGCGAGTACCCCCAAGGGGATCCACAAACGGTACGAGGCGAGCGATTTCTTCATTCCAATTCAGCAGGACTAACAAAGAAACAAACACCAGCGCGCATTCCCCACTCGAAACCCGGCCAAACTCGCCCCTGACAGCACAAATTCATGCAGAAGGTTGGATATTTGCACCTCCAATCCGCACCGGCATGCGCATCGACGTCCTGACCATTTTGCCCCGTTTGCTCGACGGTCCCTTTGCGGACTCCATCCTCAAGCGCGCCCAGGAGAAAGGCCTGCTGGAGTTGCACGTGCACAACATCCGCGACTACACCAAAGACAAGCACAACCGCGTAGACGACACTCCGTACGGTGGTCAAGCAGGTATGGTGATGACCATTCAACCCATCGCGGATCTGATTGAAAAGCTGCAGTCTGAGCGCACTTACGACGAGGTGATCTACATGACCCCCGATGGAGAAACTCTGAAACAGGGCGTGTCCAACACCTTGTCGCTCAAGCAGAACATCATCATCCTGTGTGGGCATTACAAAGGCGTAGATCAACGCATCCGCGACCGCTACATCACCCGAGAAATTTCCATTGGCGACTTTGTGCTTACCGGAGGGGAATTGGCCGCTGCAGTGGTGGTGGACAGCATCGTGCGTTTGATCCCCGGGGTAATTGGAGACGAGGCCAGCGCCCTGAGCGACAGCTTCCAGGACGGACTCCTGGCTCCACCGGTGTACACCCGCCCGGCAGAGTACGACGGCATGAAAGTGCCAGAAGTCCTGCTTAGCGGGCACTTTGCCAACATCGAAGCATGGCAACACGAACAATCACTTGAGCGCACACGTCGCCTGCGCCCCGACTTGCTCGAGGGGCTCGATGACACTGAAAAATAGTTCAGGGCGTGCCTGCTTCTTCAAAGAAATGTCGTAATATTGCACCCGCTTTGGCGGAACCTATCCAACACGAATAGTCATGGATCGCATTAAAGAAATCACCCAGAAACTGGTAGAGGTAAAAGATTGGCCCGAGTTTGGCGCCGGTGACACCATTACCGTTACCTATAAAATCAAAGAGGGCAACAAAGAGCGTCTCCAGTCCTTCCAGGGCGTGGTGATCCAACGCCGCGGCTCGGGCACTACCGAGACCTTCACCATCCGTAAGATCTCTAGCGGAATCGGTGTAGAGCGTGTGTTCCCCATCTCGTCTCCATTCCTTGAGGAAATCAAGGTCAACAAGCGTGGTCGCGTTCGTCGCGCCCGCATCTTCTACCTCCGTGAGCGTACTGGTAAGGCCGCACGTATCAAGGAGCGCAAGACATTCAAGTCGACCAAATAAGCGCTATCGCTTTCGTTATAGAAGGGCTGCCGAATGGCGGCCCTTTTTATTTGCCCGACTTCCCGGGGACTTTGGCGTAATGGGCCTGCACGGCGCCACGGCCTGAGGCCAACAGCCCTTCCTTTTGGCTGGGGTCCAAGGACTGCACGCGTGGGCCGAGGTTGGTATCGGGGATGGATATGGTACGCGCCCAATCGGCCTCGTCCAAGTCTTGGCGGTTGAGTCCTTCCAACACCAGCGTGTACAAGGCCGTCACGTAATCTTCGATGTCTTCGATTTGCCTGGTGGCCAGCCCCTCCCCTGCGTTGTCGGAAGCCACCTGTTCGGGGCTGTCCATGCGCAGGCCTAGGGTTTCAGGGTTGCGGAAGTCGGGGGCGTAGGCATCCATACTCACTTCTGAGTAATAGCGCGGCGCGTCGAACAACGCCAGCGGATAGTTGGTGAGCACGCCCCCGTCGATGTACACGTCGCCTTGCCCTTGCTCTGCCACGTGTCCTTGATCATCCAAGCATACGGCTTCAAACCAAAACGGCACCGACATGCTGGCGCGCACAGCGTCCACGATGCGCATGGTGGGGTGGGTTTCGTGCGAGAATACGGCGGCTTTTTGTTGCGATAGGTTGGTGGCCGCCACGTACAAGTCGTACCCGGGTTTGCCGTCCATTTTGCGTTGATGCAGGGCCTCAAAGGTGAGGTTAACATCTTCGGTCTTGCGGCTTACGTGGCTCTCGAGCCAGCCCAAAAACACATCACCCTTGTACCAGCCATACGCATTGAGCATGCGTTCGGTGCCGCCCACGAACATGAACTCCCCGTCGTTGAAGGCGCCAAAATCGGTGTTGCCCACAATGGTGGATATTTCATCCGGCGTGTACCCCACCGACAGCAAGCAGGCCACAATGGCACCGGCGCTGGTGCCGGCCACGCGCTCCAAGGCTTGGAGTTTGCCGTGGGTGTGCAGTTCTTGGACCGCACCGCAGTAGGCCAAGCCGCGGATGCCCGCGCCTTCCATGACCAGGTTTTTGATGGGAACTTGTGCCCCGGCAAGCATCGGGAGCAATGCAAAGAGGAAAAGCAGGCGTTTCATGGCGTTTTTCGGTGCACTTAAATTGCGGGTTTTAAGCAAGTCGAATTCGAAAGGAATGTGAATTCCTTCCCCAATACAACGTGCATGAACCCCGCCGAGCGTGTACCTTGGCGCATGCGTTTCACCCCGCCAACCAACACAGCAATCCCATGATTCTTGAAATCTGCGCCGAAGACATCCAGTCGTGCATGCACGCGCAACAAGGCGGTGCACGCCGCATCGAGCTCTGTTCAGCGCTGGACCAAGGCGGTTTGACGCCAGGCAGCGGCCTCATCCAACTGGCCAACCAGTACGTAACCCTTCCCATTCATGTATTGATTCGGCCCCGCGGTGGCGACTTCGTGTACGACCGCAAGGAGCTGGCCATCATCCGCCGTGAGATTGAGAACTGCAAAGCCATGGGCTGTGCCGGGGTGGTCATTGGTGCCTTGGACGACGACGGCGACATCGACGGCCGCTTGGTTGCGCAGTGGGTCCAAGTGGCCTACCCCATGGAAGTCACCTTCCACCGGGCGTTTGACCTGACTTCAGACCCCATGGAATCACTCGACATTTTGGCAGAAGCCGGGGTGAACCGCATCCTGACCAGCGGCTGTGCACCTACCTGCGTGGAAGGGTTGGATATGCTGGCCAAGTTGGTAGAAGTCGCGGCCGAAGGCCTGGAGATCCAAGCCGGCAGCGGGGTATCGCCCGACAACATTGCGCAACTGCATGCCGCAGGGGTACGCAACTTCCATATGAGCGCCCGAGAATGGGTGCACTCCAATGTGTCGTCAGAATTGTTTGCGATGGACTACCAACGCAGCTCGCTCGAGGAAATCAAGCGCGCCGTAAAGGTGATCAAGGATCTGTATTGAGAGCGGACTCCCGTTCATTCATGTTCCACACCCGCACTTGATCGGAGTGCAGCTGAACAGGCAACCAACGCTTGAGGCTGGCCTCTGCTTCATTCACCTGTTCGGCGGGCAGCGACTGGTCCCACCAAATCATGACCGTGGGGATGGTATCGTTGACTCCTGCGCTGTTGAGCTCCAACACCTCTCCGTAGGAGACCGCCTCCACCTCGCTGTAGAACATGGTGAGCTCGGTGTAGAGGTCTTCAAGGGCCACTTGGGCTTTGGCCTCTTCGTCCAGCTGGGCGCGCAGCATTTCCAATTGACGGGCTTGGGCGGAGAGTGATTCTTGGAGTGAACGACGCTCGTTATCGTTCACCCGCTGGTCCAGCAAAGCACCGAGGTTTTGACCGTCCAACCAACGCAGCTCGCATTTGGCGAGTTCGAAGGATGGCAAACGGTTCAAGTAGGTGGTTTTTTGACCAGGCGTCAAGGGTTCGCCGTTGATGCCAATGCGCAGCACCTGGCGGTCGTCCGCGTAGACCACTTCCGAGAAATTGACGTAAGAGTCGGTGTTCTCCAAGTCGGTTTTCATTGCGGCTACGAACAAACGGGCATTGCGGTTGAACCGGCTCTCGGCCACCACATCCAAAAAAATGAAGACACTGGGGACCGCCACCACCAGCAAGAAGCCCACGATGTAGGCACGGATGCGGCGCTCTCGCGTGGGATCCACAAACGTCTTGAGCGGAAAACGCACAAACTTGATGTACAAGTAGGTAGGCAAGGCAATGAAAACCGAGTTGATGAAGAACAGGTAAAACGCCCCGATGAAAAAGTCCCATTGCGCAGTGGCCAAGCCGTAACCTACCGTGCACAATGGAGGCATCAACGCCGTGGCGATGGCTACCCCGGGAAACACATTGGTCTTCAGCGGGCGTGAACCGGCAATGATGCCGGCAAATCCGCCAAACAAGGCCACACCAATGGCCAGGAACGTCGCGTTCTTGCGGTCCATGAGTTCTGGTGTAGCCTCGGGTACCTCAATGATCAGGAAGTGGATCGTACTGATCACAATGGAGATGGTCATGGCCACCCCCAGGTTGATCAGCGAGCGCTTGAGCAGTTCAAAATCATTGGTACCTGCTGCCAATCCGACCCCCAGGATGGGCCCCATGAGTGGCGAGATGAGCATGGCACCGATGATCACCGCAACACTATTGTTGCCCAGCCCGATGCTCGCAATAACGACCGAACAAACCAGGATCCATGCCGCATGCCCGCGGAATTCCACGTCGCGTACAATGCCCTCCATGGTACCTTGACGGTCGATGCCGTCACGCAAACTCAGGGTACGGCGGATGAAGTGCCACAGCTCGAGAAAAGCCGTACGCATGGCTTCGTTGTTTGCTTCGGGAGTTGGGGTTGGCGTCTGCGGGTCTTGTGTCATGCTCCGGGTGATTTCTACCGGTAAGATACATCCTTGGCGCAACCGCTCACGGCGTGGGTGACGGGGCCTGGACAAGTTCCCGCTCCAAGGTAGATTTAAACAGGTCCAACGGACGGTCGAAGTCGCGTGAATGCACGGCTCGGGTAATGCGTTGCTTCTCGGCCTGGGTCAGGTGGAACGATAGCGAAATCTTCTCATCCGGTTTTTGCGTCAGGCTGAAGGTGACCAGATTCACCGGTTTGTCCAACCAAGCTTCCAGGTAGCGCATGTGCTCGTCGTGCTCAAAGTCTTGCATGCGTGTGAAGTTCCCGTACACCGAGCCAATGGGCGCGGTCAACTGGCCCACCAAACTCTGCTCCTCATCGCGGGATGTGAAGTCTTTTTGGAGGTCGCGGATTTGTACCACAATCACCTCGTGGGTGTTCTCTTGGATCCACTCGCGGAAGGTGTACAGGAATTGCACGGTGGTCTTCGTACCAAAATTGTCGCGCATGCCGGCGTCCATGACCTCAATCGGGGGATCGGTGGGCAGGTTAACGGTGGGCAGCACATACGGGAACGTCGCATTCATGCGGAGTACTGAACTGAAGCGCACGCTGTCGGGCTGGTGCTCGGCAAACAGGCGCAGGAACTCCACGTCCTCGGGCACCGCGCTTGACCCGCGGATGTTGGCGGCTTCATTCTGGGTGAGGTACGATGCGGGCTGGGCGCTGATGAGCATGCGACGACCGTCCCGCGTGATGGACGGGGTAAAAATCATCCAAGGAATTTCGGCGCAGGCCTCTGCGGCTTTGTAAGCACCCAGCGGCTTTTCCATCACCCCACCGGTATTGGCGTGCAAACGCTCTTCAAATACCGAGGCGCGGTCCAAGGTGTAGGAGTCGCCTCCATACTGGTACTCTCGGAAGCGGAAGAAAAAATCATTCGTTGCGGCCGAAAACAGCAGCGGGTTGAGCAGGTCTCCGCTGATGGCCTCGTAGTGGTCGGACAATTGAGGGTTGCAATCCAGCCCTTGCGCTTCACGCCACTTGAGTTCACGGAAATACGAGGCACCGATCATACCGCCTGATGAACCGGTGATCATAAAGGTGCGGTCCATCAACTCACCTTCCAACAAGCTGTCCATGCGGGCCAGAGTGGAATAGGTCCAGAGCGACGCGCGGGTCCCTCCTCCTGAACATTGCACCAACACCAGCGAAGGCTTCTCTTGAGGCTGACGGGCTTTCCAGGCTTCGAGCATTTTCAAAGTGGCTTGGAAATCGGCATAGGCCAAGCTGTCGGCGTGGTTCTGGCCGTGGATGTACGCGATGGAATACTCCGCCGGTGGGGCGTCGTAGTCCAGTCCGTACGCGTGGGTGGGCACGTTGAACAGCGGCAAATCGTGGTACGTGAAATTCACCAGCACCAAGGCGGCCACCAGCAAACTGAAGGTCCACCCTTTCACCCACGAAAACAGGGCACTCACCAGCATCAGCAGCATGGAGAAAAAGATGAATACACTCGCCGCACCTGGAATCACGAAATACTCATTGCGTGAAAACGAACCGATCAACACGAAGGTCACGATCAGCCCAATCTCGAGCAGACTGGCATTGATGTGGTTTTGGGAGAACACGCGCTCCAACACCTCCGGGTGGTAGTGCTCCCCTTCCCGTGCGAGCTTGATTTGGAAGGGCGAAGACAGGTAGGTTTCCACCCGCCACGCACGCGACTTGCGTTCGTTGGGGTACCAGCGACCAGGGCGGTGCAGGGTGGCACTCACCAAGTTCTTTTCGTGGCGCTCATGCTGGTGGCGTTCGGCAAAGTTTTGGGCCGATTTGTTGGTGATGGCGAAGTAGGTCAGCGTGGCTGCGGAAAACAACAGCAACCCGCCCACCAATGCGGACAAGTTGAACAAGGCCTCGCCGCTATCCAAAAGCGCCTCGGTGCGCTGGAAGCGGTACGAGCAGATGCAGTACACCAGCAAAAAGACCGCTGGCAACAGAAAGTTGTTGACCGAGAATTTGAGGAACGGCTTGCTGAGTGTAGCGATGAACGGAAAGCGGAATCCGTGTAAAATGTAACTGTACAGGTTGAACGCCAGCACAAACCCGCCAATGGTAAAACCCAGTAGGAAAAACGCCATGGGACCGTTGGTGCCCATGTATTCCGGGTAGAGGAATAAGTGGTCCACACCGTAACGCGCTCCGATCAGACCTGTGCTGAAGCCAAAAGCCACCAGCCAGAACACGAGCAAGAAGTGGTTCTTCTTGGCGTGCAGCACCAATAGCTGGAACGGAAAGAAAAACCAAATCCGCGACAGGCGTGTCTTGAGGGCGATATGTGCAGAGGCGGCGAGCATCAGGGGGGACTGTTTGTACAACGTGAAATTCAGCCGGCGGCGTACATCTCAGACGTTTACCAAGAAGATCGTTCTATCAGGGATACATGCTTGTAGGCGCATGTCCCATCCCCCTGTGCTTACGTGCCGATAGACTAGGCGGTTGCAGCAGCGGCCAGCGCAGCATCCACTTTGCTGCGAACCGCTGCTTCGCGGGCCTCGGCATCCGAGGTCAACGCGTTGCAACGCTCAAGTACCTGGGCCACGTAGGCTTGGTCCTCCAGATCGGGCACATTGATGCGTGCGTTCATGACCGCGGCGAGCACTGCGGTGCGGGCACACAGGGCCCCTACCCCACCGTCGGTGATGGAGTTGGGGTTGCCCCCGTCAACCATGGCTTCCATGACCTCCATGCTGTCCAGCGAGACTTGCGCCACACGCAGCGGCACTTCCACCGCGTGTTTGGTCGCGGCTTGCATAGCCGCGTGGCGGGCAGCTTTTTCGGCGTCGGTGCCTTTGGGCATGCGCACGGCGTCCATGATTTTGTTAAAGGCCGCCGTATCGGCGTCCACCAAGTCAAGCAGCTCGCGTTGGTAGGCCATGCCTTTTTCAGCCCATTGGCTGAACTCCTCCCAGCGGGCATCCCAACCGCGCTTATGGGCGCTGAGGTTGGCTACCATGGTGCCGAGCGATACGCCCAACACGCCGCAGTATGCACCAATCGAACCGCCACCCGGAGCCGGGGATTCCGAAGCAGTTTCCTCCGCAAAATCACGCAGGGTCATGCCCACCAAGGGGTGATCGTTTTGCGCTCCTGCTATGAGGTACTCGATGACTTTCTCCTGCGGATTGAACGGGGCAAGGTCATCCAATCCCAAGGACTTGACGGCAATCTTCACCTTCTCGCTTTCGCTCACCCCGAGTGAACGTTCTTGTTTGCGCAAGTAGTGGTCGGCCGCTTCGATCAGCACGCGCAATGGAATCAGGCCTACAATTTCAGATCCAGTCACACGCACGCCACGCGCTTGAGCTCGCTCAGAGGCGGCATCGAACGCCACGTGCACTGGAGTAATGTTGATGTTGGTGAGGTTGAGCGAAAGCTGGGCCACGCCGTATTCCTCGATGTACCAGCCGATGCCTTTCACGCTTTTGAGCATGCCGGGCTCACGGGCCGGCTCGCCATTGGTGTCTTTGACCACTTTACCAGTGAGTGGATTGCCTTCGCGTTTGATGCGTCCGGCCTCACGGATGTCAAACGCAATGGCGTTGGCACGGCGGGTAGAGGTGGTGTTCAGGTTGATGTTGTAGGCCACCAAGAAATCACGCACGCCCACGGCCGTAGCACCAGAGCCCTGAGCACGGTCGTTGAACGCAGCGGGACCAAAATCGGGCTCCCATCCGGATTCGCTGAGTTTGGTGAGGCCTTCGTATTCGCCCTTACGGCAATGGGCCAGGTTTTGGCGCTCGGGCTTGGTGGCGGCAGACTCATAGAAATAGCCGGGAATCCCCAGCTCCTCCCCGATGCGTTTGCCCAACTTGTGTGCGTAGGGCACCAACTCTTCCAAGGTGATACCGGCTACCGGCACGAGCGGACATACATCGGTAGCGCCCATGCGCGGGTGCTCGCCACTGTGGCTGCGCATATCGATCAGCTCTGCGGCCTTTTTGACCAATCGGAAGGCTGCTTCGATCACCGCTTCGGGCTCACCCACGAAGGTAATCACCGTGCGGTTCGTGGTGGCACCGGGATCTACGTCCAACAGGCGGACGCCTTCCACGGTTTCGGCCACGCGGGCAATGGCTTCGATTTTGGCCTTGTCGCGGCCTTCAGAGATGTTGGGAACGCATTCGATGAGCGGTCGTGCCATGTTGGGGAATTTTGCGGCTGAAATTACACATCCACCAAACACGTAGCGAGGGTCCGAAGCAGCAGTTCACAACGCGATGTTCACAGCTTGGCCAGCTGCGCGAAAATCGTTGCCCATTAATGCGGACTTTGGCACCATCAGAAAAGTGCGTCATACCAGACGAGAAAGACTTTTTTTGGTTTTGGTTAAGGAACGGGTCTGCAAAAGGCCCGTTTTTTTTATGCCTTGATCAAGCGCAGCACCCGCGAGGCCTCGCCGCTTTGGATACGCACCAGGTACACGCCTGCAGGCCAGTCCTCGGCATTGAGCAGGTGCACCGATGTGCGCGCTTGCCCTTGCCACAAGGCACTGCCGTCGAGCCGCAATACTGTGACCACATCTCCTGCGCGAACACCATTGAGCAACACCTGTGACCGAGCAGGGTTGGGCGCCAAGGTCACCTGATCCAGGTGCACTTCGGCGATGCCTACGGTTTCTTCTTCCACTTTGCCGTCGTCTGTACTTTGGCCACCGTCGAATTGACCGTCGGTCAGGGTTTCAAAGGGATCCACGGGCGGCGGCGGATCAGGGAGACTGCCTTCTTGCCAACTGTGGTATTGGTTGATGTCCACGTAAGTGGTGATCTCGGTTTGGCCGTTGGGCCAGCGCACCTCCACCGAATCGATCTGGGTTTCTTGGCCAATGCCAATGGTCAACCACAACGAATGTTGGCTCGCCCAGCTGCTGCCGGCGGTGATCTCGTCCATACGCATCATGCCCGGGGTGTACACCGTCACCCGGCTGCCGATGGCCGAGCGGTTGCTTTCCACCCCTTCCAACTTGAAGCCCACCCAGTTGCCCGGGTTTTCGGTGGCATTGAGGAAGAGCTGGTTGCCCACTTCGTTGGCGTTGGCCACAAACACGTCGGGCAATCCGTCCTCGTTCAAATCGGCCGTGGCACTTCCCCAAGAGGCGTTGAACCCGGTCATGCCGTTGTCCAGATCAACATCGGTGTAGGTGAGGTCGCCGTTGTTCTGGTAAAGGAAATTCGGTAGCGGGGCAAAGAAGGAGTCGTTGGACACATAAATGTCTTCAAACCCGTCGTTGTCAGCGTCAAAAAAGAAGGTGCCCCAGCTCATGCCGTTGCCTTCGGGTCCGGCGTCAAACGTCTCAAACTCCCAGGCCAATTCATCTGGTTGGTACACAAACAAACCGTTGACGCCCAGGTTGGTCACGTACACGTCGAACCACCCGTCGTTGTTGATGTCAGCAAAATCCACCCCCATGCCGTTGGCCTCGAAGTCCAGTCCAATGGCAGGGGCCACATCGGCGAAATTTCCTGTGCCGTCGTTCTCAAACATGATGCAATCTTGGTTGGCATCGTGCACCAAGTACAGATCGAGGTCGGAGTCGTTGTCGTAGTCATAGGCCACGCCGCCTTGGGCCACCAGGTTGTCGTTGCTGCCAGTGGCAAAAGTCACATCGGTGAAGCTGGTGCCGCCGTTGTTGCGCCAGTGGTGGTTCTGCGTGGAAATGTTCTGGGAGTAGAGGTCCAGCCAACCGTCCTGGTCAAAGTCGGCCCAGAGCACGCTGCGGGTCAGGGCATCGTCCTCCACGCCCATTTCCACCGTCACATCGGTGAAGGTGCCGTCCCCATTGTTGCGGTACAGGATGTTGGGGTCGCCCATGAAGGAGACGTAGCAATCAATCCAGCCGTCGTTGTCAAAATCACCCCAGCAGCTGCTGTTGCCTGAGCCTTCGTCGTTGAGGCCGGTTTCCTCGGAGACATCGGTGAAGGTCAGGTCACCGTTGTTGCGAAACATGCGGTTGGCCGTGTTGGTGCTGTAGCAGACGAAAATGTCTTGGTCGCCGTCGTTGTCGTAGTCGGCAAAGGAGATGCCGCGGGCGATGCCTACGCTGTCCACCCCGGCGGTGGCCGAAATGTCCTCAAAGGAGAGCTGTCCCCAGGCGGTGGAGGCTCCCAAAAGCAGGGCGAAGCAAAGTTGGATCAGGTTCTTGCACATGGTGTTCGTGTGCGGGAGACACTAAGTTAGGCATTGCGAGTGGAACGTGGAGGGATAATTGGGCTTGTTGAGGTAGATGTTGAGAGATGGGATGGGGGTCGATGGGAACCTGGCCCTCGCCATACCTTGGTGGGCGCCCGCCTCCCGCCGACCAACCTGAGCATTGCAGCTCGGAGCAAAGGTCGTCGCCAAACCGATCTCCCCTCACCAAAAACCACCGCACTTGTTGAATGGCACCTCAGCGCACATGGATCAACAGCCTCGTCCCACAGCTGGCACGCGCCTACTCGAACTTGGCCCCATCCAACCACACCTCCTCCAACTGCACTTCCCCAAAGGAGTACGGCAACGAAGCCACCGAAGGAATGTGCTTGGTGATCGCAAAGCTCGCGCGCTTACCCGGGGTGAGTGAACCGAGTTCGTCTTGAAGTTCGAGGGCGGCTGCGGCGTTGAGGGTGGCGGCATTGATGGCCTCAGCAGGCGTCAACTTCATCTTGATGCACGCCAAACTTACCGCCAGATTCATGTTGCCTGAGGGCGACGAGCCGGGGTTGAAATCGGTGGCCAGTACCAGTGGCAATCCAGCATCGATCAACCGGCGTCCAGGCGTGTAGGGAATCGACAAAAACAGGGAGCAGAGGGGCAATGCTACGGGCAAAGTGTTACTGCCTTGCAGCGCGGTGATGTCGGCTTCAGTAAGCTCTTCCAAGTGGTCCACCGATACCGCACCAAACTCCACACTCTTGGCCACGCCGCCCAACGTACTGAATTGGTTGACGTGGGTTTTGGGCTTGAGCCCGTGCTTGACGCCTGCCTCTAAAATGCGGTGCAAATCGGCCACATCAAAGTAGCCTTCCTCGCAAAATGCGTCCACGTATTCCGCCAGTCCTTCTGAAGCCACAGCAGGGATCATGTCGTTGACCACCTCATCCACGTAAGCGTCTTTGTTGCCTTTGAGTCGTGCGGGCACCGCGTGGGCGCCCAAGAAGGTGGACTTCACCGGAATCAATCCTGCCTCTCCCAGTCGCTTAGCTACCCGGAGCATCTTGAGCTCGGCTTCGAGGTTGAGTCCGTACCCGCTCTTGATTTCAATGGCGCCTGTGCCCATGCGGATCACCGATTTGAGGCGTTCCAAGGCCGCATCGTACAAGTCGTCCTCGGACATGCTGCCGAGTTTGGCCGCGCTGTTGAGGATGCCCCCGCCACGCGCTGCAATCTCCTGGTAACTCAGGCCTTTGATGCGGTCCTCAAACTCGCGTTCCCGCGGGGCAGCAAAGACCAAATGGGTATGGGAATCCACCCACAACGGGATCATCGAACGGCCCGCAACATCCTGTTTTGCATAGGCGTTGAACCGATTAAGCTCCAGCTCTTGCATGGTGCCATAGGCCTCAATCTTCCCGTCGGAAACCGCCAACCACGCGTCCTCCAACACGGGCAAATGGTCCATCGTTCGGCCAAACCTTACCTGAGGATAAGATTTAGTAACCTGGATCAGGTAGCGCACGTTCAGGAATAAAATAGCAGTTGGCTTCATGGGCCACAAAGAACGAAATTTAAAGACCGCCTAAACAGAGTCTCATGCGCACCACCCTGCCCTGCCTTTTGGCCGCGCTGTTGCTCGGCCTTTCCGCCGCAGCTCAATACGAGCCGTACGAACCACCCAAAGAGGCCTCCCTTCCTGCCCACCGCCACAGCTTGGGGCTCAACCTGACCCCGGCAGCCGTGATTTTGATGAACGGGCGGAGCATCATTTCACGCTTTTCGTTGGCCTACACCTACCAAATTACAACCAACTCCCGCGTACGCTCCAGTCTGAATTATGAGGTCCTCGATTACAAGGACGAGTCTTTGTCGGAAGCCACCATTGTGGGCATCAACGGCAACGACGTCACCTTCCAGCAAGACCGGATCTTCCACTCGGTGGCCGATTTTCGCGTTGGCATGGAGTGGCACCGTCGTGAACAGACCTTCTCTATGATCTACGGCACAGATCTCTTCGCAGGCATCCTCAACGAGCAAGACAATTACAGCGAGGTCACTTGGACCTTGGGGCCAAACGGCTACAAACCCTCTTCGGTGCCCAACACCCATTTTGAGCACCTGCGGCGCTACATACTGGTGGGCGGATCGGTGTCCATCGGACAACAAATCCGCGTGAGCGACAAACTGCGCTTTGTGTTCCGCTGGACACCGCAATTCCACCTTGCACTGCCGGCGAGCGAGCGCATCACCAATGCTGAGCTGCGTACCGAGCCTCCGACCCCCAAAACCAGTTTTAGACTGCGCGGGGTAGAACTCTACAGCTACTTGTCCTTCTGATCATTGGCGCCTGGCGTATCTTTGACGCCATGGCCGGAAACACCTTTGGATCCCTTTTTTCTCTGACCACCTTTGGCGAGTCCCACGGGCCCGCAATTGGCGGCGTGTTGGACGGATGCCCTGCCGGGCTGAAGCTGGACCTGGACGCAGTGCAACACGCACTCGACCGCCGCAAACCCGGCCAAAGCCGCATCACTACCCAACGCAAGGAACCCGACACGGTGGAGTTCCTCAGCGGGATTTTTGAAGGTGTCACCACCGGTACCCCCATTGGTTTTGTGATCCGCAACGCCGACCAACGCAGCCGCGATTACAGCCACATCCAACATTCCTTTCGCCCCTCCCACGCCGACTACACCTACCAGGCCAAGTACGGCTTGCGCGATTACCGCGGCGGTGGACGTTCCAGCGCACGTGAGACGGCTTCCCGCGTGGTGGCCGGAGACATTGCCCGCCAACTGCTGGCCACCCTAGGTGTGAGCGGCAACGTGTGGGTGCACCGCGTGCAGGACATCACCATTCCTGAAGGCGCAGCACTGGACTTTGCCACCCAAGAAGAAAACCTCATCCGCTGCCCCCACCCTGAAACCGCAGCGGCCATGACCGCCCACATCGACGCCATCCGCAAGGCCGGCGATACGGTTGGTGGTGAGATCCGAGCGAGCTACACCGGCGTGCCTGCCGGCTGGGGCGAGCCGGTGTTTGAAAAACTCCACGCCACGCTCGGCGGGGCCATGCTGGGCATCAATGCGGTCAAAGGATTTGAAATCGGCAGCGGGTATCGCGGCACCTACCTGAAGGGCTCCGAGCACAACGACGCGTTTGTGCAGGAAGGCGATACGGTGCGCACCACCACCAACCACTCCGGTGGCATCCAAGGCGGCATCTCCAACGGCGAGCCCATCGAATTCAGCGTGGCATTCAAACCGGTGGCCACCATCATGCAGGACCAACCGTCTGTCAACGACCGCGGCGAAGAAGTGACCGTCAAAGGCAAAGGCCGCCACGACCCGTGCGTGCTCCCACGTGCGGTGCCCATTGTGGAAGCCATGGCCTGCCTGACCCTGGCCGATTTTGCGCTGCGCGCCCGCACCAGCAAGCTGTGACCTCCTTCCTTGGCGAAACCCTATTTTAGGGCCGTCCAACCCCTTTCCATGAAAAAACTTGCGCTGCACTGGCAAGTCATCATTGCCATGATCCTGGGCGTGGTTTACGCCTACTTTGCCGTGACCAACGACTGGGTCGATTTCACCCAAGATTACGTGATGCCCTTTGGCGACATCTTCCTCAGATTGCTGAAGATGATTGCGCCGCCGCTGGTGCTGTTCAGCATCATTGTGGGCGTCAGCAGCCTCAAGGACATCCGCAAGCTGGGCAAGATGGGGCTCAAGACCCTGGGCATGTACCTGGCCACCACCTTCTTTGCAGTGGGATTGGGCTTGCTGGTGGTGAACGTCTTTGCGCCAGGTAAAGGCGTGGACGAGGACTTGCGCGTGCAAAAGCGCATCGAATACGAGCTCTGGCGCGACGCCAACGGCATCGAAAAATTCGACACGGCCGACTACGCGAACGACCCGCAATACGCCGAGCAGCGCGCCCAAGCCGAAGAAGCCCTCAACGCCTCGGCCGACAACCAAAACGCCTGGGTGAAGGACAAAATGTCCAAGCACGCCAACGAGAAAAAGAAGGGTCCGCTGCAACCGCTGGTGGACATCTTCCCCTCCAACGCCCTCTACGCCCTCAACGGCGACGGCGGCTCTACGCAGATGATTCAGATCATCTTCTTTGCCATCTTCTTTGGCGTGGTGCTGGTGAGTTTGCCGGAGGAAAAAGGCGCCCCGGTCATCAAGGTGATCGACGGGCTCAGCGAGATCTTCATCCAAATGGTGTGGGTACTGATGAAAGGCATGCCCTTCTTCGTGTTTGCCCTGATGGCCGG
This sequence comes from Flavobacteriales bacterium, assembly GCA_049594615.1. GTDB lineage: Bacteria > Bacteroidota > Bacteroidia > Flavobacteriales_D > Sanyastnellaceae > CAXPZW01. The sequence continues at coordinate 57,839 of JBMYJR010000011.1, forward strand.
CCAAGTGGTCAAGGCTGCAGGCGCCGATCCCGACAACCTGTTTGCCTTGCTTGACTTCCTGCTGCGCTACAGCGGCGTGGTGGTGCTGGGTTTGCTGGCGATGGCCTTTGTGGTGTACCCCAGCTTGGTGCAAGTGTTGGCCAAGCGCGTGGGCTTTGGTAAGTTCTTCAAAGGCATGGGCAAGGCGCAACTCACCGCATTCTCGACTTCTTCATCGGTGGCCACCCTGCCGGTGACCATGGACTGCGTCAACAACAACATTGGCGTCAGCGAGCGCACCACCAGCTTTGTGCTGCCCATCGGGGCCACGGTCAACATGGACGGCACGAGCTTGTACCAAGGCGTGGCTGTGGTGGCCATGGCCCAGCTCCACATGATTGACCTGAGCTTTGGCCAGCAAATGGTCATCGTAGGTACGGCAACAGTCGCCTCCATTGGCGCCGCAGCGGTGCCGAGTGCAGGTCTGGTGCTCATGATGGTGGTCCTGGAAAGTGTGGGGCTCAACCCCGCGTGGATCGCTTTGATCTTCCCGGTAGACCGCATCCTGGACATGTGCCGTACGGTGGTGAACGTGACCGGCGACGGCGCGGTCAGCACCATCATCGCCACTTCCGAAGGGGAGTTGGATGAGGACATTGGGGAGGGGGTGCATCCGCAGTATGAGGTGGGTTAAACGCCCATCCATCCTTGTGCAGCAGCCTTCTTTGCGGCCTCCCTCCTTCCAGCGAGCGGTTTGCGCTGCGTTGGTTGAAGCGCTACAAAT
>JBMYJR010000012.1:0-55131 GCA_049594615.1 Flavobacteriales bacterium
CGGGGTGCACCGATCCTGCGGCCTTGAACTACGATCCTACCGCCACCATCGACGACGGTTCGTGCTTCTACACTGCGGTGCTGGGCTGCGTCGACCCCACCGCGTGTAACTTTGATGAAACTGCGAACACCGACGACGGTTCGTGCGAGTACGATACCTGCGCCGGATGTACCGACGTAAATGCGTGCAACTACGACGCTACCGCCACCCTCGACGACGGCTCGTGTGAGTACGAATCGTGCGCGGGGTGTACCGATCCCGAAGCCTGTAACTTCGACGCCACCGCTACCCTAGACGACGGCTCGTGCGACTACGAGACTTGCGCGGGGTGTACCGATGAGGCCGCTCTGAACTACGATCCCGATGCGACCATCGACGACGGTTCTTGCGTGTACGACTGCGAGTACCCCACCCTGTCTTTGAGCACCTTCTGTGAAGAGGGGGAAAGCGATGTGTTCTACATCGAACTCGACATCGACGACCTGGGCAACGGTGCGCCGTACGCCATCACCAACAGCTACAACAGCGACAGCTTTGAAGTCGGCTTCAACGGCTCGGTGGAAATCGGACCGTTCCCCAACGATGAGCAGGTACTGGTGACCATCACCTCGATCCCCTTCCCCAACTGCCTGTTGACCTCGCCGCTGCTGAGTGACAACTGCACCGACGACAGCATCGAGGAGACCGACGCGGCTCCGGCCATCTTCCCGAACCCCACCAGCGACCACGTGTACGTGCAATCGCCCGTGAGTGGCAGCTGGCACACTGCACTGTACGGCGCTGACGGACGCATTGTGGCACAAACCCGCCTGCAGACCCAAGCTGGAGCAAACACGCTTTGGACCCTGCCCGCTCACCTCGCTCCAGGACTCTACACCCTGCGTTTGACTCAAAACGGCAACGTGTTCACCGAACGCTTGGTGATCCGCTAGTAGACCGCATTCGAACACACGTGGAGCCGGGCTGTCCTTTGGGGCGGCCCGGCTTCTGTTTTTCGGGGTGTGAAGGCGTACATTTGCCCAAATCCGCAGTTCATGCTCCAATCGATGACCGGCTACGGCAAAGCCGAAGGTGTGGTAGGCACCAAACGATTCACCATTGAAATCCGTTCGCTGAACTCCAAGCAGCTGGACGTCAACCTGCGCATGCCGGGCATCTACCGCGAAAAGGAGATGGGGCTGCGCAAAAAGCTCACCAAGGCGCTCGTGCGCGGAAAAGTGGACGTGTCGATTTTCTACGACGCCGAAATGGGCGAGAAGAAAGTCAGCGTCAACACCCCGCTTTTGGAGCACTACTACAACGAGCTCAAAGGCTTCATGGACGCCCGCGGAGAGTCAGGGGATTTCTTGAACGCATTGATTCGCATTCCTGACGTACTCAAGCCCGAGCGTGAAGAACTCAACGAAAACGAGTGGTCCGAAGTAGAGGCTTTGGTGGATGAAGCCGTGGATAAACTCCAACAATATCGCAAGCACGAAGGCGAGACCATCCGCGTTGATTTTGAACAGCGCATCACCACCATCCAAGACGCACATGCCAGCTTGGAGGAGCCTTTGGCCGCCCGACGCCAACGCGTGCAGGACAAACTCAAAAACGCCATCGACGAGGTCATCGACCCCGACAAGGTGGACGCCAACCGCTTTGAGCAGGAGCTGATCTACTACTTGGAAAAACTCGACATCAACGAGGAGCGCGTGCGCCTAGACACCAACTGCAAGCACTTCCTCGATGTGCTCAACGGCCCCACCTCCAACGGCAAGAAACTCGGCTTTATCGCCCAGGAAATCGGTCGCGAGATCAACACCATGGGCTCCAAGGCCAACGACGCGGACATCCAACGCGGTGTGGTGCTGATGAAAGACGAGCTCGAAAAAATCAAAGAACAAGTCCTCAATACGCTGTGAGTACGCCCAATCCTCAAGGAAAAGCAGTCATTTTTTCGGCCCCTTCCGGAGCGGGCAAGACCACGATTGTGCACCACTTGTTGCAAGCAGACCTCAAGTTGGCGTTCAGCATTTCGGCTACCAGCCGCCCACCACGCCCGGTGGAACGCGACGGCAAGGATTACTACTACCTCACCCCTGAGCTGTTTAAGCTGCGCATCGACCGCGGCGATTTCTTGGAGTGGGAGGAAGTCTACGAAGATCAATTTTACGGCACCCTGCACAGCGAGGTGGAACGCATTTGGCGCGAAGGCAACCACGTGATCTTTGACGTGGACGTGGTGGGTGCACTCAACATCAAAAAACACTTCGGCGACCAAGCCTTGGCGGTGTTCGTCAAGGCCCCGTCCATCGAAGCCCTGCGCCACCGCTTGGAAGGCCGCAGCACCGAGACTGCCGAAAAAATCGAGAAGCGCATGGCCAAAGCCACCCAAGAAATGGGCTTTGCCGAGCACTTTGACCACGTGCTGATCAACGACGACTTGCCTGCCGCTCTGGAAGAAGCCCGTGAGGTGGTCACAGAATTCCTGCAGGCGTGAGCAAGAAAGTCGGCTTGTACTTCGGGTCGTTTGACCCCATCCACATTGGGCACCTGATCATTGCCAACTACATGGCCAACTACACCGATTTGGACCAGGTGTGGTTCGTGGTCTCTCCACTCAACCCACTCAAGAAGCACCGCCACCTCATTGCCGACCATCACCGCTTGCAAATGGTCTACCTGGCCATTCGCGACAACGAAAAGCTGTACGCCTCGAATGTGGAGTTTGACATGCCCAAGCCGTCTTACACCATTGACACCTTGGAGGTGCTGGAGGCCAAGCACCCCGACCTCAGCTTCTCACTCATCATGGGCGAGGACAACCTGCGCACCTTGCACAAATGGAAGGCGTATGAGGAGATCATTGAACGCCTGCCCATTTTGGTATACCCCCGCGACCTGACCGATGGCGAAGACGGCGCGGACGACGCCGTAGAAATTCCTGCCGAATTGACCGGCGCCAACATCCGGGTATGCGAGGCTCCGTTGATGAAGATTTCATCCACATTCATCCGCCGTGCGATCCAGAATCACCAAGACGTTCGGTACCTCTTGGTGGACGAGGTGGTGCTTTACATCGCAAACAATTACCTCTACGAAAATCGTTCGTAACCCGCGCCAAACAGGCGTTTCAACCCTCTGCACAATTCCTGTCATTCCGGCCATGAATACTTTTGGCACGGGGTTTGTCGTTATGCTATCGAGTCTAACGATAAACACAACAACGATGAAAGAGCTTCGCAACAAATACTTCGCACTGAAGACCCAGGCCATGGAAATGATGAAAAACGGTAACATCAACGGTTACCTGGCCAAACTGATCGAGGTGAACGACGTACGTCTCCAACTCGTTCAGATCAAAACAGCGCACTAAAAACCAAGAGATTTGGTTTGATCATATAGGTCAAGGTTGACAAAGCCCTCCGCAATGAACGGGGGGCTTTTCTTTTGCTCCAGAATTTTTTTCGGGGGTGTTGTAACTTAACCGAAACCGCATGCGTCCCACCTTTGAACACGACTCATGACTGTATCAGAATACAACCAGTGTGTAGCGCTGTATTCGGACAACTTGTATCGATTTCTGCTGAAAAATGTGCGCGATGACGCACGTGCGCAGGACCTGGTTCAAGACACGTTCGAGAAGCTGTGGCGCAAGGTGGAGGTGGTAGACTTCAAGAAAGCCAAGTCGTACCTCTTTACCACGGGCTACCACACGATGATCGACGGCATCCGCCGGGCCAAAAAGCAGGGCGACTTCAACGAAGTCAATCCCACCACTTTGAGCACCCGCGACGGCTACTCGGACCTCAACGAAATTCTCCACGAGGCTCTGGATAGTTTGCCGGAAGTGCAGAAATCGGTCATCCTGCTGCGCGACTACGAAGGGTATTCGTACAAAGAAATTGGTGCAATGACCGGGCTCAGCGAATCGCAGGTTAAGGTGTACATCTACCGCGGCCGCGTGGCCCTCAAGAAATACCTGGTAAAGGTGGATTACGTGATATGAGTATTGACAAGAACAACTACGAAGCACTCCTGATCGACTACTTGGATGGCACTCTGAATGCCGTCCAAGAAGCCGCGCTGTGGCTCTTTTTGGAAGAGCATCCTGAGCTGCGTGAGGAGTTCGAAGGCCTGGCCGATGTCAAACTCACCCCTCCCGCCGCCACGTACGACGCCAAAAACACCCTGCGCCAGCCCGACGCTGTCCCCACCGACCGCGACCACTTGCTGGCCCAATACCTCGAAGGCCACCTATCTCCTGAGGCCGGCGCCGAAGTGTTCCGCAAAATCGCCACCGACCCTGAGTGGGCCCAGGCTTGGTCCTACATGGAGCACACCCGTCTGAAGGCCACCGATGAGCGTTTGACCACCAAAGACCCCTTGCTGTTTGCCGCACCACTCACCGCGCACGAAGCTGGTGTATTGGCCGCCGCAGATGCCCCCGCCCAGTCCGGCGAATCCAAAGAAGTTTCAGACCTCCGCGCCCTGACCTTGCGTCCGGATACCGCTGTGGTCTTCCCGGGCAAACGCGGTTTGAAGCGCACGCCGGTCATCACCCTGGCTGTGCGTTGGACCGCAGCCATTGCCGCCACTGTTATGCTTGCGGTGGCTGTGACTCCCCTGATGCAAACCGGCAGCCACGAAGCCGCCCTTGCTCAGCAACCCAACGGCACCGAGTGGAACGTGTCCTACCCTCCCGCACCCAGCACTGCTCCTTCCATCACAGAAGAAGCGCCCGCATGGACCACCTCTACGCACACCAGCACTCCCGTGCCATTTGCCAGCAATACTGGTGATGTCGAAACAGGCAACACCGATGCCAGTCCCTCACGCGGCTCCAGCATGACCCGTGCGCGCAGGCTGTCTCCGCTGCCCGTTAACCGCAGTGCAGAAGCTTATGCCAGCCTGGCGACAAAAAGCAGCGCTACGGCGGCTGCAGCGCTCACCTCAGCCCCCGGCATGGAGGCCATCACCAGCGGCACGCTTCCTGAGCCCACCTACATCACCGCCACCGACTACCTCACCGATCAAGTGAAGACCAAGTTGTGGGGCGATGAGGCCTACCCGGAAGACAACTACGTTCTCGCCTTGGCCGAAAAAACCACCGAAAAGTGGGCCGGCAAGGACTTGTTGCAAGTGGAACCCAAGACCGAGGCGCAAGAGCGCGCCGGGTGGAAGTTCGAGCTGGGCAAGTTCAAGATTGAGCGGAACGTACGTCCGTAATTCCCAGAGCATCCGATTCTGCCTGGCCGAGCCAGGCCAACTCCTGCACCAATGCCCAACCTTCAGGCCAGTGAAGCTACACCTTGGCGCAAAAGAAAAGGCTGCCCGTGAGCAACCTTTCCTGTTCCTTGTAACCAGATAAAGTGCCGCGCATATAGACCACTCCGACAGCCAAATTCAGGGAACGATGGGGAAGGAGATGCCGGTTGGAAGAACTCCAAGGATCAGGTTTCGCTTCGCGCCTCGTTCCAAGTATTTTGGCCGCACTCAGGTGCGGTCCGCTAAGGCAACTTACCGGAATCTCAATTCCAGTTCACGTGTTATTAAACTGGTTCATGGTGCGCTCTAAACCAATGGTGGCAAAAGCACCGACCAGTTCTGAGCACCGCTTGAGGCGTTCATCCATGGCCGATTCTTCCTCGTCGTTCCAAGGGCTGAGCACGTAGTTGACCTGCTTGCCTTTCATGAATTCAGCCCCGATGCCAAAGCGCAAGCGCGGGTAGCGTGGGGTTCCGAGGGTGGCTTGGATGTGCTTGAGTCCGTTGTGACCGCCATCAGACCCTTTGGGCTTGAGCCGGAGCTTGCCATAGGGCAACGCCAAGTCATCGGTGATGATCAGCAAACGGTCCAGTGGAATTTTTTCCTGTTGCATCCAGTAGGCCACGGCCTTCCCGCTCAAATTCATGAACGTGTTGGGCTTCAGCAGCAACAGCGTGCGGCCGCGGTGCTTGACCGTGGCCATCTCGCCGTGACGCACAGGGGCATAAACAGCGTTGGACGCCCCAGCAAGGGCGTCCAACACCATAAAGCCAATATTGTGGCGAGTGCGGTGGTATTCCGCACCCGGGTTTCCCAATCCAACGATCAGGTACTTCATCGGAGTGTGGGTTACTCAGCAGCAGCTTCGCCTTCGCCTTCACCTTCTGCTGGAGCCTCACCTTCTTCGCCATCTGCGCCTGAAGCAGCAGACATCGCAGCACGGGTGGTTTTCACAGCGAGGATCACAGCGTTGGCTGGGTGCAGCAGCTCCGCGTTGTCCACGTTCACATCGCTGATGCGCACTGAATCACCGATCATCATCTCAGATACGTCGATGGTTACAGCGTCAGGCAGTTGGCTTGCGATGCCGCGCATGCGGAGTTTACGGAAGTTCATGCGGAGTGCACCACCAGCTACAACACCGGCCGCTTGGCCTTGGGTGCGAACAGGCAGACCTACCACTACAGGCTTGTCTTCGGTAGCCAGCAGGAAGTCAATGTGCACCGCACGGTCGGTTACCGGGTGGTACTGGGCCTCTTGGATGATGGCGCTGTAGGCCGTGCCATCCAGGTCGAGGTTGATGATGAATACATCTGGGTTGTGGGTAATCTTCTCCAGTGCAATCTCGTCAACGTGGAAGTGAACTTGGTCGTCACCGCCGTACAGTACCGCTGGAACGCGGCCTGAGTTGCGCAATTGAACTGCATCTTTTTTCCCTACGCTCTCACGGAGAGAGCCGCTCAACGATACGGTTTTCATTTGCTTTTATTTATGAAAGGATAAAATTCGAACTGATGGATTCGTGGTGCACCAGGCTGCTCATCACGCGGGCGAACAGGTCTGAAATGGGCAACACGCTGATCTTGCTGTGATCCTTGCCTTCCTTGAGGGGAACGCTGTCGGTCACGATCAACTCTTTGAGGGTGGACTCGGCGATGCGCTCGTATGCCGGGCCGCTGAGGATGCCGTGGGTACACACCGCACGCACCGACTTGGCGCCGTGCTCCATCATCATGTCTGCAGCTTTGGTCAAGGTGCCCGCGGTATCGACCATGTCGTCGATGAGTACCACGTCTTTGCCGGCCACGTCGCCGATGACGGTCATGCTTTCCACTTGGTTGGCCACTTTACGCTGTTTGTAGCAGATGGCCAGGTCAACCTGTAGGTACTTGGCGTAAGCGTTGGCGCGCTTGGTACCTCCGGTATCCGGGGTGGCGATCACCATGTTGCTGGTGTCCATCTTTTCCAAGAAAGGCAGGAAGATGGTGGAAGCAAACAGGTGGTCAACCGGCACTTCAAAGAAGCCTTGGATCTGGTCTGCGTGCAGGTCCATGGTGATGATGCGGCTGGCGCCTGCTGCGGTGAGCAGGTTGGCCACAAGCTTGGCACCGATGGCTACACGGGGCTTGTCCTTGCGGTCCTGGCGGGCATAACCGAAGTACGGCATCACCGCAACGATCTGCTTGGCCGACGCGCGCTTGGCCGCATCGATCAACAGCAGGAGCTCCATGAGGTTGTCTGCCGGGGGGTAGGTGGACTGAACAATCACCACAGTTTTGCCGCGCACGGTCTCTTCGATGGACACTTGGAATTCACCGTCACTGAAGTGCAGGTGGTTGATGTCCGCGACTTCAACACCAAGTTGGTCGGCGATGCCTTGGGCAAGTGGTTTGCTGGCTGAGCCAGCGATGATTTTCAGATCCTCTAACATATCCCGGCGAAAAAGGGGTGCAAAGATAGGTGTTCTTTACCGTGCATCCAAGGTACACGCACGCGGGAGGGACCAACGAAAAGAAGCGCACCCCAATGACTGTTCTTTTTTGCTGTTCAGAAACCAAGGCAATCCAATGCTTCTGTGGTGAGCAGAAGAATACCTGTGGGCTTTGCAAAGGGCGCGCTCCTTTGAGCGCCATGACAAACACAGGACAAAGGTCTAAGGGGCAGGTCGCAAGGGGTGTTAAAGTCCATTTGGGCGCTGTTAAACAGTGTTAAGCAACCCCTTACTTGGCGCGGGTTTCAGCGCGATATCGCCTCGGAAATCATTGCCTATATTTGACGCCGTACCCTCCGTACTCCCAGCCTTGAAATTTCGCTTCATACGTGTGCTCATTTGGGTGATCTCTTTGGCCTTCCTCGGGCTGATTGCCGTGCAGGTCTTTTGGATCCGTGAAGCCATTGCCCTGCGCAAGCAAGAGTTTGGCGAGAACGTGACCCACGCCCTGGAAGAAGTGGTGGAATACCTGGAACTCTCCGACCCGCTGGCCGAAAATCCAGGATCAGGGGTGCTTTCGGATTCGGATTTGCCGTACTTCTACACGGGTGCTGGGGAAATTGACTCGTTGCTGACGGTCACCGTTGTGGAAACCCCGGATGACTTCATCCTCTTGCCTTCCGACACCAGCGGACTCATGACCGAGACCGATCCCACCGACCAAGAAATCTTGCGCCAAAGCGGTTTGTTGGAAGACGTGCTCGGCGGCGTGGTGTCCTTGGAAGTGCTGGTGGACATCGGTGACCGCGTGGACCCCGCAGTGCTGGACTCTGCCCTGCACGCCGAGATGCTCAACCACGGCATCAAAGCCGAGTTTGCCTATGGGGTGTTCAACCGTTCCAATCAAGCCCGCATCATTCCTGACGACATGCGGGACATGCAAGAGACGCTTGTCGCAGATGGCTTTTCGCGCCAATTGTTTTCGGACGGACTGAGCGAGGTGCACTTCCTCAAGGTGTACTTCCCCCACCAACAGCGCTACGTGATCAAAACCATGTGGGTGATGCTGGCCATTTCCGGGGTGCTCATGCTGGGGATCATCTTCGCCTTCTTGTTCACCATCTCCACCATCTTCCGCCAAAAGCAGCTCTCGGAGATCAAGAACGACTTCATCAACAACATGACCCACGAGCTCAAAACGCCCATCTCCACGATCTCCTTGGCCTGCGAAGCCCTGGGTGATCCGGACATGAGCAAAAGTGAATCCGCACGCAAGAATTTCGTGGGCATGATCAAGGACGAAAACAAGCGCCTGGCCGTACTGGTGGAGAACGTACTCCGGTCGGCCATCTTAGACAAGGGCGACATGGAGCTCAAAATCGAGCAGCTCAACATGCACGACTTGGTCAAAGGAGTCATCCACAACATTGCCATTCAGGTCAACAAAAAGGGCGGAACCATCAAGCAGGATTTGTCTGCGGTCAACCCCGTGGTGGAAGGCGACAAGGTGCACCTCACCAACGTGGTGTACAACCTGATCGACAACGCCCTGAAGTACTCCAACCACTCGCCGGTGGTCAGCATTTTTACCGAAGACCGCGAAGGCGGCATCCAGCTTTATATCCAGGACAACGGCATCGGCATCAGCAAGGAGAACCAGCAAAAGATCTTCGACAAGCTGTACCGCGTTCCCACGGGCAACTTGCACGACGTCAAGGGCTTTGGACTCGGGTTAAGCTATGTTAAGACCATCGTTGAGAAGCACGAGGGAACGATCTTCGTAGAAAGCGAGCTCAACAAAGGCAGCACATTTACCATTTTCATTCCTGCACGCCATGAAGCGGAACATTAGAATCTTGCTCTGCGAGGACGATCCCAACCTCGGTTCTCTCCTCACCGAATACTTGAACGCCAAAGGCTTCGAAACCACCCACGCCAAAGACGGCGGGGAGGGCCTCAAGCAATTCCGCCGCCAGTCCTTTGACTTCATCATCCTCGATGTGATGATGCCCGTGATGGACGGCTTCACCCTGGCCGAGGAAATCCGCAAGAACAACAAACACATTCCGCTGCTTTTCCTGACCGCCAAAAGCATGAAGGAAGACACCCTCAAAGGCTTCAAAGTGGGCGCTGACGACTACATGACCAAGCCCTTCAGCATGGACGAGTTGTTGGTGCGCGTGCAAGCCATACTCAAGCGCTCTGCGGCATTGCCCGACCCCGGGGACGAGGTGCAGGAGTTTGACATCGGCAAGTTCCACTTCGACTACAACAAGCAGAAGCTCACCTTGGGCGAGGACGAGACCAAACTCACCACCAAGGAAAACGAACTGTTGTACCTGCTGTGCAAGCACAAAAACAGTTTGATGGAGCGCCAATACGCACTCAACGCGATCTGGGGCGACGACAATTATTTCAACGGACGTTCCATGGACGTGTACATCGCCAAGCTGCGTAAACACCTCAAAGGCGACGAGTCCGTAGAGATCATCAACGTACACGGCCGCGGTTTCAAGCTGCTGGATGCCTGATAGACCCGTGCTTTTTTCGGCGCGAGATTAACAAGTTCTTAACGACTGGCACGGTGCTTGTTTTGGACAGGGGGAATTCGAAAACTGTACTCCATGTCCTTCACAAAAACACCCCTCGAAAAGCGCCGCGCGGTTTTCTTCCAAACCGGCTTGATGGCCGCCTTGGCCTTTGCATTGGCCGCCTTCACTTGGACCACCCCCGAATACGGGTACCGTACCAACTTGGCCGATTTGGCCCCGGGCGAACTGTTGATCGACCCCGCACCCATTTCACCGATGCCCACCCCACCTGCTGCACCCCAAGTGCCGCAGACCAACCTGCTGACCACAGTCAACATTGTCAAAAACCTGCCCGACCCCAACCCTGTGGTCAACGAGCCACTGGTGTTTGAAGTGGACCCGTTTGATCCCGGTGATTGGGGCGACGAAGGCCGCGAAGAAGAGGCCGCTATTTCCCTGGCTCCAGCATCAGCCATGAGCGTACAACGCAGCGCCCGCTACGCGGACTGCGAAAACCAAGACCGTTTGTACGAGCTCCAATGCACCCACAACCGTATGAAGCAACTGGTGCAAGACCTGGCGGTGTACCCCCGCATGGAACACGAAGCCGGCATCTCGGGCAACGCCACCATCCTGTTTGTCATCGACGAAAAGGGCAACGTGGTCAACGCCGAAGTCGAGCGCTGCTCCACCCAAGGGTTTGGCAAAGCCGCCAAGGCCGCCGTGGAAAAGCTCCCTCAACTCAAGCCGGCCATGCAACTGGGCAAGCCCCGCGCGGTGTACATGAAAATCCCGGTGACGTTTACCATCAAGTGAGCCCCCCCTTCCGCAGGTGGTTCGGTAACGGCAGGCGATCCGGGCAGCGAATGTGATGCGAAGCAATCGCTGTCTAAGTGCCGGAACCGACCACGTGCGGAGGGTGCTCCTCCCTCCAAAAACGTCCATCTGTCAAGGCCTGTTTCCAACTGGAAGCGGGCCTTCCCTTTTTGGAGAAATGGTGGCTATCTTTGCTTTCCTGTGATTCCAAAGGACACCATAGACCGCATTTACGCCGAGGCCATCATCGAAGAGGTGGTGGGCGAGTTTTTGCAGCTCAAAAAATCAGGCACCACCTACCGCGCGTTGAGCCCGTTTTCGAGCGAGAAGACACCGTCATTCTATGTGGTGCCGCACAAGGGGATTTTCAAGGATTTTTCCAGCGGCAAGGGCGGCAACGTGGTCACCTTCCTCATGGAGCACGAACGCATGTCGTACGTGGAGGCCCTCAAATGGCTGGGCGACAAGTACAACATCGAAATCGAGGAGACCAAACCGAGCGAAGAGCAGCAGCAAGCCGCCAGCGAGCGTGAAAACCTCGGTGTAGTGGTGAACTACGCCAGCGGGTACTTCTCGGATGTGCTGTGGAACAACCCGCAAGGCCAAACCATCGGCCTGAGCTATTTGCGCGAACGCGGCTTCCGCGACGAAATCATCCGCAAGTTTGACCTGGGCTTTTGCCTGGAGGACTGGACGGCCTTCACCGATACCGCCATTGCAAAAGGCTACTCGCTCGACTACTTGGTCAAAAGTGGGCTCACCAAGCAAAAGGGCGAGCGCAACTACGACTTCTTCCGCGGGCGGGTGATGTTCCCCATCCACGGGTTGAGCGGCAAACCGATCGCCTTTGGTGGACGGACCCTGCGCTCAGACAAGAACGTCGCCAAGTATTTCAACTCCCCCGAGAGCGAGCTCTACCACAAGAGCAAGGTGCTGTATGGCATGCACCTGGCCAAGGGACCCGTACTCAAGGAAGACCTGTGCTACATCGTAGAGGGCTACACCGATGTGATTTCTATGGTCCAAAACGGGGTGGACAACGTGGTGGCCAGCGCCGGCACGGCGCTCACCGAGGACCAGATCCGCCTCATCAAGCGCTACACCAAGAACGTCACCATTCTCTTTGACGGTGACGCAGCAGGTATCCGCGCGAGCTTCCGCGGCATTGACCTCATCTTGGCCGCCGAAATGAACGTGCGCGTGGTGCTCTTCCCCGACGGCGAAGACCCCGACTCGTTTGCCCGCAAAACACCCACGACCGAGCTCTATGCCTTCCTCAAGGACAGCGCCGAGGACTTCATGAAGTTCAAAACGCGCATGCTGTTGGGCGAGGCCGGTGACGACCCCATCCGTCGCGCCGAAATGATTGGGGAGCTGGTCAAGAGCATTGCCATCATCCCCAACGCCTCCCGCCGGGAAGTGTATATCCAGGAGTGCAGCCGCTTGGTGGGCATCACCGAGCGTACGCTCATGTTGGAGCTCAACAAAGCGCTGCGCGCAAACTTCAAACGCGAGCACAAAACCGAGTTGGCCGGGGTGGAGATCCCGCTGGAAAAACCCAGAGAGGTTGAAGAGCAAAAACTCGACGTGCAGCACCAGGAGCGCGACCTCATTCGCTTGCTTTTGACCTACGGGCATTACGTCATGAAGCTTCCGCCCGCCGACCAACCCGAGGTCAAGGTCAAGCGCGGCCAAAAACCGCCCGAGAAACCCGACCCCATCGAAGTGTGCGTGGCCGAGTATCTGCTGGGCGAGCTCGAAGACGACGACTTGGAATTCAGCGATACACGCTTCCGGCAAATCGCCGCCGAATACACCGGGTTTTTGGAAGAAGACGCTCTGCCCCCTGAGCACCATTTCTTTACCCACCCAGATCCCGAACTCAGTTCACTCACCGCCGGCATCGTGGCCGACCAGTTTACCCTGAGCGAAAACTGGAGCGTGCGCCACAAAATCTACACCGAGCGCGAAATCGAACTGCTGGAACACGCGGTCAAATCCAGCGTTTACAAGTTCAAACTGCGTTTGATTGAGTTGCGGTTGAAAGAAACTGAAAAAGAGCTCGAGGTGCCGGGGATGGAACCTGAGGCGCAACAGCTAATTTTGAGCAAGATCATGGTGCTCAACCGCGCTAAAATGACATTGGCGGCCCAGAGTGAAACCGTGATCGTGCATTGACCCCATGCTGCGCCTGCTCCAAATCCCCTTCACCGAAGCCGCCCAAGACGAGGAAAACGCCTCCAAGCTGTTTGAGAACCTCGACTTCAGCTGGACCAACCTGTTGATCATTGTGCTGCTGTTTGGCGTGTTCCAAGTGATCATTTGGTTCACCAACATGCTGCTCAAGCGCTCCAGCAAGGGCAAGGCCAAGATCCTGGACGAATCCCGCCGCTACACCTTGATGAAGCTCGTCAAGTACGTGCTCTACACGCTGTGGTTTGTGCTGGCCCTGGACAACATTGGCATGGACATCGGCATTCTGCTGACCTCGGCCGCGGCGTTTTTGATCGCCATCGCACTGGGGGTGCAGCACTTGTTCGACGATTTTATCTCGGGCTTTTTGATCCTGTTTGACTCCAGCATCAAAGTGGGTGACATCATTGAACTTGAAGGCCAAAGCGTACGCGTAACCCAAATTGACTTGCGCACTACCAAAGTGGTCACCCTCGACGGCAACTACGTGATCATCCCCAACTCCACCCTGACCAAAAGCAACGTGAGCAACTGGAGCCACGGCAGCAAAATTTCCCGCTTCCACATCCGCGTGGGGGTGGCCTACGGTTCAGACACCAATGTGGTCAAAAACGTGTTGGAACGCGCGGCACGCAGCCATCCTGCGGTACTCACCAACGAGCCTGTCATTGCCCGTTTTGAACGCTTTGGTGAAAGTGCCTTGGAGTTTGACCTTGTGTTCTGGGCCCAACGCAGTTGGTACATCGAAAACTTCAAAAGTGACATCCGCACGGTGATCGAAAAGGAATTCAGCAAGCACCAGATCAAGGTGCCGTTCCCCCAGCGCGAGATTTACGTTCACGAAGTCAAGTCCGAGACGTAAACCACGTCCTTGACCATCATTTGCAAGCGGCGACGCCCTTGCCATTCATTTTCCTGCAAGGTGAAGGCCAGGTAAAACGGTTCTCCTTCTAACAATCGCTTTCCTTTTTCGGCCAGGCCAAAGCCCACGCCTTCCAGCAACGGTCCGGTGCCATCCATGCTGCACACCTGCACGCGCAAATGCGTTTTGTCGCTGCCGATGGTGCGGCTGCCTCCGGCGTCCAACAAGGGCCCGGCCCGAAAGATCGGTTCCATGTTTCCCGGGCCAAACGGGCCCATTTGCTTGAGCACATTCCAGGATTTGCCGTCGAGTTCGGCCAATTCCAGGTCCAGAGCAATGGGAATGCGCGGCACCAAGTCGGCCTCGGTGAGGTGGCGACGGACTTCCACGTCAAACGCTTCGCGGAAGGCCTCGATGTTCTCAGCCGGCAAGGTGGCGCCGGCGGCCATGGCGTGCCCGCCGTAGCGGCTGAGTAAGTGACTGCACGCTTTGAGTACCTCGTGGATGTCCAGCCCTTCAATCGAGCGGGCCGAGCCGGTGTATTCTTCCCCTTGGCGGGTGAGCACCAAGGTGGGACGGTAGCGGTGTTCGATCAGGCGCGAGGCGGCAATGCCCACCACGCCTTTGTGCCAATCCTCACCCCAGACTACGGTGCTCCAGGCGTCGATGTAAAAAGGGTCGGCTTGGACGGTAGTCCAGGCGGCTTCAAACACGCCGCGATCGTGGGCACGACGGTCTTTGTTCCAAGCTTCGATGCGCTCGAGCAGTTCGCCTGTTTTGTCGGCTTCTTCGCTGCGCAAAATCTCTACGGCTGCGCGGGCAGAGGACATGCGCCCTGCTGCGTTGATGCGCGGCGCCACGGTAAATACAATGTCCGAAACGGTCTTTTCGCGCGATTTGTGGCCGGCCACGGCAAACAAACGGCGGATACCCGGGCGCGGCGCTTCCATGATTTGCTTGAGGCCGTAGTACATCAACACCCTGTTTTCGCCGGTGATGGGCACGATATCCGCGGCAATACTCACGGCCACCAAGTCCAAATAGGGCTCAAGCGTGGTAGGATCTCCTCCGGTGCGGCGCGTATATGCCTCGATAAGTTTGAACCCGACTCCGCAGCCACTCAGGGCCTTGCACGGGTAGGGACAGTCGACGCGGTTGGGGTCCAATACAGCCACCGCGTCGGGCAACACATCTCCGGGTTTGTGGTGGTCGCACACGATGACGTCAATCCCTGCAGAGCGGGCTTCGGCAATGCGCTCAGTAGCGCGGACGCCGCAATCCAAAGTGATCAGCAATCCAACGCCGCTTTCTGCAGCATCTTGAATGCCCTGGGCGCTGACCCCGTACCCTTCGGCATACCGATCCGGAATGTAGAAGTCCACATTGGCATCGAGGCTCTCCAAGAAGGTGGTCATCAGGGCCACCGCGGTGGTGCCGTCCACATCGTAGTCACCGTAAACACGGATGTGCTCGCCGTCCAATACCGCTCGGCGCAAACGCGATACGGCAAGGTCCATGTCCTGCATGAGGAACGGGTCCAACAATTGCGCGAGGTCTGGGCGGAAAAACGTGCGGGCTTGGTCAAATGTAGTCACCCCTCTTTGCGCCAACAATTGGGCAATCCAAGTGGGCACTCCGAGCACTTCTGACAGGTGATCGGTGGTGGTGGAATCCGGAAGGGGAAGCGCTTCCCAGCGCGGTTGAACGTTCAAGGCCATCATGGAACTGGGCAAGTTAGCACAACAAGTCCTGCAACCCTTTGAACATAGCGGGCGTTCTTGTAAATGGAATTTCTCCATCTTTGTGTTGCAACATCTGTTTTGTATGAAGACATCCCACTATGTTCTGGGCTTCTTGGCCCTGTTCTGCCTCTCGTTCGCCATCACTGGCTGTTTGAATCCCGACAACGAGATTCCCGAGAACTGCTATGACGGCGAATTGAATAACGGTGAAGAAGGCGTCGACTGCGGCGGCCCGTGCCCGCTCTGCGACCCGTGTACCAACGGCCTTTGGGACCCCGACTTGGGTGAGACCTGGGTGGATTGCGGCGGCGAATGCGGCGAGTGCGATCCTGCCAACAACGGCATCCAGGACGGCGACGAAACCGGTGTGGATTGCGGCGGTTCTACCGGCATCAGCTGCGGTGAACTCTGCGGGGACGGACTGCCCAACGGCCTTGAAGATGGGGCCGATCCCACGGGCATCTCTCCCAATCCAGAACTTGCAGATTGCGGCGGCCCCTCGTGTCCGGCCTGCCCCACGTGCACCGATATGTTGCTCAACGGCGACGAAATCGGCATCGACTGTGGCGGTCCTGACTGTCCTCCGTGTGCCACCGACGGCAACTGCCTGAACAACGTCCAAGACGGCGACGAGCAATGGATCGACTGCGGCGGCTCTACCTGCCCTACCTGTACCGACACGCTCAGCTTCTTCATTGGCGGCGCGCTGTACGACACCGTATCGGGCTTGGGGGCGACCCTCAACGGCGACAACTCCATCACCATCACCGGCACCACCCTGGCCAGCGAGCAGTTTGCCATGACCATCAACGAACCTGTGGCCACCTGGCTGCCGGGCGTAACGGCCATTTGCAACCCGGCCTCTGCAGCAGACGGCCAATTAGCGGCCTTTACTGCTTCTGACCTGTCGCTCTACAACAGTGCCTCGGGCACCGGCAACTTCACCGTAGAAGTGGTGTACATCGAACCTGTGGTGGGCGGCATCATCGTCTGCAACTTTGGCGGCGCGCTGGTCAAGCCTGACCTCAGCGGCGGCGTCAGCGTCACGGGCGGCTTCTGCGTATTGAATCTGAATTAACGCACCCCCCCGGTGCACAGCATAAAAAAGGCCGCTCGATGAGCGGCCTTTTTGGTGTTGCAGGTTTCAGAAGGGAGGCCGAAGCCTATTCCTGAAGCAGTTCAAACAAAGCGTCAAGGTTGGGCGAGAGCACAATCTCAATGCGGCGGTTGCGCGCTTTGTCTTCCGGGTCTACCGGATGGTATTCTGAGCGGCCACTGGCCGATAAGATCTGTGGATCGATGCTGGAGTTCGCGGTCATGATTTCAACCACCGCAGTGGCGCGCAAAACACTCAACTCCCAGTTGTTACGAGGAATGTTACCACTGCGCAATTGATCGGTATCGGTGTGGCCCTCTACGATGATTTCCAGATCGCTCTGGCCTTCTACAACTGCAGCCAGATCCATGATGGCCTGCTGGCCTTCGCTGCTCACTTTGGTGGAGCCTGAGGGGAAGAGCAGCTTGGCTTCCATACTCACGTACACTTTGCCGTCGCGCTGTTCTACGGTGAGGCCTTTGTCCTTGAACCCGAGCAGGGCGTCCGCCACCTTTTGGCGCAGGGCTTGGGCTGCGGCGTCCTTGGCGGCCATGGATTCCTCCAATTCTTTCACGCGGGCTTCGCGCGATTCGAGTTCGGTGGCCAGCTGGGTGAGGTTGGCCTCTTGGGTATCAAGGTCCTTTTCGAGCGCGTTGAGGCGGTCTTCCTTGGCCTGGAGGTCGTTGCGCGCAACGTCCAGTTCTTCCAAGAGCTTGCGGTTCTCATCAACGGCGTCTTCGAGCAGCTTGGAGTTTTTGGACCCCAGCAGCTCGTTGAGCTGATTGATCTTGTCGTACTGTTGCTGCATTTGGCGCAGCGAGTTGCCGAGCAAGGTGGTATCGGTCTGCAGGGCTTGGATGCGTTCGTCCTGATCGGCGAGTTTGCTTTCCAATTCCCGGTTGGCCGTGGAGAGGGTTTCGTTTTGAGCGGTGAGGGCGTTGTTTTCGTCTTGGATGGCGTTTTTACGCGTCTCCAACTCCTCGTATTGGCGGCCTGACACGCAGGCGCCCAACATCAGAGTACTGCCCAGGGCGATGATTCCCAGTTGCTTAAGCATAATTCAGGATTTGTTCGAACTGTACAAGCAAAAGTCAGGCCTTCACCCGCGCACGAGCCTCCGCACGCATTGGACTTGTCCACAACCCCGTGTGAAGCCGTCCCTAGGGAGCCGGACAGGATCGCTGTTAACGTGTCAAAATTGTGAGGAAAATCAGCTCCCTGCATGAACATTTGGGCGGGTTTTCTTTCTTATTTGTGTACTCAGAACACTGTAAACTTCAAGGGAGATGACCAGTATCCTCAACACGCTAGCCAGTGTGGAAGATTGGTTCAATCGGAAATTTGGCTGGTTCTTCACCAACGGCTACAAAGACCGTAGCTGACTACAGCTTAATGCAGACATTTTGAGGTTCTGTAAAGAAATGCAGCGCCTCAAAACCGCCTTCACGGCCTACCCCTGAAGCCTTCACGCCCCCAAACGGGGTGCGGAGGTCACGCAGGAGCCAACAGTTGATCCAAACAATGCCTGATTCGAGGGCCGCCGCTATACGGTGCGCCCGCGTTGCATTTTGGGTCCACACACTGGCCGCAAGACCATATTCGGTAGCGTTGGCCAAGGCCACGGCCTCCTCGTCGGTCTCGAACTTTTGTAGGGTCACCACTGGGCCAAAGATCTCCTCGGTGTTGGTGCGGCAGTTGGGGCCCAAGCCCTCAATGACCGTCGGACGCAAGAAATACCCGCCTGCTTGATCGCCAACCATATCAGGACGTGTACCCCCGGTGAGCACTGTCCCGCCTTCTTCGCGGGCCAATTGGATGTACGACTCCACCTTGTCCAAGTGCGATTTGCTGACCAAGGCACCCATGCGCGTGTTGGGATCGGCTGGATCGCCCACTTGCATACGCTCAACTTTGGCTACAAAGGCTTCTTTGAATTTGTCGTAGATGGAAGCTTCGATCAAAATGCGACTGCCGCATAAACAGATTTGCCCTTGGTTGGCAAACGAACTGCGCATGGTGGTGCGTAGCATCTCATCAAAGTCGCAATCGGCGAAGATGATGTTGGGGTTTTTGCCTCCCAATTCAAGACTGAGCTTTTTAAACATGGGCGCCGCGGTGGCAGCAATGCGCTTGCCAGTAGCGGTACCGCCCGTGAAGCTGATGGCGGTGATCTCGGGGTGCTCCACCATGGCTTGACCCACCTCTGGGCCTAGGCCGTGTAAGACGTTGAGCACGCCATCTGGCATCCCGGCCTGCTTGCACAACTCACTGAACAAGAAGGCGGTCATGGGGGTGACTTCGCTGGGTTTGGCCACCACCGTGTTGCCCGCAGCGAGCGCGGGTGCGATCTTCCATGTGAAGAGATACAACGGCAGGTTCCACGGAGAAATACAGCCCACCACTCCGAGGGGTTTGCGGTGGGTGTAATTGACCGCGGTCACATCGGTGATGTGCGCCTCAGACCCGTAATGCACGATGGCCGAAGCATAAAAACGCATGTTGGACTCTGCCCGCGGGATGTCCACAGCTTTGGCCAACGAGACCGGCTTGCCATTGTCTTTGCTCTCTGCTGCTGCCAAGCGGTCCAGGTTTTGGCCCACCAGGTCGGCCACGCGGCCCAGAATGGCGCTGCGCTGGGTGGCCGGCATCGAAGACCAAGCGGGGAAGGCACGCTTGGCGGCTTCCACGGCTTGCTGCACATCCTCCCCTCCAGAACGAGGGATGCGGCTGTAGCAACGTCCGGTAGCGGGTTCCACGTTGTCCAACCACTGACCCCCACGGGCGGGTTGGAAGGATCCATCGATGTAATTGAGCAGGTCGGTCACGGCGTTGGGTTTGCTGCGCGCAAGGTAACCAAAGCACAAGCGAAGATTTTCACCCCGAGTGTTGATGGCAGAAAATGAAAATTCCTAGATTTGCACCCCCAAAACGGTGAAATCCGTTGGATGTCCCATGGTGTAATTGGCAACACAGCTGATTTTGGTTCAGTCATTCTAGGTTCGAGTCCTAGTGGGACAACTGCAAAAACCCTTCGAGCAATCGAGGGGTTTTTTGTTTTCTGCCGACTCTGAAACCCGATTCATATGGGAATTACGCCCATTGGTCGTAATTATCTCCGGCTCTATCCCTTATAGCGTACAACCTAATACATGTAAGCCAACCCTGACACACCCCGTCTTTTTCCTACACAAATTGTCCCCAATTCCCAAATTGAGTTGAGGATGGGCCCCACAGCAGTAGTGCGAGCACCCGAGCACATTTGTGGTTCGCGATTCAACCGCATTGAAACATGAAAACACTAGGAATAGCTATCGCTCTGACCCTGCTGTCCCTGACCCTTTGGGCGCAGACGCCTTCCCTTGTGCTCACGGGGCCCGAACAGACCCTGATCAACCAGAAGGGCTGCATGAAGGCGGTGTTCTCCAACACCGACGACGTGGGATTCCAACCGTACATCCGCGTATTGATCCCGCCCGAGTTGGCCAGCGTAACCGACGGCACCTTGTTTGGTGAGGAGATTTCCGGCATCAGCTACCACGGCGCTGTGACCGAGCCCACCAAGACCGACCCCAACATCCCACAAGCCTACCCGGACCTGCGCAATTTTGCCGCGCCGCTGGGCTACAAGTACTACAACATCAACCTGCCAGTAGGTACCGTCCTGCCCGATGAGTTGACGCTGGACGTGGGCTTTTGCTCGTTGCTCAACAGCAACGCTGTGATCAACGAACCGGTTAAAATCATCGCCATTCCGGTCTTTCGTTTTGGCAATGACCCCTTTGGAGAAAGTGCCCCAGCCGTGGGTGCGTCGGTATCGTTCTGGATTGAGCCGATCGCATTCCAAGCCACAGGGGGTGCCTCTCCAGGAAGCATCACCGCCGGAAGTTGTTGGGGTGTAGAACACTCGGTCACCGTAGACGTGGCCGAAGATTTGTGGATGAACGATATGGCCATCGACATCGACCTTCCCGATAGCTTGATTTACAATGGGTTGGTAGACATGACCCCGGGATGTTTCTTGACATCAGAGCCCGCTACCGGGACCACCGGCGGTACGATCGGTTTGGAGTGCAGCAACTTGGTTGGTACCGATGACAAAGACGACGTGTACATCACTTACGCCTCATACATCGACGGTGTCATGGATCCCTTCGATTGTGAAGATGTAGCCCAAACAAGTTGGGTGAGCGTGACCTCTTCAGGCGCCAGTGAACCGCTGGAATTGGAAATGCCGGTGAATGGCAAACATTTCTCCCTCGAATTGGGGGAAAATGAGTTGAATATGTTCCCGGGGAACTCCCTGATGCTGACCTTCATATACGCCGCCAGCCAACACCTGGAGGGCATCACCGATTTGGAACTGACCTTCTCTTTGCCCGATGGGGTCACTTACGACGGCGGAGCTGCCATGGACAGCAACGGCATTGCTGGGGAAAGCATCACCATGGTGGGCAACACCACCCAAATCCACCTGGAACTCACCGATTCCGCGGGCGACATTCCTTCCTGCGGTACCGGCACCATTTTCCTGCCCGTCACCCTTCAAGAAACCCGCGCAAACGGTTCGCCTGTGCTCGCGCGCGATACGTTTACCATCTCGGCCAGCGGCACCTTTGACATCATAGGTGGTGCGGCCGATTGCACCACCGGAAAAAGCGCCACCATCACGGTGGAAGACGTCAACGCACAGTTTGATGTGGCCGACCTGCCCCTGAACGGGGAAGCCTACGTACCCGGTGAAATGATCGACTACCAAATCACCCTCGAGATCCCTTCGCAGGACGTGAGTGGAGTGATGTTTGAACTCATTTTACCCGTACCCGTGCACGACGTGGAAGATGTCTCATTGGTATATGGCGATCAAATTGTGTCCGGAAGCACAGACACCGAAGGCATGGTGCCCACCATCACCGCCGACAACGCACGCAATGCATTGCTCTTGGACTATGGCGACGTAAGCATGCCCACTTCGGGTACATCGTCGTTCATTTCGGCGCGGGTGAGTGTGGAGGTCAGCGATGTGCCTTTTGCACTCGGGTTGGCCCATTCCGCCATTGCCCGGATTTACACCAGCAACTCCGGAGCAGACAACGCTTTCAGCCAGATTTTGCGCGGCGTAGATGTGGGCTCCCCTGAGGTCAAAGCTTGGCACGGCGCCTACCAAACCGACAACCCTCAAGCTACCTTCGAGAGTCTGGACACCCCGTACGACGGGGAGGTATATGGCATCGACGGCGCGGACGAAGTGCGCTTCCGCATCACCTTGAACAACCAAGGCTCAGCGGACGCCTACAACGTGATTGTATTTGACTCGATCGCCACCAACCAATTTGGCACATGCAACCTGATTGACGTCACCCACCCGGGCGACATCCCTTGCCCGCACAGTGGCGACCTGTTTAGCAGTGGTCTGTTGATCGACTTCCTGGAGCGCGACAACACCGTCAACACCCTGGATGTGGCCTACGTGGACTACCGTTGTTGGGTCAAAGCGGCCCAATACGTAAAGGCCGGGGACGACTTCCAAAAGCAGGCCATCATCGACTGGGCGGCCTCGCCCGACGCCACCGAACGCCACGACCCGATTTACGCCAACGCCACGGGTAATCTGGGCGTCCCGGTGGTTCAAAAAACATTGGTTACCACCGTCGCCGGTTACTCCGGAGGCTCAGAAGCAACTGTGGGTGAAAAAGCCCAGTACCGCTACACGGTTACCTTGCCCGAAGCGGTCAGCACCGAATGTGCCCTGACCGACCTGCTGGACCATGGCCTTTCGTTTGAGACCCTGGATTCCCTAGGGGTAGATGACAACATTTTCACCTCATCGGTACCGGTGGCCAACTTGGCCGACGCGGTGACTTTCACCCACAGCGGCAGCCTGTCGGAAGGACCTGTGGCCCAAAACCGCAAGATGGTGGTGGACTTTGGCAACATCACCAACAAAAACAACGACAACACCTTCCTAGATCAAATCTCCTTCCTCTACACCGCCCGGGTGCTGAACACGCCCGAAGTCATCAATGGAGCCTCGCTGGAAAGCACCGCGTCGTTCAATTTTGAAAACGGGGACGGCGATGTAATGCAGACCCTGACCTCCACCGAAGCCCTGCAGATCAACGAACCCCTGTTGACCACCGAATCCGTGCTCAACGACACCGAGCTCTTCCCCGGTGAGCAGAGTTTCATCACCGTCACCGTGGACCACACCGACCTGAGTAGCTATCCGGCCTTTGACCTGGAGTTTGTGCTGGACCTGCCGTTGGGGTTGAGCTATGTGGAAGGCTCGTTTTTGAGCGAGTGTCCTGCCCTGGTCTCCTCCGGGCCCACCGTTGCGTTTGGCCAGCTGACCTGGACCCTAACCAGTTTGCCCGAAGGGGCAGCGTGCCAGTTCATCGTGGGCGTTCAAGTGGATGCCTCTTACCCGGCCTGCACCCAACTGGAAACCTGCATGAGTACCGCATGGACCAGCACCTCTGAGGCCGACGCCGAAGTGCTGGGCACCCCGCTCAACAGTTTGGGCTACGAACGCACGGGTAACCAACTGGATCCGGGCACCACCATGAATACATACGCCACCGAGTTCTGCGCCACCATTGACGTCGTGAACGACGCACTGGTCACCCCAGTCATCTCCGGACCCAACCAAGCGTGCAGCGGCGAAAACATCACCTTGACCATCCCCACCTACGAAGGTATAGGCGTGGTGTACCACTGGAGTGGCCCCGACGGCGACCTTGGCATCAACAGCCACGAAATCACCTTTAACAACGTTGATCCTTCGCTCACCGGCGCGTACATCGCGTGGGTGGAAATGGGGGATTGCGCTTCGGACGACGCCATCGCATTTGACCTGGAAATCACCGGAAACCCGGAGATCAACGTGTTCGACGTGACCGCCAACTGTTTGCCTACGGGCAGCAATGTGCAGCTGGAAGCCAGCTCGGTGAATGGCACGGGGCCGTTTGACTTCAACTGGAGTGGCCCCGCTTATGTGTCGCAAGATTCGGTGGCGGTCATTGCCAATGCGGACGCTGACGACAGCGGCGTGTATTTGGTGTTTGTGACCGATGCCAACGGCTGTGCTTCGTTGATCGAATCCTTCAACGTGACCGTCAGTAATGCCCCTGGCACCCCCGGGGTGCTCGGCAACGCCAACCTGTGTGTGGGCGAAGACTTGGTGCTCGAAACCTCCAACTACGGACCGGGATCGGTGTACCACTGGAATACTCCGGACGGCGAGGTCACCAGCAACTCACCTTCGCTCACTGTGGGCGACATGCAACCCGGCCAAAGCGGCGCCTACACCGTGTGGGTAGACGCCGGCCAGTGCGACACCCCCGAAAGCGATGTGATCAACGTCACGATCAACACCCAACCGGAAACCCCTGAGCTGACGCCTTCTACGGCCATGGCCTGTGCAGGTGGTGAGCTGTCGTTCTCCACCTCGGCCGATGCCGATGACTATTTGTGGATCGGGCCCAACGGTTACACCTCAAGCGTACAGAACCCGCCGGCCATTGACCCCTTGGGCACGGCCAACCAAGGAACCTACAGCCTGCAAGTGTGGGTGAACGGCTGCGCATCGGAAGAAGCCAGCGTTTACATCAACGTGTTGGCCCAACCTGTGGCGCCCGCCTTGTCTGCAGAATCCCCCATTTGCGAAGGCGAGACCCTGCAGCTAGAAGCCGGCACCCTGGGCACCGAATACGCCTGGACCCTGGCCGACGGCACGGTGGTGATCACCACCAACCCAACCTACAGCACACCGGATGCCGAAGCCGATCAAAGCGGCGCGTATGCCTTGAGCGTGTTTAACGGCACGTGTTGGTCGGCCACAAGCATTCCTGCCGCGGTGGAGGTGCAAGCCATCCCCAACGCACAGGCTGTAGCAGGCGACGACCAAGTGGTCTGTGAAGGCAGCGAAGTACTGATTGAAAGCTGGAACGCCGACCAATACTCCGGACAATGGTCCACCACAAGCGGCGCATTGGTCATTGCCGAACCCGACGCCGCGGTCACTGTGGTGGCCGGCGTAGAGCAGGGCACCAGCCACTGGATCACCTGGGCGCTCTACAACGAGGGTTGCGGAGTGTACGCCACCGACTCACTCTTGGTGTTTTCTCCGGACCAACCCGAGGCAAACCTCGATGTCGTGGAGCTCAAACAAGGCGACCAGTTGGACATTGAAGTGCTGGACAACGACTTGTGGGAAGATCTCGGCACGTTGATCAGCGTGCTCGATCCGCCTGCGGAGGGCACCGCCGAAGTGCAGGGGGACCAGACCATTCTGTATGCTGCCAACACCACCTATCAAGGGTCCATGACCTTCACTTACGAGCTGTGCTTGGAGGAATGTCCAACCCTTTGCGATACCGCCGAGGTACGCCTGGAAATTCTGCCCCAACTGGTGATCCACGATGTGATCACACCCAACGGCGATTTGGTCAACGACTTCTTTGCCATTGAAGGGTTGGAGCGTTTCCCCAACCACGAATTGTCTGTGTTCAACCGCTGGGGTTCGCAGGTCTTTGCCGCCTCGCCTTATCAAGGCGATTGGAACGGCACCTGGAACGGCAACCCGTTGCCCGAAGGCACCTATTTCTACAGCCTTAAAGACGGCGCCACCGGTGGCACTCTGGCCCAAGGCTACCTCATCATCAAACGCTAATCCATCCCCATGTATACTCGGATTTTAGGACTTCTGCTGGTGGGCTACCTGATGGCCGCCACACCGCTCTGGGCCCAACAAGAGCCCGGATTCACCCAATTCTCCTGGGACCAGCTGGTGATCAACCCGGCCTACGCCGGAAGCAAGGATGCCCTGAGCGCCCGCATGTTTTACCGCCGCCAATGGGTCGGGCTCGAAGGAGCGCCGCAAACCCAAAGCATGTCGATGCACAGCCCAATAGTGCGTGGTCACATGGGCGCGGGACTCACCTTGATGCACGACCAAATTGGCGTGAGCCGCACGGTCATGGCCCGGGCCACCCTGGCCTACAAACTGAGCATGTCCTCGGGGGTGCTCTCGTTTGGGATGAACGGCCAACTGACCCGTCAACAGACCGACTGGGGGGCACTCAACCCAGAAAACCCGGGAGATGAGACGCTTCCGGCCGGCATGACCCAAGCCGCAGCACCCAATTTTGGCGCCGGAATCTATTACCAAAGGGACCAATTCTATGTTGGCGCGGCGGTTCCCACACTGTTGGAAAACGACGACAGCCCGTTTGCCGCTCAGCGTCACATGTACGCCATGGCGGGGGGCATTTACCGCTTGTCACCCACCTTGCAATTGCGGGGGGCCACGATGCTCCGATACTTGGAGAATGCCCCGTGGCAATTGGACGTGCAAAGCACCCTGATTTTCCGCGAGACCCTGCTTGCCGGGGTAGGCTACCGCTACAACGACTCGTTCCACATCTTGGCGCAGTACCAGTTTGCCGAACAATGGGCCTTTGGCTACGCCTTTGACCTGACCACCAGTGCGCTCAGCAACAACCTGGGCTCCCACGAAGTATTCATAGGATTTGACCTCAAACGCGAGAAGGACGGGTACCTGCACCCCCGCTTCTTTTAATCCCGTTCAGCCATGCGTGCATTGATCTTCACCCTCGGGCTGCTGTTGACCCTCTCGGCCAGCGCCCAACTCGAAAAAGCTGAAGCCGCGTTTGCGGCACACCACTACCCGGAAGCCATTCGCTACTACGAGCAATTCCTCAAACGTGGTGAGGCCGAAGGCGCAGCCTTAAACCTGGCCACGGCCTACTGGAAAACCGGTGATGTGGCCCAGGCCGAACATTGGTTCTCCCGCGCAGTGCACAAAGCCGACACCCCGGAGGCCCACCGCCAATACGCCCAATTGCTGATGGCCAATGGCAGGTACCAACGCGCAAGCGAAGCCCTGTTGAGCTATGCGGTAACCACCACCGACACCCACGCCTCGACCCAAGCATCGGCCATGGCTGAATTCTGCAGCCAACTCGCAAGTGGGCAACGCCCGCCAGCAGGCTGCGCGGTATCCGAGGTCAACTTCAATTCCAACTCGCTGGATTTCAGTCCCCTGTTGATGGGCGATACGTTGGTGTTCGTGAGCAACCGCCCAGGCGCCATCACCCGCGAAGGCCAACGCGACCCGTGGACCCAAGCCCGTTTTACCGATCTATTTGCCGCAGTGCCCGACACCGCAGGCATTGCCGACGACGTCTTCCTGTTCGCCAAAAACGTGGCCACCCCTTTGCACGAGGGACCCGCAGCCTACTACCCAGGCCGCGAAGAATTGCTGGTCACCACCTCGGTGCCCAACACCGGTAAGCGCCACTCCGGACACATCAGCAACTTGCAAATAGTGCATTACCACAAAACGGCCACCGGTGATTGGTCGGCACCCCAGCCGTTTGCCTTCCACGACACCAATTACAGCATGGCCCACCCGGCCATCTCCCCCAGCGGCGACCGATTGGTGTTTGCCGCAGACTACCCGAACGGCTTCGGAGGCATGGACCTCTGGTATTCCGAACGCACCCCAGAAGGCAACTGGACCGATCCGATCAACCTGGGCCCCGAGATCAATACCCCTGGAGAAGAGGTATTTCCGGTGATCCAACCCGACGGCACCCTGCACTTCTCTTCGGATTTTCGATTGGGTTACGGCGGGCTCGACATTTACCGTGCACGCCGCCACCAAGATGGGTGGACCAACCCCACCAATGCCGGGCACCCGCTCAACGGGGCCAGCGATGACTTTGGGTTGGTGCTTACTGCTGACGGACGACGCGGATACTTCAGCTCGGACCGCACAGGCGGCAACGACAACCTGTTCCACGCCAACTTTGATGTGTTTACCCGGGTTGAAGGCGTGGTGTCCAATACCGAGACCAGCGAGGGCCTGCCTATGGCGCGCATTGAAGTGACCGGCCAAGATGGCACCACCGAGGTGTTTTACAGCGACGAACAAGGCCTGTTTGAGGTGCAACTCCCGTCATCAGGCACCTTCACCCTGCAAGCCAAACACCCCGAGTTTACCGTGGCAGACGGCCATCCCAACAGCGAACAGGTGGTAGCCGATCGCTTGCCTCTGGGCACTGCGCATAACGTCAACTTTGGCCTATCTCCAAAAGGCAATTCAGTCAGTAGCGACGCCACTATTTGTGGCATCGTCACCGGCCCCGAAGGCAACCCGGTGCCCGGCGCTACCGTGCGCATCGAAAACCGCGAAACCGGCACCATTTACGACACTGCCACCGACGCCCGAGGCCACTTTTACCAACCGGTACAAGCCAACTTGGCCTACATCATCCAAGCCGGTGCCTCAGGGTTCAACTTGATGAACACCCGCGTGACCTTGGGAGAGGCCCGCGAAGACTGCCATTCAGTGGTGATTGCACTCCAGAACGCGGTGGACCTCCAAGCCCTACTTAAGCGCCCACAGGCCATTAGCACCGGCATGCAATTGGAGCTCTACCACGTGTACTTTGACCGCGGGGAAGCCTATCTGCGCGAATCCGATTTACCGGAACTCAAAAAACTGCGGGATTTGATGCTCGAGTACCCCTCGATGGAATGCCAACTTCAGGCACACACCGATGCCCGCTCCACCGACGCCTTCAATCTGGAACTGAGCCAAAGACGTGCGGAAGCCGCTGTGGACTGGCTGGTGGAAAACGGCGTGCCTGCAGAACGGTTGACCGCACGCGGGTACGGCGAGCTCTACCTCATGAACCGCTGCGCAGACGGTGTGGCCTGCGGCGAACTGGAGCACGAACGCAACCGCCGCGTGGAATTCCGCGTGATTGCCTTTGACCGCGACGCCGAGGTGCGCAGCCGAGAAAAAGCCATATACAAGGCCTCGACGGCCAACCGCTAGACGACGACATTGATGATTCGTCCAGGGACGACGATGATCTTACGCGGCGCTTTTCCATCCAGGAATTGCGCCGTGTTTTCGTTGGCGAGCAACACTTCTTCCACCTGCTTGGGACCCAGTGCAGCGTCCACCTTGAGCTGGAACTTCACCTTGCCGTTGAACTGAACAGGGTAGTTGACCTCGTCTTCTTTCAGGTGCTTCTCGTCAAACGCCGGCCAGCCGGCGTCGTTGACCGATCCGCTGTGGCCCAGTCGGCTCCAGAGCTCTTCGGCCAGGTGAGGCGCGTAGGGCGCGAGCAAGACGGTCAAAGGCTCCAAGATGCCGCGGTGATGGCACCCTTGGTCGGTGAGCTCATTGACGCAGATCATCAGCGCAGACACCACGGTGTTCCACGAGCCGCGCTCGAGGTCTTCGGTGATTTTCTTGACGGTCTTGTGCAGCGACTTGAGTGATGCTTTCGAAGGGTCGGTGTCGGTCACGCGCACTTCAGTGCCTTCGTTGAACAACCGCCACAGCTTTCGCAGGAAGTTGTGCACGCCGTTGATGCCTTGGGTGTCCCACGGCTTGGCTTGTTCGAGCGGGCCCAGAAACATTTCGTAACAACGCAGGGTGTCGGCCCCAAAACGCTCCACAAGCTCATCGGGGGTTTGGACATTGTACTTGCTCTTGGACATCTTCTCCACCTCGTGGCCGCAGGTGTATTTGCCTTCGTCGTTGAGCTCAAATTCGGCGGCCGCATATTCGGGGCGCCAGGCCTTGAAGCCTTCCAGGTTGAGCACGTCGTTCTCCACCAAAGAGATGTCTACGTGCAGACGCTGGGTCTGGTAATCTTTGCGCTTTTCAAAGGTGACAAAGCGGTTGGAGTCTTTGATGCGGTAGACAAAGCTCGATCGGCCCAGGATCATGCCCTGGTTGATCATCTTCTTGAACGGCTCGTCAAAGCCGATGTAGCCCATATCGAACAAGAACTTGGTCCAGAAGCGCGAGTAGAGCAAGTGCCCTGTGGCGTGTTCCGAACCGCCGATGTAGAGGTCCACCTGGCCCCAGTAATCACTCTTGGAGCGGTCGCAAAAGGCCTCGGTGTTGTGGGGGTCCATGTAACGCAGGAAGTACCAGCTTGAGCCGGCCCACCCGGGCATGGTGTTGGTTTCCATGCGGTCGCCTTTGAACACGTTCCAGTCGTCATTCTTGGCGCGGGCCAAGGGGGGCTCTCCGTCTTCGGTGGGCAAGTAGGCGTCTACCGGCGGCAGGGTTACCAACTCGTCCAAAAGCTGAGGCAAATCTTCTTTGTAGTACACCGGGAAGGGCTCACCCCAGTAGCGTTGACGGCTGAAGACCGCGTCGCGCAAGCGGTAGTTGATTTTGCGCAAGCCAAAGCCCTGCTCTTCCATGGCATCGATGCACACGCCCATGGCGTCGTACCCAGTTTTGCCATTGAGGAAATCAGAATTGGCCAAGATGGCGCCCTTGTCGGCGTGGGCCTCTTCGCTGAGGTCTACCCCTTCAAAGATAGCGGGGATGGGCAAGTCAAAGTGCTTGGCGAAATCGAAGTCGCGTTGGTCTCCGGCGGGCACAGCCATGACTGCACCGGTGCCGTACCCTGCGAGTACGTAGTCGGCAATCCACACGGGCACGGGCTCCCCGGTGAAGGGATGCACGGCGTAGGCACCGGTGAACTGGCCCGAAATGTCTTTGACGTTGGACTGGCGGTCGCGCTCGCTCTTGGCCTTGGCGGCGGTTTGGTAGGCTTCTACTGCAGCTTTTTGGTCGGCCGTGGTGATCTCGGCCACCAGCGGGTGTTCAGGGGCCAGCACCATGAAGGACACGCCAAAAATGGTGTCGGGGCGGGTGGTGAAGACCTCGATTTTACCGCCGTGGTCTTTCAAATCAAACCACACGCTGGCCCCTTGGCTGCGGCCGATCCAGTTGCGTTGGACTTCCTTGATGGAATCGGTCCAATCGATGGTGTTCAGGCCTGAAAGCAGGCGCTCGGCATAGGCGGTGATGCGCATGCTCCACTGGCGCATGCGTTTTTGCTCTACTGGGTGACCGCCGCGTTCGGAAACGCCGTCTTTC
The DNA here is from genome assembly GCA_049594615.1 of Flavobacteriales bacterium. Taxonomy (GTDB): domain Bacteria; phylum Bacteroidota; class Bacteroidia; order Flavobacteriales_D; family Sanyastnellaceae; genus CAXPZW01. The sequence continues at coordinate 30,861 of JBMYJR010000012.1, forward strand.
ACCTCATCGTTGGCCAGTACGGTGCCCAAGGCGGGGCACCAGTTGACCCAGCTGTCGGCCAAGTAAGTGAGGCGGTAGTGCATGAGCACCAATTGGCGCTGGCGTTCGGTAAAGCTTTGCCAATCCACAGCGGTGAACTCTCCGGCAAAATATTCGCTGAATTGGGGGAATTCACTGCGGTCGAGTTCCTTCCACCAGTCGGGATCGTTGCCGGCGTTGACGTTGTAGGTGCCGTTCTCGCTGAACTTGGCAGCGAGGGTGTCGATGTGCTCGGCGCGGTCGGTATCCATGTTGTACCAAGCGTCAAAGAGCTGGGCGAAGATCCATTGGGTCCATCGGTAGTAGTCCGGGTCGGAGGTACGCACCTCGCGCGACCAGTCGTAGCAGAAACCCAGTTTGTCGAGCTGCTCGCGGTAGCGTTTGAGGTTGTTGGCAGTGGTCACCGCCGGGTGCTGCCCGGTCTGAATGGCATACTGTTCAGCAGGCAAGCCAAACGAGTCATAGCCCATGGGATGCAGCACATTTTTGCCCCGGTGGCGCTGGTAACGCGCATAAATGTCGGAGGCGATATAGCCCAGCGGGTGGCCGACGTGCAGCCCAGCACCCGAAGGGTAGGGAAACATGTCCAGCACGTAACACTTCTCTTTGGAAGGGTCTTCGGTCACCGCGTAAGTACCGTTGGCGTCCCAGTGCTTGCGCCATTTTTGTTCAATGCTGCGGAAATCGTAGTCGTGGGCCATGGCCGAATGGGCTTGAAATTTCCCCGCAAAAATAGCCATTCAGGGCGGGCTGCAGGCCATCTCAGCTCCGTCATCCACCGCCGAGACACCCAGACCAACAGCCGGTTACGTTGCCGGAGAATCCCAGGTCAGAATAATCTTGCCAGAAGACCGACGCGACTCCAAGTGGGTGTGCGCCTGGGCCAGTTGCGATGCGGGGTACACGGCGCCTACGCGAGGCTTGAGCACGCCTTCCTCGCACAACTTGACCAAGGAGTCCAACGCCTCAGCCAGCAGCTGGGGACGGTAATCACCGATGCGCAAAATATTGACCCCGATGACACCTTTGGAAGAGCCTACGAAGGTGAGCGGAATGATGAGCCCCATCTCCGAGAGCAAGCGAATGGTGCCCCATTTGCCCCGTTTGCGGTTGGTGCGTGAGGCGGCGCCAAACAGCACCAATCGCCCACCAGCCCCCAGGAGCTTGAGGTCCTTTTTGAAAGTCTTGCCGGCCACGGCATTGAAGGTGGCATCAAGCTTTTCGCGCCCGAGTTGGGCGTGCAGCACCTTGGCGTAATCCTCCTTGCGGTAGTTGACCATGTGGTCGGCGCCGTTGTCCAGGGCGATTTGGCATTTTTCGTCGCTGCCGGCAGTACCGTAGACCTCGCAGCCCTTCCACTTGCAGAGCTGAACCAGGGCGGTGCCCACACCGCCTGCTGCGGCATGCACAAGCACTTTGTGGCCTGGCATCAAATGCAAACATTGTATGGCGCAATGCCAGGCCGTAGCGTATTGTACGCACAACGCTGCGGCTTCGCCTGCCGGCATGTCCTCCGGGATTTCGGCGATGCCATGCATGGAGGCCACGCAGTACTCCGCGTAGCTGCCAAAGCGCACCATGGAGGCCACGCGCTTGCCAATCCAAGTGGGGTCTACGCCGGGGCCCACTTCCACCACGCGTCCCACCAAATCGTAGCCGGGGATGAAAGGCAATTCAGGCGAGTCCGGGTACATGCCTTTGCGGGCCATGACCTCGGCGAAGTTGAGTCCAAAGGCCTCGGTGTGAATCAACAGGTGTCCCTCACCGGGGCTGGGGCGCTTCACTTCGCGGAGTTGGAAGGCGGTTTCGGACGGTCCGTATTGGGTCAAAAAGTACGCTTGCATGGGACCAAAATACGCGGTTGTACGCACCGCACGACGTACTTTTACGGCGCAGATGTATTTGGTAAGAACCCCCCGCGTGCTGAAGTCGATTTCCCCCAATTTGGTCTGGGAGATCCCCCCGAAAGGAAAGGAACTGTTCTTGACCTTTGACGACGGTCCGGTACCCGAAGTCACCCCCCAAGTGCTTGATATCCTGGCCGAACGGGGCGTCAAAGCCACCTTCTTTTGCGTAGGTGCCAATGTGGAACGTCACCCCGAAATCCTGGCCGATATTTTGGACCGAGGGCACAGTGCGGGCAATCACACCTTTGACCACGTAGACGGTTGGAAAATCCGTGGAATCAAGTATTACCGCAATTTCCTCAAAGGAGCGAGCAAAGTGCCTCAGGGCCTGTTTCGCCCGCCCTATGGGCGCATCCGCAAGGAGGAAGCCGAGGCCATTTCACACCGCGCACACATCATCATGTGGGATGTGCTCAGCGCCGATTTTGACACGTCCATCACCCCGGCCGACTGCCTGGACAACTGCCTCAAAAGCCGCCCGGGCTCCATTGTGGTGTTCCACGATTCGGTGAAGGCGGCTCCTCGGATGTTGGACGTGCTGCCGCATTTCATCGACATCATGCTGGACAAAGGGTTTACCTTCTCCCCCATCTTCCCCGAACGCCTCGAAGCATGACCGATTACCGCGCCTGGGTGGTGCACGCCACCGAAAACGGCACCACCCGTTCGATTGAAACCCGTCCTGCGTCTGCCCTGCCAGACCATCCTGTGCTTATACAGGTGCATTACAGCGGGCTCAACTACAAAGACGGACTCAGCGCCAGTGGCCACCGCGGCGTCACAAGAAAGTACCCACACGTGCCGGGCATCGACGCATCCGGTGTGGTGATGGAAGACAACACAGGCACGTATGCTCCCGGTACCCCGGTGATTTGCACATCATACGACTTGGGCATGAACACCCACGGCGCATTCAGCGAATACATCCAGGTGCCCGCCGAATGGGTGGTCCCACTGCCGGATGGCCTCAGCTTGGAAGAAGCCATGGTACTGGGATCTGCGGGCTACACGGCGGGGCTTGCCCTGTGGAAGATGGAGCGCTTTGGTCAAACTCCCGAGATGGGACCGATTGCGGTTACCGGTGCTTCGGGGGGTGTGGGCACCTTGGCTGTAGCCTTGTTACATTTGGCCGGTTACCACGTAATTGCCGGTACCGGAAGCCCGCAACACGCCAAATTTCTCAGGGGCCTCGGCGCCACTGAAATCCGCGGGCGCGAAGCCTTCGACGACACTTCTGGCAAACCCCTCACCCGCCCCGAATGGGCCGGCGCCATCGACAACGTAGGGGGCAACACCCTGGCCACGCTGCTCAAGTCATGCGGGCGCAACGGCAACGTGGCTTCCATCGGGCTGGTGGCCAGCGCCGAGTTGCACACCACCGTATTCCCTTTCATCCTCAACGGGGTGAACCTGTTGGGCATCGATTCGGCCGAAACCCCGCGTGCTTGGCGCGAGGACGTTTGGGAGCGCTTGGCCACCGACTGGAAACTATCTAACCTGCTGGAATTAAGCACGTTGGTCGACTGGGAAGACCTCGATCCGTGGTTTGACCGCATCCTTGCCGGGGACACCCGTGGCCGGGTGGTGGTGCGGGTGAAGGTCCCCTGATTTGTCAGCGGATTCCTACAAGCAAACGTCCACTGCCGCTGATGCCGCCGCGCACCACGACTACTAATTTTGGGAAGACCAAAGCGAGCCGACCGAAACGAAGTGGTATGAGCGCAAATCTCCTCCTGATTGACGACGAAGTAGTGACCCTGAGCATTACCAAAATGATGCTCGAGCAAAGCGGGTATGACATCCAAGTTACCCAAAGCACCTCCGAAGCCATTTCCATCCTGACCCGTATACGCATCGATTTGATCCTGTTGGACATCTCCATGCCCAACTTGGACGGGTTTGATTTTGTGAAATTGATGCAGTCCCTGCGCCTGACCATCCCCGTGATCTTTGTTTCGGGTACGGTAGACGACTACACGCGCAAACTGGCCTTTGCCGAAGGCGCCAAACGCTGCATCAGCAAAAAGACCGACTTTGCCGATCTCCCGAAAATCATCGAAGAAGTACTCCTAGAAGAACGCGCCTGATGGCCTCCCCACCTGAACTCGAAGTCCCCAAAGATCCGTTTGAGCAATTTGTGTACTCGGTATCGCACGACTTGCAAGAGCCGGTGCGTCTGATCATGTCTTTCCAAAAGCTCTTCCTAGAGAAGTATGCCGATCAGGTACCCGAAGAAGGCGCCCAGTATTTGGAATACGCCGTTACCAACGCCCAAAAGCTACAGGACATGATCCGCGCCTTGGTGGACTTCAGCCGCGTTAGCCGCAACAAGGAGGAAATCATGGAGGTCGACCTGAATGGGTTGTTGTCCGATTTCCGACAGAGCTACACCGGCGAGATCGAACGCCGCGGCGCTACCTTCGAAGTGGCCGACCTGCCCAAGGTCAAGGGCCAAGGATCACTTATCGCATCGCTCTTCCATCAATTGGTAGAAAATGCCTTCCGCCACACCGGAGACGGTCCCGTGTGCGTGGAAATTGGCCGCCGAACCACCGACACCCACCACGAATTTTGGGTGGCCGACAACGGACCCGGCATCTACCCGCCCTATCAAGCACAGGTTTTTCATATCTTTAAAAAAGCCGGCTCCAAAGGCCCGGGTGCAGGCACCGGACTTGCCATTGCAGAGGCCATCGTGCAAAAACACGGCGGCACCATCTGGCTGAATACTGAAACTGAAATTGGAACGCGCATTCACTTTACGCTTCCCCTCTGACCTATGCAGTACGCCAAGCGCAACATTCTGATTATCGAGGACAACATTCAGGACTACATCATCTTCAATGAAGTCTTGGGGCAAATCCGGGATTTCTTCATCCACTTGGACCACGCGAACAACATGGCCGAAGCGCTGGAGCTGTGTGAAACCAAGTCCTACGATATCGCGTTTCTGGACCTCTTTCTACCTGACAGCTTTGGGCAGGAGTCCTTCACTACCCTGCAAGCATCCATGAGCCACACCCCGATTGTAATCCTCTCGGGTTTGAGTGACAAAAACATTGCTCTGGACATCGTTAAACTCGGTGCCCAGGATTACTTGGTGAAGGGCGAATTCGACAGCAACCTGCTGGAGAAGTCCATCATCTACTCCATTGAGCGCCGTCGCTACCAAGAGCGCCTGGCGATGAACGAGCGCAAGTACCGCTCCACATTCCGCAACATTGGAGTCTCCATCGTGGAAGCCAACGTGACCGGCATTTCCCGCTACTTCCAGCAACAGCGCGAAGAAGGCGTAGAGCGATTTGTGACCGTGCTCCACAGCGACGACTACCTTACCAAACTGGCCGAGGAACTCGAGTTTACCGACCTGAATCCGGAGGCCCTCTCGCTTTTTGGTTACAGCAGCGTAGAACGCTTTGTGGAAGGCTTTGTGCGCAACCGTGAGCAAGTCATCCAACAGTTCACCCCCATGTTCAAAGCCATGTGGGGCGGGGCGCATTACTACGAGGGCGAAACCCTGTTTAAGGACGCCAACGACTTGCCGATCTACGCCCTGATGAAGGTGAAATTCCTCCAGGAAGCCGGCGAATACCGTATGCTGATTTCCATTGCGGACATCACCGTATTGAAAGAGAAAGAGCAAGAGGTACTGCGCCAATCGGCCATCCTCCAAGGCATTTCCGATTCGGCAACCACCCTGCTGAACGTGGAAGATGAGGCCAGCGCCATGGAAAAGACCCTGTGCCTGCTGACCCAATCGCTTGAAGGCTCTATGGCCGCGGCCATAGAGCTGGAGGAGTTCGAAATGGGTGGGTTTTCGTTTACCTTGAAGTCCATCTGGGAAGCCGAAGACGCACACGTGGACAGCACATGCGCATGCTTCAGCGATCAGTTGACTACTTGGATCAATGAGGAAAGTATTGGGCGGTTGCGCGACGGGGATTGCGTGCAAGTGGACGGGGTTGAACTCTGTACCTCCGACGGCGCCGACCTGCACGACCGCTCGTTCATTTTTGCCCCGTTGTTGTTGGACGGTAAACTTAACGGGACTGTTGTGGTTTGCCGCGACGAATCGCGAGACTTCAACGACTACGAGCTCTCCAGTCTGCAGTCCATTGCAGGTAACATCGGCGCCTCGCTGGCACGCCACAACGCACAAAACGAGCTGCGCCAACTCAACGAAAACCTCGAGGACATGGTGGACGACCGCACCCAGAAAATGGAGGCGGCCATCCGCGAACTCGAAAGCTTCTCCTACTCGGTGTCCCACGATTTGCGCGCGCCACTGCGGGCCATCACAGGCTTCTCGCAAGTGCTTGAGCAGGAAATCGGAGGCAAACTCACCGAAATCGAGGAAAAATACCTGGGCCACATCGTACGCGGTGCCGACGAGATGAGCCAGCTGATCGACGACCTGCTCGACTTCTCGCGCATGGGACGTAAGGAGCTCAAGTTCTCGGTGCTGAACATGACCGATTTGGCCAACGAGCAAATCACCAAACTCAGCCGGGATGTGGAGCGCGACTTGAACTTTGAGGTGGGCACCCTGCACCCGTGCATGGGCGATTTGTCCATGATCCGTCAGGTGATGCAAAACTTCATCGGCAACGCCATCAAGTACAGCAAAGCAGACGGTGCCAACCACATCACCCTCACCAGCTCCGAACACGAGGATTTGGTGGAGTACTGCGTGTCAGACACCGGCGTGGGCTTTGACATGCGCTACGTCGACAAGATTTTTGGGGTGTTCCAGCGCCTGCATCAAGACAGCGAGTTTGACGGCACGGGCGTGGGCTTGGCCATCGTACAACGCGTAGTGGTGCGCCACGGCGGAACCGTGCGCGCAGAAGGGGAAGTGGACCAAGGCGCGAAGTTTTACTTCACGCTGCCCAAGACCGACTCCCGGCCGGAAGAACACCTGGTGACTTCGTCAGTCTCAGGCGTCAATCAGCTTTAATTTCTCTCGGATTTCTTTGATCTCGCGCTCGGCGTTGTGGATCTTCTTTTCATAGTCCTTACGCATGGCTGCGGCACCATCGCCCTTGAAAAACTCCAAGTTGTTCTCGTACTGGCGGATGGTGTTGCGCAGGCGGTCAATCTTGTCGCGCAGCAGGTTCCGCTCGCGGCGCAAGTCATTGCCCGCGTTGGATGAGCCCTTGAGCCCTTCGATGCGCTGGCGGTAGCTCATCATCGACTTTTCAGCCGCATCCAAGTTGAGTTTCTTGTACTTCTCATCAAGCGCTGCGTTGTACGCGTCATATATGTCCTTGACGTTCTTGCGTGGCACAAAGCCAATCGCGTTGAAGCGGGCCGAGAAGTCTTTGAGTGCGGCAACGTCTTTGCTGCGGTCGCCGGTGAGCTCGGTAGACTTGATTTCCTCGATGAGCTTCTTCTTCTCTTCCAGGTTGGTCACCTGCTCGGTTTCTTGGCCGGCGAAATGCTCCTTTTTACGGTTGAAGAAGGTGTCGCACGCTGCGCGGAACTTCTGCCAGAGCTTTTGCTCGTCGCGTTGGGGGGCAGGGCCCACGGCTTTCCACTCCTTTTGCAGGGCGATCAAGGCGTCGGTGGTACCGCGCCAATCGTCGCTTTCCTGAAGCTCTTTGGCCTTTTCGACCAGCTCAGTCTTGCGCGTTTTGTTGACTTCTTGCTCCTCGCGACGGCCGTCATAGTAGGCCTGTTTGCGGGTGAAGAAATCGTCGCACATGCCGCGAAACTTGGTCCACAGGGCTTCGTTGACCTCACGTGGGGCGGGGCCTACGGTTTTCCATTCTTTCTGAAGCTCGAGCACCGATTGGGTCTTTTTGGTCCAGGTAGAGTGGTTGGTGATGTCCAGCTCGTTGAGCTGACGCATCTTTTCGATCAGGGCTTCTTTGGCGGTCACGTTGGCCTCGCGATCGGCTTGGATGGAGTCGTAGTGCGCGCGGATGCGGGTGATGGCATCGCGGCAGAGCCCAAAGAAGGTATCGCCCATTTCCTGATAGGTCTCACGGGGTGAGGGGCCCACGTCCATCCATTCCTTCTGGTAGTCGCGCACGAGCTGGTCCAGTTGGCGGATGTCGGTGACCGCTTCCAGTTCCTTGGCCTTGTCGATCAACACTTGCTTTTTGCGCTCGTTGATTTGCAGGTCGTTTTCCTGGAGGGCTTTGTAGATGCGGATATTGTAAAAGAAGGCGTCTTGCAGGCGGTAGAATTCGTCCTGCGCTTCGCGGCCGGCGTCGGTGGGGACGCTGGGCACTTCCTTCCATTTGTCTTTGATTTCGTTGAAGCGGGCGAATGCCGCGCCGATGTTTTCCTCGTTTTGGATGAGGTCGTTCATCGACACCAACAGGTTCTTCTTCACTTCAAGCCGGGCTTTTTGCTCGACCTTCACCTTTTCATCGTGGGCCTGCATGCGGGATTTGAACTGGATGTTCAACTCCTCAAAATCCAGGTCTACGGGATTGGGGGTGAATTCAAATTGAGGGCTGTCTCCCTCTGTTTCTGATTCTGCAGACGTCCAAGCGTCAAACTGGGCTTGGCGTTCTTTGCGGGTTTCCTCGTTGTAAGCACTCCGAAGGGCGCGCACCTCTGCTTTGGTGGTGGCGATATCTTCGGTCTGGAGCAGCTCACGAAATTGGGCAATCAATGCTTCTTTCATGATAGGTGTTGTTCTAACCGGTGGTGCAAAAGTAGTGGCTTTATCACGGTTTGCCGCGGGTTTCCGGGTTATCCAAAGTTTACTTCCCTGTAAAACACGTCCCGTGATTGCACAGCGGCTTCGCGCAGTGAACGTGAAAGTTGTTGCTAAGGTTACTTCGCGGGGCCATCGATTGGGTAACTTCCCCTCGCATGAAGCAGCCCAAATACCCCCCTGAAGAAGGCCTTGAGCGCCTGCGTCGCTGGTGCGACTTGCAGGAACGCTGCCTGCAGGAAGCGCGCCGAAAGCTGCGCTCATGGGGGTATTCCGACGACACCATCAACGATTGGCTCGACCAAATGGAGGACATGGGCGCGGTGGATGAATCGCGGTTTGCGCACGCCTTCGTGTCGGGCAAGTTTCGCATCAAGCGCTGGGGCAAACGCAAGATTCAAGCCGAGCTCCAATTCCGCGGCATTCGCGCCGGGCTGATCCAAGAAGCCCTGGCCACCATCCCCGAGGAAGAATACCGCGCCGCCCTGCATCAACTCGCCGTGCGCAAACTTTCGAGCCAAACCGATCAGGGGCGCGCCGCACAAGGCAACTCCGCGCGCTACCTCATCTCCAAAGGATACGAGCCGGATGTGGTGTGGGAAACCATCGCCCAGATTGCCGGACGCTGATCGCCCGCGCCGCCCTTTGCTTACTTTTGTTTCGTGATCACACAAGACCGACTGAATCAAGTGGTGGAGCGCCTCGAAGCGCTCAAAGGCTACCTGGACATTGAGCGCAAGCTGCTCCAGATTGCAGAGGACGAAAAGCACACCCAAGACCCCGACTTTTGGAACGACCCCAAGCAAGCCGAACGGGTCATGAAGCAAATCCGCAACAAAAAAGTGTGGACCCAAGGCTACGCCCAAACCGAGGCCGCAGTGGGGGATTTGCAAGTCTTGTTTGAATTCGCCAAAGAAGGCGAGGCCGAAGAAGCCGAGGTGGACGCTGCGTACGCAACTGCCCTTGAGCAAATCGAAGAACTGGAGTTCAAAAACATGCTCTCAGCCGAAGAGGATGCCCTGGATGCTGTGGTGCAAATCACCGCAGGCGCAGGCGGCACAGAAAGCTGCGATTGGGCCTCAATGCTCATGCGTATGTACCGCATGTACTGCGACAAGAACAACTTCAAAGTCAACGAGCTGGACCTGCAGGAAGGCGATGTGGCAGGCATCAAACAGGTGACCATGGAGGTCAGCGGCGAGTTTGCCTTTGGTATGTTGAAAGGGGAAAACGGCGTGCACCGTTTGGTGCGCATCTCGCCGTACGATTCCAGCGCGCGACGCCACACCTCGTTTGTCTCAGTGTACGTGTACCCGCTGGTGGACGACACCATCGAAATCGAGGTCAACCCCTCCGATATTACGTGGGAGACCTTCCGCTCGGGCGGTGCAGGTGGACAGAACGTGAACAAGGTGGAAACCGGCGTTCGCCTGCGCCACAAGCCCACCGGCATCATCATCGACAACACCGAAACCCGCTCGCAGCTGGGCAACAAGGAAAAAGCGCTGCAGCTGCTCAAGAGCCAGTTGTACGAGATGGAACTGGCCAAGAAAAACGAAGCCCGCGCCGAAATCGAAGCCGGCAAAAAGAAAATCGAGTGGGGATCGCAAATCCGTTCGTACGTGCTGCAGCCGTATAAACTGGTCAAAGACCTGCGCACCAACCACGAAACCTCCAACACCGACGCGGTACTCAACGGCGACATCGGCGACTTCCTCAAGGCCTTTTTGATGAACGCCGGCCAAGGCGCAGAGGCCGAATAAGTCCAGCATCGGTACTTGGGCACACAACCAAGTTTGACCAACGGCCCGGTCCAATGTCAATACTTTCATGGTCGCCCTGTGAACACTTCGTGAAACGCACAGGCCTACTTGCATGCCTGTAATCCTTCTGCCATGAAAGCACTGATCACTGCCCTGCTCTGTTTGTCTGTGGGCACCCTCGCGGCGCAAGACGCCTTCTTCAAAGACGCCGACGCCTTTTTGAGAGCGCATGTGCGCGACGGGCGCGTGGACTACAGCACCATTCGCCAAGACGGGCGTGCGCTCGACGCGTTGGTTGACCAGGCCAAGACCGTCAACTTTGGACGCGCCTCCGAGGAAACCCAAATCGCCTATTGCATCAACCTATACAACCTGCTTGTGATCAAGCAGCTGGCCGACAACTACCCGGTGCGCTCGCCCAAGGACATTGGCGGGTTCTTTGACAGCAAGCGGTTTGAAGTGGGTGGCATGAGGGTGTCTCTGAACACCCTCGAGCACGTAGTGCTGGCGGGTGTTCGCAAGGATTCGCGTTACCACTTTGCGCTGGTGTGTGGTGCACAAGGCTGTCCCAAACTCGCTTCGCAGGCCGTTCGTCCAGACAACTTGGAAGCCTTCCTCGACGCCCGCACCAAAGCGGCCATGAACGACACCGCGTTCATTCGCCCGGGCAACCCGGTGGGCCTCAGTGAGATTTTTAGCTGGTACGCCAAGGACTTTGACGCCAACCCGCTCGACTACGTGAACCGCTACCGCGACACCCCGTTGGACGCCTCCAGCAAAACCACCTTCTACACCTACGACTGGACCATCAACGGCCGCCAAGACGCCACCCCACCCTTGCCCGGTGCTCCCGGCGATCCGGTGAATCAGCTGAGCAACGTGCAGGCCTACACTCCTTCGGTGTTGCTCAAAAAGGGCCAGACCGATGTGACCATATTCAATTCCATCTACACCCAAACCCAGGTCAACTGGATGGGGCAAAACTTCTTTGGCACCCGTGAGACCTTTGCCGGCAGCTGGATTCAGATTACCCGGGGCGTGAGCAAGAATGCCCGCATCAACGTGGGCTTGGATATCAACATCAAAGCTTCGGGACGCACGCAGGACACCACCTTCGCTGGGGTAGGCGAAGCGTTCACCTTTGCCAACGACGGGGACCACCGCTTTGGGGTGACCACCATTGGACCCAAGGTGAAGATTGCCCCGTTTGAAGGCGTCCCGAATTTCTCGATCGAGTCCATTTTCTGGATTCCGCTCAACGCCAACCTCGAGGGTACCGGCGGCGACAACCCGCTGTACTTCTTGGACTGGAACCGCCCGATTTGGTGGAACCGCTTTTACTACGACAAGAGCTTTGGCGACTTTCAGGCCTTCACCGAGATCGACCTGCTGTTCCGCATCCCCATTTACGAGGGGCAAAAGCAGGCGCTGGACATTCCCATGAACCTCATCTTCAGCTACTTCCCCACGCCCAAGACCACCGTGTATGTGCTGGGGCAACACGTGAACCGCTATCGCTTGGACCTGGCGCCTGTGCCTCCTTCGGAAGACACCGATGCCATCACCAGCTCGGCCAACTACTCCACCTACGGGGCGGGCGGCAAGTACCAGCTGACCAACAAGCTGCAGGTCGAGGCGCTGTACACCAACTTTTGGCGCGGCATCAATTCCGGGCTGGGCGAGACCTACAACCTGGGATTGAAGTATATTTTCTGACATGACCCGCGCGCTGCTGCTGTTGGCCTTTACGGTGGGGTTTGCCGGGGCCAAAAAAGCGCCCACCGTCTTCACTGCCCCTTAGAGGCGCGCATGGCCTGTGCCATGTGACGCTGGTTGTGGTACACCAGTACCTGCAACATGTCCCCCACCGAAATCTTGATGGACTTGAACACGCTCAGCGGCACGCGCTGGGTACGGATGTCCACCTCACGCGCAGCTTCGATGACCCCGAGGTAGCGCTCTTGCTGGTCCAGAAATTCAAGGAGCACATTGTCTCGAATGGGCTCGCCTTGGGGGTTCCATCCTTTGGGCGAGCGCATCGTACGTCCTACAGTGCCTTGCTCGTTCAGCTTCATGCTCTTGGCAAACGGCCCGCCAAGCAGGCCGGTGCGGTAAGATTCCAGGCCGCCGGTTTGGTGGTCGGCTGCAGTGGCCTCCTCCAACAAAGGCAAGTAAAAATCCCCGTACCGGTTGAGGTGTTCCAGGCATTCGGCCGCGTTCCAGCGGTCGGCGGTGGGCTTGCGCATGAAGCGCGCAGCGCCTCCGTTCGCCAAAGATCCTGACGCATCGGTTTTGACCTGCAGCGTCACATCGCGCAGGTGGTCCAACAAAGACGCTACGCGGATTTTCATGACGCCAGGTTTGCCTCCCGCTTGCGGTTGACGCGGCGCGAGAGGATGACGCTCACTTCATACAGGATGAGCACCGGGAACGACACCAGCAACTGCGAGGTGACGTCCGGCGGGGTGATGATGGCCGAAATGATCAACACCACCACCAAGGCGTGACGGCGGTATTTCTTGAGCAGCTCGGGGGTCACCAACCCGATTTTACTTAGGAAGTACACCAGCACCGGAAGCTGGAAAATCAGACCCGTGGCCAAGCACAGCGCGGTGATCAGCTTGGTGTAGGAGCGCAGGTCCGGCATGTTTTCTACCCCAAAGTTGTAGTTGAGCAGGAACTGCACGCTGAGCGGAGCCAGCACAAAATACCCGAACAGCACCCCAGAGAAAAACAGCAAGGAAACCGCCGCCATCATGCCGCGGGTGGCCTTGATTTCTGGCATGCGCAGGCCCGGTCTGATAAAGGACCAGAACTGCCAGAAAATAAAGGGGAAGGCCACCACAATCCCGCCCACAATGGCAGTGGTCATGTGGGCAAAAAACGAGCCCATGGCCTTGGTGGAAATCAGGGTGTATTGGTCGTCGAAAATGCAGAGGCGGTCGCCGAGGTCCATCCAATGCGAGAGCGCGCACCAAGCGCGGTAGGTGACGAAATCTCCTTTGGTAGGACCAAAGATGATGTCCAGCAGTAGGCTCTTCCAAATGAACAGCACCACCGTGCCAATGGCAACGGCAATGACCGACCGGATAATGCGAAAACGCAGCTCTTCCAGGTGGTCGAGAAAGGACATGTCGTTGGGGTCGCTCATGGGCTAGAAGATCCCTTCCTTGAGGATATCGTGCAAATGTACGATGCCTGCGTATGCGCCCTCTCGGGTAACCAGCACTTGTGAGATGCTGTTGCGTTCCATGAGTTCAAAGGCGCGCACAGCCAGTTCCTCAGCCTCCAGGGTTTTGGGGGCCCCACCCATGATGTCTCGGGCTCGCAGGGTGAGGAAGTCCTCGTGGTTTTCGATCATACGGCGCACGTCGCCGTCTGTGATGATGCCCACCAAATTGCCGCCGTCAATCACCGCGGCTGCACCTTGGCGGCCACCAGAGATTTCCAAGATCACCTCGCGAATGGGGGTGTCCGGGCCTACTTGCGGGGTGGTGTCGTTGTCCAGCAGATGCTCCAAACGCACAAACAGGCGTTTGCCCAGTGCACCGCCTGGGTGGTATTTGGCAAAGTCGTCCGAGGAGAACCCACGCACTTCCATCAGGGCCACCGCGAGCGCATCGCCCATGGCAAGTTGTGCCGCAGTAGAAGTGGTTGGAGCCAGGTTGTTGGGGCACGCTTCCTGCTCAACTGTGGTGTTGAGCACCAAGTCCGCATGTTTGGCCAGGTAGCCCTCCAAGTTGCCGGCCATGCCCACCAACAGGTTGCCCATGCTTTTGACCAGCGGAACCAGTACTTTGATCTCCGGGGAGTTACCACTTTTGGAGATGCAGAGAACAATATCCTCCTTTTGCACGTTACCCAAATCGCCATGGATGGCGTCGGCGGCGTGCATGAAAACGGCTGGAGTGCCTGTAGAATTGAGCGTTGCGACAAGCTTGTTCGCTATATTCGCACTCTTTCCGATTCCGGTGACCACCACCCTGCCGGAGCCGTTGAAAATTCGCTGAACTGCTTGCTCAAACGCACCGTCTACGAAGTTGGCCAGGTTGGCAATGGCCTCTGATTCGAGCCGTAGGGTTCGGAGCGCCGATTCGCGGATGGATGAAGCTGATGGATTCACAAGAATTCGAGGGCTGAAACTGTTCCCGAAAACCGCGTTTGCAGTGCCGGATTTTGAGTATTTTGAACGTGCTAAAGTAGGAATTAATTGATGACAACGGTGGACCTAACGCCCGCTCAGGCGTTGAAGAAATTCTTTGGTTTCGACCAGTTTAAGGGAGATCAAGAGGCCATCATCCAACACGTGTTGGATGGGGGCGATACGTTTGTAATCATGCCTACCGGTGGCGGCAAATCGCTCTGCTACCAACTCCCGGCACTCATGCAAGAGGGCACCGCAATTGTGGTATCGCCCCTGATTGCCCTGATGAAAAACCAGGTGGATGCCGTGCGCGCAGTGAGTGAAAACAACGACGTGGCGCATTTCCTCAACTCCTCGCTCAACAAGGGTGAGGCCAACCACGTAAAGCAATGCGTGCTCAATGGCACCTGCAAGTTGCTCTACGTAGCGCCAGAGTCGCTCACCAAGCAAGACAACATTGACTTTTTGTCCAAGGCGCGCATCCAGTTCATGGCCATCGACGAGGCGCACTGCATCTCGGAATGGGGCCACGACTTTCGCCCCGAGTACCGCCGCCTGAAGACCATCATCCAAGAAATTGCGGACGTACCGGTGATTGCACTCACGGCCACCGCTACCCCCAAAGTCCAAGCCGACATCCAAAAAAACCTGGGCATGACCGATGCCAAGGTGTTCAAGGCCTCGTTCAACCGCCCCAACCTCTACTACGAGGTGCGCCCCAAGAAGGACGTGGTCAAACAAATCATCGGCTACGTGCGCCAACACGAAGGCAAGTCCGGCATCATCTACTGCCTCTCACGAAAGAAAGTAGAGGAGCTGGCCGAGACCCTGCGCGTCAATGGCCTGCAAGCCGCCGCCTACCACGCCGGTATGGACAGTGGCCAACGCAGCAAAGTACAGGACGCTTTTTTGATGCAAGACATTGACGTGATTGTGGCCACCATCGCCTTTGGTATGGGCATCGACAAGCCCGATGTGCGCTTTGTGATCCACCACGACATGCCCAAAAGCCTGGAGAGCTACTACCAGGAAACCGGCCGCGCAGGACGCGACGGCGGTGAAGGCAATTGCTGCGCGTTCTACAGCTACAAGGACATGGAGAAACTCGAGAAGTTCCTCCACGGCAAGCCACTCGCCGAGCAAGAAATAGGCATGCAACTGCTGCAAGAAGTGGTGGGCTACGCCGAGACCAGCATGTCTCGCCGCAAGTACATCCTCCACTACTTTGGAGAGCACTACGACGAGGTGAACGGCGAAGGGGCCGACATGGACGACAACACCCGCCACCCGCGCGAGCAGTTTGAAGGCAAAGACCAAGTCAAACTGCTGTTGGAAGCCGTCAAGGCCTTCCGCCAAATGCACAAAATCCGCTTCATCGCCGATGTGCTGGTGGGCAAGGATTCCAGCGAGATTGCCGCGTACAGGGCGGCGCAAAACCCCATCTACGGACAGGGCAAAGACCACGACCTCAAGTTCTGGAGTGCCGTCTGCCGACAATGTGTAGTGCGCGGACTGCTTCGCAAGGAGATTGAGACCTACGGCACGCTCAAACTGACTGCCGAAGGCAAGGCCTTTATCGAACAACCGCAGCCTTTCATGCTCATCCAAGAGCGCGACTTCAGCGATGTGGATCAGGGCGATGTGGTGGTCAGTGGGAAAGCCGCTGGCGGGGCCGCCGATGCGCAACTGCTGGCCATGCTCAAGGACCTGCGCAAGTCCATGGCCAAGGAAAAAAACTTGCCTCCGTACGTGCTCTTCCAAGAGTCTTCGCTGGAAGAAATGGCCTTCCAATACCCCAATACCCTCGATGAGCTCAAGCGCATCACCGGGGTGGGCGCAGGCAAGGCCGTCAAATTCGGGCAGCCGTTTGTGGATTTGATCTCGGACTACATCCAAGAAAACAACATCGAGCGCCCGGCAGACATGCTGGTCAAATCGGTGGTCAACAAGTCCGGGCTGAAGGTGCACATCATCCAAAACATCGACCGCAAATTGCCGCTCCAGGACATTGCTGACGCCAAAGGCAAAACCATGGATGACATCCTGGATGAAATCGAGTCCATCGTCAACTCCGGTACGCGCATCAACCTCAAGTACTACATCGACGACATGCTCGATCCCGACTCGCAAGACGAAATCTGGGAGTACTTCATGGAAACCGACGACCCCACCTTGGAAGGCACCTACGAAGAGTTCGAGGGCGACTTCAGCGAAGAGGAGCTGCGCCTGATGCACATCCGCTTCATGAGCGAGGTGGCCAACTGATCCCCATTTTGTACTGCGCGGGGGGCGTGTATCTTTGGAGCAAATGCCTCACATGAACCCCCGACTGCTGTTTATCCTCGGCCTGGTGGCCTTTTTGGCCGCTTGTCAATCCCGTTCGGAACAAGCCGCCCTCTACAACGACCGCATTGTGGACCAGCAATTCCAGCTGATCCAAGCCGTTGAAAGCCTCGACACCCTGCTTTTGACCCGCGACGCGTCGACCATGCAAGACGCCTTGGTGTTGGTCAAAGGCGAAGTCATCCGCAGCCAACGCCTGCTGGACAGCTTGGGTGCATTCCAACAAGACACCACGTTGCTAGAAGGGGCACGACAATTGTTCAACACCTATGCAGACCTGGGCAGCCAGGACTACCCCGACATGATTCGCCTGTTGGAAGTGGACGCCCCCGCAGACACCCTGGCGCACTTGGAACAGATCTACGCCGTCCAGGCCGAGATCCACGCCCAGCGCACGGCCACCTACGAAGCGTTCTTCCAAGCACAGCAGTCGTTCGGGAAAAAATTCAACCTCGAATTCGAAGAACGCAACACCGAGCACTGACCCATGCGCATCCTGTTTCTCGCGGCCCTGATTGGGGCCTTCCTTCCCCGCCTTTCGGCCCAAGACGTCCAATGGGGTTCCCCGTTTGACGTTCGCGAGGGGTTCAGGCAATTCATCGGCACCCTTGGCGGCGACCACTACTACCTCACCCAGCGTGAGCGTAAAAACCGCTACATCCAGCGCATCTCGGCCAACCTCGATGCCGCCGATCCGGTAAACATCGAGCTCAATGCCGAGCAGGGCCTGCGCGACTATGTGGATGCGGCCATCATTGGCGAGCGCCTCTACATCTTTAGCCAGTACAACGACCGCCGCGAAAAGAAGCTCTACCTCTACGCCGACGAACTCGACCCACAAACACTCGAGATCCGTGACCAGACCAACATTGAGGTCATCGACTACCCCTCGATCAAAGAAACCGGGGAGTTCCGCGTGCTCGTGTCGCGGGATGCGGAGATGCTGATGGTCTTTTCGGACCGCGCCGGCAAGCCCAAGGAGAACAAGGAGTTTGCCGTGCAGGTGTACGACCCCGAACTCAACTCCAAGTGGGAAAACAAGTTCACCCTGCCCCTGACCAACGAACTCTTTCAATTTCAGGACGTGTTTGTCAGTGGCGATGCCGAGGTGTTCTTGGGCTACCTGGCCTACGACAAGCGCCCGGGTTCAGGCAAAGACGGCGAGCTGTACTACCGCGCGCACGTCATGCACATCACCGGTAACGGCGATGTTGCCGTGGACCACAAGCCCGATTTCGGGACTGCGTTGGTCAACGAGTTCCGTTTGGCTGAGCACCAATACGGCGGAGCGGCCCTCATCGGACACTTCTCGTACGAGGAAGATAGGCGCATGGCCGGTACCGTGTTTTGCTCGGTGTTTGACGCGGTGCAGGACGTGGAGGTCAATCCGCTGAGCCACGATGAATTGTTTCGTTTCATGAAACCGAGCCAAGAGGAACAAGCCCGCAAGGACATTTCCAAAGGACGCCCCGCCCCCGAGCTGCGCGACTTTGTGATGCGCGATGTGCTGGTACGCCCCACCGGAGAGGTGGTAGGCATCCTGGAATTCTGGGACCGCGTGGACGAAATGCCCTCGGGCACCGTGGACTTTGGCGTACAACTCGCCAACGTAGGCAACAATTCTTGGATCATGCGCGACGTGATGGTGGTTCAATACGGCGATCTGGGCCGTCGCCAATTTGTGGCCTGCGTGCCCAAGCGCCAACTCAGCACTACCGAGGATGACTTCTTTGGTTCGGTGGGCTATGCCGCGGGCAAAGAAAACCTCTACTTCGTGTACAACGACCACAAGCTCAACCTCAACAAGGAGCGCTCGGGAGCTATGGCCAAAGTACTGAGCACCAACAACTGCGTAGTGACCCTGGCCACCATCGACCGCAACGGAATTGTGACCCGAACCCACCTTGATTTTCCGACCGGGAAAGCGCGCTTGTGCCGTCCCGGGTCATGCGGCCAATGGCTATGGGGACCGACTTTTATGGTCTATGCCCGAGACCGTTCCAACCGATATGTGGGCACGATTTCCATCCGATAAACCGTTCGACTCAAAACCTGCAACATGAAATCTCGCTTGTTAGCATTGGCACTTGTGTGCCTCACCACAGTGGCCTTTGGCCAAGACTACAACCGCGCCATCGGTTTTCGTGGCGGTTTCTTTTCCGGCATCACCTACAAACAATTTGTAGACGAAAACATGGCCATTGAAGGCATCCTGCATTCCCGGTACGCGGGTTGGCAAATCACTGGCTTGGCCGAGTGGCACGGCGCTGCATGGGATGTGCCCGGGCTCAACTGGTATTATGGAGCTGGGGGACATGTTGGCATCTTCACATACAGCGAAAACAGCCCTTATTTCGACGCTGAAGCCACCGGCACAAAAGTGGGTGTTGGGGTCGATGGCGTTTTGGGGATCGAATACAACATCAAGACCATTCCCATCAACGTGTCACTCGATTGGAAGCCTGCATTGAACCTGGTGGGGTACACCGGTTTTGCGGCAGATGGCGGGGCCTTCTCGGTCCGCTATACGTTCTAGGACACAGGGGTGCCGGCCTGCTGGATCTTTTGCAGCATGGCCACGGCCTCCTCGATGCGCTCCACTTGGGCAAAGCTCATGCGGAGCGTTTCGTTTTTCTCGTACATGCGTCCGAGGGTCGGGTGTTGCTGGATGAAGCTTAGCACGCGCTGGAATTTGGCGCTTTGGTAGAAGGGCGAGGTCTGCTCGCCCACAAAGAAGCCGATCATCTTGCCGCCCTTGAGCACCACTTTTTCAAAGCCAATGTCCTTGGCCATCCACTGGATTTGCTTGGTGGCCAGCAGGTCCTGCACCTGACGCGGCAGATCGCCAAAGCGGTCGTGCAGGCGCTGGCGGTACAGCTCCAGATCGGGGTGGTTGTCGATGCCGTCGAGCTCGCGGTACAGGGCAATGCGTTCGGTGATGGACGACACGTAATCGTCGGGGAAGAGGATCTCAAAGTCGGTCTCCAGGTTGGTCTCGCGCACAAAGTTGGCGGAGTTGCGCTCCTCTTCCTCGAGCATGTCTTTGAACTGCTCTTGCTTGAGCTCGTGGATGGCCTCGTTGAGGATCTTCTGGTAAGTCTCAAACCCAATATCGGCCATGAAACCGCTTTGCTCGCCGCCGAGCAGGTTCCCCGCACCACGGATGTCGAGGTCGCGTGTGGCGATGCTCAACCCGCTGCCCAAATCGCTGAATTGCTCCAGGGCTTGCAGGCGTTTGCGTGAATCCGAGGGCAGCGCGTACAAGGGCGGGGCCAGCAGGTAGCAGAAGGCCTTTTTGTTGGAGCGGCCCACGCGTCCGCGCAGCTGGTGCAAATCGCTGAGGCCGTAGTTCTGGGCCTCGTTGATGATGATGGTGTTGGCGTTGGGAATGTCGATTCCGCTCTCGATGATGGTGGTGGCCACCAGCACGTCGTAGGTGCCGTCGATGAAGTTGCTCATGACCTCCTCCAGCTTGTCGCCTTCCATTTGACCGTGGCCGATGCCCACACGTACGTCGGGCACCAAGCGCTGGATCATGCCGGCCACCTCCTTGATGTTGCCCACGCGGTTGTGTACAAAGTAAGCCTGGCCGCCCCGGCTGATTTCGTATGCGATGGCATCGCGGATGGTTTCCTCGTTGAACGGGGTGATCTCGGTTTGCACCGGGTAGCGGTTGGGCGGAGGGGTTTTGAGGATGCTCAAGTCGCGCGCGCCCATCATCGAAAACTGCAAGGTGCGCGGGATGGGGGTTGCGGTCAGGGTCAGGGTGTCAACGTTGGCCTTGAGCGTCTTGAGCTTGTCCTTGACGGCCACCCCGAATTTCTGCTCCTCATCAATCACCAACAGGCCCAAGTCCTTGAACTTGACGCGCTTGCCCACAATGGCGTGGGTGCCGATCAGGATGTCGATTTTGCCGGCTTCCAAATCCTTGAAGGTCTCGGTCTTTTGCTTGGCGGTTTTGAAGCGGTTCAAGTAATCCACCCGGCAGGGGAACTCCGCAAGGCGGGCCTTGAAGCTCTTGTAGTGCTGCAACGAGAGGATGGTGGTGGGCACCAATACCGCCACTTGCTTGCCGTCGGCCACCGCCTTGAAAGCGGCGCGCACGGCCAATTCTGTTTTTCCAAAACCCACATCACCACACACCAGGCGATCCATGGGGTATTCGGCCTCCATGTCCTTTTTGATGGCCTCGGTGGCGGTTTCCTGGTCGGGGGTGTCCTCGTAGATGAAGGACGCTTCCAACTCGTGTTGCAGGTAGGTATCGGGCGTGTAGGCAAAGCCCTTGGTCGTCTTGCGCTTGGCGTAGAGCTTGAGCAGGTCAAAGGCCACTTGCTTGACCTTGGACTTGGTCTTTTTCTTGAGGTTGTTCCACGCCTGGGTGCCCAGCTTGTTGACCTTGGGGGCGGTGCCCTCCTTGCCCACGTACTTGCTGATGCGGTGCAGTGAGTGGATGCTCACATACAGGATGTCGCCGTCCTTGTACTTGAGGCGGATGGCCTCCTGCTCCTTGCCGTTGACGTCCAGCTTTTGCAGGCCGCTGAACTCGCCGATGCCGTGGTCGATGTGCACCACGTAGTCGCCGGGTTGGAGCAGGGAGAGTTCCTTGAGCGTGAGCGCTTCCTTGTTGCGCTTGAAGCCTTCTTTGAGGCGGAAGCGGTGGTAGCGCTCAAAAATCTGGTGGTCGGTGTAGCAGAGCAGTTTTTCGTCCGGGTCCACAAAGCCCTCGCTGAGCTCGATGACTACGGGGGTGAACTGCACGTCGCGCTCCTTGTCCTCAAAGATGTTGTACAGCCGCTCGATTTGCTTGGGCTGGTTGGAGGCGATCACGTTGGTATAGCCCTGCCCGGCGTTGGTGTTGAGGTTGGTGGCCAGCAGGTCAAAATTCTTGGCAAAGGCCGGCTGGGGTTGCATGTTGAAGGCAATGCGTTCGCCCTCCACAAAGGCCTGGTCGCGGCCAAATTCCACCACGCGGAAGTCCTGCAGCAAGCGGTCCCAATCCTTGGCGGTGGTGTAGAGCTCCTCAGGAGGCAGGTGGCGGGTCTCGCCGGTGAGCTTTTCGAACTGGCCGCGGGCACGTTCCACTTCCTTGTCGAGGTGAGCGGCGCAACCTTTGGTGTCCACAGTCCACACCACGGTGTCGCCGGGCAGGAATTCCAGGATGGTCTCGCGGCTTTCTTGCAGGAGTTTTTCGCCCACGTTCGGCACGATGGTGGCCTTGGTCATGGGGTTGACGCTCAGCTGGTTGACCGGGTCGAACTTGCGGATGCTTTCCACCTCGTCGCCAAAAAACTCGATGCGGTAAGGGTGATCAAAGCTGAAGGAGAACACGTCCACGATGCCGCCGCGCATGCTGTACTGGCCGGGCTCAAACACGTAGTCCACCTTCTCAAAGCCAAACTCCTGGAAGGCCTCGTCGATGAACTCCATGTCAAAGGTGTCGCCGATTTTCAGGTCGAAGGTGTTCTTGTTGAGTTGGCGGCGGGTGACCACTTTTTCAGCCAAGGCTTCAGGAAAAGAGACGATGACGGTGATGTCGCGCCCTTTGTTGACCTCATTGAGCACCTCGGCGCGCATGGAAATATTGGCGTTCTCGGTTTGCTCCTCCTGGTAAGGTACGCGGGCCGAACGCGGGTAAAACAACGGCTTGGACTCGTCCAACACGCCTTCGAGGTCGTTCATGAAGTACGCCGCGGTTTCCTTGTCCTCCAATACAATCAGGTAGCAGCCCTTGCGCTGGGCAATCACGCCCGCAGCAATCATGGCACGCGCAGAACCAATGGCGCCTTGCAAGTGCACTTTGGCACCTGGGCGCGACAAGCTCTCCACCAAGCCCTGGGTCTTGGGGTGCAATGCGTACCGGTCTCGGAGTTC
Source organism: Flavobacteriales bacterium (assembly GCA_049594615.1). Lineage (GTDB taxonomy): Bacteria > Bacteroidota > Bacteroidia > Flavobacteriales_D > Sanyastnellaceae > CAXPZW01. Next base: position 53,598 of record JBMYJR010000012.1, read on the forward strand.
AGAAGGGGTCATAGAAGGGACGGCAAAAATAACCGTTCCCTGCCTTAGGTGTTCGCGGTGGCCGCCTCGGCAATCAGCGATTCCACCCGGTCCACCATCTTGGCCGACCCGATGTAGAGCGGCACGCGCTGGTGCAGTTCCTCGGGCACAATGTCCATGATGCGGCGGTGGCCATCGGAAGCCTTGCCCCCGGCTTGTTCCACGAGGTAGGCCAGCGGCGCGCCTTCATAAAGCAGGCGCAGTTTGCCGTTGGGCGCGGATTTGGTGGGCGGGTACAGGTAGATGCCGCCTTTGATCAGGTTGCGGTGAAAGTCCGCCACCAACGAGCCAATGTAGCGCGCGGTGTAGGGGCGTCCGGTGCGCTTGTCCGACTTCTTGCACCAGTTGATGTAGTCGCGCACGGCTTTGGGCATGGACGCCAAGTGACCTTCGTTGACCGAGTAGACTTTGCCGGTTTCGGGAATCTTCATGTCCGGGTGGGACAGGCAAAATTCTCCGATGGAAGGCTCCAAGGTAAAGCCGTTGACCCCGTGCCCGGTGGAGTACACCAGCATGGTAGAGGAGCCGTAGATCACGTAGCCCGCAGCCACTTGCTTGTCGCCGGGTTGGAGGAAGTCGTTCACGTTGCTCCGGTCCCCGATGGAAGAGGTGCGGCGGAACACGCTGAAAATCGTGCCGATGGACACGTTCACGTCGATGTTGCTGGAGCCGTCCAGCGGGTCAAACACCACCACGTACTTGCCCTTGCGGTTGAGGTCGCGGTTGAAGTCGACGTATTCGTCGTTTTCTTCCGAGGCGATGCCGCACACGATGCCGCCCGAGCGGAAGGCGTTGATGAAGACCTGGTCGGCGATCACGTCCAGCTTTTGCTGCTGTTCGCCCTGGATGTTTTCGGAGCCTTGGGCCCCCAGGATGTCGCCGAGGCCGGCGCGGTTGACCTCCTTGTTGACGATTTTGGCGGCGATGCCGATGTCGGCCAAAAGGCGCGACAGGTCGCCAGATGCGTACGGGAAATCAGCCTGGCGTTCAATGATGAACTCGCTGAGGGTTTCGATCTGGGCCATGCGGTGTTGGGTTGGTCCAAAGGTCGCAATTTCCGCTCGGGGCGGTCGGGCGTGTTAAAAAACACCACAAACAGCCGGAAACCGGGCACACCGGCTTTCATTCACCCCGGCGCACGTGTTACCTTTACCCCAAAGCTTCGCACCATGAAAAACGCATTCCTGATCGTGGCCGCTGCGGCCCTCACCCTCGCCTCGTGTGGCGGCGGATCTTCTGAACCCAAAGCAGCCGTTGACATTGTGACCAAGTCCATGACCGGCGACATGGCCAAAACCGTGGCCCACGTCCAAATCGAAGGCATCCACTGCGTAGACGGTTGTGGCGGTCAAATCCGCTCGGCCCTCGGCGAAATTGCCTGCGTGTCTGAATCGCAACTCCTAGACTTCAACGCCGAAAACCCGGTGAACCTCGTGGAGGTGACCTTTGACCCCGCCGGTTGTGATGGGCAGGAAATGATCTCGGCCATCCACGC
>JBMYJR010000013.1:0-53894 GCA_049594615.1 Flavobacteriales bacterium
CTCTTCACTGATGCAAACCATCACTGTAGTTGACACCACTGCTCCTGAGTTCACCAACGTGCCGTCTGGCAACGAGTTCGAGTGCGACGAGACTGTTGAGTACGGCGAGGCTACTGCAGCTGACAACTGTGGCGATGTGACCATCACGTTCGCTGACATGACCGAAGCCGGTCAATGTGCCAACGAGTACACCATCGTACGTACTTGGACGGCTACCGACGCTTGCGGCAACGCAGCTGAAGCGCAGAGCTTCTACTACATCTACGACACTACTGCTCCTTCATTCGACGGCAGCGTAGAAGACGTGAACGTAGAATGTGCTGACGAAGTACCTGCTATGCCAGAGCTCACCGCTACTGACAACTGTAGCGAGGCGACTGTAAGCATGTCATCTGAAGTACTCGAGCAAGACGAGTGCGGCAACGGCGTAACCGTAGTGACTTATATCGCTACCGACGCTTGTGGCAACACCGCTGAGCTGAGCTACACCATCACCGTGAACGACGTGACCGCTCCTGCACTGAGCGACACGCCAGAAGATCTGGTGATCGACTGCGAAGCTGAAGTACCTGCTCCTGCTGAGATCTCAGCCCTGGACAACTGCAGCGAGGTGGAGGTAATCTTCACCGAAGAGATCCTCGGCAACGCGCCTGCTGAAGGTTCTATCGCTGACTGTGTTGGCTACACCGGTGAGTCTCCGTTCTACGAGACCGATTGGTCACTGTGGCTCCAGGCTTTCCCTGGCGACGACGACTACTACACCACTACCAACGTGAACTTTGTAGAGTACCCTGACGGCACCGCCACCATCTCGGGCAGCGTAATCAGCACCTCAACTGCTGGTGGCTGGACCATCGATGTGACGCTCGAGAACGGTATGGATTGGGAGAGCTGGTCTTCACAAGACTTCCCAGCCAGCTACAAAGATGACTTCGGCGTAGCGGGTGAGAACTACCTGGATTGGACCTACTACATCGTATCTGCTGGAAACGCTACCCTGACCGGTACGGGCATCTACGAAGGTGACGTACTGGAACTGAGCCATGCTCCTGCCAACTTCTACTACGCATTCCAAGTAGGTGTAGGCGCCAACAACACCACTGCCAACTACGGTGGCGGCGGCTGGTTCTACTACGACGGTACCGTAGGCGGCATGGACGTATCGGGCGCTGGTGACTTCGCCTTCGACCTGGACTGCTGCCCTCAGTACGAGATCCTGCGTACCTGGACTGCTACCGATTGCTCAGGCAACGCAGTCTCGCACAGCCAAATCATCAGCTTCGCTGACCTCGGCGAGGAAGCCGTTGCTGAAGAAGGTGCAGGCGACAACTGGTCAAACGTAGCTGTAGAGCGTGAGAACAAAGCGCAACACGCCATCTTCCCGAACCCGACCAACGCCAAGTCGATGATCCAGTTCGTGAACGATGCAGACGGTCACACCGTGATCGAAGTGTACAGCTTGAACGGTACCAAAGTGGCTGACGTCTTCAACCAGGAGACTGCAGCTGGCCACAACTACCGCGCAGACATCGACGCCCAAGACCTGGCGGATGGCATCTACCTGGTGCGCATCCAGCACAACGGTCAGGTAACTACCGATCGTCTGATCATCAGCAAGTAATCCACCAGAGTCACATCCGACTCTTCCACAAGGGGGCTCCATTTGGAGCCCCCTTTTTTTTGGTATCACCGCCATGAAATTTCCGATCTTTCAGGTATGCGCATGACACTTACTGCTTGTTTGGCCTTGGGAGCATTGTTTTGCTCAGGCCAAGCAGCGCCTATTCTGATGGATGGACTGTTCGACGATTGGACCAGCACCCAAACCCTCGCGGATCCGCCTGCAGCTGAAGCCGGGATTGATGTGCTCCAACTCTGGGTCACCAACGACGCAGACTACCTGTACGTCTCGGTAGAATTCGACACCGAATTGGACCTCACCGACAACCTTGTGGCCCACGACCTGTTCCTTTACATCGACGCTGACATGGACGCCAGTACAGGATGGAACCCGCAAGCGGACTTTGGCTCGGAGCTGGGTATCAATTTCAACGACCTGTTTGCCTATTACGACGTGGTACCAGCAACCACAGTCAATTTTTCAGACATCGGATTTCACCCTGCCCCAACGATCACCTCAAACCGATTTGAAATGGCCATCCGCCGCGATGCGGTGCCTGACGGCGTCAACCCACTCTTCCCTGAAAACACCATTCGCCTGATGGTACGAGAGACCTTGGGCGGCGATCAAATCCCCAATGCGGGAACCTTTTTCGAATACACCTTTGACGACACCGTGCTGCCCACGCCGTCGCCCATCGGACTCGAAGCTCCAACAGGCAACAACTTTCGGGTATGTGCCTACAATGTGTTGGCCAATGGACTGGTGAACGCCTCGCGCCAACCGGCGTTTGAACGCATCTGCTCAGCAATTGATGCCGAGGTATTCCTGTTCAGCGAATGCGGCAGCACTTCCACCACGCAGGTCAAAAGCCTCTTGGACAGCTGGCTCCCCACCGGTACCGCAGCAGGCTGGTACACCATCAAAGACGAAGACCTCATCACCGCATCCATCTGGCCCATCTTGGACAGCTGGCCGAGCATTGACAGCCAATTCCCTGTACTGTTGGATATTGATCCTGCCTTAGGTGTGCCCACGGTGGTCATCAACTGTCACCTGGCTTGTTGCGCCAACGACGCCGGCCGGCAAGAAGAAGTGGACGAAATGATGGCTTGGATGGAAGACGCCAAAACACCGGGCGGTGCGGTAGACTTGGACCTGAACACCCCCATCATCTACGGCGGCGATCTCAACTTGGTGGGCTACGCGCAGCAACTCACCACCCTGCTGACCGGAGAAATCGTGGACACCGGCACCTTTGGCACCGTCTCCCCACCCGACTGGGACAACAGCCCCTGGACCGACGTGGTTCCCCGCCACACCGACGCCAACCTGACCTACACTTGGCGCGATGACGGCGACGGTTACCCTCCCGGGCGCCTCGACTTCATGATCTACAGCGACGCGGTGCTCAACCTTGAACAGGGTTACGTGATTCAAACCGAAGAAATGTCGGCTGAGCGCTTGACGCCTTATGGGCTACTCAGCATTGATACCGGCACCGCTTCGGATCACTTCCCCGTGGTGGGCGATTTTTCGCAAGTGGGATTGACCGACAGTGACACCGACGGTCTGCCCGACATCAACGACAACTGCCCAGACATCCCCAACCCCGATCAAGCAGATTGGAACGCCAACGGCACCGGCGATGTGTGTGAAGACAGCGACGGCGATGGCTTGCTGGACAGCGAAGAGCTGCTCACCTACGGCACCGACCCCGGCAACATGGACACCGACGGCGACGGCCTCACCGACGGTCTCGAAGCTGAGGCTGGCACCACCGATCCCAACCTGTCCGACACCAACAGCAACGGATGCCCCGACGGCCTCGAAGCGCTCGAACAATGTGGCCCAGGCTGCGAAGGCGACTTGGACGCCGACGGCATCATTGGCACAGGAGACCTGCTCTCCCTCCTGGGTGCCTTTGGCAACACCTGCGATTGAGCATTCGTTTGACCTGATGGATATGAAACGACCATTGCTGGCTGCTTTTCATGGACTTCTCCCAGAACTGCATCAGCTTATGGGCGCCAACGGCTCCATGTGCACACCATGATGGCCCCACCCAAGCATAAAAAAAGCCCGGCAGTACCGGGCTTCTTTATGGAAGGGGAATGGGGTTAGCAGTTCTCAATCACCATGGCAGAGGCACCGCCGCCGCCGTTGCAAATGCCTGCAGCACCCAGCTTGCCACCGTTTTGCTTAAGCACGTTCATAAGGGTGATGACAATGCGAGAGCCCGAGCTGCCCAGCGGGTGGCCGAGTGACACGGCGCCGCCGTTCACGTTCACGTTGGACTCGTCCAAACCGAGCGCGCGGTTGTTGGCGATACCCACCACCGAGAAGGCTTCGTTGAGCTCCCAGAAATCGATGTCGCTGTTTTGAAGGCCAGCTTTAGCAAGGGCCACAGGCAACGCCTTACTAGGAGCAGTGGTGAACCACTCCGGTGCGTGCGCCGCATCGGCGTAGCTGACGATTTTGGCAAGTGGGGTCAGGCCAAGTGCTTCCATTTTTTCTTTGGACATCAGCACCACTGCTGAGGCGCCGTCGTTGAGGGTGGATGCGTTGGCCGCAGTGACCGATCCTTCCTTGTCAAACACCGGGCGCAGGGCAGGCACCTTATCGCGACGCAGGTTTTTGTACTCCTCGTCGTGGTCCACAACCACAGGCTCGCCGCGGCGTTGGGGTACTTCTACCGGCACCACTTCTTCGGCAAACTTGCCGGCCTCCCAGGCGGCCGCAGCGCGGTCGTACGATTGGAGGGCGAAGGCGTCTTGCTCTTCGCGGGTGACGTTCTTTTCACGGGCACAGAGCTCGGCACATACGCCCATGTGGGTACGGTTGTATACGTCGGTGAGGCCGTCTTTGACCATGCCGTCTACGAGCTTGAAGTCGCCGAGCTTGTGGCCTTGGCGTCCGTCCACGTAGTGCGGCACCGAAGACATGTTTTCCATGCCACCGGCCACTACGATGTCCTGATCGCCCGACTTGATGGCCTGGGCGGCAAACATGATGGATTTCATGCCCGATGAGCACACCTTGTTGACGGTGGTGCAAGGCACAGTATTGGGAATGCCGGCTGCCATGGCTGCTTGACGCGCAGGCGCTTGGCCAAGGCCCGCTTGCAGGACGTTGCCCATGTACACCTCACCTACCTGTTCGGGTTGGATGCCCGCTTTGTCCAGGGCGCCTTTGATGGCGGCCGCGCCGAGTTGGGGTGCAGGTACAGAGGACAATGCGCCAAGGAAGCTCCCCATGGGAGTGCGGGCGGCGCCGACGATGTATACTTCTTTCATGAGAATGCGTTGGGTTGGCCGCAAAGGTATATTTTGACCGCGGTTTGATCATCTTCTTCGAAAGCAAATCCCAAACCCGCCCGCGGCCCGAGGTGCCCCCCTTCCATGCCCATTGTGTGGCATGCAATGCCTTGCGCCCGTTCACCACCTATAACACGCGCAACATAGAAGTCATCCTTGTTGTCATTCGCATCCCTTCTAGCAAATGGCGCCACATGGCCTGCTGTGATCTATGCGGGACAGAACGCCCCCAATAGGCCCAAGAACTGTTAAAGCCAAAGCACCCCTATACCATTTTGGCACGAGGGTTGTTATACATCCAACAACTTCATCCACTTGCTTCTCTAGCAAGTTTTGGTTTTGGTTAATAGTTATTTTGGTTAAGGTTTAGAAGAGGCCCCTCAACGGAGGAGGCCTCTTCTTTTTTGTACCAACTACCAGCGGCTTGCAACACCGCAGGCGAATCCGACAATCCACCAGAAGAGTAGAACCTTTTGAGCAAAGGATACGTACAATCCCCCGGTAAACAATTGGATGAAGTCCTACCCCGTGAGAAAGTGTTGAACGAAAAGATGAGCGAAACCTATGTTGGAGTACTACAAGACCGTTTTGGACCAAGTCAGTTTCAACCCGACGTTGTTCCGAAAAGAACTCCGAAAAGCATTCAAAGCCCTTGTTGAAGAAGACAAGGCCCACTTGCGAGACTGGCTGCAGCAAAGCAGCTACGTGTGAATTCTCAAGACTCAATTACCTAAATGCAAGCCCCGCCCATTGGCGGGGCTTTCGCATTCCCGACACTTGCTGGAAAGCCCGCTACGCCTGCTGCAGAAACAGGGCAGAGCCTGAGGTACGGCACGGTTTGCGCCGTTCTTGAAAGAAAGAACACACCATGAACATCCGATTCCTAGCCCCTGCCCTGCTTGTGTTCGCCCTGACTGCATGCCATTCGGGCGACCGTGAAACAGCCCTGCGCGACACCAACGCCGATTTGGTGGCCCGCAACATCACCGCCAACGCCCAGCTGGACACCTACCGCGCCTACTTAGGCAACGTGGAACGCCGCTTGACCGACATCCGTTCGGGCCAAGATGCCTTGGTGGAATACCTCCACTTTGCCGAAGATGCTCCCCACAGTGATCCGATCCTGGATCAACTCGACGACCTTGACCGTTTGCTGGAGGACAGCCGCTTTCAGGTATCAGGCATGCGTGAAGAACTGCGCCATTCGGCCGGAAAGCTGCAACGTGCACAGGCCACGACCGCCTCGCAACGCGCGGTCATCGATGCACGTGCGGCCACCATCGACAGCCTCAGCCATGCCCTCACCGAGCGTGTCATTGCCCTCGAGCTATTGGAGCTGCACCAAAGAGAGATGGCCACCGCCCTGCGCGATGCCGACAAACGTGAGCACTTGGGGTGGTACGCCTACGGCAACTTTGACGAGTTGAGCCAGGCCGGCGTGGCCGAAAAGACCGGCGGCTTCCTGGGCCTAGGCCAACGCAAAGTCCTCAAGTCCGATTTTGACCCGGCCTACTTTGCTCCAATCGATATCCGTGAGCTGGGACGTTTGCCCTTGCACGCCACCGGCGCACGCCTGCTGAGCTTACACCCCGACGCAAGCTACCGCATGGTCCAAGAAGGCGATCAACTGGTTTTGGAGATTGTAGATCCCGAGGCGTTCTGGCGCGCTTCGCGCTACCTGGCAGTTGCAGTCAACTAGCCGAAGGCAGCAGCCGGCCTTGCGCCCATGCGAAGTAAGCGGTGCCGCATGCATACAGTCCAACATCCACCACATCTGCGGTGTACACGTTGGACTGTTGCGGTAGGATCCATTCAAACAAAACCACTACAGCAAGCAAGGTTACGGCCTGCATGGCCAATGGTAAGCGAAGCCGAGGTTTGCGCGTTACGCGTCGCGTTCCCAACAGCCCCAAGGCCAAAATCACCGGCATGGCCAAGGCGTCGGGCACCCACCAGGTTAGCGGACTGGGAGCAATCCAGCCCTGCCATTGAGCCACACGTATAGACCCGTACAGCGCAACAGGCACGTACAATACAGCAGTCCAAAACATGCTAACCGGGAGCGGCGGCTATCAGCCAGAGGATGAAAGCAATGATGGCCATGTACACCATCCACAGTCCTTTGCACAACAGGTACAGCCCTCTGAGAATGGGATTCTTGGTGACCGCCCAAGATTCAAAAAACCGGTCTAGCGCACTCGGCTCCGAAGCAGCTTTAGGGGGCTTTTCAGTCGAATTAGAAACGCGGCTGGCCCCACATGAAGGGCACGTCGGCAAGGAGGCGTCGCTCCAGATGCCGCAGGTTGGGCACGGTGTTTCAGTCCGATCCACCCGAGCGGCGTTTGCGATACCACGAAAGGGCCATGACCGCCACAATCAACCCACCAGCTGCCAACAACAACAGGCCCAGCAGGTGGATGCGGTCATCTACAGCGTTTTTGCCGGCTTCACCAGAAACTTGCAGCAACAGGGCGGTATCAACGGCCTTTAACACAGGTCAAAAATACGCGAGGAACTGGAGTTTTCAGCGTCACCGGTTGGCCTTTCGGCGTGGTGAATTCCAGGCTGAATAAGTGCAGCCCCAAACGTTTGAGTGGATCTTCCTTGGCGTGGTAGCGGCGGTCGCCCACAATCGGGTGGCGTGAGGCGGCGCACACCGCACGCTCTTGGTGACGCAGCGACGTTTCGGGATCCACCTTGAGCAACGCAAATTGACCGTTGCCGTTGAGGGTGCGGTACTTGAGGGTGGCTTCTTTGGCGTCGTTGCCAGACGGGATGGGAATCAACACGCCGTCCTTGTTGCGACGCAGGTGCACGGTCCAGGTGCCGTCTACGGGCTGAACGCGTCCTTGTACCAGGGCGTACCAGCGGTGGCGGGCTTCAAACAAGCGCTCTTCAAACTCCGCGCGTTGGCGCACGTCTTTGCACGCCACAGCAATACCGGAGCAAGGAGGATCTAGCTTGTTTACCACAAACAAGTCTTCCTCGCTGCCCAAGCGCTCGAGGTACGAGCGCAGCAGGCGTTGCACGCTCTTGCCTTTGCCGCGGTCGTCCAACATGGGCATGCCTGCGGGCTTGATGAAAGCCACATATTCCTTGGTATCGGCAAGGACTTCGAAGGGGAACGGATGCTGCTGTTCGCGGACACGCGAGCGGTCGTATTCCTCGATGGAAAGGAAGTCGCCTTCCTCCACAGGTTGCCCCGGAATGCGCACCAGCTTGCCGTTGACTTTGACAAAACCGCCCTTGATCAGGTTGCGGCCTTTGGTGTTGCTGGTGTATCCCATGGCCTTCATGACCAATTCCAGCAGGGATGCGGATCGTTCGGCTTGAACCTTGCGAGAACTCATGGTTGGGTGCGGGTTTGTGCGATTGCTACAGCTGCGTACACATTGAGTACACCGCCGCTTACGCTTAGTTTTTTAAAGCGGGTTTTCTTTTTGGCCTCACCGGGGATGATCACCTTCTGCTTGCCAAGGGGCGTGGCCGACTCCATCAAGATGGCCTTGACGTCTTGGGCCGACAGTTGGGGAAAATAAGCCATGAGTAACGCTGCAGCACCGGCCACCATGGGCGCTGCCATGGACGTGCCTTGGTTGCGCTCGTATTTGTAGTCGACGACCGTGCTGTATATTTCCTCGCCCGGGGCAAAGATGTCTACGTTGATTGCGCCGTAGTTGCTGAAGCTGGCCACCAACCCCTTTCCTTTTACTGGGCCGCTGGCGCCCACTTCAATCCAAGTGGGGCATGGGTTGCCGTCGATGTCGTCGTTGGGAAAGTTGGCGCTGCGGTCGTTGCTGCGGTTGGAGTTGCCGGCGGCGTGCACCAGCACCACCCCTTTTGAGGCCGCGTAGGCCATGGCTTTGTCCACCTCGGTTTCGCTGGGCGAGTAGCTCTTGCCAAAGCTCATATTGATGACTTGTGCGCCGTTGTCTACTGCGTAGTAAATGCCATTGGCCACGTCTTTGTCGTGCTCATCGCCGTCGGGTACGATACGTACGGCCATGATGCGGGCCGAAGGACACATGCCGTCCAAGCCGATGCCATTGTCATTTTCTGCCCCAATGATGCCGGCTACGTGGGTACCGTGCGTGGCGTCGGGGCCTTCTACTCGGGCACAACCGTAATCGCGTTGGGCGAAGTTGGTGGGGTCGTCGCCGATGATGGCGCGGTCGTCAAAATCCAGGTTGTAAGCGTAGTCGACGGCCGAAGAGAAATGGGCGCGTGTGCCCTCCAAGTCGTAGAGGATGCCGCTCTCCATCATGTCAATCATAAAGCGGCTCAGGTCCGAGATCATCTCGTCTTCGGTGTCGATGGCTTTGAGGTCAGCCACGGTGTAGTCGTCGCGACCGAAGAACTGCTCGAGCATCGGCTGGGCAAAGGCGATAATGCCTTCGAGCTGCTGGAACAATTGGTATTCCTGCTGGGCCGCTTCCAAACGACGTACGTACTCTTCGGTCATTTGGTCGTAGCGGGCTTTGTCGGCCTGCATTTCGGGAGAGATTTGCACGTCGCTCTTGTTTGCGAAGCGGGCGTGGAGGTCTTTGTAAATGCGCGTGAACTCGAGGTTGGCGTAGTGCAAGTCTCCGCCCTCAGAGCCCAAGAAGCTCCACCCGTGGATGTCGTCGATGTAGCCGTTGTTGTCGTCGTCGATGCCGTTGCCGGGGATTTCATCTGCGTTGGTCCACAGTCGGTTTTGCAAGTCCGGGTGGTCGGGTTCTACGCCGCTGTCCAGCACGGCCACCACCACCTCTTGTGGGGTTTGGCCGCTGAGTAGCTCTGCCAACGCTCGGTCCACTCCAGTGCCTACAAACGGGCCGTCAGCCGGACAGCGAAACCAATCGTCGGGCACCTCGGACTGAGCGGTTGTCAGGGAAGCGCATCCAAAAAGCAGGCAGGTCAGGAGCAATCGCATTGCAGGGGTTTGAGACAAAAAAAGTCCCCGGTTTAACCCAGGGACTCCTCTTAACTAACAACTAAACTTTGTGTATCCAAACGGATACAAAAAGCAAAAATACAGCAAACAATTCGCAAATTGGTTCATAGGAACGTTACGGGTGGCATTTAGCACCTGTTGGCGACACCTCTATACAAAGCGCATCTCGCCGTGATAATTTCGCAAAGTGGCGCCGTCATATTTGCGCAAACCCCGGATACCATGAAGAAAGTCATCATCATCGAAGACGAAAAAGACATCGCAGAATTGGTCAAGCTTCACCTCGAAGACATGGAATGCGACGTGGAAGTTTTCGGCAACGGCAAGCAAGGGTACGCGCATGCCCTCTCCTCGCCTTTTGACCTTATGGTACTTGACATCAACCTGCCCGAAATGAACGGCATTGACATCTGCCGCTCCCTGCGTGCAGAAAAAGTCAAGAGCCCGATTTTGATGCTTACCGCCCGTTCTGAGGAGATCGACAAAGTCCTTGGACTTGAAACCGGGGCCGACGACTACCTCACCAAGCCGTTCAGCGTGCACGAGTTCAAGGCGCGCGCCAAAGCCATCTTCCGCCGCGTAGAAATGGACTCGGATCAAGGTGCCGATGAGTCACAAATCATCACCTACAAAGGCCTTTCGATCGACAAACCCAAGCGCAAAGTGGTGCTCGACGGCAACCGCGTAGAACTCACCCCAAAAGAATTTGATTTGCTGTACCTATTGGCCTCCAACCCAGGCGTGACCTATGACCGTAAGGACCTGCTGAACCTGGTGTGGAGCTACGATTTTGAAGGGTATGAGCACACGGTCAACTCGCACATCAACCGCCTGCGCGCCAAGATTGAAGCCAATCCCGCAAAGCCCGATTACGTGCTGACCACTTGGGGTGTAGGCTACCGCTTCAACGACGCCGAGTAAGGGTTATTCTTGAGATTTGGCACGTTCCCAATACACGTCCATTTCCGCGAGGGTCATCTCCCCCATTTGTTTGCCATCCTTGGCCGATTCGGTTTCCAAGAACTGGAAACGGCGGATGAACTTGCGGTTGGTTTTCTCTAACGCGTCCTCGGCATTGATGTCCAAGAAGCGGCCGTAGTTGATCAGGGCAAAGAGCACGTCTCCGAACTCCTCTTCGGTTTTGGCCGAGCCCTTTTGGGCTTCTGCTTCAAACTCACGCAGTTCCTCTTGGACCTTGTCCCACACCTGGTGGTCGTGCTCCCAATCAAAGCCAACCCCACGCGCCTTGTCTTGAATGCGCTGGGCTTTGACCAGCGAGGGCAAGGATTTAGGCACCCCTTCGAGCACCGACTTCTTGCCTTCTTTGAGCTTGAGTTTTTCCCAGTTGGCCTTGACGGTTTCTTCGTCGGCGGCTTCTACGTCGCCGTAGATGTGGGGGTGGCGCGAGATGAGTTTTTCGCAGATGAAATTCAGGCTGTCGGCAATGTCAAAGTCCTGGGTCTCCGATCCGATTTTGGCGTAGAACACCATGTGGAGCAGGATGTCTCCGATTTCTTTCTTGACTTCGTCGATGTCCCCGTCGAGGATGGCGTCCCCGAGTTCGTAGGTTTCTTCAATGGTCAGGTGACGGAGTGACTCCATGGTCTGCTTCATGTCCCAGGGGCATTTGGCCCGCAAGTCGTCCATGATGTCCAGGAGGCGGCCAAAGGCAGCCAGTTTTTCTTCGCGCGTGTGCATAGTGTGCGAAGGTACGCACCCCACCGCGGCCCGAGCGGTCGAAACGGTATTTTTGAGCCATGCCGCTGCGTAAGCATATCGCCACCCTTCTTGCGTTGTTGTGCACTGCCCTCTCGTTTGGACAATCACAGGCGGTTTGGAGTGGAGCGGTGCACCGCGGGTTTTTGATTCCCCACCGCAGCAATGTGCTGCATTTGGTGCAAGGGCACACCCTGGGTGCAGAACTCAACGTGGAATGGCTGGCCAAAGAAAAAGCGGCTTGGAGCCTCGCCTACAGCGACCCCACAGTGGGCGTCGACGCCTACTTCACCTCCACCGGTAACCGCGAGCAACTCGGCCACCAGTTCGCCGTGCACGGTTTTGCCCGTTTGCCCTTGGGCGATACCTACGTGACACAAACCCTCAAACTGGGAGTGGGCCTCGGCTATGCCACCCGAACTTGGGACCTGCAAGAAAACTTGCGCGCCCCCATGGTGGGCAGCCACCTCAATGCGGCGTTGGTGCTGCAGTACAATGCCTGCGTTCACATCCGCGGTTGGGCGCTACAAACCGGCGTAAGGCTGGAGCACTTTTCCAACGGCGCGTTTCAATTGCCTAATCTGGGTACCAACATTGCCAGTGTATCGTTGGGATTTGGGCCGCGCATACCCGTGCATATGCGCCCTATGTTCACGGTCACCGACCTGCCCTACGACCTGACCGACCGTTTTGAAACACGGCGGTACGGCCAATGGACCGCATCGCTATCGGCCGGCATCAAAGAAGTGGGTGATCCCCTTGGACCCAAGTACGGCGTGTTCATCCTGTCCACCATGTACCAGCGCCGTTGGTCCTATAAGTCGAGTTGGGCCGCAGGCGCCGATGTGTTCTACAACCGCAGTATGCCCGCCGCCTTGAACGACCCCGAGGCAGGCATAGGCAAACAACTGCTACTGGGCCTGTACGGCGCTTACCTGCTGCACTTCAACGCCTTTGAATTGCAACTGGGTATGGGTGCGTATATGGTGGATCCGTACAAGGGCTACGGCACCTTCTACCACCGCTTTGGACTGAAGTACTGGGCCACCGAACGCCTTTTTGCCCAATTCATGCTCAAAACCCACTTTGCCCGTGCCGACCACGGAGAGCTGGGCATGGGGATGTTGATTGGAAACCGCCAAAATCTGAAACAGCGATGAAAGAATGGCTGTGTTTTCTAGTGGCCCTGTGTCTCCTGTGGAGCTGCAACAAACCCAATGCCCCGGACTGCTTCCAAAAAGCAGGTGACCCAGCGGTAGAGTCGCGCACATTGCGCGCACCGGTTACGCGCATTGAACTCACCGAGCACATCCACCTGCAACTTTCCAATCCGGACGGTCAGGAGCCTCACGTGATCGTCGAAGCACCGGAAAACCTCCTTCCCGAAATCATCACAGCACTGGACGACCAAGGCGTGCTCACCCTGCGCAACGACAACACCTGCAACTTCATGCGCCGGTACGACCATCTGATCCGGGTCACCTACGTAGGACCATTGGAGCACGTGGTCAACCGCGGCACCGGAGACCTCACCTCCACCGAAGCGCTGACCACTTCTGTGTTCGAATTGGAAAACCGCGATGCCAGCGGGGTGATTCACTTGGACTTTGCCGGCGCCGAATCGGTGATTGTGAAGGACCACACCGGCGTGGGAGAGGTGACCCTGACCGGGACCACCGATGTGCTAGAACTCTTCAACCAAGGCTGGGGACCACTGGATGCGTCCGGACTTGTGGCCACCACCGCCCTGACCAACAACAACAGCATTAATGTACTGCGCGTGCGTGCCACCGACTACGTCTACACCGAAATCAACGGCCCTGGCAACACCGAAGTGTTCGGCAACCCGGGGTTTATTGACGTACTCGACCTCGGCGACGGAGAGGTGATTGAGGTGAATTGACACGGTTGGGGGCCAAAATGCCATAGAAATGAGATGCCAACCCGCATTTGGGTTTTAATTTTGGACCATGCAAACAGCACTTCTAGCCATACTGCTCCTGGCGTTGGCCTTTGCCGGTATCGCCATCAAGATCCTCGTGAAGAAAGACGGCGAATTTGCCGGGACTTGTGCTTCCAACAATCCGCTGCTCCAAGAAGAAGGCGGAACGTGCGGCGTGTGCGGCGCTCGTCCAGAAGAGCAATGCCGCAAAGATGCGCTGGACGAGTTGGCCCGCCGGTCTTAGTCGGTCAACAGCTTTAACTACGAGTCCAATCATCCTGTGGGCCTTGGCTACTTCGTTTTGCCCGAGCAGGGAATGGTATCCTCCGGTTTGAAGCTCACCGCGCGGTGCCGTTTGTTTTTGCGACAGCATCGGTTGCATTCGTTGATCGCAATGCATAATAGCCACGAGGAGATGTGAAACCCATGAGCGGTGGAAAAGGAGGCTCGGCCCGCGGATTTTCTTTCGGGGTATGGACAGACTGTGGAGAAGCCGCCTACCTTCGCCGCTGTGAACATCGGCCTGATCTCGGACACCCACAGCTACATCGACGACCGCATTTTGGAGCTCTTCCAGGACTGCGACGAAATCTGGCATGCTGGGGACATTGGCGATTTGGCCGTGACCGACGCGCTGCGCACCGTGGCACCAGTACGCGGGGTGTACGGCAACATCGACGACCACAAAATCCGAAGCGAATTCCCGTTGCATGAGCGCTTTTCGGTGCAGGGCCTGCGCGTGTGGATGACCCACATCGGCGGGCGACCCGGCAAATACGATCACCGCATCCGTGAGCAGCTGTTTGCCTACAAGCCCGACCTGTTTATCTGCGGGCACTCACACATCTGCAAAGTGCAACACGACCCCAAGATCCAAGGGCTTTACATGAATCCCGGCGCAGCGGGCGTCAAAGGCTTCCACAAGGTGCGTACGCTCCTGCGGTTTCAAATCAACGGGGGCAAGCCCGACAAATTGGAAGTGGTGGAATTGGGCCTGCGCGTCGGTCACCAACCGGCCTCGCTGTAGGCGGCATCAAACAGGGCTTTCAGAGCATTGAACCGCTCCATCATCTCGCGCATCTCTACGATCTCTTCCTCGGTCTTTTCAATGTCGTGGCGACGTACAAGGTAAGGCCCCATGTAATAGTATTCGTCCGGACGGCTGCGGTCAAAGCGGCCGTGTTGGTTCTCCACCAGAAGCAATTGACTCTGGAATTGCTTGTGGAGCTTTTCCATTTGGCTGAGCGGCTTGTACACCCGCTGGTAGCTCGGATCTGACACCTCGGCATCGGCGGCGCGCATGCGCATCCGGCCCTTCCCGATGGTGCGCCCTTGAACGACTAAACTGTCCTGCCAGCGTTCCATGCGGCGCAACAAGCTGT
This sequence comes from Flavobacteriales bacterium, assembly GCA_049594615.1. GTDB lineage: Bacteria > Bacteroidota > Bacteroidia > Flavobacteriales_D > Sanyastnellaceae > CAXPZW01. The sequence goes on from JBMYJR010000013.1 coordinate 14,915, forward strand.
CGGCATATTGGGCGTGGGTCACGCGCCGGATGCCGTGGACGCTGCAAATGCTGTCGTACCGGGATTGCCAGTGGGCGTAGTTGGCCTTGAGTCCGGCCAGGCTGTCCAGCGCATAGGCGTAGTCGTCTGCCTCGGAAGCCACGGCGTGTTTGCGCCTTTTTTGGTCTTGGGAGGGATAGGCCTCGAGCAAGGCTTCACGCTTGGCGTAGTAGGCGCCGCGGTTGCCTAGGATGGCGTTGTTCAGCGCGGTCAGGGTATCCATCATCCCAAAGAGTTCAGGATACGGAGCCTTGTCTTGCTCGCGGCATTCCCACTTGAGCCCGCTGTTGAAGTCCTTGCGGTTGAGGTAGTCGCCGATAGTGGCGTTCTCCCCTTCCATCAAGGAATAGTGGTGCGCATCACTGAGTACACGGAATTGATCCGCAGGCAGCACCGAGGTGCACGACGCAGCCAAGGTGCCCACAATGGCCATCCACACCCCTGTTTTCATCGGATGCGATCCAAGGATTTGACCAAGCGCTCGTCTTTGCGAATGAAGATCCCTGCCAATACCGCCAGCAGCAATCCCACCACAGGCAGGTAGAACCCAAGGGCACGTGTGGCGCCTTCGGCAGCATCCAGCGCGTAGGTGGTCGTCATGGTGTAGACGCATATCGCAATCCCCACCAACAGCAAGTACAAAACGTTGATCAGGCCGAGTTGACGTTTGCGGTTTTTGAACTGAAGCACCACAAATACCACAAAGGGAAGGGTAATGGCCATCAATCCAAGGCAAACGGCGGCCCAAGTCTGGTAGGCAGACACGCCTTTGTTAAGTCCGTTGAGCACTGAATGGGAAAAGATGCCTCCATCGGCCAACGGCTCATGGGCAAAGGGAATCGCGAGCAGCAGTCCTACAACCAGAGCCACTCCGGCGAGAAACAGCGTTTGAATGCGTTGAATCATGGTGCAAATATACCTGCTGAGGCCGCGCGCTGTGCGTCTTTGCAATCCGAGAATTGTTGACAATTCCGCGCATGGTTGTGCGTTGTCATTTGCAAAATTCTGGGTATACTTGCTGCACGATTGAAGGCATTCCGCTTTCGATCTCTGTTTTCCGCCTCTAGGAAAACGGCTTTTATCCTGAATCCCCATCCAACCGTTCGTATGTACGACATCCTGGAATTGAACAGCAAGAAAGTTGCTGAGCTGCGAGAAATTGCAAAGACCCTCGAAATCAAAAAGTCCGACAAGCTCAAGAAGCAGGACCTGATTTATAAGATCCTCGACGAGCAGGCCATCAAGCCCGCCGCCGTCCAAAAGGAAGCCCCCGCTGCCGAAGCCGAAGCTCCGGCAGAAGCACCCAAGTCACGTGGCCGCGGTCGCGGACGCCGTTCTGACGACGACGCCAAAGGCCATGAACAAGAGGCCAAAAAAGAAGGCGAACAGTCCCACGACCAAAAGGAGGACAAAAAAGACGGCGAAGGACGCCAAGACCGCCGAGGCGGACGCGGCAACCGCGACAACAAGCGGGACAACAACCGCGGTGACAAACGCGACAACGACCGCGGCGACAAACGCGACAACGACCGCGGCGACAAACGCGACAATAACCGTGGCGACAACAACAACCGCGACAACAAGCGCGACAACAACAACCGCCGCGATAACAACAACAAGGACCGCAACAACCGCGACCGCAACAACCGCGGCCGCAAAGGCGCTCCTGACGAGCACGGCTACAATTTTGACGGACTGGTGGTTGCCGAAGGCGTGCTGGAGATGATGTCCGACGGATACGGCTTCCTGCGCTCTTCGGACTTCAACTACCTCAACTCACCGGACGACGTATACGTAAGCCAGCAGCAAGTCAAGTTGTATGGTCTGCAAACCGGTGACACCGTGATTGGCGACATCCGTCCACCCAAAATGGGCGAGAAGTACTTCCCGCTGATCAACGTTCAAAAAATCAACGGCAAGGACCCCGATGTGGTCCGCGACCGTGTACCGTTCCAATACCTCACCCCCCTGTTCCCTGCCGAGCGCTTCCGCATCGCAGACGACAACAGCAAATTGTCGATGCGTATCATGGACTTGTTTGCTCCGATCGGTAAAGGGCAACGTGGTATGATCGTGGCGCAACCGAAAACCGGTAAGACCACCCTGCTGAAGGATGTGGCCAACGCCATTGCCAAGAACCACCCGGAGACCTACCTCATCATCCTGCTCATCGACGAGCGCCCTGAGGAGGTGACCGACATGAAACGCAGTGTGAACGCCGAAGTGGTAGCATCCACCTTCGACGAGCCTGCAGACCGCCACGTGAAGATTGCCAACATCGTACTCGAGAAGGCCAAGCGTATGGTGGAAACCGGCCACGACGTGTGCATCCTGTTGGATTCGATTACTCGTCTGGCGCGTGCTTATAACACCGTATCGCCTGCCTCAGGTAAGGTCCTGACCGGTGGTGTGGACGCCAACGCACTGCACAAGCCCAAACGCTTCTTTGGTGCTGCGCGTAACATCGAAAACGGCGGATCGCTTTCCATCATCGCCACCGCGCTCACCGAGACCGGTTCGAAAATGGATGAGGTGATCTTTGAAGAATTCAAGGGCACCGGTAACATGGAGCTCCAACTCGACCGCCGCATCTCCAACCGCCGCATTTGGCCCGCCATCGACATCATTGCCTCGGGTACCCGTCGCGACGATTTGCTGCTGGAGGCCGACGTACTGCAGCGCATCAACATCCTGCGTCAACACCTCGCCGACATGAACCCTGTAGAGGCCATGGAATTTGTGAAAGACCGCATTTCACGCACCATGGACAACACCGAGTTCCTGGTGAGCATGAACGGCTAAGCCATGCAATCGGCGCCAGCGCAGAGTTCCAAAGCGTTTGTCTTCAGCCTAGCACTGCTGTGGATCATCCAGAAAATGGTCTTCCTTTACTTGGACCAAGCCTCATTGGGTTGGGACATTGGGGTGTTCGGCAACATGGCCTTCATCTTGGCCATTGCCGCGCATACGCTGTGGGCCCGCTACCGACGCGTAGCGCCCTCGGAAACCAACATGCTGGACGACATCAAGTCTGCGCTGCAACGCGTGGGCTTGTACGTGATGATTGTGGGCGGTTTCATTGTGGTATACCACTTTGTGATCGACCCAGACCTGATCGAAGACCGGGTGCAACAGCGGCTGGCAGATGTCAGCAATGTGCTTGACGAGTTCCCCAGCTTTGAGGCATTTGTTGCTGCGAACGATATGATCGAGGAAGGCGCTACCCGTGAAGAATTTATGCGCCGTTCAGAAGAGAGCTTCCGCTCACTGTTGAACCCCACGTTTACCGCGGGAGGCTCGTTGCTTTTGCTCTTGATCTGGGGCTCGTTCTGTAGCCTGATTATTACCGCCTTGTTTCGTGGGGTGATCTTCCGCTGACCGCAACATAACCGACCCGTAGCCGTTTGCTACTTTTGAAGATCCATCACCCTGTCCTCCGATGAACATGAAGCAATTATTGGCTGCCGCTCTTCTGCTTTGCTTGTCTGTGGGTACATCCGCCCAATCACTCAAGCCTCAAAACCTGCAAGGGTTTGACTACCGTGGCTTTCACTTTGGGTTCCTATTGAGCTTAAACACGTCAGATTTCTACATCCGTGTCAAGCCCGATTACGACTTCGAAAACCGCCTGTTGAGCATCGACAACGCATCCCAGAGCGGCTTCAACCTTGCGCTGTTGGCTTCTGCGGATGTGACCCAGAATGTCCACGCCCGTTTCATTCCCGGACTCTCGTTTCAGGACCGCGGTTTGTATTACCGTTTCCTAAACGACGAGCAACAAGTGGAGCCCATCCTCAAGCGTACCGAATCGGTGTACTTGGATTTGCCAGTGGTGTGGAAGCTGCGCACCAACCGCATCAACAACTTTGCGGCCTACGCCCTGATTGGGGGCAAGTACTCCATCGATATGCAGTCCCAAAAGGACGTAGACAACCAGAGCGCCGACGAAAAGATCCTCAAGCTCAGTAAGACCGACTACAGCATTGACGCTGGCGGTGGCATCGATTTCTTCTTGCCCTACTTCAAGTTTGGGATGGAAGTGAAGGTGGCCACAGGTCTCAAGAATGTGTTGATCCAAGAGGACACCCGCTTCTCTTCCCCTATTGAAAGCCTGCGTACCCGTTCGGTGATCGTTTCCTTCACCTTCGAGGGGTAACTCCCTGCCCCCCATTGGCTATCTTTCGCCCGATGTTGCTGAACCGGGCCCACACCCCGCGCTGGATGATCTTTGTTGCTGATGTGCTGATATGCACATTTGCTTACGCGTTTGCGTACCTGCTGCGCTTTGAGTTCAGCCCGCCTGCGGCCGAGGTCACCATCGGCTTGGCCTTCTTCCCCATATTCATAGGAGTGCGCGCCCTCTCCTTCCTGCTTGGGCGTACCTACGCGGGTATTATCCGCTACACATCCTCGCAAGACACCCTGCGCATTTTCTGGGTTTTGACCATTGGCACTGTGCTTATGGCCGTTGCCAATTTGGGCTGGAAAGCCACCGGAAACAAACTCTACCTGCTGCCCAACTCCATTTTACTGATCGAGTACCTGGCCAGCTTGTTTGCCTTGATTGCCATGCGCATTGGGGTGAAGATGCTCTACTTGGAGCTCAAGACACCGTCCAAGGCCAAGACCCGGGTGGTCATTTTTGGCGCAGGTGAGTCAGGGATCATCACCAAACGCGCGGTGGAGCAAGAAGTACGCCGTGGCATTGATGTGGTAGCCTTTCTGGACGATAACCGCGAAAAAGGCGGCAAAAAACTCGAGGGTGTCAGCATTTACCCCAGCGAAAAAATGGACGAGTTGTTTGCCAGTGGGAAGGTGGACCAACTCATCATCTCCATCCAGAACATTGCGCCTGCACGTAAGGCCGAAGTGATTGAAGCCGCGCTCAAGCAACGTATCCAAGTGATGAACGTGCCGCCCTTCAAGCAATGGATCGGCGGAGACCTCACTCTTAAGCAACTCCGTGAAATCCGTATCGAGGACCTGTTGGGCCGCCCGCGCATCCAACTCGACAGCAGCGATGTGCGCACCCAAGTGGCCGGCAAAGTGGTACTGGTAACCGGTGCTGCAGGCTCCATCGGCAGCGAACTGTGTCGACAGCTGTTGGCCTACTCCCCCGCCAAGCTCATCGCTTTGGACCAGGCCGAAACCCCGCTTTTTGAACTCGACCGTGAGTTGCTACGCGCCAAAGGTGAGGTGGACTACGAACCCGTCATCGCCGACATCCGCAGCGCAGAACGTTTGGCCCACGTCTTTGATACCTTCCATCCGCAACTGGTATACCATGCCGCAGCCTACAAGCACGTGCCGCTCATGGAAGTCAACCCCAGCGAGGCGGTGAATACCAATGTGCTTGGGACGCGTAATCTGGTGGAGTTGGCTGTGCAACACGACGTGGAGCGCTTTGTCCAGGTCAGCACCGACAAAGCCGTCAACCCCACCAGCGTCATGGGTGCCACCAAACGTGTGGCCGAAATGGTGGCCCAAGTCGGGGGCGGCAGCACCAAGTTCATCACCACCCGCTTTGGCAATGTGCTGGGCAGCAACGGCAGCGTGATTCCGATTTTCCGCAAGCAGATTGCGGCCGGCGGTCCACTTACAGTGACCCACCCGGAGGTGACCCGCTTCTTCATGACCATTCCCGAGGCGGTGCAACTGGTACTGGAAGCCGGAACAATGGGCAACGGCGGAGAAATCTTCGTCTTTGACATGGGCGAGAGTATGAAGATTGTGGACCTGGCGCGCAACATGATCCAGCTCAGCGGTCTGGAAGAAGGGCGCGACATTGAGATTCAATTCACCGGACTTCGCCCGGGAGAGAAGCTGTACGAAGAACTCCTGAATACTGCCGAGAACACCCTCCCCACCCACCACCCTAAAATCCTGCGCGCCCGCATCCGGCCTACCGAAAAAGCCATGGTGGAGGCCCAAGTAGCCGAACTCTTGGCCCTGTTTGCCGCGCAAAACAACACCGCCTTGGTGCGCCAGCTCAAGTCCATTGTGCCCGAATACGTGTCGAACAATTCGCACTTTCAAGCGTTAGACCCGCCAGCGTCCGATTCGGTGTAATAGACCTTTGTGAGGAAACTGGTGTAAAGACGATTGGCCCACCAGCTTTCCATGTGGCCGGCCACTCCTCTTGCGTGCAGAAGAGTCCAAACATGCGACACAGGCTAATCGGCTTCTGCCTGGGAAGTAATGTGCTTGGCAGCTTGTTCGGGCACGCCGCCTTGCACGGCATTGGCGGTTTTCACGAAGAACTGGTCTTCTCCCATCAACTCGGCCAACCCGAGCTTGGCCAACGCATCCCTCACCGGACCTATCACTCCAGACATCACCACGCGGATGCCACGCGCTTGCCATTCGGTGATGAGTTGGTGCAGGCGGTGGCCGGCGGTAGCATCGATGTAGTTGATCGCCTCGGCATTGATCACCAACACTTTGAGCCCCTCTCCTTTTTCGGAAATGAGGCGCTCCATGTTGGCCGCGAAGTAGTTCATGTTGGCGTAGTAGAGCTGCCCATCAAAACGCACCACCAGCGTATCTTCCAACTCCACGGCTTCCGGAAATCGCTTGATGTTTTTGTAGTACCCGTTGACGTTGCCCAAGACCGCCACGTGTGGACGCGCAGTGCGGAACACCATGAAGAACAACGCCAGCAATACCCCGGTCACAATGCCCTCCACAATGCCAATGCCAGCGGTCACCGCAAAGGTGATCAGCAGCAAGAAAAACTCATCTCGACGGGTCTTCCACAGCTGAATGGGATACTGCCAATCCATCAGCTTGAACACCGCTACCATGATGATGGCCGCGAGGACGGTTTTGGGAAGGGCCGCAAACCACCCTGCAAAGAACAACAGCACCAACCCCACTACGACAGCGGAGATGAGCGCTGCAATACCGGTTTTGGCCCCAGAAGCATCGTTCACAGCTGTGCGTGAGAAGCCGCCTGTTGTAGGGTACGCCTGAAAGAAGGCACCCGCAATGTTCGCCAGTCCCAGTGCTCGTAATTCTTGGTTGGGGTTGACGGTGTAGTCGTCATGACGCTCTTCAACGGCTTTGGCCACTGAAATGGCTTCCATAAATGCGATCAGCGCTAAGGTTCCCGCAATGGGCAGCAATTCCATCCACCGTGTAGACCAGACCGGAATATCAAACGCAGGCAGCCCCGCCGGCACATTGCCGACGACATCTACTTCTGCACCGCCCCAGATCACGGCCAGCACACCCGCCACCACCACCAACAACGCTCCAGGGATGTGTGGGGCCCATTTTTTCAAGACCAAGAGCACACCTATCGCCGCGAGTCCAATACCGAGTGCTGCTGCGTCTGTTACATCCATGCCTCGAACAGCCGAAAGCACCAGTTCTTGAACGCGGTTGGAGCGGTCCACGTCAATCCCAAACAAGTATTTGAGCTGGTTGAGTCCAATAATCAACGCCGCCGCTGAAGTAAACCCGCTGATGACCGGGCGCGACAAGAAATTCACCAAAAAGCCCATTTTGAATAGTCCCAGCACCAGTTGAATGGTGCCCATCAGCAGCGACAATAGAACGGCCAAGGCAACGTATTCCGACAGCGAAGCAGTGCCCATGGCTGCCAATCCACTGGCCACGAGCAAGGAGTCCATGGCCACAGGCCCTACCGCCAATTGACGGCTGGTTCCGGTGAGTGCATACACGATTTGAGGCACCAAGGAGGCGTACAGCCCGTACTCCACGGGAAGGCCTGCAATCATGGCGTAGGCCATGCCTTGAGGCACCAGCATGATGCCTACGGTCAGGCCCGCCACAACATCACCGCACAACCAACTGCGGCGGTAACCGGGAAGCCATTCGAGTACGGGAAGAAACTGTTTCATGCCTGGGAGAATTGGGGCAAAGGTCGGGCAACTGTGCGCCATGGGGCGTGACCCAAGTTACCCCATCATGCGAACTCCACCACTTCAATGATGTTGCGGCGCTGTCGAATCAGGCCGTCTTGCTCAAGTTTTTTCAGCAGGCGGGTGACCACCACGCGCGAAGAGTGCAGGTCCCGCGCCACCTCGGCATGGGTGAGACGCAGCTCAGATTCGCGCAGCACCATGGCTTTGTCGCGCAGGTACTTTTCCAGGCGGCCGCGCATATCGTGGAACGCAAGGGCATCGACGGCTTCCAACATTTCGTTCAACCGTTGTTGATAGGAATCCAGCACAAAGTTGCGCCACGAAGTGTACTTGACCATCCAGATTTCCATCTGCTCCACGGGCACCATGATGAGCCGGGTGTCGGTTTCGGCAATGGCGGTGATGGTGCTTTTCGCTTTTTTGGAGCAGCAATTCAGGGTCATGGCGCAGGTGTCTCCAAGTTCCAAGTGGTAAAGGAGCAATTCGTCGCCTTGCTCGTCGACGGCCATAATTTTGATGGCCCCTTCGATCACCAACGGCATGTGGGTGATGGTTTGACCGATCTCCATGATGGTGGTCTCTTGCGGAATGAACGACAACCGGCCCAGCGCGCCGATTTCGGCGATGAGTTCGGGTTCAAACAAGTGTTCAAAACGTTCGAGGGCAGCGGGTTCCAAAGGCATGGGCGTGGGGTTGATCAGCACCGCGGTGCTGGCGCCAAAGGTAGCAGGAGTTCAATGCACCTAAAGCAACCTTGGTCACAAACCAAAGCACCCCTCGATGCCTAGCATCGAGGGGTGCTTTCTTCGAGGGTTTACCAAAAACTATGGCGTCACTACCAAGGTCTGCTGGAGCGGTTTGCCCTCAATGTCAAAGCGTACCACATAGGTGCCAGCAGCCAAGCCGCCGAGGTCTACCAGTTGCTGGAGACGCTCGCCGTCGGCATTCAGGGTGTGCTGGAAGGCCACCGCACCTGTTTGGGTGTATACCGTCATGGGCACTTGCGCTTGCTTGAGACCGCTGAGGTTCACCACCAAGTTGTCGCCCGTGTTGGGGTTGGGATAAATGGCGGCTTCGGCCACTTCAAGGTCACGGGTGAGGGCTGCAGGATCATCCACAACTGGACCGCCTACGATCGCCGGAGCCTCGCCGATAATTTGCAGGCAGATGCCCGGGCCTACTTGGGTGAACGAACCGTCTGGGTAGCCTGCACGCACCATTACGTTGTACGTCTGGCCAGGCTCGAGGCCCTGAACAGCGCTCAATTGCACAAACCGGCTGGTGCCATTCTGAACATGCTGGATGGGAAGTTGACCTGGGATTTGGAAGATCCAGATCCACTTATCCACGCCGCACACAAAGTGGTCGGCTGAAATGTATTCACCCAAGTAGTGGGCGCCGTTCACGCTGCAATCGTCGGATTGGCTCACAGCGGTAACGGGAACTGAAATCGTGATTTCAGTGTGGACCGTACCTTCTACCCACACCAAGGAGGTACCACCAGCAAAATAGCCTGCGTCAATGGTGAGGTCGTACGTTTCGCCTGCCTCCAAGCCGCTTACCTCGCTCAACAGCAAGAATGTGTTGGCAGCACCTTGGGTGTAAGTCAGCGAAGAACCGCCCGATTGTGGCACAAAGACAAAACGGTAATCATCGGCGTTCACCCAATCGGCCTTGACCATGTCGCAACGGTCGTAGTCGCCTGAGGGGTAATCGAGTTGGGTGGGAACCAAAGGAGTGCTCACTTCCAGTCCTTGACAGCTGCAATCGAACTGAACGGTGTCGCCAATGGTGAGATCGTTGCCGTCGTCACAGGCATTTCCAAAGTAAGTAGCACAGCTGCCGTCGTCGACGGTAGCGGCAGGGTCGTACTCACACGCGAACAAATCGGTACAACCGAAGACTTGCGCTTGTACGCCGGTGGTGAGTGTCCATGCAACGAGTGCAAGTAATGTGTTAATTGTAGAGTTCATAATGAGGTCGTTTGTATTTCAAGAGAGACAATCGGTATACCAGAAAATTCCTACATAGGTTTCAGTAACGCCCGCTTGATTTTACACACTAATGGTATTATAATTGCTACCATGTGCTTAAATGTATCGACGAACAGCATTTAACAGGCTGGCGTGGAGGGTGGCTACAACGCCCGCTTACCCCCTCAAATCGAAGGGCAAAACAGCAGGCCTGGGCCTGTGTAATTTTCCTGATAGGATTGCGGAAATCTTGCCACTTCACACGCGCTCTTCCAGCCTTGCTCGTTTCGTACTTTTACCCTCTCGTAATAAGAGCCATGACGGTAGACAAAAACATCGAACTCGCCAACCTCCAGGCGGAAATCAGCAACTACATCGGAATGGGCCCCAACAGTGTGGTCTACAACTTCGAAGAGCACGACCATCATGTGGCACTGCACCTGATTACAGTCAACCCACGTCATAATCAAAGCTTCCTGTACCATCAAACCGAAGGCGTAGATCGCATCCAAGCACTCAAGGAGATGCTGGACTACGTGCGCGAACACAAGCAGAAAGAAAGTTCCTACACCATCCAATGGAGCATCCAAGGCGAGCACCTGTTACACACCTCCTACTTCTCTGCCAAAAACATCTTGGGTGCGCTGGATAAATTGTACTTCGACCGCGACCCCAACACCATCACGGTTTTTTCGGTGAACCTCAACCCGTTGGCCTGATCCATGGCAGCAGGAAACACATCCACTAAAGGCCACACCGCCAACTTGGTACAGCTGCTGTTGAGCGTGGGTATCCTGGCGGTGCTTGCTTTCTTGGGCTCGTTGGCCTATACCAAATTTGACCTCACCTCCGAGCGTCGTCACAGCCTAACTCCTGCCACGGTAACCCTGCTAGAGGAGCTGCCCGACCCGGCATTTGTGCGCTGTTACCTCACCGGTGACCTGCCTGCGAAATTCAAGCGGCTCGAACAAAGTCTGGGCGATCGATTGGCGGAGTTTGCGGACTTCTCAGACGGTATGCTGGAGTATGAATTCATTGACCCGTACGAAAGCGAGGACGATGAAACCATCAGCCGCATTGAACAAACCCTCTATGATCAAGGGTTGCGCTTCACCCGGATATCATATGAGGACAAAGGCGCCGACGTTGGCCAAATCGTGTGGCCCGCTGCAGTGATCACCTACCGCGGCAAGGACATTCCGGTACAGTTCTTCAAGAGCAACACCCCGCAACCCGACGAGGTCATGATCAACGCCTCGATCAACAACCTCGAATACGAGCTGGCCCGCAGTCTGCGTATGGCCATGCGTCGCGAAACACCCGCGATCGCCATTTTGGAAGGCCAAGGCGAATGGGGTCCGCTCAGTTTGGCCGATTTGGAAACCACCTTGTCTGAATCTTACGCCGTAGGACGTGTGCGTATCGACGAGCAAATCGACGCACTTAGCGAAAAGATCGAGGGCATGACTTGGCGCACCAACAAGTACGATCTGCTTGTGGTGGCCGGCCCCGACAGTACCTTCTCGGACAAAGACAGGATGATCCTTGACCAATTCATCATGAATGGCGGCAAGGTGATCTGGATGGTGGACGGACTCAAGATGAACCTGGATTCCTTGCGTGCCAACCAGCAAACCTTTGCGCTGCGCAACGAATTGGGCATCTACGACCAGCTCTTCGACTACGGCGTCCGCGTCAACCGCGAGCTGGTATTGGATTACACCTGTGAAGAGATTGTGGTTGATGTAGGCCCTAACGGCAACCAGCGTCAATACGAGGTGAAACCCTGGTATTACGCACCGGTGATCACACCAGAGGACACAGTCACCCACCCCATTTTAACCAACTTGGGCCCCATCCACTTCCGTTTTGCCTCCAGCTTGGACCTGGTGGGCCAAAACCCGGACGTCACCCAAACGGTGCTGCTTCGTTCCAGCGAACTCAGCATGGAATTGCCCGAACCTGCCATGGTCTCACTCGGACGTGTAGCCTTTGGCTTGGACTATTTCCAGAACAACGCCCGGGGTTCTAAAAACATGGCGGTGCTGTTGGAAGGAGAATTCACTTCGAACTTCGTGGGCCGCTTGCCCAAGGCCATTGCCGAAGACCCTGGCATTGCCTTCCGTGAAAAAAGCAAGCCCACCGCCCAGCTCATCATTGCCGATGGCGATTTGGCGCGCAACAAGTACAACATGACCCAGCGCGGTCCGCAAATCTTGCCGCTGGGACTCTACGACCTGACCGGGAAAGTGAAGTTCGAAAACAAGGCGTTCCTGCTGAATGCGGTGAACTACCTGTTGGACGAGGACGCGCTGATTTCGGTACGCCAGCGCACCATTGAGCTGCGCTTATTGGACGAAGAAAAGATCACCGACGACCGCCAATTTTGGCAACTGGCCAATGTCGGCTTGCCACTGGTGGTGGTGATTGTATTTGGACTGATCATGCGCGTGTTACGCCGCCGCATGTATCAACGTTGATCTGACCTCATCATGCAAGGAGTCATCATTGCAGGCATCGGAACAGATGTGGGTAAAACTGTTGCAGCCGCTGTGGTGGCCAAAGCCCTAGGCGCGGACTATTGGAAACCGGTACAAACCGGACCCGATTTTTCGGCGGATCGGTTGGAGCTCGAGCGCTTGGTGCCCGGCATCCACATCCATCCTGAAACCCACCATTACCCTGACCCCATGTCGCCTCATGCGGCTGCGGCCAATGCCGGAACGGCCATCGGCCTCGGCGATTTTGTCATTCCGAAGGCTGAACGACTTGTGGTGGAACTTGCTGGCGGGCTGGAGGTTCCGCTCAACGACCGCCACACGAATATGGACTTGATCAAGCAATTGGGCTTGCCTGTGATTTTGGTGTCCCGCTATTACCTTGGAAGCATCAATCACACCATGCTGTCTTTGGCCCAATTGAAGCACGCGGGTATTTCATGCAAAGGGCTTATCTTCAATGGTGATGTGGTGCCTTCCACACGCGAAGCCATTCTGGCCCACAGCGAAGTGCCTGTTTTGCTTGACCTCCCGCACTTGGACGACCTGAGTGCTGACCTTGTTGCCTTTCACGCCCAATCGCTCCACCTATGACCACCGACCTGGAGTTTGACCGCCAACACATTTGGCACCCCTATACCGGCATGAACCGCCCCGACCCTGTGTACACCGTGACCGGTGCGCGTGGAGTGCGGTTGGAAGTCGAGGGATTCGGCGATGTGGTCGACGGCATGAGCAGTTGGTGGACTGCCATCCATGGCTACAACCATCCAGTGCTCAACGCGGCGGTGAACGAGCAGTTGGAACGCAAAGCCCACGTGATGTTTGGCGGCTTGACCCACGAGCCGGCCATTACCTTGAGCCGCCTGCTCGTAGAGCTCACCCCTGCCCCGCTCCAACATGTGTTTTTGGCAGACAGCGGATCGGTGAGCGTGGAAGTAGCACTGAAAATGGCGGTGCAATACCACCAAGCAGTCGGTGCCGAAGGCAAACGCAAGTTCCTTGCGCTGCGCGGCGGCTACCATGGAGACACGTTGGGAGCCATGAGCGTATGCGATCCCGATGGCGGACTCCACGCCCATTTTGCGGAATATGTGCCCAAACACTTCTTCGCACCGCGACCGGCATCAACGCCGGATCGCCCGCCCACCAAGGCTGACATGGCCCCCTACCGCATGATCTTTGAGGCCCATGCCGAAGAGCTGGCCGGATTCATCCTGGAGCCCATGGTGCAAGGCGCTGGCGGCATGTGGTTTTACCATCCAGCATACCTGCAGGCTTTCCGTGCGTTGTGCGATGAATTTGACGTCCTGCTGATCCTGGATGAAATCGCCACCGGCTTTGGGCGTACAGGTACCCTGTTTGCCGCAGAACATGCCGGCATTGCTCCCGATATTCTGTGTGTCGGCAAGGCATTGACCGGAGGCATGATGACCTTGGCCGCTTGCCTGTGTACCTCGCAGCTTGCCGAAACCGTGTCAAACGGCTTCCCAGGTGTGCTTATGCACGGACCCACGTTTATGGCCAACCCCTTGGCTTGCGCGTCTGCGGTGGCGAGCATTCGCCTGCTGATCCAATCCAATTGGCAAGGCCAAGTAGCGCACATCGAGCAACGGCTGCAAGCGGGCTTGGCGCCACTGCTGCACAACGAACGCGTCAAGGACGTACGCACACTGGGCGCCATTGGTGTGGTAGAAATGCACGAAGCGGTGGATGTACCCCGCGCACAAAAAGCAGCGTTGGAGGCCGGCGTATGGTTGCGCCCTTTTCGCAACCTGATTTACACCATGCCGCCCTACATCACTTCCGACACTGAGTTGGACGAGCTACTCACCGGTATGCACGCTGCGGTGTTGCAGGCATAACCTATCTTGGGTGGTATGCAAGAACGCCCCTCTTACCTCCAGCGCCGGATCAACAGTTTTCGCTTTGCGGGGAAAGGCATTTGGGCATTTATCCGCACCGAAGAGCATGCGCAAATTCACCTATTGGCCGCAGCGTTGGTGGTGGCCACGGGGTTCTGGGCCGGGCTTGCCCGCTGGGAGTGGTGCGCAGTGATCGGGTGCATGGGGTTGGTGTTTGCCTCTGAAATGGCCAACTCCGCCGTGGAACGCCTCACCGATTTGGTCCACCCCCACTTTGACGACCGCGCAGGACGGGTCAAGGACATTGCTGCCGGAGGCGTATTGGTAGCTGCCACCGCCGCAGCGGCCATTGCTGTGGTGGTGTTCTGGGACAAATTTTAGGCCTGCTGCACAAGCGCTTGCAGGCGTGCTTGCGCGTCTGCGCCGGCGTACCACTGGGTGCCTGAGGAGGCCACTTCCAACACATTTACAGGCCGGTCTTGAAGCAGGTGCAAATCGTGCGTGCTGAACACCACACACCGGTGCTGCGCTTCTTGCTCCAGCACATGCATCATGGCCGTGCGGGCCTCAAAATCCAAAAAGGCGGTGGGTTCATCCAGCATCAGGATGGGCGTGTCTTGGGCCAAGGCGCGGGCAATGCTCACCTTTTGACGTTCACCGTCTGACACAGCATCCATGGGCTTGTAGGCCAAGTGGGCGATGCCCAGTCGCTCCAAAGCTGCGTCCACCACTTCTGCGTTTGTATCGCCATGGGGCAAGCGGCCCAATTCCACGACCTCTCGTGCGGTGAGTCCGCCGAGCCGGATGGGATGGGTGAGTACAATGGCCAGTTTGGTGGCACGCGCTTGAGCCGAAAGTTGGGTGGAATCGGTGTTATCGAGGGAGATGCGGCCCTCCAAAGCCGGCAGCAAGCCCGCCAGTGTGTGCAGCAAGGTGCTCTTGCCTGAACCGTTACGACCGATCACTGCGGTAAGTCCCGGTCCTTGCAGCTGCAGGGTTTCCAAATGCCCGAGGGGGGCGTCGTATCCAAAGGCCAATCCGGCCACTTCCACCATCACAAAAGCAAAAAAACGCCAAATACCGGTGACTTGGTATGCATGCATACGTCTGGATTGTAGTAATGGTAAACCTAATGTTATGCAGTTCATGGTTGAATTTCGGATCGATTGGCCGTTGACGGCGCTGTTCAGATCATTGATCCCGAAGCAACGTGCAGTCGTCAGAGACCTGATGCACCAAGGCGCTGCGCTGTCGTATGTGTTGGATTTGGACAAGACTCGCGGTTGGATGACCGTGTGTGCAAACTCCGAATCAGAAGCCCTGGCCATCATCGATGAATTGCCACTTGCACGCTACATGCGGGTGCAGTTTCATCCGGTACGGACGTTTCGTCCCACCGCTACAGGTGTGCCGATGTTTTCGGAAAACTGACCTTTGGGCACCTCAGGTTTGAGGTGGCCGCGGTGGGAATCTTTTCCCACCGGAGTTTTGTTTTGCGCCCCTGTGCCGGCACATTTGCGTCATGTTTGAGCACCTCCACCCCAGCGTACAGCGCATTGCCGATCACGTGGCCAGCCTGTTCGAAGGCGAAGGCACCGGCCACGACTGGTTCCACATCGAGCGTGTGACCAAAAACGCCATCCAAATTGCATCTGCCGAAGGTGCAGACCCCAACATCGCGGCCCTTGGCGCGCTGTTGCACGACATTGCCGATTGGAAGTTTCACGCAGGAAGCCTGGAAGAAGGACCCAAACGCGCCAAGCAAGCCTTGGACAAGTTTGAAGCCCCCGATGCATGGCACGAAGAGGTGGTACTGATTGTGGCACGTGTATCCTTCAAAGGTGCGGGTGTGGCCGACAACATGCCCACCCTGGCAGGCAAATGCGTGCAAGACGCTGACCGCTTGGATGCCATTGGCGCCATTGGTGTGGCACGCACATTTGCTTATGGCGGAAGCACCGGACAACCGCTCTACGACCCGGCCCTCGACCCCGAATTGCATGCCGATTTTGCGGCCTACCGCGACAAGCGGACCTCCACCATCAACCATTTCCATGAAAAACTGTTACTCCTGAAAGACCGCATGCACACCGCTACCGGAAAGGCGTGGGCCAATGAGCGTCACCAGTACATGGAAGACTTCTTATTGCAATTCCACCGCGAATGGAACGCCGAACCGGTTCAAGACCGACCTTTGTCCTCATGAAGCAAGCCCCAGTAACACCGTACAGTTCAGATGCCTCCAAAAAGGAGCAGGTCGCCGAGATGTTCGACAACATTGCGCACAGCTACGACTTTTTGAACCACTTCTTTTCGCTGGGGATTGATGTGCGCTGGCGCAAGAAGGCCATCGGTATGATCAAGGCGCACAATCCCGAGCGCTTGTTGGACGTGGCCACCGGCACTGCCGACTTTGCCATGGAAGCCCGCCGCATGGGTGTGCAGGCCAAAGAAATTGTGGGTGTAGACATTTCTGAAGGCATGTTGGACGTGGGACGCGGCAAAATCAAAAAAAAGGGGTACGACGACGTGATCACCTTGCAGTACGGCGACAGCGAAAACCTGCCTTTCGAAGACAACGCCTTTGACGCGTACACCGCAGCTTTTGGGGTCCGCAACTTTCAAAACCTCGAGGCCGGATTGCAGGACATGTATCGCGTACTGAAACCTGGCGGTCTGGGCGTGGTCTTGGAATTCTCACGTCCACGCAAGTTTCCCATGAAGCAACTGTTCCATTTTTACTTCCGTTACATCATGCCTACCGTGGGAAAATTGGTGTCCAAAGACAGCCGTGCGTACACCTACCTGCCCGAAAGCGTAGCAGCTTTCCCCGATGGCGAAGACTTCTTGGCGGTCATGAAACGCTGCGGATATACCGACTTGCAAGCCAAGCGACTCACCGGCGGCATTGCCACCATCTACTCAGGCAAGAAGTAAATCTCCGGCTTTCGCAACTTTTCTGGCCTTCGATTTGGACGCTTGGTGTAACTATTGTGTCTTACGTTCGCTGTACGTATACAATCAACCTCTGTAATGAAGCACCTTTCCGCACTCCTCTTTATCTTTTTCTCTGTGGGCACCTTTGCCCAGGAATTCCCCTACGAATTCACCGTTACCAACGAAACCTACACGCACTTTGAAGACGGCATTGACGCCGTACTCACTACCTGGGACGATCCCGACGCGGTGCTGCCGATGGGCTTCGACTTCTACTTCTTCGAACGCCAAGTCGACACGTGGTACTTGAGCTCCGACTTTACGGGCGGTGGATTGGTCGGCGACCCAGGCCCCAACGGAACTGTTCCGATCTTCTTTGTGTATGGATCAGACCTGATTGATATCGGCTATCTCCAAGACTCATTGATTTCCACCATTACCTACAAGACCACAGGTGATGCTCCCAACCGTATTTTCCATCTGCAGTATGAAAACTGCGGCTTCTACGCCGAAGTGGTCGGTAGCGGCACCGCAGGAGACCAAATCAACCTCCAAATGCGCATGTACGAAGGGTCGAATGACATTGAGATCCACTTCGGCCCCAACTCAATCAAAAACCCAGATTTGGCGCACGACGGCATGGGCGGTACGTCCATCTTGATGGTAGACTCGTTGGCTACCAACATTACATTCGATACCCTTTGGCTGCTCCAAGGAGACGGTCAGGCTCCAGAAGTCAATCCATTTAACGATGACGAAGTGGACGATTTAGGCCCTGGAGACTTTTTGACCAGTGACCCCTCCAACGGCACCCTGTACCGCTTCTCGTCTTCGTTTGTAAACGTAGAAGAAGAGGTGGCCCGGGCCGGCTTGCACGTATACCCCAATCCTTCGTGTGATGTGGTATGGGTGCAGTCCCCTGCCCAAGGCATCCAGCCGTTTGTGCTGCGCAACATGTCTGGATCAGCCGTGTTGGACGGCACCTTACGCCCCGGACAAAACCACGTGGACCTCGCTGGATTGCCCGCGGGCCTTTACCTGCTGGACACCCCTGCTTCTTCGCGTCCAACTCGCATTGTGAAGCAGTAACGTATTTTCCCATCTCAAGCGAAAAACCGGGCCCTTGTGCCCGGTTTTTTTGTACCTGCATTTTGCACCTTTGTATCTGTGAAACTGACCGTTTACCCATCCTACCTGACCGGGTCGATTTACGCCCCACCCAGCAAGAGTATTTTCCAACGTGCGGTAGCAGCTGCATTGCTGGCCCCGGGCACCTCTCGCTTGTCCAACCCGTGCTTTGCCAACGATGGACTGAGCGCACTTGCCATGGCAGGACATTTGGGTGCCCAGATTGAGGAAGACGGTGAAGACCTCTTGCTGCACGGTGGGCTCAAGCCCATTGGCACCGAGCTCAACGCCGGTGAAGCGGGGCTGGGCATCCGCCTGTTTACCCCGATTGCGGCCCTGCACGACGGACCGCTCACAATGGTGGGAGAAGGCAGTTTGGCCACGCGCCCCATGGGTATGTTCGAATCCATTTTACCGCCATTGGGCGCCTTTTGCTCTACCGCCGATGGAAAGCTTCCCATTGCAGTAAAAGGCCCGCTAAAAGGCGGAACCATCAGTTTGGATGGATCGCTTTCCAGCCAATTCCTGACCGGGCTGTTGATGGCGTTGCCCTTGGCCGCTGAGGACTCTACCCTGCACGTAAAGGACCTCAAGAGTACCCCTTACATCGAAATGACCCTGGAGGTCATGGCACATTACGGCGTACACGTGAGCCACACCAACTTTGAAACTTTCGACATTCCTGGAGGACAGGCTTACAAGCCCAAGGACATCCATGTGGATGGCGATTGGAGTGGAGCTGCTTTCCAGCTGATTGCCGGTGCGCTTTCGGGCAAAGATTTTTATGAAGTGAAGGGCCTGCCTTCGGTGTTCACCCAGGCCGATCAAGCCGTTACCGGAGCTCTGCTCTTTGCAGGCTGCAAAGTCAAGAACCAGCAAGGCGATTACCAAGTGGCCTGCCACCAGCTGCGTGGCATTGACTTTGACCTGACCGATTGCCCGGACCTCTTCCCTCCTTTGGCGGCGATGGCGGTGTTCGGCGATAAGCCCTCGCGCTTTACCGGTGTGCACCGCCTCAAGCACAAAGAAAGTGACCGCGGCATAGTGCTCCGCAACGAGTTTGCCAAGGCAGGCCTGCGCATCGACCTCAACGATGACGTGATGACTGTATACCCGGGCGAGCCCAAGGCCGCAACTTTGGACTCCAACAACGACCACCGCATTGCCATGGCCGCGGCTCTACTAGGCATGGGCGGTACCGAACCCATCACCATTACAGGTGCTGAGGCCATTCGCAAGTCATACCCGGACTTCTTCGCAGATATGTCTGAACTCGGCGGGAACATTCAATCTTGATCTCGCATGACCTGTTCTGACGCAGAGACCTGGAATGAACGCATCAAGTAAAGTTGGGAAAAAGTAGCCACCCCTATTCGCCCATGCGGCCTGGGCCTGATCCAAATCAAGAAACGGGCAAAGCGAGTGGCCAAGCAGTTGACCTCAACCCGCATCGCCGGTACATGCGCTTAGCGTTTTTCGAAACGGACGGTGATGCGTCCGGCGGGGGTATATACGTCCAACAAGTACAAACCTTGCGGCAATCCCACAACGTCTAGCTCAGCGCCTGCAGGCAAGTGCTCGCGGGCAATCAAGGTGCGACCTGCCAAATCCAAGACAGCTACCTCGGCCTCCATTGCACGCGAGAGAGAAACCGTGTTGACTGCCGGATTGGGAACCACATGAATGCCCACTAACGCAAATTCTGGAAGGCCATTCCCCGAGCATGGCCCTTCGGTCCAACTTTGGACGCCGCCCAAGTGGTACGCCGTACAGCTGTTGTCGTAGGTCACATTGTCACAACCACATACGGGATCGAAAATGGACGAGCAAAGCACACTTGTGTCGATCTGGTCAGGATTGACGCAGGTGGCAGGGTTGTCACAAAAGCCCACCTCCCAAGAAGTCAGGCCAAACTCGTAGATCATCTCGCAAGGACTGGTGTACAGCAAGCTGTCGCATCCGCAGTAGTATTCGGAGGACACCAGACAATCGGTGTCAGGGTCAATGAGATTGGGATCATGGCACACCATGTCGACGCAACCGGATTGGCAGTCTTCGATGCTGTTATAGAACAAGCCTTCGTAATCCAGACCGTCTGTGGCGGTGTAGTCACAGCCCGATACGTCTTGGCAAAGGCCGTCAATCATGGCTACTCCGAGCACAAGATCGCAGTCCCCAAAATCTACGCCACCCAGGTCTACACAACCGGCAGGTTGGTCGCCACCGCCGCCACTTTCGCAGGCAGCGAGGCAGGCCGCTTCATCCTCAAAGATGAACGCACCATAGTCTTGTCCGTTTTGCGCAGTCGTACCGCATCCACTGATGGTGAGGCATTCACCGTCAATCAAGGCCACACCGAGTATCATATCACAAGCACCAAAATCCAGACCGGCAAGGTCCAGGCAAGTGATGTTTTCATTGCCGGTGCATTCACCAGGTGTCCATGATATAACGCCACCCACCACGGTGGCCAAACAATCGTTGCTGTAGGTGAAGCCATCACAACCGCACACCGGATCGAAGATGGTAAGACAGGGGGCAGTCGGGTCAATCAGGCTGGCGTCGATGCAGTCGGCCTGCTGCGCATACGGCGCAAAGGGCAAGGCCATCAACACGGCCAAGGCGAGGGTTCGTAAGGTCATGGTAAATGTGTTGTTTTCCCTTTAGATACAACAAACAAGCGAATGGTTGCCTCTAGAAGTCGCGGCGCTGGATGTAACGGTGCGAAAAGAAGAGCAGCAACACGGCCCACCCCAGCGCGAACAGGAAGTCCTGGGTGGCAACATAGTCTTGCACGTTGCTCAGTGCATACTTGCCTACCGGCTGGCGAATCAGGTTGGATGCGCTTTCCAGCGGCAACCACTCGGTGTAGAGCATGGTCTCGAGCTGATCGGACTGGTACTTGGCCAGATTGTAGAGGTAGGCGATGCCTTCGAACACGTAATTCCAGATCAGCAGGAAAAAGATCGTGAAGCCTGAACGACGGATCAACAAACTGATCATCATGCAGAACAACAGGAACACATTGACATGCAAGAAGTAAGCCCCCACAAACTCGATGTTAGCAAAGAAGGCCTCAACGCTGCGGTCGGGCGAGGCCCACAGTCCGGCAACCACACCTTCCACGAACATGAGCCCGGTGGACAGGGTGGCCAAAATCAGCACGAGTATCACTTTGCTCATCCAGAAATGGGTGCGCGAGAAGCCATCGATGATGTTCTGGCGGACCGTTTTGTAGTCAAACTCAGAGGTGACCGAGATGATCACCATGAAACTCAACAGCAACGTCTGGAATTTGTAGACCCACGCGAGGTTTTGCCAGATGTCTCTGAAGTGGAAAATGGGCAGGTTCTCCGGGCTGATCTGCAGGAACATTTCGGAGAGGTCCCCGTCTACTGCAACGTTGTTGAGGATCAACGAGGTGCCAATGGGGATGGCCAAAAAGGCAAACAACCACAGGATGCCCAGGACGCGGAAATAATTCGACGCCCACAGCTTTGTAAACTCAATGCGAAGCAGTCGACGAATCATGTTCTTTCAGGATTTGCAGGAACTGTTGCTCCAGGCTGCGGGTGATGGGCTGCAGGTGGGTGAGCACCACGCCCCGGTTGAAAAAGTGCTGATTCAAGGCGCCGGGATCCAACTGCTCGGGTGATTCGATTTCGAGGTGTTCGTCCATTTCGGCCACATGGAGGTTCATGGCGGCGGCCGCGGACTTGAGTGCGCTCACGTCGGTGGCATTGATTTGGATGATGTTGCGCCCACCCAAGGCGTCCTCCACCCCACCTTGATAGATCAGATTTCCGTGGCGCAAGACACCGAAGTGGGAGCACACCTTTTGCACCTCGTCCAACAAGTGGCTGGCGAGCACAATGGTCTTGCCCATTTTGGCAATGTCGCGGATGAGCCCACGGATGTCAGCGATGCCCTGGGGGTCCAAACCGTTGGTGGGCTCGTCAAGGATGAGCACATCAGGGTCGGTGAGCAGCGCGGCGGCGATGGCCAGGCGCTGTTTCATGCCCAAAGAGTACGTGCGAAACTTGTGGTGTTGGCGTTTGCCCAGACCTACCCATTCCATCACCTCGGGGATGCGCTTTAAAGGTACGTCCTTGATCAAGCATGACACTTCCAAATTTTGGCGCCCGGTCATGTAGGGGTAGAAAATCGGGCCTTCCAAAATGGCACCGATGCGGTTGCGGATTTGGTGATGGGCACCGTATTGTCCCATCCAGCTAAAGGTGCCAGAGGTGGGGCGAATGGTACCCAGCAACATGCCCAAGGTGGTGGTTTTGCCACTGCCGTTGGGACCGAGCATACCATAGATCTGGCCGGCTTCAACCTCCAGGTCGACGCCGTTGACCGCGTGCACGCTGCCAAAATGCTTGGTGAGGGCTTGGGTGGAGAGTACTGTTCCCATGGATCAGTTCAGTTGGCGAGCGACGCTCATGAATACACTGGAAAGTTGCGACAGGTCAAACGAGCCGTTGCATTCGATCAGGGTCAGGCCACTCTCGATGCTGACCAGATCGGTGAGCCCGGCGAGGTCTTCATCGACTTGAGCCTGTTGGGCAGCAAGGGCTTGGTCTACCTCTACCCCTTCTTCCACTTCAATGCTCGGCCAGCTGCGTGAACCGTTTTCAGCATATGGTGAGCGGAGGAACACGTGTACCCTAGAGGCCACGCCTGCGGATTCCACCGCGTACAACCCAAATTCGCCGCCGGAGATGGTGGTCTCCAACAAGAGTTCGCTGCCTTCGGCTTGCAGGCGGGTGCGGATGCGGTTGGACAGGGAATCTTCTTGTGCACGGTTCAGATCATCTTTGTTGAAGACCATGACCTTGTCCATACCCTCAATCAAGGCGGTAAGGTCGCCCAACTCAATGCCTTGGACTTGCTGGTCCGCGGGCATTTCGGCGATTTCACCTTCCACCAGTGACATGGCAGCGTCCAGCATAGACTTGCTGATCACATGGGTGTCAAGAAAGTTATTCTCGTCGTTCAAATCCTGCATGAGCGGGGATTGCACAGGTCCGCCACAGGCCACAAGCAAGGCTGCACAGGAAAGTGCCAGCAGTACACGGGCGATCATTCAGACTCGATTTTATCCAAGTGCTCCATGCCGTCGATCTCGATCACCTTGGCCAAGCGACGGATCTGTTTGAGGTCGACTTCACCAAAGAGGCTCATGATGTAGAATTCCCCCTGATCACCTTCTTGGCCTTGGGTCCACCCAACCATAAGCAGCTCTGAGATGGAGCCGTTTTCCTCTTTGATTTTGAACGTGAACTCCTCGCCGTCTTGCTTGACCACCATGAGTTCTTCGTAATTGGCCGGTGGTATGGTCAGCGCTTTTTTATACTCCGATTGGGGGTTGTCAACCTGGCCAGCAATCAGCTTCATGCCTTTCAGCTTGGAGATGGCCTCGAGGATCTCTTTCTCTTCCGGGGTGTCGCCTTCGATGTGGGTAAACAGTTCGAACATTTTGGCCGAAATGCTCACATGCGAAAGCCGGTCATCGTCGGTGTAGGCCTGGTAGTAGGCGTCCACCGCGCTTTGAGCAAACACGCTGAAATTCAGTACAAAAGCCAATGCAGTTAGGATCGTTTTCATGGCGATACAGTGGTGTTGCGCCGTCCAGTAACGGCGGTATTGATCTTGTCTAGTTTATCCGTGTGGGCTACGGTTTCATCCATCCTACGGGACATGAAACCCAGTTTTTCTTTGAGCAGATTGAAGGCCTCTCGGACTTCAGGATCGGCTTGTTGCAGGGAGGTGGCTTGCGTGGCCGGACCGTCGATATCCGATGGTGCAGGTCCAAAGAAGGACACACCAAACCATACCCCCGCGATCACAGCGGCCATCGAAGCCACTCTGAACAAGGGGCGCAAAATCGTGATGCCTCCTCGTGCAGGTCTGGGTTTGTTGACCGTGAGGGCCAACACGCGCTCGTCAAATTCTGGCCCGGGGGCGGCGGTAGTGTCGCCCGCCATTTCGAAGTAGGCGGCCAAATCGACGTACTGCTCGGGCACCTCGCGGAAGCGGAAGTAATTGCGCAGGGCTGTTTCTTCCTCCAAAGAAGTGTCTCCGTCCCAGAAGCGGCGCACGGCCGCGTCGATGTCATGCGGTGTGTACTCCATAATGGTTGTCTTTACTCAACAGTCTTTTGAGTGCCTTTCGCGCTCGGTGGATGCCCACCTTGACGCGATTGAGGTCCATGCCGGTGATTTCGGCAATGTCCTGGTAACTGTAACCCACAAAATCCCGCAGAATGAGGATTTCGCGTTGGCTGTCCGGCAAGCTGCGCACCATGCGTTGCACATGCTGGTGCGACTCAGCGCGTTCCAGGGTGCGATCGGGCGTAGGCTCGGAGCTCACCACATCGGTTTGGGCCTCCCCGCCGCGGCGCAGCTTGTTGTACTTCAATCGGTCCAACGAACGGTTGCGCACAAGGGTCATGAGGTAAGCTTCGATGTTGTTGTAGGTGTCCAAGGGCTGTTGTTGTTCCCAGACACGAATCATGATATCCTGCACAATATCCTCGGCATCCTGAGCCTGGCCCACCAAACGGAAGGCCACCACAAAAAGCTTGCGCTTCAAGGGGAGAACGGTGTTTTGAAAATCTTGTTCGGTCATCGGTTCAATCCCAAGACGACTGGGTTTTGGTGAAGTTACGCCGATTGGTGGGTTTTATTTTGAGGTGTGGTTTCACAAGGGAACGGCGCCAATTGAATTGGATCAAAATCCACTGCGGACATCCGGGGCCACTCCCCCCTCCCCACCAACACCTTCCAGTTTTAGAACCTCAAAATGCAGGCGCCCACAGCACCTCTCCCAATGTTTCCTTCACCGTTGTGTAACCTGCACTTGACGGCATGTCCTTGGTGTTTTTGCACCAGTGGTTGGAAAAAATTGTCGCCTCGTACCAAGGTTCTTCTCTGCATGCGCGTGCTTATAAACGCAACCGGGACATTCCCGTGCAACCCTTTAGGTTGGAAAAGCGTTATTTTGTTAGACGAAACCGACGGTTATTCGCACTGCTGCTACCATATGTATTCTTTTCCTGTGCTTGCCCTCCTTGGCGCAACACAGCAGCTCCACGCCGCCTTCTTGGGAGTCGCCCACCGGCGCCCGAACCCAAGTCTACTATGAGCCCCTTCCCGATACCGATGACGCGGATTTGCTCGCCGAGGACTTCTTTTTGAACCTTGGCAAACACCGGGCGTACCGCTTCGGGTTCAGTCACTTCACTTCCTTCAACCCCAAGCAAGATGGCCGCTGGTCTGTCCTGGACAACGGCGATCGCATTTGGCGCATGGGCTTGCACTCCAAAGGGGCGCAAGGCATTGGTGTCATTTTGGAGAATGTCTACATCCCCCCTCGCGGTGCAGTCTACGTCTACAGCGAAGACAAAACTGAGGTGTTTGGCCCCATCACACAGGACGACAACCGCCCCACCGCGTTGCTCCAACTGCCACCGATGCAGGGTGAGCGACTGGTACTCGAATACTTTGAGCCCTATTCTGAACGTGGGGAGGGCCAGTTTACAGTGGGCCGTGTGATTCACAATTACCGCAACCTTGAACAACCCGCCATGGCCGATAGCCTGCAGTCTAACTGCTTGCTGGATGCCAAATGCGTTTGGGGCCAATACCGCAGTGCTGCCAAATCGGTAGTGCGCATCACCACCTCTGAGGGCAGCAAAAGCGCCAACGGAGTGTTGATCAATACCTCAGGCAACTTGGAGCAGCCCTATGTGCTTACCAGCGACGCCGTGTTGGAAGGACGCGCCAGCACATTGCTTTTTGAATTCAACCGCTACAGCGAAACCTGCGGGGAAGAAGAAGAGCGCGCGCTCACCCAAGTCATTACCGGTGCTGACATTGTGGTACGCAACGAAGCAGCCGGCCTTGTACTTTTGAGTCTACACGAATCGCCCAGCCACGAATGGAACCTGTACTACAGCGGCTGGAACCGCGATGCATCTGCCGATAGTGAAGGCGCGGTACTTTTCCACCCCGGTCCAGACGGACTCAAAGTGGCCGAACTCGATCAATGGGATCTCACCAGCACTGACGGTACTCCCGCCATCCGCGTGGACCGCTACTTGGATGGTGCCACCTCCGCAGGAGCATTGGGTGCGCCCTTGTTCAACTCCAACGGACAAGTCATCGGCATCTTCACCGAAGGAGACGGAAATTGCCAAGACTTTGTGTTCGACCGCTTCACCCCCATCAGCTCGGCTTGGGATGAATTGGACGACTTCCTCAACCCCGCAGGACAGGACCTCCAAGCCATCGGCGGTGATGACGTAGACAAGCGTCCGCGTGACAACAGTATTGTCAAAGACAACCTTGCCTTATTCCCCAACCCGGCCAGCGGCCAGGTGTTTGTGTTCAACGGCAACGACCAACGCCTCAGCCGTGTGCGCTTTTACAACGGAGCCGGCCAGCTGGTCAAAGAGGTCACCCCTGAAGATCAGGCGATTCCCATCTCCGACCTCAGCCCGGGTGCTTACTTGGTTGAAATCCGACTGAACGCTGCGGTTTCAGTGATGGAAAAGCTCATCGTACACTGACCTCTTCCCCTGCTTTCCCTGATCGCCCCGCGCACTTTTCACGCTACACTTTTCACTCCCCCTGGTTGAGGACAAAAAACAACCTCTCATACGGGAAAGCGTTTCAATACCGTGGTTCATACCCCCTACGGGCTTGGTCAAGGGAGTAGCGCGCACGCCGTCGAACGTGTAACGGTGTTCTGTTTTGATCACATCCAAGCCGGTTTCAACGGCTTTGCTCAGGATGCTGGAGATGTCGGCGATTTCAGGTGTCCCATAGTCATTGGGCTCAAACCGGCAGCGACCGTGGCCAGCGCAGGAGGCTTCCTCAAAGCCGCTTGGCCACATTACACTCCGCGACAGGCAGTCATGATCAGCTGCAGGCGATCGCTCAGCGGGTGCACGCGCTCAGCAAGACCGTCGGCTTAACTGTTCCAACTCGCAAGCACATCCACTCCCGGGAGCACGCATTCACGCTGAGGTAGACCGGTGCATGTGGGCCTGTTGTTGGCCCCTTGGTTTAATCGGTAGGTTGGAGGTAGAAATCGTCGCGATTGAGGTTGACCTTGTCGTGGATGGTCAATGTAGCACCCACCGTACACATGATGGTGGCAAACACAGGACCGATGTAAGCTCCGATCAACGGAATCCACATCAAAAACGCAAACACAATGCCGTTGCCCAGGGCGATGCCTTTGTTGGCTCGGATAAAGGCCACACTTTCTTTGACGTTCAAACGGCGACGTTCGTTGGTGTAGTCCATGGTGGCAAAACCGAAGAAATACGCGCCCACCAACCAGGTAAACACAGCGCCCGCAGGAAGGGTAATGATGGCCAGCGGTGGCACCACAGCCGTGATGGCCAAGTTCACAGCGCAAACAGCGATGATGATCCCCATTTCAATGGCAAAGTTGCGCATGGCAATCAGGACCCCACGCCAGATGTCTTTGAAAAGTTGGGCCCACTCAAACGGAAATTCTCGGCCAGTGAGTTTTTCGTCTGTACGTTCGCTCACCAATGACATCACCGGTGACATGAGCACCAGCACGATGTACTTGTTGAGTTTGTGGAAGAGGTAAAACAGGCCCAAGGTCACCCCTACGTCGATGATACCTGCCAGTGCGTAATCCGAGAAGTCCTGCACGTAGCGCCAGCCGGTCTCGAACCAACCTTCGTCGGTGGTCACTTCTGCGCGGAAGCTCCAATTTTCCGATACGTATTGATCGATGCCTTCCACCAGCCAATCTACGGTGGCAATCAGTCCCACCGAGAGCAGGATGGTGATGGCAATGGGATACAGGAAAAAGTGCGCCATCCGGTGTTCGAACACGAAACCCAGGGCCTTGAAACAGTCGCCAATGGCGCGAAGCAAATCATTGAACATGGTCGGGATTTGCGGCAAAATACCAAAAGGGCGCCCGCAGTAGTCGGGCCTCAGGCGTTAAATCATCTCAACGGTGGCCCCGGATTGGGCGGCCAATTTTGCTGCAGCGTATAGAAACTATAGAAGTTGTCGTTCAGCTTGCTGACGATTTCAAATGGGCTGCGGTTGAAGATGAACGTCCCGTAGGTCTTTACGTAGTACGGGAAAGGCCCACGCAGCTGGTAGAAGTCCGGACCCTTGATTTTGAGCGCCGAGAAATTGAACGTAGAACCCCGGGCATAACGGGCCTCACGTTGCACGCTAAAGTCATCGGTATGTACCAGGGTGTAATCGATGAATTGGGACGAGGTATCGTTTTCGAGGTTCCCAAACTCGGCGATATAACAGTTCATGTCTGCCAAGTTGTGCAACAACGTGGCATCGCCGTTGGCGTTGAACAGGGCGCCTTGGTAGTCACCGTTTTTGACCTTGCCAGAATCGTAGCTGTAGTAAAAGTAAACCGGGCAAAAACTGAACTCACGCTCAAAAGCATTCATGACCGCGATGTTTTGCACACGGATGGCGTCCTCAAGCTCGGCGGCGGTGTCATCCATGCCTTTCTTGCGCAGTGCATTGACTGAATTGTCCAAGGTGTTCAAGCGAACCACCAGCGCGCCGTCTTTGATGTTTTGGATGTGGCGGGCGGCCTCGTATTTCTCAAAGGTGCGCAGCTCCTTGCGGCGGTTGACCGCCTTGCGATTCAAGTCAATGCGCAACCCAATACTGGCGTGGTCGTAACCCGAGC
The DNA here is from genome assembly GCA_049594615.1 of Flavobacteriales bacterium. Lineage (GTDB taxonomy): Bacteria > Bacteroidota > Bacteroidia > Flavobacteriales_D > Sanyastnellaceae > CAXPZW01. The sequence continues at coordinate 43,966 of JBMYJR010000013.1, forward strand.
CGTCCAAGCGCATGTTTAGGCCAGCGGTCAGGTAGGTCCCTTCCTGCATGCGCACCTCTCCACGCAGCCCCACGGCCAGTGGAGAAAGGTTGAATTCGGGCTCCTCGCGGATTTGTTCGCCTTGGCCGTTTACATAGGTGTATGACGAGGCCAAGGCGTGGGTGTATGTGGCCACAGGGCCGATGCGCCCTTGCTCGGAACCAAAAAGCACACCTACGTGCCCGTCGATGAAGTGGTTGATGAGCTTACCGTTTTGGTCATCGAAATGGGCCCCGCGCCGCGCGTATTGCCCGCCGATTTGAAAACTGGCCTGCTCGCCCAAGGGGGTATCCAGCAAAAAACCCACATAGACCGAGGTCATACCACGAGTTTCGATGCCGAAGAGATCTTCGACGGTCTCACTCAAAGGATCCTCACTCAGCATGAGCCCACCGGCCAAGTGCAGGCCAAAGGGTGTGATGGAGGAATCAGAAGGCGCAGGAGATTGGGCCACAGCCATGTGGACCACCGCAAGCGCACCGAACAGCAAGGGACACTTCATAGTGCAATTATCGCAAGTTTCCGGGTGGCGATCCGCACAAAACACCACCGCCCCCTACCTATCAAACCGTGAACGTGGGTAAGTGTTGCACGCCACGCGCACCAAGCGGAGGTAAAAACAGCACTTTTGAGTCATGCACGTGCACTTCATTGCCATTGGTGGCGCGGCCATGCACAACCTGGCCATTGCCCTATCCCGAAAGGGAGATACCGTTACCGGATCCGACGATGCCATCTACGACCCCTCGCGCTCACGCTTGGAACGCGAAGGCCTGCTCCCGCCCGAGATGGGCTGGCACCCGGAACGTATCCACAAAGGCCTGGATGCGGTGATCGTAGGCATGCACGCCCGTGCTAACAATCCGGAATTGGCCCGAGCCCAAGCGCTGGGGCTGCCAACCTATTCGTATCCAGAGTACTTGTTCAACGCCACCCAGCACCAAAAGCGGGTGGTGATTGGAGGCAGCCACGGCAAAACCAGCACGACCGCTATGATCCTGCACGTGCTGGCCAAAGTGGGCATCGACGCCGACTACATGGTGGGTGCCCAACTGGACGGATTTGATTGCATGGTCAAGCTCTCGGATGCGCCGGTAGCCGTGCTGGAAGGCGACGAATACCTGGCATCCCCCCTGGACCGCCGGCCCAAGTTTCATTTGTACCGCCCGCACGTGGCGGTCATCACCGGCATTGCCTGGGACCACGTGAACGTCTTCCCCACCTGGGAGAACTACGTGGAGCAGTTTGATCTCTTTGCGCAAACCGTTGAGCCTGGTGGCCGCCTGTTTGTGGCCGCCGAAGACCCTGAAGCCGCAGCTGTGTTGCAGCGCAATGCTGTGGAAGGTGAAGCATACGGCATTCACCCCCACCATATCGACAGCGGGTACACCTACCTGCACACCGCTGGCGGTGACCAGCGCATTGAAGTGTTTGGCAACCACAACCTGCAGAACCTCAACGCCGCCCGCTTGGCTTGCCGCGAAATTGGTGTGGTAGAAGCCGACTTTTACGCAGCCATTGCCAGTTTCCCAGGTGCCTCACGCCGACTGGAGCGGATGGTCAGCACGCCCGAAACCATGATTTTCCGGGACTTTGCGCACTCGCCCTCCAAAGTGAAGGCCACTACCGAAGCAGTCAAACAGCAGTATCCCGAACGCACCTTGGTAGCCGCCTTTGAGCTGCACACCTTCTCCAGCCTGAACGCAGACTTCTTACGCGAATACCGCGGAGCCATGGACGCTGCAGATCTGGCATGGGTATGCTGGAACCCCGACGCGGTGGCGCATAAAAAGCTCCCTCCAATCTCCAAAAGTGACATCGAACAAGCCTTTGCCCGCCAGGGTCTGCAGGTGTTTGAACACCCATCCAAAATGGTGGCGGCGCTGGAAGTTCTGGACTTTGCCGGCAAGAATGTACTGGTGATGACCAGCGGCGACTTGGGAGGCATTGATCTGCCCAGCTGGGCGCAAAATCAAGTATAAAACACCTCAGGACAAAGGCCTGTTGCGCTATGTAGCATTGCCGCACCGCGAAGCCTGACCGGACATGTGAGCATGATACGCCAGCTAGCGGAGCACCTCAATGAGCAGGCGCTGGGTGACCTTTTCGCTGAGCACCACCTCGCGTACGGCGAGTTGCACGTGCATGGAACCGTCAAAGGCTTGCAGACGGTTGACCTCGATGCGCGAGCCCAGGATCAGGTTGGTGGTTTCCAAGTACTTCAGGAAGTCCTGCGAGTGATCCGAAACTGCCACAATGCGACCAATATTGCCCGCTTGCAACGTGCTGAGTGGTACCGGATTGCGAGGATCGTTCACCGCACCGCTGGCTGAAGGAATGGGCTCTCCGTGTGGATCGTACTTGGGATAATCGAGCAAGGCATCCAAGCGGTCGATGAGTTCGGGGGAAGCAATGTGCTCGAGCTGATCGGCCAGGGCGTGCACCTGGTCCCAACGGAAGCGCAGTTTGAGGTGCAAAAAGGTCTCCCACAACCGGTGACGACGCACCACTTGAACCGCAGCCTCAGTGCCCTTCTCACTCAAGGTTGTACCGTGATATGCCCGGTAATGGACGTAGCCTTTTTTGCTCAAGCGCTGCACCATGTCGGTCGCCGAAGAAGCCTTGGTATGCATGTAGGCAGCGACATCGTTGGTGTGTACTGGACCGTTTTGGGACTGTTCCAGCACGTACAGGCACTTGAGGTAGTTTTCTTCCGAAGCAGTGAGCGATCTTTGAGCAATAGCCCCAGAGACAGGTTCCATCCAAGTTGATTTTTAGGCGCGCTTAAACAGCCGCAAAACAACAAATTTTGCGTAAATAATGGAAGCACCTCCCCAATAAGAACGACCTTCACTCCACTTATGCAACACCCGCTATGAAACGCCTTTTCCTCATCCGCCACGCCAAATCCTCGTGGGAGCACCACGGACTCGGTGACCGCGACCGCCCGCTCAACGAACGTGGTGAACGCGATGCCCCTTCGATGGCCGAACGCCTCAAGGAATTTGGGTTGGTGAACCCGCGATTTTTGATCAGCACCGCAAAGCGCACCGTCCAAACAGGCAAGATTGTGACCGACCTCTTGGACACGCCCACCACGGCCATCCACCACATCCAACACTTGTACTTGGCTACAGGGCGTGTTCTGCTCGATACGGTAATTGCCAGCGATGCCGAGCAGGACTTGGTCATCATTGGGCACAACCCAGGCATTTCAGACGCGGCTTCGATGATCAGCGGAGAGAACATGGAGATGGTAACTTCTCACGTGGTAGGCATTGAACTGCACGTGGATGAATGGGCCGCCGTATCTTTGAGAACTGGTAGCGTGATTTACAACGACTACCCAAAGAAACATCCCGCCTCATGAATGCTGTCCTTCGCGGACTTCTCCTCTTACTCGGTTTGCTGGTCCTAGGTTGGGCCGTGTATACCTTTCGGTCCATCCTCACCTATGTAGTGATCTCAGTCGTGCTGAGCTACATCGGCTCACCGCTGGTGGCTCTGTTCCGCCGCATTCACATCAAGTCCTGGCAAGTGCCTGCTTGGCTGGCATCGCTGGCCACCCTGCTTTCTTTTGGTCTCGTCATTTATCTGGTCCTTGCGCTGTTTGCGCCGTTGGTGCAGAATCAAATTGATTTACTCGGCAGCATTGATGTGCGCAAGGCCGAGCAGAACATCGAAGAAACCCTCGGCATCAGCGAAGAATGGCTCGCCTCCTCTACCCTGAGCGAAGAGGGCCGCACCAACCGCCAAGAGATCATCACCCGCGTACAAGAAGCCCTGAATCCGGGGCGTTTATCGCAGGTATTTGACAACATCGTGGGCACTTTGGGCTCGCTGCTGGTGGCGCTGTTTTCCATCCTATTCATGACGTTCTTTTTCTTGAAGGACGGGTACCTCATCGAGCGTATCATCTTTACCTTGACACCCGACAAGTACATGGAGCAGGTCAAGCACATCTTGCAAGATTCCAACCGCCTTTTGACCCGCTACTTCTTAGGCGTGTTGGCACAGGTGTCCATCATCACGGCCATTGTCAGCATTGGCCTGCACTTGGTGGGGCTCGAAAACGCCTTGATCATTGGCTTGCTGGCCGGACTGCTCAACTGTGTGCCCTACGTGGGGCCCATTGTTTCTATGTGCATTGGTTTGTTGTTGGCACTCACCTCGCATTACGGTGGCGACGCAGACATGCACATCGGCACCCTTGTAGGTCTTGTGGCCTTGGTGTATGGCATCGCTCAAGCGGCAGACAACTTCTTCATCCAGCCCGTCATCTTGGGCAACAGCGTGAGCGCGCACCCCTTAGAGATCTTCATTGTGATTTCCATGGCGGGCACGCTGGCGGGGGTTACCGGCATGATCATCGCCATTCCAGGCTACACCTTCTTGCGCATCATTGCCCGAGAATTCCTGAGCAAGTTCAAGGTGGTAGAGAGTTTGACCCGGGGCATGTGACGGCTTTTTAACGGATTGTCAACAATGGGAGTGCTGGGCGAAACCGATGTACTACCTTTGCCTCCCGTATACGTGTCAAAGTTTCCTGCATGCCGAACGCATCCAAGTACATCTTTGTCACCGGCGGGGTTACTTCGTCGTTGGGCAAAGGAATCGTCTCCGCTTCACTCGCCAAGCTCTTGCAGAGTCGTGGCTACCGAGTGACCATCCAAAAATTGGATCCCTACATCAATGTCGATCCCGGCACCCTCAACCCTTATGAACACGGGGAGTGCTACGTGACCGAAGACGGTGCTGAAACCGACCTCGACCTGGGGCACTACGAGCGTTTCCTGAACGTGCGTACCTCGCAAGCCAACAACATCACCACCGGCCGCATTTATCAAAGCGTCATCGAAAAAGAGCGTCGCGGTGATTATTTGGGCAAGACCGTCCAAATCGTCCCGCACATCACCGATGAAATCAAGCGCTGCGTGCAGATCCTCGGAAGCAAATCGCAATACGACTTTGTGATCACCGAGATCGGCGGTACTGTGGGTGACATCGAGTCCCTGCCTTACGTGGAGGCGGTCCGCCAAATGAAATGGGAACGTCCGGACGACGTACTCGTAGTGCACCTCACCCTCATCCCCTACCTCAATGCGGCGGGCGAGCTGAAAACCAAGCCCACCCAGCACTCGGTGAAGCAAATGATGGAGTTTGGCGTACAACCCGACATCCTGGTGTGCCGGACCGAGCACGAGCTGACCCCGAGCGTACGCACCAAAGTGGCCCGATTCTGCAACGTGGCACCCAACGCGGTAATCCAAAGCATTGATGCGGAAACCATCTACGATGTGCCGTTGATGATGATGGACGAAGGCTTGGATGTGGTCGTACTCGAGCGCTTAGGCATGGACACTGAAACCCCTCGCGATCTCGACCGCTGGAAGGAATTCCTCAAGCGATACAAATCCGAGCGCACATCGCTGAACATTGCACTGGTGGGCAAGTATGTAGAGCTGAAAGACTCTTACAAATCCATCGTGGAAGCCTTTGAACACGCAGGGGCGTGGAACGGCATAGACGTGAATCTCAAGTGGGTCCACTCCGAAGAACTTTACGCCAGCAACGTGGAAAAGCAGCTGGGTGACGTGCAAGGTATTTTGGTAGCCCCTGGATTTGGTTCACGCGGTGTGGACGGCAAGCTGGAGGCGGTCAAATTCGCCCGCGAGCGCCAGATCCCCTTCTTTGGCATTTGCCTGGGCATGCAATGCGCGGTGATTGAATTCGCGCGCAACGTGCTGGGCCTGTCTGAAGCCCACTCGACCGAAATCAAGGAGTACACCAAGGATCCTGTGATCTCGCTCATGGCCGAGCAGAAAAGCATCACCAACATGGGTGGCACCATGCGCTTGGGCGCTTACCCGTGTCAAGTGGAGCCCGGCACCAAAGCATACGAATCCTATGGTGAAGACCTCATTGAGGAGCGTCACCGTCACCGCTTTGAGTTCAACAACGACTACTTGGATCAGTTCCGCGAGGCGGGCATGAAACCCGTGGGCATCAACCCCGACAGCGGACTGGTGGAGATTGTAGAGCTGGAAGACCACCCGTGGTTTGTGGCCTGTCAATTCCACCCCGAATACAGCAGTACTGTAGCCTCGCCGCACCCGCTGTTTGAGGCGTTTGTCAAAGCAGTGCATGCCCACCAGCCGCTAAAGGCGGAGGCGTAACGTCTGCTTTTTCGCGGTTCGCAAAGACCATCCAGAAGAACAGGAGGAAGACGATGCCGCTCTGGAGTTCTAAGAAGGATTCAAACAACATGTTGAACCCAGCCAAGAACAACAGGGACTGGAAGAGTATGTCTCGGTGCAGTAGTGCTTGGCGTAGGCCCAAGGCTAACATCAACAGCAGCACCGCCAATCCAGCCCAACCGAGCTCGACGCCGGTCTCCAAGTACTGATTGTGCGCATTGAGCTTCTTGCGGTACGCAAAGTCTTCTTCGCGCTCCTCGTACTTTTCCATGAGTGCCGGTGTGGCGTCGTCGCTGCCCACGCCAAACGGGTGCTCGATCATCAACTCCAAGGAACACTGCCACGCCAAAAAGCGCACTTGGGTGCTGGTGCGCGCCATGCTCTTGTTACGCTCCTGCTCGTCCACTTGACGTTCAATGGCATCGGTAAACTCGGCCACACGTGATTCTGCGCCCGGCACAAACCGAGGCAGGGCAAACAAGATGCCCACCAGCAGCGCTGCATGCATCCACGCCCGCCCAAACGAGCGCGAACGAATGGAATGGGTAAAGAGCAGTAGCACTACCAAAATGCCCGTGCTCAACAGGCCCGCTTTGCTGGAGATGAACGCCACAAAACTCACCAACCCAGCGGCCCACAGCAACCAGCTCCAATGTCCGCGCTGGCGGAACCAAATGGTTTCCAGCACAAAGGCCAGCGCCAAGCAGGCATAAATGGCCATGTAGGTCGGGTGATAGGTAAGCACCAAACGGGTGTAGACGAATTCCCCATGCTCGCCCGACTCCAAAAATCGCAGGCCAGCAGCGGCAAAAGCTACCACGGCAAAGACGGTCACTCCGGTCGCAAACACAGCCACAATCGCTCGGCGCTCCGAGGCCGTCATGGGTCGGATGAACAAGGCCAAAACCGGGAAAATGATCAGCGAGAGCTTCTGCTCCAAGGTGTTTGGATGGTGACCGGCCAGCGGATGATCCGTGTAGAGTACCCCGCCAGCATACAGCCCATAGAGCACCACCATGACCGCAAACGAGGCCATGTTTTTGGGACGCCGCTCGCGAAAGTGGATGAGCGTCAACAGCCCCAACACGCCCAAGGCCCACACCGCTGCCTTTTGGTTTAGCGGGAGGATGAACGCCACAAGTGCGGCGGCCAACGCCGTGAGGCGTTTGTCTTGCCACCACGCGCGAAGCTGGTGGCCTAAAGCCTGAAGCAGGTTGTTGGCTGGCATGGGATAAAAGTCCGAATCCCCGTCCAACCCCGCAACGCCATTGGCCTACATTTGTCGTGAAAATCTTGCCCCCTTGCGCATCATCATCCTCACCCAGTACTTCCCACCCGAGACCGGCGCCCCGCAAAACCGGCTCTTTGAGCTGGCTAAACGGCTGCAGCAAGACGGGTGTGAGATCCAGGTGTTGACCGCTATGCCCAACTACCCCAACAACGAAATCGACCCGGCGTATCGCGGGGTGTGGTTTCGGCAAGAGGACATGGACGGCATGCGGGTACTGCGCTCGTGGATTTACGTGAGCAAGGACAAAAATTCGGTGGTCAAGCGGCTGTTGAATTACTTCTCGTTCACCTTCACTTCTTTGCTATTTGGCTTGTTTTACCTGCGTCGCAGCGACATTCTGGTGTGCGAGAGCCCTCCCCTGTTCTTGGGCATCACCGGCGCATGGCTTGCGCGACTCAAAGGCGCCAAGTTTGTGTTCAACGTCTCGGACCTCTGGCCCGAGAGCGTTGAGAAGCTCGGTGTGATGAACAACCAGTTTCTACTCAATCGGGCCTACGGATTGGAGCGTTGGTTGTACCGGGGCAGTGCACTGATCACCGGACAAACCCAAGGGATTGTGGAAAGCATCTCCTCGCGCCATCCCGACAAGTGCGTACACTGGTTGCCAAACAGCTGCGACCTCACGCTATTTGACCCCACCAAGTACGACCCGCGACCTGAAGACGGTCGTTTTGTGTGCTTGTACGCCGGAATCATCGGCATCGCACAAGGCCTCGATACGGTATTGGAAGCTGCTGATTTGCTGCGCGATGCCCCTCACATCACCCTCCAACTGGCGGGCAATGGCCCAGAACTGGAGCGCTTGCAAGTCAAGGCTACTGCAATGCAGTTGACCAACGTGGAATTCTTAGGTGGCTTCCCCAAGACCGAGATGCCCCGGGTGATTGCACAGGCTGACATGGCGCTGATTCCCTTACGCAAGTTGGACTTGTTCCTGGGCGCCATCCCCTCTAAGATCTTTGAGAATTGTGCCATGGAAAAGCCGCTGCTCCTAGGCGTAGAAGGCGAAGCCAAGGAACTCTTCATCCACACCGCAGATGCCGGTTGGGCCTACGAACCCGAGAACGCGGCCGCCATGGCCGCTGCCATCCGGGATGCCGCGGCCAACCCTGAACACGCCAAGGCCTGTGGCCAACGTGGACGGGCTTACGTCATGCAAAACTTCGAACGCGGCGCACTGGCCGCAGGTCTGCTCGAACAATTCCGGAAGGTGCTCAGCTGATGGCCGCCTTGATGCGCTCCAATTGAAACCGGTGGTGGGTGATGTGGCGTTGCAGAAAGCCCAACGTTTGTTCCAAGGTAATGCGCCCGGCAATCGGGTGTTTGAATACGAGCTTTTCCGCTATGCCATCGGGTGTGGCCCCGATCCAATGCGCAATGTCGTTGTGCGAATGCATCCATGAGTGCGCGAGCGTTTCCAATGTCATGTCTGGTGCAGGAGGAGGAAATTTCACTGGAACACCCCACTTGCCATCGCTTTCCAGTGCGGCGTGCAGTTGGACCGCGGCGGCATCGGTTTCAAGCGTGCGCTCAGGAATTTGGTCCCAACCGCTGCTGGTCTTTTTCACCAAGTAGCCCAAGGTTCCGCGTTCGCTGCTGATGATGTGATCGATCACCTCCAGAGCACACCACCCCCCTTCTGCGGGTTGCTGGGTCAGCTTGTCCGTCGACCAGGATTTGAGTTCGTTGACCACGTCTTTGCGTCCTTGGAAGAGGGCATCAAGTTCGGTTCGGATGGCGCTCATGGAGTCAATGTACAATTACTGCAGATCAAGCAACATCTCCGAATGCGGGATGCCGTCCTCCAGGTAGCTCTTGCCAGTGTGCTTGAAACCGAGTGACTCGTAGAATTTCAGCAGATAGTCTTGGGCAGAAATACGCACGGGTTGCGGCCCCAATTCACCGCGGATGAATTCCAGACAGAATACCATGAGTTCCCGCCCGAGCTGCTTTCCGCGGTGGTCTTGATGCACCACAACCCGGCCGATGGACACTTCAGGGTAGCTGACGCCAGCCTCGAGGATACGGGCATAGCTGGACACCACACCTTCCTCCCCCCGGCTCCAGATGTGCCAGCTGTGGCGGTCCTTGCCGTCGATTTCTTGATACGGGCAATCCTGTTCCAGCACAAATACCTCGGTGCGCAGGGCAAGGCAGTCGTAGAGGTCGTCTTTGGTGATGTGAGCAAAAGAAGAGGCGCAAAAATCCACGTAATCAGCTTTGGGACAAAGATGGGGAATCCTCAAACACCTGTCCGGGGACACCAGTTGTCACAAAGACATCAGCAGCCAACGGCTTTGCAAGATTTACGGCAAACTCATTGCCAATTCGTACCCATTTCGCCTTTCCTTGGCCAACCAAACCCGTAAACGCCCGTTGCATGCCGTGTATATATCGAATCA
>JBMYJR010000013.1:53904-54143 GCA_049594615.1 Flavobacteriales bacterium
CCGATACAATTTTGTCTATGAAAAGCAATTGGGACAGCACTATGCCGCAGAATATTTCAACGCCCAATTTCACCTGATTGACTATGCGGACTCGCTGCTGCTTCCAAAGCGTGTGTTGCCGCTCGAAACGAGGGGTGCGAAGTTGGTCAATCCGTTTTACCGATTGACCAAGCTGTTTTTCACCAATTACCTGATCACCGATTACGCCATGACCATGAGTCATGAACGCTTTGGTCACG
>JBMYJR010000014.1:0-52178 GCA_049594615.1 Flavobacteriales bacterium
GTACCACGTGCATGGCTGTGGTGTGGTTCCAACCTGGCACGGCAATTGTTAAGTTAGCTACTTGGTTGCCTACGGCATCCAAAAGCAGGATCAAGGACTCCGTGTTTCCAGCGCCATCGATGATTGCACCGCCCAGAACATACCCGCCTGTGCCCACAAAAGGGGTTTGCTCAATGTGGTACACTTTGGGAACATCCCAAGAGGCCAAGGCGGTCTCCCATACTATGATACCATGGTCGTCGACTTCCATGATATGAATGTCTTGCGTGCTGGGTCCGAGAATGAGGTTCCCGGCCATGACTTCATGGCCCAAGGTGTGCGATGGGGTAATGGAGTATTGGTCGTGTGAGGCTTGTCCAGTTGTAGAGGTGCCTGGGAGATGATCGTAGGTAGAGTGGAAATACTGAGCTCGTGCTCCTTGAGACATCATCAATCCCATGATCAGGGCACAAAACCAGAAAAGGCTGGCGAATAGTTGTTGGTTAGTTGGCTTCATGTCTGTTAATTTTTTGTGAATGACTGATGGAGCAAACGTACTCGGTCCATATCCTGGGGACGGGGGACAATGAGAATTCGGCAGGATTGAATTATCGTAAGGTCAATCCTGAGAGGGGTGAGGGCTGTTTGCGGTCACTGTTGTGGCCCCACTTCATCTATGCTGTAAGCCCAAAGCCGGTCGTTGGCCTCTGCGCTCCATGAGTTGCCTGTGGAATGCGCTTCGTGCATGCTCGATACGAGATCAGATTCGTGTCCAGAAGATGTGGACGTCATCTGTACACACCACAGATTTGACTTGATGATGCCATGGGGTTCCTTCGGTGTGGACTGCACGGCCCCAGCTCGGTCATGTGATGGCTGGTTTGCGCTGCATCTATAAGATAAGTCCTGCAATGATGCGTTTACCTGCAACGACGACATCGGTGCCGGAAGGAAATATGGCCGGGTTGATACGGGCGTTATTTTGGACCTGATTGACGGGTACGGATCGGTCTGCCCATAAACGCAAACAGCCCTACCAAACGGCAGGGCTGCGTGCTGTGTTACTCTAAGTGTTAGTTGGAGGTGTGCCGGGCTTGCAACTCCTCGGGGAGGATCAACCTCAGCTCGGCACGTCGGTTGGATTGGTGTTGCTTTTCGGTACAATCTTTTTCGCGACAGTTGGCCTCAGGCGTTTCCTCGCCTTCTGCGGTCGTGTTGAGTTGGTCGGGGTTCACGCCTGCTTCGATCAGGTATTGGGCCACAGCGTCTGCGCGCTTTTGCGACAGATGACGGTTGTAGCTCGCCGAACCTCGGCTGTCGGTGTGACCGGCGATTTCCAGTTTGGCTTCTGGGTTTGCCATCAGCAGGGCAATGGCTTGTCCTAGGATTTGCTGATCGCTTTGGCGCACGTCGTAACGGTTGTAGTCGAAGTGCACACGATCAACAGCCAGAGCAAGTGCGGGAATCTCACCCAGCGAGAGGCTTGCTGAGGTGCCGTCGAGTCCAGTGCGCAGCGGACGCTTGGTACCTCCTTGGTTCAGGGCCACCAATGAGGTTGCGCCTTCGTTGGATTCCAGCTGGTAGTACATCAATCCTTCGGCGGTCTGCCAGAACACGTTGTAACGGTGGCTGATGTCCAGATTGGTGTTCACCTTGCCGGAAGCATCGGCTTGCAGGTAGATGAGCTCGTCGGTCAAGGCGTCGTGCAGGACCACGGTATTTTGATCCATGGTGGCCGTCAGGTTGTCGAACAGACTCTCGTTCATCAGGAGCGCCATCACAGTATTGTCCACCACATTTGCGCGCAGCAACGACCACGGCTGGTTGTAATTGTGCACGCGTACAGCGCCGTCCGCCAACATTACGTGGTGTTGGCTCACAACGTCGCCGTCTTTCCACAACACATCGTAACCATGCTTGGCGTTGCCTTCAAAGGCAATGCTTCCACCTTTTCCGGGGGTAAACGAGGTCACTTTTCCGGTGGTCAGGTTGAGCACCTTCACCTCGCCGTTTGCATGCGGAGCGGCTTTGAGTTCTTCCATGCGCATGTCAACCAGAGCTTGGCGCTCGGCTTCGCGGTTCACCAGTTCTACACCCAGCACCGATCCGTGCGAGGCGAAGTTGTCCACCTCAAAGTAGTCGCCTTTGGGCAACAGTGCGTATTGGTGCAATTGACCGTCGCGTTCGAAGTACACGTTGTATTCGTGGTGGGGGTTGGCGTCAAAGGTGATCTCACCAGCGCTGTTCACGGTGGTGCTGGTCACTTCACCGGTAGCGCGGTTTTTCACATTCACGTCTTGGCCGCTCAGTTCTTTGTCGCCTTCAGGAGAGTCAAACACGCCCAACACTGCGTATTCCTCCATCCACGAGGGATTTTCGCTTTTGGGGTTGATGTAGAGCGGGTTGTCTGTGATGTTGTAGACGTTGAATTCTTGGAGAAGTTTCTCCAGTTCGTTAGTGGTGGACTGCAGTTTGTCGCTGAGACGGATGTCGATGGCGTTTTGGTCGTTCACCTCAGGTTGGATGCGGTACGCACCGACTTCGTGTGCGCGGCCTTCTGCGTCGTGCTCGTCGTTCAAAAACAGAATGCGGTTGGTCTTACCGTCGCCTTCCCACGAGAGCTCGTAGCTGAACTGTTCAATAGCCTCGAATGAGGCTACACCTTCGGCCACTTCTATCATGTTGAGTTGTTCACTTGTGTTGAGGTTGGTCAGCACCATGTCGGCCATGGCAATGCCGTTTTCCTGGCCCAAGGTTTGCATGGTAATCTGGAAGAACTTGCGTCGCGAGAGCAGGTCGAACCAGAAAATGTCGTCGTCCAAGCCCTTGCCTTTGCGGTTGGAAGAAAAGAAGCCCGAAGCCGCCTTTACAAAGGTCAATCCAAAGTCGTCCGAAGCGCTGTTGATGGGCACACCCATGTTTTCGGCCAGTGTCCAGGCGTTGTCGAATTCGTAGGTGCGGAACACGTCCAATCCACCCAATCCCGGGTAACCGTCCGAAGAGAAGTACAACACGTTATTGCCTGCCTCAAAAGGGAATACTTCGTTGCCGGAGGTATTCACGTCGCTACCCAAGTTTTCGGGCTCACCCCAGCCTTGCGGGGTGCGCTTGCAGCGGTAAATGTCGGTGCCGCCGTAGCCGCCGGGCATGTTGGAAGCAAAAAAGAGGTGGTTGCCGTCTTGCGAGATGGCGGGGTGGGCCAGGGAGTATTCGGTAGAAGTGTGAGGAAAGTCGCCCGCATCTTTCCACTTGCCGTTGTCGTAGGTAAACAGGTGGATCTTGAGCTGTACCTCGCCGTCCTTGTTGGCAATGGGTTTGGCCCGCTTCACCTGGTTTTGGGTCACGAATAAGGTCTGGGTTTTGGGGTCGAAGGCTACCGGACCGTCGTTGTAGAGCGTGTTGAGTTCGCTCACCACTTGGGGGTCGGTGATGTGGCCTTCGTTGTCCACCTCGGCGTAAAACATGTCCAGGTAACCGTCGAACTCCCAATACACTTGGCTCTCCTGGAGTTGGTCGTCGTGATCCAGTCCTGCGGCCGAGAACAGAATGCCCTCTTGGAACGGAATGGCACACAAGGCGGGTTTGTCGTTGTTGAGCTTCAGGTTGCGCACTTCGTGGGCCGGGTTCATGGCCAGCAGGTCTTCGAAGTAGGTCTGGTTCTCAATCACGGGGAGCACTGTTTCGTCCTCGGGTTGGATATGATGGTAGCGGTTGTACCAAACGCGGGCATCTTCGTAGCGGCCCAATCCGGTCAGTACCCGGGCGTAGTAATAGAGGTCATCGGAAATCACGTCGTCGCCCTGTACGGTTTTGCTGTACCAATACTCAGATTCGTTGAGCAGGCCCAGTTTACGGTAGCACTCGCCCAGTTTGCGCGTGGCCTCGGTGCTGTTGGCATCACGCTGAAACGCCTCTTTATAGTGGTCAATGGCCTTGAGAAACTCGAATTGATCATAGGCTTTGTCCCCACGCTTGATTTGCTTGGACACATCTACGCTCCGCGCCGGCGGGTTGGTCTCTGTAGGGGTAGAGGCGTGAAGCTGCACTCCCAAAAGGCAGGTGGTCATCAGGTAGAACAGGCGTGCAATACACTTCATAGCTGGGTGAATAATGATTCATCATTCGGTACGCATCCTGTGGGCGAAGGTTACGCTCTGCTGTCGGAATTCTCCCTCGGGGAGGTCAGTGCAGCCTTATAAAACCAGAAGAGATAAGTGGAATCAAGGGGTCAGTCAGTGTATCGCTAAGAACACAAAATAAATACACGGTATAAAATGTAAAACAGCTATAAAACAGGCCAAAAGAACAAATAAAACAATAAATGCATGTACGTAAAAAAGAAAGATGCGTATATGAGATAAGGTCAATGTGACAAACAGAAACGTCAAGACGGTTGAGAGGCGCGAAACTTAGGAGCGCGCAGCCAAGTAGGCCATGAGCCCTACGCCGGTGATCAGCGCTTGCTCGTCAATGTTGAAGGATGGGTGGTGTACCGGACGGGTAAATCCGTCGCCGGTAGGTGAGGCGGTGCCCAGGCGGTAAAAGCAGCCTGGCATGTGGTGCGTGTAGTACGCAAAATCTTCGGCGGTCATACGGCGCTCAAGCGTAACCACGTTGTCGGCGCCCAAAAAGGATTCGGCCTTGGCACGTTGTGCGCGGGTAAATGCCGGGTCGTTGAACAGGCTTGGGTAACCCTTGTCGATGCGGAAGTCCACGGTGCCCCCCATGCTGGAGACCAGTTGTTGCGCCAGTTGGACCATGCGCTTGTGCGCTTCTGCACGCCACGTTTCATCCAAGGTACGGAAGGTGCCTTCCAACCGAACCTCATTGGGAATCACATTGGTGGCTCCTTCGGCCATGAAGCGTCCAAAGCTCAGTACCGAGGGCACTTCTGGATTGGCGCCGCGGCTTACGATTTGTTGCATGGCCACCACTAAGTGGGAAGCGATGAGTACCGGATCAATGTTCTTGTGGGGCATGGCTCCATGGCCACCTTTGCCTGTGACAGTCACGTGGAGTTCATCGCACGAGGCCATGTATTGACCTTCGCGGAAGCCCACTTTGCCCGCAGGCAATTCTGGAAACACGTGTTGGCCAGTGATGCCTTGTGCGTTAGGCGCATCCAGCACCCCTTCAGCAATCAGCAACGAGGCCCCGCCCGGCAGTTTTTCTTCGCCGGGTTGAAACAGGCAGCGGACTGTGCCGCTCCAATGGGCGCACGTGTCCTGCAGGAGTTTGATGGCGCCGAGCAAACAGGTGGTGTGCACATCGTGACCACACGCGTGCATCACGCCAGGTACAGTAGACTTGTAAGGAACTTCGGTGGCTTCATGGATGGGCAGCGCGTCCAAGTCGGCGCGTAAAAAGCGCAAGGAGCTGCCGGGGTCTTGGCCTTGCACATCTACCACAATCCCGGTGCCGGCCACGCCCGTGTTGGGCGTCAATCCCCAATCGGTGAGGGTGCGGGCCACAAAGGCCGCGGTTTCGTGCTCTTGGTAGCTGAGTTCGGGATGGGCGTGCAGGTGATGGCGCAAAGATTGCCATGTCTCAAAGCCCGATCGCGCGCCATCGCGCAGCAGTTGTTCAAGAGCCATGTCCGCCCCAGATTTGTTGCACCGCACTCCAGACCATGCGCACCGATACAAACACCATCAGCACGCCAAAGAAGAGTTTCACTTTGGCCACCGGAAGGCGCAGAGCCAATTTGGAGCCCAAGTATCCACCAACGATGAACATGCCCGCAATCACCAGCGCGTTGCGGATGTCCACATTGCCGGTTTTGTGGTAGTTCATAAAGGCCAGGATGCCAATGGGAGGCAGCATCACAGCGAGGCTGGTGCCTTGGGCTTCCAATTGGTTGAAATTCAGAAAGTAAATCAGGGCTGGCACCATCACTACTCCCCCGCCTATGCCCACAAAGCCGCTCAAAGCGCCTGCAGCGAGTCCAATGGCGGTCAGCAGAAGAAAGGTGTTGAGGTCCATGCGCATCGGTTGCGTTTGGACAAGGATACGATTTCTGTGCCGGGGAATTGCATTTTGGTGCTTCCAGCCCAAGGGCCTTTGCTACCTTTCGCCCACCAACCACTGACCCATGTACGGCAAGATCCAACAACACCTCCAGGCCGAACTTCAAGACATTGAAAACAGCGGCCTGTTCAAGCGCGAGCGCATCATCACCACCCCCCAAGGCGCGGTCATTCGCGTCAGCACCGGGGAAGAGGTGTTGAACTTTTGTTCCAACAACTACCTCGGCCTCTCCTCGCATCCACGCGTGGTACAAGCGGCCAAGGCGGCCATCGACAGCCACGGGTTTGGCATGTCGTCGGTGCGCTTCATCTGCGGCACCCAGGACATCCACAAAACCCTCGAACAAAAAATCGCGGACTTCCACCACACCGAGGACACCATCCTCTATGCCGCGGCCTTTGACGCCAACGGCGGCGTATTTGAGCCGCTGCTCACCAAGGAAGACGCCATCATTTCAGACAGCCTCAACCACGCCTCCATTATCGACGGCGTGCGTCTTTGCAAGGCCGCCCGTTACCGCTACGCCAACAATGACATGGTTGAGCTGGAAGCGCGTCTGCAAGAAGCACAAGACGCCCGTTTCCGCATCATCGTCACCGATGGGGTGTTCTCCATGGACGGTTATGTGGCCCAACTCGATAAAATCTGCGACCTCGCCGACAAGTACGACGCGCTGGTCATGGTGGACGAATGCCACGCCACAGGGTTCATTGGCAAAACCGGCCGCGGTTCGGTAGAGCTGCGCGACGCGCTCGGCCGCGTAGACATCATTACCGGCACCCTGGGCAAGGCCATGGGAGGCGCAATGGGTGGATTCACCACAGGTCGCAAAGAGATCATCGAGATGCTGCGCCAGCGTTCGCGTCCCTACCTGTTTTCCAACTCGCTGGCTCCGAGCATTGTGGGCGCATCCATTGAGGTGTTCGACATGCTGAGTGAAACCACCGAGCTGCGCGACAAACTCGAAGACAACGTCAAGTACTTCAAGGCAGGCATCGCCAAAATCGGTCTCGATTACAAGGACGGCGAATCGGCCATTGTGCCCATCATGCTGTACGATGCCGCGCTCTCGCAACAGTTCGCAGACCGTTTGTTGGAAGAAGGCATCTACGTGATTGGCTTCTTCTACCCTGTTGTGCCTAAGGAGCAGGCGCGCATCCGCGTACAACTCTCTGCCGGACACGAACGTGAGCACCTGGACCAAGCGCTGGCTGCGTTTGAGAAAGTGGCCCGCGAGCTGGGCGTACTCAAAACCGCCTAACCCTACCCTGTGCGGGTTGACTATTTGATCGTGGGCCAAGGTCTGGCGGGCAGCGTGCTTGCTCGCACCTTGTTGCGCGCGGGAAAAACGGTGCATGTGGTGGACACCCACCGCGTGAATTCGGCGTCCCGCGTGGCTGCAGGCATGTTCAATCCCATCGTCTTCAAACGGCTCAACAAGAGCTGGATGGCCGATGAAGCCTTGCCTTTTGCGGCCGACTTCTACCGAGAGTGGGAGCAAGAGTTGGGGCTTCACGTGTGGCATCCGACCCCCATCCTGCGCATCTTCCCCAACCAAGAAGCGGCCAACGACTTCGATGCCCGATCTGCGGCGGAAGGCTTCGCGCACATCCTTCACACCAATACCCGCGCCGATGGTGAGGCCCAGGATGCACCATACGGTTACGGCGCAGTGGAAGGCAGTGGGTACTTGGAACTCGGCTTGCTTTTGGACACCCAGCGCCAAGTATGGATGGACGCCGGCTTGCATACTGAAGCGGATTGGTGCGAGCAGGACACCAAGGTCACCCCTGAAGGCATCACTTGGAACGGGATCACTGCCGGCCACATTGTTCTGTGCCAAGGCCACGCCCTGTTGGACGGCACTTGGTTTGGCGACTTGCCCTTGCGTCGCACCAAAGGAGAGGTGGTAGACGTATGTCAACCCGGGCTTTCACTCAGCCACATCGTCAACAACGGACGCTGGGCCATTCCTCTGGGCGAGGGACGCTTTCGGCTGGGGGCCACCTACGAGTGGCACACCGGTGACCCCTCCATCACCCCTGAAGCCCGCGCGCTGCTGTTGGACAAACTTGCACCCGTGGTCGGCGCGCACCCTGAGGTACAGGCACAACGCGGCGGCATCCGACCTGCCGTCAAAGACCGCCGCCCACTGCTCGGCACCCATCCTCAAATGGCCCGCGTACACGTATTCAACGGTATGGGTACTCGGGGCGTTATGATCGCTCCCACCGTGGCAGAATGGATGCGCGACCACCTGTTGGGGACAGCTTCTATTCCGCAAGTAGCCGATTTTCAGCGGTTTAGATCTGAGAAGTAGAAAAATATTTCAGTACCTCGACGAAGTGTTTGGGCACGACGAAGTGCTCAGCCAAAGTGTCAACAAGCTCCTACTGGCGGGCTTCTACCTGGTCAACCTCGGGTTTATGGTCTACACCCTCAAAGTGAGGCACCATTGAAACCACCGTGGAGTTGATTGAAGTACTCAGTACCCAAGTTGGCAAGATCATGCTGTGCCTGGGCGCGCTGCACTTCCTCAACCTCTGGGTGTTCTTCAGCCAGCGCCGCCGTCACCAGCGCCAGACCAACCCACCCCGCTACGACCCCATGCCACCGATGGAGTGATGGCAACAACCTTTCACCTGCAACAGGCAGTGACTGATGAACCTCATTCAAACACCATCCGCAACTCTGTACGGCGGTTCAGTGCGTGCTCGAGTTCGGTGCATTCTATGCCGTCGGCGCAGTGGTTGATCAGGCGTGATTCACCGTAGCCCACCCCTTGCAGCCTGCCGAGGGAAATGCCTTGTGTTACCAGAAAGGCAATGGCGGTTTGTGCGCGCTGTTCGCTGAGGCGTGTGTTGTATTCGGCGGTGCCGCGGGCATCGGTGTGGGAGCTGAGCTCAATGCCCAATGTGGGGTTGTTACGCAGAATGGCGGCCAAGTCCTTCAATTGGGCGCGGGCCACGGGATTCAGCTCGGTTTTATCAAATGAGTAGTAGATGTTTTTGAGGATGAACACCTCATCGGGACGCACCTGGATGGGTTGGTTGAACTCGTCCAGGATGGAAATCGCATCCTGGTCCTGCAAACGGCGGAAGTCCCCAGATCCACCAGTGAGCGCGATGACCACCGATTCGTCGCCGCTGGATACGGCTACCTGAGAAGCCTTGCTTTCCGGATCCACTTGAATGGTATACTCGCTCAAGGGCCGCAGGTCGTCCACTGAGAATTGGCCGGCGGTTTGGGTGTAAGCCAGCGAAAGCAGTTCGCCCTCTTTGCTCAAGATGTAGACGGGATGACCGCGCCCCACATCGCCCGGAACTTCGCGGTAAACCTGGCCCTCCAAATCGATGGCCAGAATGCTGTTGTCCGGGTTCTCGATAAGCGGCAGATCTAGGCTGTCATACGGGAGGAGTTCAAACTGGAATTTGTCGCCGTTGAGGGGGATGATTTGGACGATGGTGCCCTCGCTATTTTTGATGTAGAGCAGGGTGTGGGCCAGCACGAGGTCGTCCAGATGGTCTGCCCGAGCAGTGTAAGGCGTGCCGATGTTGAGGGCCGAGATGTCCAATTCACCCGATGCTGCGGTGACCTCGGTTTGGAGCAACTCTCCGTTGGCGTTGTAGATGTCTACACGCTCATTTTGGAGCGGCGTACCCTTGCATTGCAGCACAGCGGTGTAGCCGTGATCCAATGGAGTGGAGGGCAAGAAACGCACTTGGTAGGGGTTGTCGCCTCCCGCTTCGCCGCGGTTGCTGGCCATCCACCCGCTCAAGGGCGAAGTACACACCAATTGAAAGTCATCGGCCGGGCTGTTGATGGGCGAAGGCAAGGGCTTGACAGCTTGCCAATGCCGGTCGCCGTCGGCGGTGTACAGGTCAAGGCCTTGCGCGCCGGGTTGACCTGTAGAACTGAAGAACAAACGGTTGCCCTGTAGAGTAGGAAACAGCTCGTGCCCTGCCGTGTTGATGGCATCTCCGGCCCAAATGGGCTGGCTCCAGCCGGAGGCAAACTTCACGCAATACCACAGGTCCATGCCGCCTCTACCACCCGCACGATCCGTGCTGAAAAACAGATGCTTGCCTTCGGCATCCAGCCACGGATGGCATTGGTGGTAGCGTACGTCGTTGTGGAGGAAGGGTTCGATGGGACCCCATCCGTCTTGCGTGCGTTTGCAGGAGTAAAGCTTGAGGCGGTTACCCTTGGCGCCGCCGTGTCGGGCTGCGGTGGAAAACCAAAGCGTGCTGTCGGCAAGGTGGAAGTATGCGGTGCCGTCGTCTTGGAGCGAGGTGAAAACGGTGATGGGCTTGACCACGTCGTCGTCGAGCAAAAACAGGTCAAACTGCGGGGCATAGGTGCCCGGCATGTCGGTCAACAACCGCAGTGGGCCGCCAGCACGGATCATCCACAAGGCCTCGGGACCTTCGCAGGTGATCCATTCGTCCCGGTCAGTGGACAGACGTTCAGCCAGAGAGACCACAGCGGAATCCAATTGCCCGTGCATGTGGACGGCAAATAGCAACGCAATATGGAAACACAAACCCCTCATCGGAAATAGCGGATCGATTGGTTCTGCGGCGATTTGGGGGCCAAATTCCAACCAATCAACACCTCGTGCGAGCCGGTTTGGAATTGGGAGAGCGGACCGGTGGCGTAGTCGTACGCATACCCGATACGCAGGGTGGGGGTGATCAGGTATTCGGCGTAGCCCACCAGGCCAAAGTCCAGTCGGTATCCGGCGCCCAGCCAGAGGCGGTCTTCCCACAACCAGGCCACATCCACCTCTCCGGTGATGATTCCGGCGGCGCTCCAGCGCACCATGGCCGAGGGGCGCAGGGCTTGTTGGGCGTTGATGCCGATGGCCGTGCCAATCACGGCTTGGGCTTGACGCCAAAGGCTATAGGTGGTGCCTGTGGTGGGCACGGCGCTACCCGCATTCAAGTGGGATACCTCGATGCCTGCAAACACAGCACGCGTGTGGTAAAACGCCGCAAAATCGATGCTGGGCAGGGTGGCTGTAGGGGTGCCCAAGGCAAGTAGCGTTTCATCGGGATGCTTGGCACTCAACTCTGCGGTGCGCCATTGCTCGCGCACAATTCCTCCGTTCAGGGCCAAGGCCAGCCTTCCGTTGCCCAACCGCATGGGGTAGGCCACAGTGGCTTTCACCAGCACGCGGGAACGGGCCCCCAGGCGCTCGTGTTGCAGCCGGGCTCCAACGCCCACGGGTCCGGCAGGGAGGTGGGCGCTCAAAGTCTGGCTCACAGGCGCACCGTCAACACCCACCCATTGGGTGCGGAAGCGGGCGGCAAAACTGGCTTGTTCGTAGGCTCCGGCAAAGGCACCGTTGGCGTCATACAGGTTGAACATGTACTGGCTGTACTGCCATTCCTGTTGGGCATGCAGCGCGCAGGCGCAGCACACCGCGGCCAGCAGGACGGTATGTTTCATCGCCCTCATCGCACCAATTCGATGTAGCCGTTGAATTGCAGCTCGCCCACGTCCACCACATAGTAGTAGGTGCCGTCGGGCAGGGCATTGCCGTTGGTGTGGGTGCCGTTGAACACCACGTTCTCGTTGTCGTAGCTGGTGCCGGTCCACACTGGGTTACCCCAGCGGTTGAAGATCTGAACTTGGGTATCTGCTTCGCCCAACGCAGCAATGTTGTCGATCCACCACACGTCGTTGTCGCCGTCGCCATTGGGGGTTAGGGTGTTGTAGAACACCAGGTCGCAGGCGGGCAAATCGTCGGGCGTCACAATGGGGAAGTCAAAACTCAAGCTGCATCCCACGCCGGACTGGATCTCCAACGGGTAAAAACCAGGGGTGATGTCTGCGATGACATTGCCTTCGATGAGCACGCCGTCCCAATAGATGTGGGCGGTGTTGTTGCCGCACCCGCCAATGTCGGCGATGGTCAGGGTGGCGCCTTCGCCGTTGTCGCAGGGCGGCCACTCGAGGGTAATGTCGATGGTCAGGTCGTCAAAGTCGGGTTGTTGGAAGCCTTGGGTCAGGGTCAGGGTGTCGCCGATGAAGGTGGCGGTTTCCACTTGCCCCGTGGTGGAGGTCAGGCTCACGCTTCCCTCACCATTCAATGCCAAAGGCGTGATGACCTGGCGCGAAAGGGTGACTTGCGCTTGTGCCGCAGTAGGCAAGCTCAACAAGACCAGCAGTAGCAACCTCATGGATTCAGTTGGCCTTGGATGACCCACCATTGATCGCCGTCGCTTTGGAGGGTGAAGGTGTGGGGCGTGGTCACCGGAATGGTAGGGTCGTCTTGCCCGTCAATGGTGTCGGTACCGTCAGTGACCAAGTTGAGTGAGTTGGATTCGCCATTGGTGAAGGCTTTGACCACATACATGCGCCCGTAGCAGCTGGAAGCCGCGGGCAGGATGGCGGTCACGTCCCCATCGCTGGTATCAAACACGAACGTGTACGTGTTGGTATCGAGGATGACGGTGCTTGGCCCGGTCACCGAAGAAATCGGCGCCGAAAACGACCCCAACACATGCAGGGTGCTGCTGGGAGCCGCGGTGCCAATGCCCACGTTTTGGGCGGTATTGAACAGCGCTGTGCCGTCGCTCGAGGTTTGCCAATCGTCGTCCTGCAGCTCGCCGAGGGGGACTTCCCAAGTGGTGCCGCATTGGTCCAGGGTCAGGGTGTCGCCGTTGAGCTGAACGTCCGTGATGCATTCGTTGGAGGCGCTTTGGTCCACATCGGCCAACCCGGCCACTGTGGCAGCGTGCAGCGCGTAGGGTACCGACAGGAATTGGGACTCGCCCATGATGTCAAAAATCCCCAGACCTTCGGGGTCCACTTCCACACGCAAGAAGAAGGTGCCGTTGCCCCAGTTGATGTCGGCAAACGAGGCGAGTGCGCCTGCGCCGGTGCCGTCGCCTTGGCCAATGACCAGGTCAAACAGGCCATAAGAGTTGGTGTTCACCGCGTGGATTTCCTGCCAGAGGAGGTCGCCGGACGGGCTGCCGAGCAAGATGCCCATGCGCACGGTCAGTGCCGAATCGGGCAGGACGTTGCCTGCGTTGCCGCGGGCCACGGCTTGGTAAGTGATGCCTTGCGGCGCCTGGGCGAACACCTGGGCGCTGCAGAGCAGGGCAAGCACGGTATAGAGCAATCGTTGCATGCGCGTAGACTGAGTTGAAGTTGCCTCCAAGTTAGGCGCAATGCAGGGTGTACTTTGCGCACCGCTTATCCGGGTATCAACAAGAGAGGGGGGATAGCGCTCGCCTTCGTATCCTTGCGTTATGTCAGAAGCATCCGCCGTCGTTCGAAGCGTGCAAGGCAACGCACCTCAGATTCCCGATTCGTGTTGGGTGGCCCCTTATGCTGTGGTCACCGGAGAAGTATCCTTGGGCGAGCGCTGTACCATTTGGTACCACGCAGTGCTGCGCGGAGATGTGGGTGCCATCCGCATCGGCAACAACGTCAACATCCAAGACGGCGCCATTGTCCACAGCACCCACGGCAAATCCACGGTCACCCTGGCCGACAACGTCAGCATTGGGCACCGCGCCATTGTGCACGGCTGTGATGTGGGGGAGAACAGTTTGATCGGCATGGGCGCCATTGTCATGGACAACGCGGTGGTGGAGCCTGGCGCCATTGTGGCCGCCGGTGCCGTGGTGCTGGAAAACACCGTAGTGCCCTCAGGCACCATTTGGGCCGGAGTTCCCGCCAGACAGGTCAAACAAATGGACCCGGATGTGCTGGGCAAACGCACCGCCCTGACCGCCGAGGCGTACGTGAAATACAAAGACTGGTATCAAGCCCCCCAGATGCCCGAAGGCTGAAGCGAAATGCGCTCGCCAAAGAAAATCCGCGTCGCGGCCTTGAACGAATCGGTGTAATCCGAAACGTAGAAGGTGTCTTCCGGTATGCCTGAACGGCGCAGGTTGTGTGCATCCAAGGTCTGTGCAATGGACTGGGCCACCACGCGGGCCGAGTTGATGATTTCCACCTCAGGTCCCACCACTTCCGACACTTCTTTTTCGATCAAGGGATAGTGCGTACAGCCCAGGATGAGCGCCTGCATTTCGGCAAAGCGCGGATGCTTCAAATACGATCTGATGATGGTCTTGGAAATCATCTGGTTGAAGAACCCCTCCTCGATCATGGGCGCCAGCAGCGGTGTGGCTTTCGAGAGCACTTCCAACTGCGGATTGGCCTTGTGCAAGCGGCGTGGATACACCCGGCTTTGCACGGTATTTTTGGTGCCAATGATCCCGATTTTTCCTGCAGCGTAGCGGGCAGCTACGTGGTCCACTACGGGGTCAATCACATTCACTGCAGGCACCTTGCCGCACACTTGCTGCACATCGGCAAAGGCACGCGCCGAGGCGGTGTTGCAGGCCACCACCACCATCTTACACCCCTGCGCCAACAAGAACTTGCTGATCTCGCGCGAGTAGTGGCGGATGGAGTCCGGGGACTTGTCGCCGTAGGGCACGTGGGCAGTATCGCCAAAGTAGACGATGGACTCTTCGGGCAACACCTCACGCAGGGCACGGGCCACAGTCAAGCCGCCGATACCGCTGTCAAATATGCCGATGGGGTGTTGCGCGTTCATTTCAAAAGCAAAAAGGCCACCCCGTGGGATGGCCTGCTGCCGCGAAGGGCAAATGGGTTATTGGATGCCGAGTTTGGCTTTTACCTGCGGGCCCACGTCGGTACCCCCTGAGTAAAGCAACACGCCGGCAGACGAGTCGATGATGTAGGTAAATCCTTCGGCTTTGGCCACTTCTTCCACCGCTGCGTTTACCTTGTCCACCATCGGTTGGATGAGCTCGGCCTCACGCTGGGAGAGGTCGATTTGGGCTTGCTGCTCAAGCTGAATGATGTTCTGCTCGAGTTGTTGGATTTCGTTGACTTTGGTTTGCAGGATGGCTTCGGGCAACCCTTGGCCGTTGTCGTTGATGTAGGTGACCTTGGCTTGGTAATCCTCCTTCATGGAGTTCAGCTGGGTCTCGTATTCCTGGGCGAATGCCTGCAGATCTTGTTCGGCTGCAGAACGCTCAGGCATGGCCAGCATGACTTCTTGGAAGTTGATGTGGCCAATCTTGCCCGCAGTCTGGGCAAAAGTCAAAGCAGAAATGCTCATGGCGATGAGCAGTACAAGTATGCGTTTCATAAAAATGTGCTTGCGCGATTAATTCTTTTTTCCGCCGGTAGAGGGCACCGTGGTTTGACGTCCACCTGCACCGGTACGAGGAGTATTTGCACCTTTCGTGCCAGAGTTGCCTTTGTCTTTGCCAGAGCCGGCTTTGCCGCTGTCGGCACCTGCTTCGGTACCGCCTGCACCGCCAGCGTTCTCTTTGACTTCACCAGGGGTGAGTCCCATCTTTTTCAGCACCAGATCGCTGACGTCGTACTTGGGGTTGGCGTACAGCATGTTACTCTGGTTGCTCTTGTCAAAGATCACCATGTAGCTGCGCGATGAGGCCACCTCTTGGATGGCGGTGTAAATCTGTTCTTGGATGGGCGCGATGAGTTCTTCGCGTTTGTTGAAGAGCTCGCCGCCTACGCCAAACTTGGATTTTTGCATTTCCAACGCTTCGCCCCGTTTGGTGGTGATTTCTTCTTCGCGCTTGGAGCGCATTTCTTGGGTGAGCAGCACCTTCTCGGCTTGGTAGGCTTGTTCGAGGCGGGTGATGCTTGCGTATTTGGCCTCAATTTCCCCTTGCCACTGCGAACTCAAGTCATTCAAGGTGGTTTGGGCATCCACATATTCTTGGATGTGTGAGAGGATGTAGTCGGTGTCGACGTACGCGAATTTTTGCGCAAAGAGCGCGGAAGCCATCAGGCTAAAGACAAGGACGAGCGTGTACTTCATAGGTCCATTCATGGGTGCTCACCGGTGCGAGGCACGCGAATTTACGAACATTAGAGATCACCGAGGTTGGCCCCAATGCTAAAGTGGAAGGTGCCTCGCGGCATGTTGGGCTGGTTGGGGACATCGTCCAGTCGCCAGCCGTAATCCAACCCCAGCATTCCGAACATGGGCAGGAAAATGCGTAGGCCCACACCGGCAGATCGGTACACATTGAACGGATTGAAGTCCTCAAAATTTTCCCAGGTCTTGCCGGCTTCAGCAAAAGCGAGGGTGTAGATGTACGCACTCGGGTTGGTGCTGAGCGGATAGCGCAGCTCAATGTTGTACTTAGCAATGACCGGAGCACCAGTATTGTCGTTGGGTTGAGTGAGCGAGAGGTCATCGTATCCGCGCAGGTTGATGATTTCACGTCCGTCCAGCACAAAGCCGCTCAGGAATACCCCTCCGAGGTAGAAACGTTCAAACGGCGAAAGGCCGACGTCTTGGTTGTACGCCCCCAAGAAACCAAAGCCCGCTTTGGTGGCCAGTACCAATCTGTGGTAGTTTCCTTCTTCGCCGGTTTTGTGTTCGAACAGGGTTGTGTACCACTCTGTGGTGAACTTCAATTTGTAGTACTCCAACCAACGGTAGCGCTCTTGATCGGTGGCGTCTGTCCAGTCTTCGCGGCCACTAAACAGGTGGTAGGGCGGGGTGAGTTTGGTGGTGAAGCTCACGTTGGAGCCGTACCATGGGAAGATGGGGTCGGCCACCGAGTTGCGCGACAGCTGGAACTGGTAGGCCAGGTTGTTGGCCGTACCGTCGGTAAAACTGAAGAACAGGTTGTTGTTACGCAGGGTGAAATTCTGGTAGCTGATCGAGTGTTGCCACAGGAAGTAATCGTCCGGATGCTTGAGGCGCTGGCCCAAGCCCACCTGGGCACCCACGATGCGGATTTCTTGACGCAGCGGGTTGATTTCCCCGTCGATGCGGCGTGGCTCGTTGTTCCCTTGTACCGAAGTCCAGAGGCTCACGCTCAAAGAGTTTGGTTTTTTGCCACCCAACCACGGCTCCACAAAGGACATGTTGAGTGAAGAGAAGAAGCGACCGGTGGTTTGTCCGCGGATGCTCAAGCGTTGTCCATCGCCGGAAGGCAAAGGACGCCATGCATTGCGCTTGAAGATGTTGCGCATCGAGAAGTTCGTGAAGCTCAGTCCAAGCGAGCCCACAATCCGTCCTGCACCAAATCCACCCGAAAGTTCGATCTGATCCGACGGCTTTTCGGCCACCACGTACTCGATGTCTACGGTTCCTTTTTCGGGGTTCTGGCGCGGCAGAATGTTGAAGGCTTGCGGGTCAAAGTACCCTAACTGTGCCAGCTCGCGCTGGGTACGGATCACGTCGTTGCGGGAGAACAGCTCACCGGGCAGCGTGCGGATCTCGCGGTAAATCACGTGGTCGTTGGTCTTGGTGTTTCCGGTGACCGTGACGGTACCCACGGTGAAGCGTTTGCCTTCCTGCATGCGCACCTCAATGTCAATGGAATCGCGGCCCACCAAGGTTTCTACTGGGATGGCCTGGAAGTTCAGGTATCCGTTGTCCTGGTACATGGAGGTGATGTCCAGGCCCGATGGGTTCATGTACAGGCGCGCATTGAGTGTGCTCAGGTTGTAGACGTCGCCGGGCTTGATGTTGAGGATGGTGTCCATCAGGCCGGTGGTGTACACCGTGTTGCCCGAGAAGGTCACGTCGCGGAAGTAGAATTTGTTGCCTTCCTCCACATCCACAATCAAACGGATGTGTTTGTCGTCGATGCGTTCGACGGTGTCACGCAGTATGCGGGCGTTGCGGTATCCCCACTCGTTGTACTTGGTTACCAGCGAAGCCTTGTCTTCACGGAATTCCTGCTCGGTGTATTTGGAGGCTTTGAATACACTCCACCAGCGCTTTTCCTTGGTGTTGCGCAGTTGGCGCTTGGCTTTTTTGAGCTTGACGGCTTCAACTCCGTTGAGTTGGATCTCGCCGATTTTCACGCGTTCGCCTTTGTTGATGTTGATGCGCAGGTTCACCAGGTTGACCCCGTCGGTGTTGGGTACTTCGTCTACGGTGGTGCTTACATTGAAGCGGCCTTTGTCGACGAAGTATTCCTGGATGCTTTGATTGATGCGGTTTTTGAGGTCTTGATTGACAATTGAGCCCGGGATCAGTCGCAAACGTTCGCGTATGGTCTCGGCCTCCCCGCGGCGCAGGCCTGGGAACGAGTACTTGGCGAGTTTGGGCATTTCTTGCACCACAATGGTCAGGTACACGTCTTCGCCCTGAAACTCTGAGGCAAATACTTCTACATCCGAGAACAGGCGTTGCTTCCACAGGTTGCGGATGGCCTTGGGGATCTGGTCGCCCGGAATCGAGATGGTCTGGCCAATTTGAATCCCGGCAAACAGACGGATGGCGCCTTCGTCGGTAGTGGCGTTGCCTTGGATGGTAACACCGGCCACACGGTATTCGCGCTGGGTGGCGTAGTCGATTTTGCCGCCAATGCGGTCGGGCTGGGCCCAGAGAGCGAGGGTCAGCAGCGGGAACAACAATGTCAGCAGTAGCTTCTGGGGCATCAGGCGTTCGAGTTCGGTTCGGTGATTTGTGCGCTGGTTTTTCCAAAACGGCGTTCACGGTTCTGGTAGTCTAGGATCGCGGCGTAAAACGCTTCGCGGTCAAAGTCCGGCCAGAGGGTTTCGGTGAAGTACAGCTCTGTATAGGCGATTTGCCACAGCAAAAAGTTACTGATGCGGCATTCGCCACTGGTGCGTATAAGCAGTTCGGGGTCCGGAATGCCACTGGTGGCCAAGTAACGGCCGATGGTTTCGGGGTCCACGTGCTCAGGAGCCACGTCGTCCTGCATCATTTCCTTGACGGCGCGGGTGATTTCCCATCGGGCACTGTAACTCAAGGCCAGCACCAAGGTGATGTTGGTATTGTGTGCGGTCTGGGCTACGGCTTCTTTGAGTTGCGTGCGCGCGCGATCGGGCAAGGTGCCCAAATCGCCAATGGCTTGCAGGCGTACGCCTTGTTCGTCGAGTTCGGAGATTTCACTGACGATGGTGCTCACCAGCAGGTCCATCAAGGCTTCGACCTCCTCTTTGGGGCGGTTCCAGTTCTCGGTGGAGAAGGCGTAGAGGGTCAGGAACTTCACCCCAATGTTGAGCGAGGCCTTGAGCGATTCACGCACGGCTTCCACTCCGTTGAAGTGGCCGATGATACGGTCCTTTCCCTGGTATTCGGCCCAACGTCCGTTGCCATCCATGATGATGGCCACGTGCTTGGGTACACGATCGCGGTTAATGTGATTCGATGCAGACATGCAAGGTGTCCGAGAAGATCTCAGTAGGCCGCAAAAATAGGGCATCTGCACCGGGGAAGTAGCACGAAACCACCCCCTTTGGCACCCAAAACATCAGGTGTAGGGTACCGACTAGTGGAAGTGGATGTTTTTAAAGCAGGAGTTCGCCAGTTTGTCGAGGCGGAAGTTGAGCGAGAGGTAGGCAAATGCATACCAGTCGTCCCGGCCGGGATCGCCGCGTTGCATGCCGGCGTTGTTGCCGTTTGGGCCCGAGCGTTGGACGCTGCGGTCGGCGAGGTTTACCGCCAGCGGGCCACTCTCATCCAGCAATACTGCGGGGTCGGCGTAAGCGCCGGATACGTCGTCAAAGTGGTCGGTCCAGGTCTTGCGGATGCTCCACTCCAAAGAAATGCCCAACACTTGGGCCACGTTGAGCTTGAAGCCCGCGCCAAAAGGCAGGGCAAATCCGCCTGAGGTGTAATACTGGCCGCCCTCGGTGGTGCCTTGGCCTTCGGTGCCCAGGGGCTGCAGATCGTACCACACGCCGTTGTATTCGGCTTGGGGTTCCATGCTGTAATAGGCCAACCCTCCCGTGAGGTAAGGGGTGAACTTGTCGTCGGTGCCGATTTGGTAGTCCCAGAAATTGATCTCCACCATCACGCTTCCTTCCAAGAAGTCATTGCGGAAGTGCAGGTTGCGGTTTTGTTGCCAGGGGTCGTCGCTGTCGGCGTCGTAGGCCTCCACGCGGTTGTATACAAAGCTGCCTTTGATGGAAATGCGGCGGTCGATGTTTTCGCGGTAGGTCAGGCCCCCTCCGGGTTGCAGGCGAGTGCCAAAGTGCTTGGAGGGGTTGAGGTCCCCGATGTAATAACTGGTGCCGAAGCTCAGTCCAATCTCACGGCTTTGGTCCCAGTGGGTTTGCGCCTGGGCACAGGTGGTGCACAGGACAAGCACGAGTCCAGCAAGCAGGGTGGGGATGAGGTGGTGCGGTTTCACGGATAATTAAGCGTTCGCCCTTACAACGACGCAAGTTCGTGTTTATTCGATTTTTAGCCGAATAGGTTACGTCAATTTCGCTTGTCGATGCCCCACATCATCTTTCCTCGGATGGTGGAGAAGAAGTGGTGATCGTCGGCCACCACCAAATTGAGCTCAAACGGCGCGCGTCTCAAAATCACTTCTGCGCCATCGGGAATGGACACGCTTCTGCTGTCGATGGTCAGCAATGACGTGGGTTCGCGGCCCTCTGCCCGCAAACGCAACACCGATTGATTCGGTATCACGAAGGGGCGCACATTCAAGTTGTGTGGCGCAATGGGGGTGAGGATGAAGTTTTCGCTGCCCGGCATCACAATCGGCCCGCCACAGCTCAGAGAGTAAGCAGTAGAACCTGTAGGGGTGGCCACAATCAGCCCATCGGCCCAATAGCTGTTGAGGTATTGATCGTCGGCCCAGGTGTGTACCGTGATCATGCTGGAGGTGTCCTTCTTGTGCAGGGTCACTTCGTTCATGGCCACCGCAAAATCCCCCAAGTCCACATCCGAACTCGAGAGCTGGATCAGCGAGCGTCCTTCCAATTCAAAGCCGCCACGTAGGATGTACTTCGCCAGGGCCTCGGGCTCTTCCAAGTTGAACAGGGACAGAAAGCCCAAGCGGCCCGTGTTGACCCCAAGTACAGGGATGCCGCTGTCGCGCACAATGCGCACGGTGTCCAACAAGGTGCCGTCTCCTCCGATGCTGATCAGCAGGTTCATTTCCGGAAAGGCCGAAAGGTCTTTGAATGTGGGTAAGTCCGCGCAAGAGGGAAGTGCTTCGGACACAAACGGGTGGAACCGCTCGTGGACGCGCAATTCATGGCCGGCCGACTTCAAGGTGTCGAGCAGGCAGCGGACAGGTTCCTGAAAAGGAGGGGCGAAGCGGATGCCGTAAATACCGATGGCCATGGTACAGATTTCAGGCCTCGAAGATAACCACCTAGAGGTTCATGTAGCGCATGAGTTCCTCGTAACGCAATTGCATGTCGTCGGAATAGACGTCTTCCTGGAACGAGGCCGAAACGCTGTATCCGTAGCGGTTGAAGGTTTGCAAGATGCCGTTGATGTCGGGCTTGTTGACCTTTAAGGTCACAAACAATTGGGTGGAATCCGGAACGGGAGTCACTTGCAGAGAGAGCACCTTCGCATCGTTGCCTTCCACCACGCCGGCAATTTCTTGCAGGGCGTAATCGCGGCTGTTTAGCTCCAGGATGATGATGCCGCCAGGGGCATCCACGCCGAGGCTTTCGGCGAGCTTGTTGAGTAGGTTGGGCAGGGTAATCGCACCGCGGTAGTTGCCGGCCGAGTCCACCACTGGAATCAGGGTAAGATCTTGGACGGTGGCCATGCGCAGCACGTCAAACACGTGGTCTTCAGGGCGGACTTTGAACTCCATGAGCTCAACGTTGCCCAAGAGCATGTCGTTGTGCTTCAGGTCCATTTCGGCCAGGGTGGCGCCACACACCAGTCCCACATACAAACCGGCTTCCACCACGGGCAAATGCTCGATGCCGTATTCGTCCATCAGGTTGTGGACGTTCACGGCCGAGTCGCTCAGGGTGACTTCGGGGATGTCGTGCGCTATGATGTGTCTGGCAATCACGTGTATATACCTGTTACAAGTATAAAGACCGTTTCACCCGTGCAAGGTTGGCTCTGGGATGGACTTTTTACACCTTTTCTGAACCACTTCCTGCACAAAGGGCTGTGGATTGCGGTTCATCTTTACACCTTTGCGGTGGTTTCCAGGTTCAAGATACCAGAGGCAAAAGCTGTACCAAGCAGTCTTTCGCCGCAAAGATCCCTTCTTAAAAAGCGCGTTTCCATGTCAGACAACCGCACCTTGCTCAGCGTCAACATCAACAAAATCGCCACCCTGCGCAACGCCCGTGGCGGAGATGTGCCCAATGTGGTAGAGGCTGCACGCCGCATTCAGGACTTTGGTGCCAACGGCATCACCGTGCACCCACGCCCCGATGAGCGCCACATCCGCTATCAGGATGTCCACGATTTGGTGCCCGCGGTCCGCACCGAGTTCAACATCGAAGGCTACCCCAACCCCGCTTTCATCAATTTGGTGCTCGAGGCGGCTCCCGCCCAAGTGACCCTCGTCCCTGACCCTCCCGGCGTACTCACTTCCAATGCCGGTTGGAACACGGTAGAACACGCCGATTTCTTGCGTCCTGTGCTGGAACGTTTCAAAGCGGCCGGCATCCGCACCTCGGTGTTTATGGAAACCCGCGAAGATTGGGTCCGCGCAGCTGCAGACTTGCCTTGCGATCGCATTGAACTTTACACAGAAGCGTACGCCACCGGATACGCCACTGATCCGGCATCCGCTGTGCGCCCGTACATAGAGACTGCCGAGCTCGCCAATTCCCTGGGGCTGGGCATCAACGCCGGTCACGACCTCAATTTGGACAACCTGCGCTACTTTGCACAACACGTGCCCGGGTTGCAAGAGGTGAGCATTGGCCACGCGCTGATTGCAGACGCGCTCTACTTGGGGTTGGAAAACACGGTGCGCATGTACCAAGCTGCATTGCGCCCATGAAACTCCACCACCGTATCCTCGGCGAGGAGCACACCGAAACACTGCTCATCCTCCACGGGCTCTTTGGCTCCTCGGACAACTGGCAAACTTTGGGCAAACGCTTTGCTGAGAACTACCAAGTCATTCTGGTAGACCAACGCAACCACGGTCACTCTGCCCACGATCCGGTGTTTGACTACACCGTGATGGCAGAAGATCTGCTTGAGTTGGTGTACGACTTACAGCTCACAGGGTTCCATCTTTTGGGACATTCCATGGGCGGTAAAGCGGCCATGACCTTCGCCCAAAGCCACCCAGAATTCTTGGACTCCTTGATGGTAGCCGACATTGCTCCGCACGCATATCCGCCCCACCACACCAAGATCTTGGCGGCGCTCAATTCGGCCACCGATGAGATCCTGCAATCGCGCAAAAGCGCCGAGGCCCATCTCTCTGATTTCATCCCCGAGCCCGGGGTGCGCCAGTTCCTGATGAAGAACCTGTACTGGAAAACCAAGGGCCAGCTCGCTTGGCGCATGAATGTGCAGGTGCTGACCGAGAACATGGAAGCCATCCTTGGCGAGGTGCCAGGCGAGCAGGTGGATGTGCCCACTTTGTTCCTGCGTGGTACAGCGTCCAACTACATTAAGGAGTCGGATTACCCGGCCATTCGTAACCAATTCTCTCAAGTTTCGTTTTTAGATTTTGAGGGTGCGGGCCATTGGCTCCACGCCGAACAACCCGACAAGCTCTTCCACACCGTTGTGGAGTTTATGGAGCGATAGCATCGCGGTTATTCAGTGATTTAGGACACGCGGTAACGCCCCAATCAGTCATATAGACCGATTAAACTTAAAATAACGTCGACGAATAGGCGTAAACATTACGAGTGATTGTGAGAAGTACGTATCTTTGTATGTGCTGGAAGCAGCTCAAGAACTGACAAGCCGAACTTTAAACGCATGCGAAAAGGCAAACAATTGGCGCTGATGGCCCTCGCGGCCTCTGCTTTTCTCGGGTCTTGTAAAAAGACCCACGAGCAGGACATCATCGCCCAAGATGAAGTGGATTACGACACCCCCCTCCGCACACTGTTGGAGGAGATGGGTGGTACAGATGGCCTGAATTACTTCGTGCTCCCCGAGAGCGAGGACTACGCATCCATCCCTCAGGATCCCCTGAACCCCATCACTTCGTATAAAGTGGAACTCGGCAAGTTGCTCTTTCACGAAACCGGCATCGCCACCAACCCAAAGTTGGAAATCGAGGGCTTTGGTACATACAGCTGTGCCAGCTGTCACCATGCTCAAGGTGGATTCCAAGCCAACCGCCAACAAGGTGTCGGTGAGGGAGGCATTGGCTTTGGTGCCGCAGGTGAAGGACGCACCATTCACCCCGCGTACGACCTCGACAGCCTTGACGTCCAACCCATCCGTACCCCAACGGCCATGAACGGCGCCTATCAAAAGGTGATGCTGTGGAACGGCCAGTTTGGCGCTACCGGCCCCAACCTCGACACCGAGGATTTGTGGCCTCCGGGCACCCCCATCTGGAACAATCACTTTGGTCACGAGGGCCTCGAGACTCAAGCCATTGCAGGGTTGACCGTTCACCGTTTGGTCGTGGACGAGGGCCTGTGCGAAAGTGTGGAGCTCTACCACGACCTGTTTGACATTGCCTTCCAGGAATTCCCCGTAGAAAACCGTTACACCGAGCGAACTGCCGGTTTGGCTGTGGCCGCCTATGAGCGCACCGTACTCAGCAACCAAGCCCCGTTCCAAGAGTGGCTCCGCGGCGATAATACGGCCATGAGCGATGCTCAAAAGCGCGGTGCTGAGATCTTCTTTGGCAAGGCCGATTGTGCGAGCTGCCACAATGGTCCTGCGCTCAACGACATGAACTTCTACGCACTCGGCATGCCTGATTTGGTTGGTCCTGGCGTGTACGCTGGAACCGGCGCCGAGGGTGCTGCCCAAGGCCGCGGCGGTTTCACCGGCGAAGACGAAGACATGTACAAGTTCAAGACCCCTCAACTTTACAACCTGAAGGACTCTCCGTTCTTCGGACATGGAGGTACCTTCCGCAGTGTGCGTGAAGTGGTAGAATACAAGAACAACGCCGAGTCTACCAATGCCACCGTGCCGACCTCGCAACTCGCAGAACAGTTCGTACCGCTCAACCTCAGCGACGATGAAATCTCGGATCTGGTGGACTTCATCGAGAACGCGCTGTACGATCCGAACTTGATGCGCTACGTGCCGGATGCTTTGCCTACCGGCCAGTGCTTCCCGAATAATGATGCGGTCTCCCAAATCGACCAGGGCTGCGTGCAATAGGCATTTTTGCCTCCCATCTGCGGCGTTAGAATTGAAAAAGGGTTCTCACAACCATCAAGGTTGCTGCGAGCCCTTTTTCAATTCTGCCTTGCATTTGGACCCCTAAAATGCCTATTGCTAGTGCTGTGGTCTAGCGTTTGGTGCTGGCAGTGGCGCTTCGCTCACTGCGGGGGGCGGTGGTGCTTCGCTTACCGCGGGGTGGTGATTGCGCTTCGCTTACCACGGGTTGAGCGTTGTGTGGTTTTTTGGGCTTGGGGGCCCCTCCGGCCCCTCCCCTCCACCTCTTTCCGATGAATGTTGCGGCAAAGTTCAGACGCTGCGAGGCGCTTGCCAAGCAAATGAATCGGCGTTTTGTGGATGGTGTCCTGGGAGGTATGGGGATGCAGGTGTGCGGCTGTAGATGGCGAGAAAATGGGGAGCGGCGGAGATCAAAAATGGCACCCGGTTTGTTCAAGCGGTGTCCACATCCAATGACTACATTTGAGTGGTATTAAAATCTGCACCGATGAAAAAGCGAATCCTGGTTCCTACCGACTTCACCAAAGTGGGCGATACAGCCTTGAACCACGCGATTGTAGTGGGCAAAGCGCTCGACGCTGATGTGCACGCACTGCACGTGATTGCCAACAAACGCGACATCTCCATTGCCAGGCTGAAGCTGGAAACGCTCCAGGCTCGCATCGAAAAAGAAGAAAACTTCCGCATAGAGCCGGTGGTACGCATCGGCAGCATCTTTGAGGACATCGATAAGGTGGCCACCGAAATTGACGCGAGCCTGATCATCATGGGTACGCACGGACTCAAGGGCATGCAATTCATCACCGGCAGCCGCGCACTCAAAGTAGTGACCGACAGCTCGATCCCCTTCATCATCGTACAGGAGCGCGAGATCCGCGAGAACGGTTACGACCGCATTGTGGTGCCACTTGACCTGCACAAGGAGACCAAGCAAAAGCTCAGCTTGGTGGCCGACATGGCCCTGTACTTCGATTCTGAAGTGTACTTGGTATCTCCGGGTGAGACCGACGAGTTCCTTAAGAACCAACTGGACCGCAACCTCAACTACGCCCAGGATTACTTCAAGGAGCGCGACATGAAGTGCACCGTGGAAATTACCGAAGGCACAGGCGGTGGTTTTGTAAAAAGTATGCTGCACTACGCCACCAGTATCAACGCGGATTTGATTTCAATCATGAACTTCCCTGAGTCGAGCTTGGCAAGCATCTTGGGCGGCGGTTACACCCAACAAGTGATCACCAACGACTCACAAATCCCGACGTTGTGCATCAACCCGAAGGAGACCTTCGTGATGAACCGATCGGTGTTCGAGTAATTCCGGAAAACGTCTGATTAAATGCGAATGCCCAGGACCAGGATGTCGTCCACCTGTTCCTCGGTACCCTTCCACTGGACCCAGCTTTTGTGAAGCTCGGTGCGCTGCTCTTGCATGGGCAATTCGGCAATGCTGAGCAGGAGTTGGCGGAAGCGCTTCTTCAAGAATTTCTTGCCTCTCGGCCCGCCAAATTGATCTGCATAGCCGTCTGAGAACAGATATACTTGATCGCCTTGCTGCAGTTGCACGGTGTGGTTGGTGTATTCCTTCTGGCCGTATTTGAATGAGCCAATGGCAAATTTGTCGCCGCGGATTTCACGGAGCTCTCCATCGCGAATCAGGAAGAACGGGTTGTGTGCGCCGGCGAAGTCCAACTCAAGGGTATTCTCATCAAAGCAGCACAGGGCCAGGTCCATGCCGTCGCGCAGTTCGCTCGCGCCTTCTTGGCCGCGCAGTACCTCGTCGCTCACACGGTTGAGGTTGTTGAGGATTTGCGAGGGGCGGGTAAACACCTTGGTCACCTGGTTGAGCATATTGTAGCCCACCAGTGACATAAATGCACCTGGGACGCCGTGTCCGGTGCAGTCAATGGCGGCAAAGAGCTTTTTGCTACCGGCTTGTTTGAACCAGTAGAAATCGCCCGAGACAATGTCTTTGGGACGGTAGAACACAAATGAGTTGGGGAAAATGCCCGAAATCTGCTCATCGGTAGGCAGGATGGACTGCTGTATACGCTTGGCGTAGTTGATGGAGTCTTTGAGGTCTTTGTAGAGCTCGGTGACTTTCTCTTTCTGCTTTTCGACCTCTTCCTTTTGACGCACAACCTCGTTGGTACGCTCCACCACTTTGAGCTCGAGGATGCGCTCATTCTTGGCCAGTTCGTCGCGCATCTTGATCAGTGCGTAGCCGAGCTCGTCTTCGTCGCTAAGCGGGGTGTAGGGCGCTTCGAATTGCCCGCGTCCAACAGAGCTGGAGAACTCTTTGGTTTTGCGCAGGCCGTCCACCAAGCGGTTGACTGCAAAGGCCATGTCGCCGATTTCGTCGTTGGATACTCGGATGGGGGAGGACGGGTAAATCCCTTTGCCCAAGTAGAGCAGGGTTTTCTTGAGTTGATTCACCGGCAGTGTAATGGAGCGAATCACCACAATGGCAATGAATGCACCCGACCCAAACAGGATCAAAATCAGCCAAAACAGCAAGTTGGACAGGTCGTAAAACGAGGTGCCCATGTGAGTGCGTGCGTAGGACTCTTGCTGGTCAAAGTGGGCGAGTAGGTAGTCCACGTGGCCACTGAATTCCAAGTGGTTGGTGGGGATGCCCTCGCCTTCCACCAGCTTGAACTTGGCCTGCATTTCTACCACGGGCGAGTTGTAGCTTTCCAGGTCGGGCAGCAGGTACATGATGTCTTGGTAACCGGCTTTGAGTTGGTTGACATTGGCGCACAGGGCTGCGTAGTGGTGGTTGAGCGTATCGGGCCATTGGGCCGCCAGCGAATCAATGTGGGAGATCTGTTGGGGGATCTTACGGGCCATCAGGTTACGCAGCTCGGTTTTTTGGCGGTCGTCCGCGCGGCTTTGTACGTCTACCCAGTGTTTGATCAAGGCAACGCTGCGATCGATGGTACGGCGCAATGCGTTGAGTTCTTGCTTGGAGGGCGCATAGATTTCCGAGATCTGATGGATGGTATCCCTGCTGCCCGAAAGGGTGCGGTCGGTCAAGAAGAATACGAAACCCACAGCGGCGATGTACGCTCCAAAACCCAGTGCAATCTTGCGCGATATGTTGAACCGCCAGTGCATTTATTCCTCTCCCAGGATGTCGCGCAATTGCGTTCGAAACTGATCGGATATTGTGCGATTGGACAGTGCACGGTGAATGGCCATCATGCCTTTGAGGGTTTCCACACGTTCCGGATCTTCCGCGTGCGCTTTTGCCATGTAGGGCAGGGCGAGTTGGAATAGTACTACGCATTCGTCTTGGATGCGCAGCAGTTCAAAAATGTCGGTGTTGTGGTCGATTTGCTTGATGCGCTTGACCCCGAGGTTGTAGTAGTTGATGGCCAGGTTGTAGTTGGCCTTGTAGTCGTCGCCGTCGTAGTCCAGTGCGCGTTTGTAGTAACGCGATGAGTAGTCCAGAAGCAAGCGGTCCTCACCACCACTTTCCAGGTAAATGCGGTTGTATCCGCGTCCCATATGCTTGAAGAAATCCGCGGCATTGGCGCCAAAATCGTAGTCGGGCTCCACGTACACCATTAAGCTTTGGAAGCGTTCCCATTCGCCCTCAGGAAGTTCCGCGTTTGCGCCCATGAAGGTTTTGGTGAGCTGCAGCGCGTCGTTGTAATGGGAGATGGCCAAAAAGCGCAAGGCGTTGCGGTTGTTGTCGGCGTATTCGCCTGCAGGATCGAGGTCCATCGAGTGCAGGATGGCTTCCTCGGCTTGCGCGCGGTGTGGGCTGCGCATGCTGCTGTTGTCACGCTTGACGTAGAATTCTTTGTGTATGAAGCCCAGCACATACCAGGCAAACGGATGCGAGTCTTCGCCACTGGCCATGGCCACTTCCATGGTCTTGAGCGCGGCGTCGAGTTGGCCGGCATTGCATTCCTGGGCGGCCTGTTGGGTCAACGGGAGGCCTACCTGCGCCGAAAGCGCCGTGGAAGCAACGAGGGTGAGGAGGAGCAACAGGGTGCGCATGGTTACGGTTGGATGGCCCAATGAACAATGTTGCTGCCCAGGGTAATTCCTTTGGCAGCAGCCTGCTCAGTGTTCAGTTCAAATTTGATTTTGGCATCCTCCACCACGAAGTTCACCGTGGCGCCCTTGCGGAGCGCACCGGGGGATTCGCACACTACCATCACCGGTTCGTCGGTCACCAGTGAGGCAATTTCGGCCAGATCGGTCAAGGCCTCGTCGGCCACATAAAGGATGTGGGGTTGGTCGATGTCCTCTGTGCTGCCGCACAGGACCACTTCCAGGGTTTGACCGCCTACGGGTTTGCCCACATACTTGGTGGCAAGCTCAGTGTACACGGGGTCGTTGCCCAGGATGGTGATCTGAAAATGCTTGTCTTTGGAGCCCGGAGGCCAATCGCATTGCGTACCAAAGTTGTAGAGGTACGACGCCTTGATGATGGCCCGGGTATTGGCATCATCAACCTTGTCGTCCGGTTCGGTGTGGAGTCCGGAGAACAACAGTACTGCCGGCAGCAGCAGGTATGCGAGTAAGTGTTGCATGTAGGTTTTCAATCCACCGCGGTCTTATCAAAGATAATTCCACGGATGCCTGTGGGCGCTCCTAGCAAGGGTTGCTGTTCACGCACATCTGTGCATAACGGATGAAAACCGTGTAGGGTTACGCCGAGGGATCAGAATGTGCTTCGCCGGTGAGTGATTGCAGGTCGCGGTCGAAGAGGTAGAGGCCGCCTTTGTCGTCGCCAATCATGTTCAGCTTGTCCATGATGGTGCGCGCAAGTGCCTCTTCTTCAATCTGTTCCGATACGTACCACTGCATGAAGTTGTGGGTGGTGTAGTCCTTTTCGGTCAGGCACACGTCGACCACATTGTTGATCTCTTGGGTCACGTGGATTTCGTGCTTGAGCAGGCTCTCGAAGATTTCGCGCAGGCCCGAGAAGTCCACGCTGGGCTTTTCCAATGCGGGAACCACTGCCGTGCCGCCGCGTTCGTTCACAAATTTCACCAGCTTGAGCATGTGCATGCGCTCCTCATCGGAGTGGGTGTAGAGGAATTCGGCGGTACCGCCCAAGCCTTGTGTTTCAGCCCAGCTGGCCATGGCCAGGTAGACTTGAGAGGACTGGGCTTCGATCTTGATTTGTTCGTTGAGGGCTTTTTCGACGTTGGCGTTGAGCATGGTTGCGCGATTTCGTTGTTCAAGATTAACAATTATCGGGCGATCAGGTTCCGTGTTTCCCGCATTTGCCTAAGAATTTAGACTGATTCTACCGATGACCGACGTGGGAGGCGCAGACGGCACAAAGGTGTACTTTTGCAGCCATGCTCATCGAAGTTCTGAAAAGCAAGCTGCATCGCGTGACCGTCACCGAGGCAGACCTCAATTACATTGGAAGCATCACCATCGATCGCAACTTGGCAGACGCGGCCGAAATGATCGAAGGCCAGCGCGTACAAATTGTGAACTTGGCCAACGGCGAACGCTTCGAAACCTACGTCATCTATGGCGAGCGCGGATCTGGCATGATCTGCCTCAACGGCCCAGCGGCTCGCCGCGTGGCTGTGGGTGACGTGGTCATCATCATCGCATACGCCTTGATGACGCCCGAAGAGGCCAAGCTGTATAACCCCGTCGTGGTTTTCCCTGACACCGCTAC
This sequence comes from Flavobacteriales bacterium, assembly GCA_049594615.1. Lineage (GTDB taxonomy): Bacteria > Bacteroidota > Bacteroidia > Flavobacteriales_D > Sanyastnellaceae > CAXPZW01. The sequence goes on from JBMYJR010000014.1 coordinate 30,744, forward strand.
CAACCGACTGCTGGACACGTGAAAGCGATCTGGAAATGGTTGAAAATTCCGGTCTTTTTGGCCGTAGGTGTGGGCCTGCTCGTGCTTGCGCTCAAAGACGTGGACACCGCCGAAATCTGGAAGCGCATCCAAGACGCCAACTTTGGGTGGGTGGCCGTTTCGTTTTTGCTTGGCTACTTGGCCATTGTGAGCCGCGGCTTACGTTGGAATTGCTTGCTCGAACCCATCGGACATCGCGCACATCCAGGACGCAGCGTGCATGCCGTTGCTTTTGGATATTTCGCCAACCTGGGCATCCCTCGCAGTGGGGAACTGGCCCGCTGCACCATCCTCAATCAATCCGATGACGTTCCGGTGGACAAGCTGTTTGGTACCGTGATTTTGGAACGGGTGATTGACACCCTCATGCTGGGCTCACTCCTCGGGCTGGCCTTTGTGCTCAACGTTGACGTGGTGGACACCTTCTTTCAGGAGTTGACCGGATCCGACGATCCTTCCGATGGCGGGGGAAGCAACCTGCTGTGGTACCTGCTCGCAGGTGCAGCGCTCGGCGGAATCCTTTTGCTGGTACTGTGGAAGCGTATTGTGCCTGAAGGCTTGCGCACCAAAGTGGAAGGCTTCCTCAAAGGCATCCTCGATGGGGTCAAGTCCATCTCCAAACTCAAGCAGCGAACGGCTTTCTTGTTCCATACGCTGTTCATTTGGGCTTGCTATGTGGGCATGAGCTATGTGTGTGTGTTTGCGTTTGAAGAGACTTCTGGGCTCAACCTGGGCGACGGGTTGTTCTTGATGGTGGCCGGCGGCTTGGGCATGCTGGCTCCTGCGCAAGGCGGGCTGGGTGCTTACCATGTTGCGGTCAAGTACGCCTTCATTGCCTTGGGCAGTGCTGGAGTGTTGGCCGGTGTAATTCCCGACCATGAGGTGGCCGAATTTGGCGTCACTTTCGCTTGGTTGGTGTGGAGCAGCCAAACCCTGATGATCTTGCTCGGAGGCTTTATCGGCTACCTTGTGTTGTTGATGCACATCCGCAATAAACAAGCACAGGCATGAGCGATTGGAAAGCACAACTCGCCGCGTGGAAAGTGGCCGGCGAACAAGTGGTATTCACCAACGGGGTGTTTGATATCCTGCACGTGGGCCACGTGGATTACCTCACCAAAGCCCGTGCTCTGGGCGATCGGTTGGTGCTGGGCCTCAACAGCGATGCCTCGGTACGCCGATTGAACAAAGGGCCAGAGCGCCCCGTCAATCCTGAGGCTGCGCGCAAACAAGTACTCGAAGCGCTGCGTTGCGTCGATCTGGTGGTGGTGTTTGACACCGACACACCGTTGCCATTGATCCTTGAAGTCAAGCCCGATGTCCTGGTCAAAGGCGGGGATTACGATCCGGAAGAAACCGATGCATCCAAGAAGACCTATTTGGTGGGCTCGCAAGAGGTCCGCACGTGGGGCGGCCGGGCACAAATCATCGCTTTGGTGGACGGATTCTCGACCACTAACATCTTAGAAAAGCTCAAAAAGGGCTGATTACATCTCGAAGTCGTCCATGAACTTCGTGGTGAAGTTCCCGGTCAAGAACCCTTCGTCCAACATCAATTTCTGGTGGAACGGAATGGTGGTCTTGATGCCTTCAATGATGTACTCATCGAGTGCGCGCTTCATCTTGAGGATGGCTTCCTCGCGGGTTTGCGCAACGGTGATGAGTTTTGAAATCATCGAATCGTAGTACGGCGGAATCATGTAGCCCGCGTAGGCATGTGAATCCACGCGCACACCGTGGCCCGAAGGGGCGTAGTAATCGGTGATGCGCCCCGGGCTTGGTACAAACCCTTTCACAGGATCCTCTGCGTTGATGCGGCATTGGATCGCGTGCATTTTGGGGTAGTAGTTGCGTCCGGTGATGGGATCGCCGTATGCGAGCTTGATTTGCTCTTTGATCAGGTCGTAGTTGATGACCTCTTCGGTGATGGTGTGCTCCACCTGGATGCGGGTGTTCATCTCCATGAAGTAGAAGTCGCGGTTGGCGTCTACAAGGAACTCCACGGTACCTACACCTTCGTACTTCACCGCCTCCCCAGCTAGGATGGCGGCTTGGCCCATTTTCTCGCGCAATTCGTCGGTCATGAAGGGAGAAGGGGTCTCTTCCACGAGCTTCTGGTGACGGCGCTGGATGGAACAGTCGCGTTCCGACAAGTGACACACAGAACCGGATTGGTCACCGGCAATCTGAATCTCAATGTGACGGGGCTCGACGATGAATTTCTCCATGTACATGCCGTCGTTGCCAAAGGCAGCACCTGCTTCACGGCGGGTGTTCTCCCAAGCTTGGGCGAGCTCCTCTTCGTTGTGGGCCACACGCATGCCTTTGCCACCACCACCGGCGGTTGCTTTTAGCATGATGGGGTACTTGATCTTCTTGGCCACCTTGATGGCTTCATCGAGGTCGGCGAGCAGGCCGTCGGAACCTGGAATGGTGGGGACACCCGCATCGGCCATGGTTTGCTTGGCCGAAGCCTTGTCACCCATGGATTCGATCATTTCGGGAGAAGCACCGATGAACTTGATCTCGTGCTCGCGGCAAATCTTCGAGAAGTTGGCGTTCTCGCTCAGGAAACCGTATCCGGGGTGGATGGCGTCTGAGTTGGTGATTTCCGCAGCTGCGATGATGTTCGGGATGCGCAGGTAGCTGTCGGTACTTGAGGGCGGTCCGATACACACGGCTTCATCAGCGAAGCGCACGTGCAGACTGTCGGCGTCTGCGGTGGAGTAAACGGCAACGGTTTTGATGCCCATTTCTTTGCACGTGCGAATGACACGCAGCGCAATTTCACCGCGGTTGGCGATCAGGATTTTCTTGAACATGGCGAGGAGCTTTTCAGCTGAGCCTTACGAAGGGTCTACCAGCATTAAGGGCTGGTCGTACTCTACAGGCGAGCTGTCGTCAACGAGGATCTTCACAATCTTGCCGGATACTTCCGACTCGATCTCGTTGAACAGTTTCATGGCTTCGATGATGCACACAGGATCTCCCGCTTTCACGGTGTCACCCACTTCTACAAAAGAAGGTTTGTCGGGAGAAGGAGAACGGTAGAAGGTTCCAATCATAGGACTGCGAACCTCGATGTACTTGCTGTTGTCCTCAGCGGCTGCAGGCGCTTCGGCAGCGGGAGCTGCTGGAGCAGGAGCAGGAGCTGGGGCCGGAGCTGCTGCAGGGGCAGCGGCCATTGGGACTTGCATCTGCGGCATGGCCACAGGCACTTGCTGGATCACCTGTTGCGGCTCTTGGTTGGCCCCACGTCCACGACGTGTTTTGGGCTCTGCCTTGATGGTGATCTTAAACTCTTTTTCTTCGATCTCGACCTCAGTCACGCCGGACTTCGACACGAATTTGATGAGGTCTTGAATTTCGGTCATATTCATACCACACGGGGTTTGAGACAGGGGTCAAAGTAAAGGAAATTCAACTGAGCGTTGGCGCAAGAATGACAATTAGTTGTCGTACGCCCATTTCAACCAAACGGCACCCCAAGTGAATCCGCCGCCAAAGGCCGCCAGGATGAGGTTGTCGCCCTTCTTGAGTGTCGATTCCCAGTCATGTAGGCAAAGCGGAATGGTTCCGGAGGTGGTGTTGCCGTATTTCTGGATGTTGATCATCACTTTCTCCTCGCCTACACCCATACGACGCGCGGTAGCGTCGATGATGCGTTTGTTGGCTTGGTGAGGGACCAAGTAGGCCACGTCATCTCCTGACAGGTTGTTCTTTTCCATGATTTCGGCAGCCACATCGGCCATGCCGGTCACCGCAGCCTTGAATACAGGCTGGCCGTCTTGGGAGATGAAGTGCTCTCGATTGGCTATGGTTTCGTTCGAGGCAGGCGCCACAGAACCGCCCGCTTGCTGCTTCAAGAAATGGCGTCCCTTGCCGTCGGTGTAATTGATGTGGTCCATGATGCCCACCTCTTCCTCGGTGGGTTCGAGCATCACAGCGCCGCAGCCGTCGCCAAACAATACGCAAGTGGTGCGGTCAGTGTAATCTACAATGGCGCTCATTTTGTCGGCGCCTACAACAATGACCTTCTTGTAGCGACCGGATTCCACAAACTGTGCACCGGTGGTCAGGGCAAACAAAAAGCCGCTGCAGGCGGCTCCAAGATCAAAGCTCCAGGCATTGGTGATGCCCACTTTGTCTGAAATGATGTTGGCTGTGGCCGGGAACAAGTGGTCCGGTGTCACAGTGGCGCAGATCACCAAATCCACCTCTTCTGGGGCGGTGTTGGTTTTGGCCAGAAGCCCTTTGACGGCTTCCACGCCCATGTCAGAAGTGCCCAAGCCTTCGCCTTTTTGAATGTGTCGCTCGACGATGCCCGTGCGTGAACGGATCCATTCGTCGTTGGTGTCGACCATCTTTTCGAGGTCTGCATTGGTCAGCAAGTCGTCAGGAACATAGCCCTGAATGCCGGTGATGGCTGCTCTCATACCGGGGTATGGTTTGATTTATGAAAGCGGCTAAGATAGCACGTTCATTGCTATTGGTGTCGATTAAACACCTTCGGAATTTCACAACCGGATAGGGATAAACAAGAAACCCCACCTCCCGTGAGGGAGTGGGGTCCAAGTGGAGATGTACGGAGCCAAGTTAGGCTTCGTACGATTCTTTTTCCATCACCACTTTACCGCGGTAGTAAAGCTTGCCTTCAAACCAGTGCGCACGGTGGAACATGTGCGGCTGACCGGTGGTTGGGCAGACAGATACGTTAGGCGCTTCGGCCTTGTAGTGGGTACGGCGCTTGCGCGTACGTGTTTTCGACTGTTTGCGTTTTGGATGTGCCATTACGCGGTATTTTAAGGTCCGTTCGTATTCCTATTCGTCCTCGCCCTTGAGCTTCTTGAGTGCATCCCAACGGGGGTCAGAAGGGGCTTCTTCGCTTTCTTCTGGTTCCCAGAGGGCGTGCTCGTCGAGCAAGTCCAGCATCTTGGGGTCACAACCGTCTTCGGGGTGAACCGATCGGGAGGGGAGCGCCAAGTGGGCATACTCGTAGAAGTACTGTGCCAGTTCCACTTCGTAATCGCTGGGGCCCAGGATGAGGATTTCCTCGTCACTGTGGCCGCGCTCGGGGCCAAACTTGACCACCAACTCGAAGTCACCTTCTAATGGGAGGGTCAGGGCCTCGCCGCACCGATCACATACGGTTGCAAACGAACCGCGAAGTGCGTGTTGAAAGACCAGCATGTTCTCACGGCGGTCGAGTTCCGTGGTCACCTGCACGGTGGCTTCCTGAATTTCACTGGCAGCAAACTGCTCAAAGAACGTGGGGTCCAACTCGAAGTCGAAGTGGTGCATTCCTGCCTTCAGTCCTGCAAAGGGGATGGTGTAAGCTTTCAACACGTCCACGCCGCCTCAAAATTGGGGAGGGCAAAGATAGGGAGTTTTTAGCTACGCCCTGCGCCCCTGCTCTCTTTTTCGTTTTTCTTCTTGGGTTTCTCCTGTGGTTGGAGCGGGTTCGACGCAAATTCGCGGTGTTCGCGGCGGTAGTTGTAGATGTCGATGGCCGCGAAAATGGCGCTGCGCAGCGAATCGGGTGAGGCTTCTCCTTTTCCGGCCAAGTCGTAAGCAGTGCCGTGGTCCGGAGAGGTGCGCACGATGGGCAGGCCTGCGGTGAAGTTTACGCCGCTGTGGAAGGCCAACGCTTTGAACGGGGCCAGGCCTTGGTCGTGGTACATGGCCAAGGTCGCGTCAAACTGCTTGTACACCTTGGAGCCGAAGTACCCGTCTGCACCGTAGGGGCCAAATACGTAGTGGCCTTCTCCGCGGGCTTCTCGAATGGCAGGGATGATGACCTCTTTTTCCTCATCGCCCAACAAGCCGTTGTCTCCGGCGTGTGGGTTGAGTCCAAGCACGGCAATGTGGGGCTGGGCAATTCCAAAGTCGCGGAGGAGCGATTCGCGCATGATGGCGAGCTTTTCCAGGATGAGCTCCTTGGTGAGCACCTTGCTGACGTCTTTCAGTGGGATGTGTCCGGTGGCCACGCCCACGCGCATTTCATCGCTGACCAGCAGCATGAGGTAGCGGTCTACCCCTGCCATATCGGCCAAGTATTCGGTGTGGCCGGGGAACTGGAAGTGGTCGCTTTGGATGGTGTCCTTGTTGATGGGGCAGGTGACCAAGACGTCAATCTTGTTGCTGGCCAGGTCTTCCACGGCCTGCTTGATGGAGGCAAAGGCCAGTTCGCCAGCCGCGCGGGTGGCTTCTCCAAATTGCAAGGGCACTTCTTTGTCGCTCACCGATACCAAGTTAACCCGTTTGGGACGCGCGTCATCGGCGTTTTGGATGCCGTTGTGTTTGAATTGGTCAAAGCCCAGTTGCTTACGTGTTTCACGCAGAACATCTACCTGCCCGTAGACAATGGGAGTGACGATCTCGCTCATGCGTTGGTCGCTGAAGACCTGCAGGATGGTTTCCAGGCCTACGCCGTTGATGTCTCCGATGGTGATGCCGACCTTGATCATGTGCGGTGTGCGTAGTGGGTGGCAGCGTTAACCATTTTTTGGCGCCCGCTGTGCACCTGTTGGTGCAGGTGATTGTCTCATCTGTGCCCCGTTGAGGCGAGGCGCAAATTTAAGCAAACGTCTGACCTGTGATTCTGCGTGTATTGTCGCACCTTGCGGTATAACAATTCGACCGCTTGGCTGTTTTGTAAAGGAGGGGAAAGCCGCCTTTCCCCGTACTGTATTCACATGGTAAACGCGCGCATCCCATCTCTTGTCCTGTTGCTCTTCCTGATTTTGGGAGTGGTGGGATCGCTATACGCCACCCACAACCGCGCGGGGGAGGTCACCTACCGCCACCTCACTGGCAACACATACGAGGTCACCATCACCACCTGCACCAAAACCTCGGTGATCGCCGATCGCGATTGGTTGCAGATCAATTGGGGTGACATTCCCGAGGGTGACCAACTCGACAGCCTTGAGCGTCAAGAGCCCATTTCCTTGTTGCCAGAGATCGACAGCCAGATCAATCGGTACGTGGGTACCCATACCTACAACGGCCCTGGTACCTACACCATCACCGTTCTTGACCCCAACCGTAACCAAGGGGTACTCAACATCCCCAACTCGGTGGATGTGCCGTTTTGCATCCGCTCGGAGTTGATCATCAGCCCGGTCACCGGCCACAACGACTCGGTACAACTGCAAAACAACCCCAAGGAACAGGCGTGCTTGAACCAGCTGTGGATCCACAATCCCGGGGCGTTTGACCCCGATGGCGACAGGCTGGAGTACAGTTTGGTGGAATGCCGCGGGTTTGATTGCGCGGTGATCCCTGGTTACGAATTCCCGGCTGAGTCCACCGCTGATGCGAGCGACCTGTTTACCATCGACCCCGAAACCGGAGACGTCGTGTGGGACGCCCCGCCCGAAGCCGGCGAGTTCAACATTGCCATTCTGATCGAAGAGTTCCGCTGGACGGGCATCGACTGGGTCAAAGTGGGATCGGTCACGCGAGACATGCAGATCAACGTGATCATTTGCGACAACCAACCTCCGGTGATCACTGAGATCCCCGATCAGTGCATTCGCATTTACGACACCCTGAGCATTGAAGTGGAGGCCGACGATCCCGATGGCAACTCCATCTCACTCACCGCAGTGGGCGGTCCACTGAGCAGCGTGGAAAATCCGGCCACCTTCAACCCCATCAGCGGCGTGTTCACTTGGGCACCCGAGTGCGCTGAGGTACGCGCGCAGTCCTACCAAATGCTATTCAAAGCAGAGGACAACGTCTCAGGCATCGACCTCACCGACATCGAGACCGTGCAAATCCAGGTGGTGGCCACCCCGGTTGAAAACGGCGCGGCCGAACAACTGGGTGCGCAAATGCAAATCACCTGGGACCCACACACCTGTTTGGACGAGTTTCCCGCGGACGATTGGGAGGACTTCAACTACAAGATTTACCGCCGCATCGGTTCCTCAGACTGGGAACCCGATTATTGCGAGACCGGCATTCCCGATGAGGCCGGTTACACCTTGGCGGGCACCGTGGAAGGCTTGGACACCTCCAGCTTCTCGGACGAATTGGGCGATTTCTTCAGCGGGTTCTACTGCTACCGCATTGTAGCGTGTTGGCCTGATGGTGCTGAGAGTGTGGCCTCCGAAGAATTCTGCGCCGAATTGCGTTTGGACGCCCCGCTGATGACCAAGGCTTCTGTAGACGTGACCGATGCGGCCAACGGCCAAGTATCGGTGGAGTGGTTTACCCCCATCGAGGTGGACACCGAAACGGTCTTGCCGCCTTACCAATACCGTCTGTACCACAGCAATGGCTTTGCCGACGCCACGGATTTGATCTACACCAGCATCGAGAGCAGCGACCTGTTCTTTGATGACCTGTCGTTCACCCACTCGGGCATCGATACCCAGACGCAAGGGCACACCTACAAAGTGGAGTTCTACGCCAACGGAGAGCTGTTCAGCACCTCGCAGAATGCCACCTCCACCTACCTGACCTTGGAGCCCAACGATAACCAAATCACGTTGGTGATGAACTTCCAACAGCCTTGGAACAACACCGCTTACGACGTGTACCGCTTTGATCCGGACGTGACCGGGTTTGTGCTCATTGGCACCACCACTGAGCCCACGTACACCGACACGGGTCTGATCAACAACACCGAGTACTGCTACCAAGTGGTGGCTGCCGGTACCTACGACACCCCTGGCATTCCCGATCCGTTGGAGAACTTCTCCCAAGAGGTGTGCGGCCAGCCCTTTGACCTCACTCCGCCCTGCGCCCCAATGCTGGATGCCTTGGCCGATTGTGAGGCGCAGCAGACCTACCTGGGGTGGGTTCAACCTGCCACCCTGTGCGGTTCGGATGATGTGACCGGTTACAACCTGTACTACGCCCCGACCGATACCAGCGGATTTGAGCTGCTGGCCAGCATCGACAGCGCGGCGGATACCACTTACATTTTCAACGAGAACCTGGACTTGAACACCATTGCCGGTTGCTTCTATGTGACCGCCTTGGACTCTCTGTTGCCAGGTCCAGACGGTTCTTTGTCACAGAACGAAAGTTTGCCCAGCGACACGGTGTGTACTGACAACTGTCCCGAGTACGATCTGCCCAACATTTTCACTCCCAATAACGACGGGTTCAACGACCTGTTCCAACCCTTCCCAAGCTACCGCTTCATTGATTCGGTGGAGTTCCAAGTGTTCAACCGCTGGGGGGGACTGGTGTTTGAAACCAGCGATCCTGCCATCGACTGGGACGGCACTTCCATGAACTCGGGTGAACCCATTGCCGACGGGACGTATTATTATGTCCTCAAGGTCTCTGCCATCCGACTGACCGGCATTAAGGAATCCGCCACGAGCGGGTACATCACCGTGCTGGACACCAAGGGCAGTTTCCGCGAGTAAGTCCGCTAACTTGCACCCCTAAATCACCAACCATGTTCACCGGCATCATTGAAGCCTTGGGCACCGTGGTTTCGCTCCAGCGCGAAGGCACCAACGTGCATCTCACCCTGTCTTGTCCGTTCACCTCAGAACTCCAAATCGACCAAAGCTTGGCCCACAACGGCGTGTGTTTGACCGTGGTGGCCATCGAGGGCGACCAGTACACGGTGACCGCCATCGACGAGACCCTGCAGCGCTCCAATATCGGTGACCTGCAAGCGGGCGATGTGGTCAACTTGGAACGGTGCACTCAAATCGGTGCACGGCTGGACGGTCATATTGTGCAGGGCCATGTGGATGCCACCGGGAGCGTGGTGTCTGTGGAGGAGCAAGACGGCAGTTGGGTGTACACCTTGGCATATCCGGAGTCACACCGGGCGTTGCTGGTGGAAAAAGGTTCGGTGACCATCAATGGGGTGAGCCTCACAGTCGTGGATGCGGGCATGGAGACTTTTTCGGTGGCCATCATTCCGTATACCTACCAGGAAACCACATTCCACACGCTGAAGCCGGGTCAGCGCATCAATCTGGAGTTTGACATTGTAGGCAAGTACGTTATGCGTCTTGCTGAGGTGCGGAGCCTGTAAAGTCCTTGGCGCGGCGGAGCTGGAAGTTTTGCCCCAAGTACACTTTGCGCACTTGCTCGTCGGCGGCCAACTCTTCGGCCGTACCGCTGCGCAGGATGTTGCCTTCAAACAGCAGGTAGGCGCGGTCGGTGATTGAGAGGGTTTCCTGCACGTTGTGATCGGTGATCAGGATGCCGATGTTCTTGGTTTTCAAACGCGCGACAATCCCTTGAATGTCTTCTACGGCGATGGGGTCAACCCCGGCAAAGGGTTCGTCCAGCAGGATGAATTTGGGGTCGGTGGCCAATGCGCGTGCGATTTCTGTGCGGCGGCGTTCTCCTCCTGAAAGCACGTTTCCGCGGTAGGTTCGCCGGTGCGCCAATCCAAACTCTTCCAGCAGCGCCTCCAGGCGCATGTGCTGCTCTTTTTTGGTCAGCTTGGTGAGCTCGAGTACGGCTTTGATGTTGTCTTCTACCGTGAGTTTGCGGAACACGCTGGCTTCTTGCGGCAGGTAGCCAATGCCCAACTGCGCACGCTTGTACATGGGCAAGCGTGTGATGTCCTGATCGTCCAGGTAAACCGCGCCATCGTTGGGTTTGATCAGCCCTACGATTTGGTAGAACGATGTGGTTTTGCCCGCACCGTTGGGGCCGAGCAATCCCACGATTTCCCCTTGGTTGACTTCAAATGAGACACCTTTGACAACCGTGCGTTTGCCGTAGATTTTAACGATGTTTTCTGCGCGAAGCCGCATGGACATTGAGGGTTTGAGTTCAAAAATAGCAGGTCAGGCCTCCACTTCCTTCTCCGGTCTTTATACATTTAAGAATCAGAAGGTTGGAAACCACAATTCGCCCATGTCGCCCGGCTAGCATAAGGCTGCTTTAACGCGCGCTTAACCTGACGGGAATAGTTTTGCAAGCGAATAACGACTTTCGACGCCACCGATTATGAGCAATCACAAGATTTTATTGGTAGACGATGAGCAGGATATCCTGGACCTGATCGGTTACAACTTGGAAAAAGAAGGGTTTGAGGTACACATGGCCAACAATGGTCGTGAAGCCATTGACATTGCGCTGCGCGTGATTCCTGACTTGATCTTGCTTGATGTCATGATGCCTGAGATGGACGGCATGGAAACCTGCATGGAGATGCGCGAGCGCTCCCAGCTGGACAATTCCATGATTGCCTTTTTGACCGCTCGCGGTGAGGACTACAGCCAAATCGCAGGTTTTGATGCCGGTGCCGACGACTACATCAACAAGCCCATCAAACCACGGGTGTTGGTGTCACGGGTCAAAGCGCTGATGCGTCGTCATGAAAATTCCGGTGCGAACCGCCGCACCTTCTCCGCACGCGGGGTGTCCATCGATAAGGACCGCTACGTAGTGCTCAAGGACGGCGAGGAGCTCAACCTTCCCAAAAAAGAGTTTGAACTGCTGGCATTGCTGATTTCACAGCCTGGCCGCGTGTTCACCCGCGAAGTGATTCTTTCTTCGGTCTGGGGGAACGATGTGATTGTGGGTGACCGCACCATTGACGTGCACATCCGCAAGCTGCGTGAGAAGCTCGGCGACGGGTACTTCAAAACCGTCAAGGGCGTCGGCTACAAGTTTGAAGGCTGATGGCCACCAATACCCCACGTAATGTTGCCATACGCACGGCCCTGTTGATCTCGGCCGCTGTGGTGGTGTTGCTGTCACTTTGTGCGATTTTCTTGCCCTCGACCATCCATTGGGGTGTGATTCCTGTGGCCGGTTTGGTGACATTTGTGGCCGGTTATATGATTGTGGCGTGGGCCGTGGAACGGTTCATCTACCAAAAGGTCAAGATCATTTACAAGGCCATTCACCGCCTCAAGCGCACAGGGCCACGTCCGGACATTACCATGAATGAGGATGTGCTCGACGAGGTGAAAAAGGACGTACTCGACTGGGCCGACGACCGCGTGAGTGAAATCCGCTCCCTGCGCGAGCAGGACTCCTTCCGCCGGGACTACATCGGCAACCTCTCTCACGAGCTCAAAACCCCGGTCTTCAATATTCAAGGTTACATCCTGACCCTGCTGGAAGGCGCATTGGAAGACCCGCGGCACAACCGCATTTTCCTGGAAAAGGCGGCCCGTTCTGTGGATCGCATGGTGGTGCTCTTGGAGGACCTTGACGGCATCACCCGCATCGAGTCCGGCAACCTTGAGCTCTACCGCGAAGACTTTGACCTCAACAAACTTGCACGTGAAGTGATCGAGTCGCTGGAACACACGGCCAAGAAATCCAACATCAAATTGGTGATCAATTCCTCCAAGGACGGTGTCATTCCCATCAATGCCGACCGGTCTCGCGTGGAACAAATCCTGACCAACCTGGTGGTGAATTCCATCAAGTACGGCAAGGAAGGCGGCACCACAAAGGTGCGTTTCTACGACATGGACACCGATTTTTTGGTGGAGGTGGCCGACGATGGCATTGGCATGACCGCCGAGCACTTGCCACGTGTGTTCGAGCGCTTCTACCGCGTGGACAAGTCGCGCTCGCGTCACCACGGCGGCACCGGGCTCGGCTTGGCGATTGTCAAGCACTTGGTGGAGGCCCACGGCCAAACCATCAATGTGCGCAGTACCGAAGGTGTGGGGTCTACGTTTTCGTTCACGATGCAGAAAACCAAGTAGGGGGGCGCTGCGCGCAGTGGCAGGGTGCGGGCCTGTTTTGGGCCGGCACGGGTTTCCCTAGTCCAACATCCCTTTGCCTTGCGCAGGCACAAACGGATTGTTTTCCTTCTCGTATCCGATGGTGGTGGAAGGCCCGTGTCCTGGGTGCACCAAGAAATCGTCTGGCAAGGTGTAGAGCTGCTCGCGAATGGAATGGGACAGGGTAGGCCCATCGCCCAGCGGCAAATCCACGCGGCCTACACTTTGACGAAACAGCACATCACCGCCCACTACAAAGCGTTGGTGGTGGTGAATGAACACCACGTGTCCGGGCGCATGTCCCGGGGCAAGTCGGATTTCAAACCGGTGATCGCCGAGGGTAATGTGGTCGCCGTGGTGTAGGGTGTATTCGGGCTCAGGGCCAGGGGTGTACGGAATGCCATACATCTGGGCCGAGCGTTCGGCCATTTCAAACATCGGGGCTTCGTCCGGATGTGCCTGAGGGATGAGCCCCCAGGTACGGTGCACAAAGTCGTTGCCCATCACGTGATCGATGTGGCAGTGGGTGTTGAGCAGCAGCACGGGCCTGAGGCCTTGGCCGTCGATGAGCATTTTGAGGTGCTCGTTTTCGGCCGAGTTGCTGTTGCCCGGATCCACAATTGCGCACTCCCCGTTCTCGGCCGTCAGGATAAAGGTGTTTTCTTGGAACGGCCCAAAAGTGATGTTCTCCAGCTGAATCATTTCGAGGATCCGGTCATGTTGGCCGGCACCACCCACTGGTCGTACTCTTCGCTGGTGAGGTAGCCGAGGGCGAGGGCTGCGGCCTTGAGTGTGGTGTGTTCGCGGTGCGCCTTGTTGGCGATTTCCGCGGCCTTGTAGTACCCGATTTTGGTGTTGAGGGCGGTCACCAGCATCAATGAGTTGTTCACCAAATCATCAATCCGTTCGGTGTTGGGTTGGATGCCGCGTACGCAGTGTTGTTCAAAGCTTACACATGCATCGCCAATCAAACGGGCCGATTCCAGAATGTTGCGGGCCATCATGGGCTTGAATACGTTCAGCTCGTAGTGGCCTTGGGTGCCGCCAATGGTGACCGCCACATCGTTGCCCATAACTTGGGCACACACCATGGTCATGGCTTCGCATTGGGTGGGGTTCACCTTGCCGGGCATGATGGAAGAACCGGGCTCGTTGGCCGGAATGGTGAGCTCACCAATCCCCGAGCGTGGCCCCGAGGCCATCAGGCGAATGTCGTTGGCAATCTTGTTGAGTGAAACCGCGAGCTGCTTCAATGCACCGTGGGTTTCCACAATGGCATCGTGTGCGGCCAGCGCTTCAAATTTGTTTTCCGCAGTCACAAACGGCAGGCCGGTGAACTGGGCAATGTACTCCGCCACCTTGGGCGAATAGCCTTCAGGGGTGTTGATTCCCGTACCTACCGCGGTGCCGCCCAAGGCCAATTCCGAGAGGTGGGCCAGGGTGTTGTTCAACGCCTTGAGGCCGTGGTCCAGTTGCGACACGTAGCCCGAGAATTCTTGTCCGAGGGTGAGCGGGGTGGCATCCATCAAGTGGGTGCGTCCGATCTTCACCACGTTGGCCATGGCTTTGGCGCGCTCATCCAAGCTGTCACGCAGTTGCTTCACGCCTGGGATGGTGGTCTCCACAATCATCTTGTAGGCCGCAATGTGCATGGCGGTGGGAAAGGTGTCGTTGGACGACTGGCTTTTGTTTACATCGTCGTTTGGGGCGAGGGGCTTGTCGCCTTCACCCAGCTTGCCACCGTTGAGCACGTGGGCGCGCATGGCCACCACTTCGTTGACGTTCATATTGCTCTGGGTGCCCGAGCCGGTTTGCCACACCACCAGTGGAAACTGGTCGTCCAGCTTGCCTTCCAGGATTTCGTCACACACCTGGCCGATGAGGTCGCGCTTGGAGGCTTCCAGCACACCCAAGTCACAGTTGGTGTATGCGGCCGCTTTTTTCAGGTACGCAAAAGCCCGAACGATTTCCATGGGCATGGTAGCGCTCGGGCCAATGCGAAAATTGTTGCGGGAGCGCTCGGTTTGCGCAGCCCAGTATTTGTCGGCGGGGACTTTTACTTCCCCGATGGTGTCTTTTTCAATGCGGTATTCCATGGCAGGTATGTTGGACGCCTCAAAAGTACAACCCGACGGCCCACCTGCAGGCGATCGCTTGACAACAAAATGGAATTCAGCGCGGCGGTTCAATTGGTTTTGATTGATGCCAGCAGCACGCTGCGCGTCCGAGAGCGCGATTTGATTTTTTTGCCTCCTGCTAATCCAGCACGAGTGGACGTCCGTATCCCCCTTGAATGCCCGTACAGCGCTGCACGCAATGCGCGCGACGTTCGCTCAGTTTCGAGTTGTAGGGAGGGGCTCCTCGCGGATCGGTAAAGGCTTGGATTTCCAAGCACCACAAGGTGTCGACTTGGGGTTTCTTGCACCCATACTGCGTCGGGTCCGATTGGAATTCGCATTCCTAGCGCGGGCTGGCGATGTAGGTTTTGGCGCGGGAATCTGTGGGTTTTTTGCAGAAGTGCTTCTAAATCAGGGCTGCATCTCCCTTGCTTTAGAAGCACTTCTTATAAGGCGTTAGGCTGAACCCGTGTTGCCGGCAAATTTGGTCATAAGACAAGTCAGGCTGTTTCCCTCACGAGATTAGAAGTAGCGCGGATACACGATGCGCTTGCGTTTTCCTTTGAGGTAGTAATTGACCATGATCTCATGGCTGCCGTAGTTGGTGGAAATCAATGCGTTCGTGGCAAAATCAGCGCTGTACCCAAAGGACCATTTTGTGGTCGGGCTCCAGTTGAAATACAGCCCGGCTACCTCTTTGAAGAAGTAAAAGCCGCCCACGTCAAACTGGTCCATGATCAACAGGCTCGAAAATAAACCGGTGGAAAGCGGCGCACCTGCTGTGGCACGGGTCAAACTGGTCACCTTGATCTTGTAGTCGCGGTCGATTTTGAAGGTCTTGCCGCCCGACAAGTATGCGGTCGGCTCGGTTTTACCGGTCAAACCTTCGTATACAGTTTGTTGCTTGTCACCAATGGTATAGCGCAACATGCGTGGCACGCTCACTCCAATGAACCAGTCGGTCTTGTTGTAAAACACCCCAGCGCCTACGTTGGGAAGCAGCATGCTGCGTGGGTTGGTGGCAAACAGTTCGTCGTTGCTGCCGTAGTAGTCGCTGATCAGGTCCAGGTCGGTCAAGTTCACCTGGTACATGCTCATGGAGCCCTTGAGTCCAAAGGACAGCGTCGTTTTGTTGCTCAGTCGTACACGGTACGCTGCGTCCATGGTCAAGGCCACTTCGCTGGTTGGGCCAATTTTGTCGTACATAAAGGATCCGCCAAGGGCCAGTTCGTCAAAACGAAGCGGGGTATCAAATATCACGTAGTCCGTGTTAGGCGCACCTTTGAAACCCACCCATTGGCTGCGGTGAATCACAGAAACGTTGGCGGCTTCACGGTAACCTGTGTAGGCCGGGTTCACAATGCCCTGGTGGTTGACAAAGTGCGCATAGATGGCTTCCTGCTGGCCCCAGGCTGTGGTTGAACAGCCCAGGATCACAGCGATCAGCGTAAAGGTCTTCAATGTATTCATGGCTTGTTGCATGTGAGGTCGTTAGTCAAGTTTGGCCTTAGCGTTTCAGGTAAACGTACCCTTTCACTGGTCTGCGTTCTTCGCCCAGCTTTAGGATGTAGAAGTAGGTTCCTGTGGGCAAAAGGCCATTGCCCAGGGTCAGTTTTACGTCCGCCTGTCCGCCCCAGTCGCTCTGGTAGTCGGTGGCTTTGTAGACTTGGTGTCCCCAGCGGTTGAAAACGATCAGCTCGTTACCGGGGAAGTCTTCCAAGCCAAGGATTTCAAACGTATCGTTGGTACCATCACCGTTTGGCGAGAACGCCTCGGGGATGATCAGATCGATGAAACACTCTACCTGGATCAGGACTTGAGCGGTGTCGCTTGCGAAATACTCGTCACACACCACATAGGTTACCGTATCCACACCACACCAATCGTCTTCTACGCTGTAGATCAGCAGGCCGTCTTCGATTTCAACCTCGCCTTCGGCTGCCCAAGCGCCGCAGATGTGGATTTCGTCGCCGTCCAAATCCCAGTCGTTGTTCAGCACGTCGATTTCGATTTCGTCGTCCTCTTCCAACAGGTCAGCGGTGTCGTCGTTGCCGGTAGGTGGGGTGTTCACCAATACTGAGAAGCCGCACTCTACGCTGTTGCCTGCCTCGTCGATGGCCATGTACACCACCTCGGTGATGCCGTGTGGGAATACATCGCCGCTTTCCAGGCCAGCCACCAGTTGCAGCTCGGCGCCGCAGTTGTCGCTGTAGGCAGGCAGTTCGTAGGTCACAATCGGATCTTCTTGAACGATGTCCTCGCCGCATTCGATCACTGGAGCTTCGGTGTCTTCCACAATCACGTTGAAGGTGCAGATGAACACGTTGCCGGTTTCATCGGTGGCCTCGTAGCTGATTGGAGTGGCACCCACAGGGAACAAGTCCCCGCTCAACAGACCGCCGGTTTGTACCATGGTTGGGTTGCCGCAGTTATCGGTCATCTCTGGGGCAGGGAATTCAACCACCGCACCGCAGATGCCTGGGTCGTTGCTCACGATCACGTCTTCTGGACAGCTGATTACAGGCGCCTCAGCGTCTTCAACGGTCACAGTGAAGGTGCAGAAGCTGATGTTGCCGGCCTCGTCGGTGATCATCCAGGTGTTGGTGGTGGTGCCCAGTGGGAAGAACTCGCCGCCCTCCAATCCGTCTACCAATTCCACGTCTTCCACACCGCAGTTGTCGGTCACTTCAGGAGCTTCGAAGGTCACTTCCGCGCCGCATTCGCCAGCGTCGTTGTTGACCACGATGTCCTCGGGGCACGCCACTACAGTTGGTGCCTCGGCGTCGGTTACGGTCACCACGAAGGTGCACTCGCTCTCGTTGCCGTGGATGTCGATCACCTCGAAGCTTACTTCGGTCTCACCCACGGGGAAGGTTTCGCCCGAAGCCAAGCCTTCGGTCAGGGTCAGTTCGGCTACCTCACAGTTGTCGCTGACGGCGGGCAGGTTGTAGGTCACAACCGCGCCACACACGCCCAGGTCGGTATCCACAGCAATGTCCTCTGGACAGGCGATGGCGGGTGCTTCCTTGTCCTCTACGGTGACTTCAAAGCTGCATGAGGCTGTGTTGCCGAAGCTGTCGGTCACTTCCCAAGTCACCACGGTGGTGCCTACAGGGAAGAACGATCCCGAAGTCAAGCCTTCGATCAGGCTCACGTCGGCCACAGTGCAGTTGTCGCTGGCTTCTACCAGGGGGTAGTTCACCACAGCGCCACACTCACCTACGGTGCTCTCTACCTCGATGTCCCCAGGGCAGGTGATTTCAGGAGCGATGAAGTCTTCCAAGATCACCTCGAAGGTGCAGGTGGTCAGGTTACCGCTCTCATCGGTCACGTCCATGGTAATGGTCTGATTCGCGCTGATTTCGGTGCCTGGTGCAGGAGTCTGAACGATGGTCACATCGCTGCAGTTGTCCGAAGCTACCACCTGTTCAGTGTAGTCCAACAGGGTGAACGAGCACGCCTCGCCCAAAGGCTCAACCACGTCAGCTGGGCAGGTCACCACAGGAGCGGTGTTGTCCATTACCACCATATCAAACACGCAGGTGGTAAAGTTGCCGTCGGGATCGGTCGCGGTCAAGGTCACCTCAAAGGTGCCCAAGGTGAACACGGTGCCGGCCTCTGGAGATTGGGTCACGGTGAAGGCGTCACAGTTGTCGGTCACACCCGCCATGCCGGTGTAGTCAGGCATGGTGAATTCACACGCGTCATTCACAAACTCGGTTTGGGTGCCTGGGCAGGTGATCGCAGGTGCAATCGCGTCGTCCAGAGTGATGTCGAAGCTGCACGAGGTGGCGTTGCCCGCATCATCGGTAGCGGTCACGGTAATGGTCTGTACGGTGCCCGAACCGCTCAGGACAGTGCCTGGTGCTGGAGTTTGGGTCAAAGTCAGGTCCATGTCGCAGTTGTCCGATGAGGTGGTGCTGCCGGTGTAATCGGGCACTTCAAACTCACATTGGTCGTTTACAAACACTACCGCATCGGCAGGACATGCGATGGCCGGAGCCTCGGTGTCTTCTACAGTCACCTCCTGGGTGCAGGTGGTCACATTGCCGTGGATGTCGGTCACGGTCCAGGTCACAACGGTGGTGCCTACAGGGTAGGTGTCCGAAGCGTCGCTGGTGCCATTGTAATCGTTGATCACGGTGTCCACACCACAGTTGTCCATGTGGAAGGGCGCATCCAGGGTGATGGCCGCCTCGCAGGTACCAAGGTCGCTGCCTAAGGTTACCGCATCAGGGCACACCACTTGTGGCGCTTCGTCGTCATTCACGGTCACTTCCATGGCGCAGGTGGTGCTGTTGCCGTGGATATCGGTCACGGTCCAGCTGATGGTGGTGGTGCCCACAGGGTACACATCAGAGGCATCGCTGGTGCCGGTGTAGTCGTTGGTCACGGTAGCCACCGCACAGTTGTCATTCACACCTGGCAGGGTCACCAGTACAGCCGCTTGACAAACACCAGTTTCGGCGGTTTGTGAAATGTCAGCAGGACAGGTGATGCTTGGCGCTTCGTCGTCGGTGATGACCACGGTCTGCTCGCAAGTGGCGGTGTTGCCGGCGAGGTCAGTCACAGTCCAGGTGATCATGGTGGTGCCCACTGGGTACACGTCTGAAGCATCAGCAGTGCCATTGTAGTCGTTCACCACGCTGGCCACGCCGCAGTTGTCATCGGCTACCGCTGGAGCAATCAACACAGCTGCTTCACACACGCCGGCATCGGCGGTTTGGTTCACATCAGCAGGGCAGGTGATGGTCGGCAGCTCATCGTCGGTAATGGTCACAGTTTGCAAGCAGGTGCTGGTGTTTCCGTGGATATCGATTACCGACCAAGTGATGGTGGTGGTGCCTATGGTGTACACATCTGAAGCGCTCGCGGTGCCGTTGTAGTCGTTCACAATGCTCGCCACACCACAGTTGTCAGCGGTAACGGGCACTTCAATGGTGACAACTGCGTCACAACCACCCGCGTCAGCAGTTTGGGTCATGTCTCCAGCACAGGCAATTTGTGGCTGTTCGTCATCGGTCACGGTCACTTCCTGAGTACAGGTATTGGTGTTGCCGTGGATGTCGGTCAGGGTCCAGGTGATCACAGTGGTGCCCACAGGGTACACGTCTGAAGCATCAGCAGTGTTGTTGTAGTCGTTCACAATGCTGGCCACACCACAGTTGTCCGCCATGCCAGGAGCAGCAATCGCAACGGCTGCTTGACATACGCCTGTATCGGCGGTTTGAGTGATGGCAGCGCCACAGGTGATGGCCGGAGCCTCATCGTCGGTGATGGTCACCGTCTGCTCGCAAGTAGCGGTATTTCCGGCCAGGTCGAATACGGTCCAGATGATGGTCGTTGTGCCTACAGGGTAGACATCCGAAGCATCAGCGGTGCCATTGTAGTCGTTCACTACGCTGGCCACGCCGCAGTTGTCAGCAGTCGCTGGAGCAGCGATCACTACAGCAGCTTCACATGCACCGCTATCAGAGGTTTGGTTCACGTCTGCAGGGCAAGTGATGGTCGGCAGTTCATCATCGGTCACGGTCACCTCCTGAGCACAGGTGTTGGTGTTCCCGTGGATGTCGGTCACCGTCCAGGTGATCACGGTGGTACCTACAGGGTAGATGTCGTCCGCGTCGTCGGTTCCGTTGTAGTCGTTCTCGATCGAAGCCACGCCACAGTTGTCCGCGGTGGCAGGAACATCCAGATCCAAGGCAGCAACACATACACCCGCATCGGCGGTTTGAGTCAGGTCGGCAGGACAAGTAATCGACGGTTGTTCGTCGTCGGTCACAGTTACCGATTGGGTGCATGTGTTGGTGTTGCCGTGGATATCGGTCACGGTCCAAGTGATCACGGTGGTACCTACAGGGTAGATGCCATCGGCGTCATCAGTACCGGTGTAATCGTTTCCGATGCTGGCTACGGCGCAGTTGTCGTCAGTAGCAGGCGCATCTACATCTACCAGCGCTTGGCAAACGCCAGCGTCGGCAGATTGGCTGATGGCCGCACCACAGGCAATGCTAGGCTGCTCGTCGTCGGTGATGGTTACCTCCTGGGTACAGGTGTTGGTGTTTCCGTTCACGTCGGTCACTGTCCAGGTGATGATGGTGGTACCTACGGGGTAGGTATCATCGGCATCGCCGGAGTTGTTGTAGTCGTTCTCGATGGAAGCCACACCACAGTTGTCAGTGGTAGCCGGCACCTCGAGGTCAACCATGGCGCCGCACTGACCCGCATCTGCTGTTTGAGTCAGGTTGGCAGCGCATGTGATGGTAGGGAGTTGGTTGTCCACTACGGTCACATTCTGCTGGCAAGTGTGTGTGTTGCCATGGATATCGGTCGCGGTCCAGGTGATGGTGGTTGTGCCTACGGGGTAGGTACCAGAAGCATCGGCTGAGCCGTTGAAGTCGTTTTCGATGGTGTCAACGCTGCAGTTGTCGGCAGCAGTAGCTGGCGCGAAGTTGACCAGGGCAGCACATGCGCCTGGATCAGCATCCACAGTGATGTCAGCAGGGCATGTTACAACAGGCGCTTGGTCGTCGGTGATGGTCACAGACTGGGTGCAGGTAGCAGCGTTTCCTGCTACGTCGGTCACCGTCCAGGTG